>JAGFCA010000102.1 GCA_022394755.1 Candidatus Poribacteria bacterium
CATGGCAAAACAGAAGAAATGAAAAACAGACCAAAACAAGTTGGAGGTTTACTACAGATGATGCACGTATAAAACTAAAACGACTATACCCATCGATTATCACTTGACTAAGCACTAACTTGGAACCAATATACAACATCTAATAGATTGTGTTCCTAAGAACGTGAGTATGATAAAAGGTGTATGAACTTCATTTTCGAAAATATCACTCTCATACCAATCCTGTGGTTGTAAAAGTGTGTTAATGCCATAAACTTTATACACCTATCAGTAGTCACGGTTTTTTAGTTTTAAGAATTTCCTGTAGAAGTGTGTTACTCATAGTTTATCATATGGATTGGGTTGAGTTTGATAAACCCAACATGAACAATGCATATCGGGTTTCGCTTCGCTCTGCCTATTAGGTCAATTAAAGGTTTAGACTCTTCTGTAGAGTTTTCAATCCCGATTCTTATATTTCTTCTGTAGGAGGGAACAGTAAGGTGGTGGGTATAGATTTTTAGATATGGTGTTTTCCTTTTAATTCCAGTGTGGGTATAAAGAAAAACCTTTCGGTCCGTCTATGCTATCAAGTCAAATATTCTCTTTTTGTTAAATTTCCCAATTTTCAAAACGCAACCCTAACCCGATTATTCTTTGGTAATCGGAATCAGAAGCAACCAGAATTGCGTCAAGTGCTAATGCTGTCGCAGCAATCCAAAGATCACACTCACCTAAAGACGTTCCTTGCTGTTGTACCGCAACTTTTATCTGGGCATAGGTGTCACTAACATTTTCAGGAATTGGGTCACATTGCACATCAGCAAAAAGCTTATGTGCCCTTTGTTCGAGATCTTGTCTCCTTTTCCCGGCAGGAAGTCTGCCAATTCCGTACAGAATTTCACCTTTAACGATGGGACAAGTAAAATGGTAGTCCGACTCATCTAAAGAATCTAAACGCCCTCTTACTCTGGGATTATCTTTCATCAACAAACTACATGTTGATGTATCCAAGAGATATTTATTCATTGTTTTCAGGTTCATCCATTTCAAAGGGCGAATCGAACTTTACAGGTATTTCTCCCTCTTTTATTGACTGATTTAGTGCTTCAATGTCTTCATCGGTGAGATGTGGCGGTTTTGCCATCGTTTTGATAAGCCGTTGTGCAGCGGGGTTTTTCCTTGTTGCAGGTCCCTGTTTCTGAGCTGATTCTGTCCAAGTGCGAAACTGTTCAAAAAACACTTCTGATAACGGTACTTTAACCGATACTGCTTGATGTACTGCAAGTAGTATCTGACCGATTTTCTTCTTTCCAGATTCACTACTCTTACAAGCTTGCTCTATTTGTGATACCGTGATCATGGGAGTTTTTAACTTTGCTCGAAATTTAATTTTTTGTAACCATTTTGAAGAAAGATGTATTGCTAAATCATTTACAACTAACTCTACCCATGGACTATTAATAAAGCAAGAAGATATGTATGTGTGTGCAAAAAGAAGGTCTTCCAAACTGGCTTCTGCATTATGAATAACCCTTATTGATGCTGCAAGCAGTTTTTCAACTTTTTCGTTAGGTGTATACATTACTGTAAGAGCATCATTATAATCCCCGAATAATATAGGTTGGATTAAATCAAGAGCGGAATATATATTCTCCTCAATAGGTAATTCAGACGAATTTGTACGCCATATAGTCAGAATTTCTTGTGTATCTCTGTTTGTCCGTATTAGAACAATCAGTGCCGCAATAAAAATTGCGATGATGTTATCAACAGAGGCAAAGTCAGATAGATCGGAGTCAGATATAGGATAAGATCCTTTTTCTACAGCTCCTCTACCACTTTGCTGATGCTTTTTCATTAAGCTAAATACTTGTGCCAACTGATAAATACGTTGTGGTAGATTATCAAATGTCTTGTTTCTAAACTCATATTGTGCTTCAAGGAAAGAAAGCCAATAATTTAAAAAAGGATATTCTTCTTTGTCTTTGGTTTGTAAGGCATGTTGAAAAATTGTCGTTTCATGCCCAAATCTGTATTCAATTTGGGATAGATAGAGCCAAGTGTATCCTATTGGGCAATCAGGGAGATCCAAAAATTCTTTTTTTGTCTCAGGATCGCTGCAAAAACCTACAGAGGGTTCAAAAGGTAACGGAGAGATATTCTCCATCCCGTACCATACCTGCCGTATCCATTTTATGGTGTGTTCTAAACGTTTCTTTAAAGCAAAATAAGTAATATCTGTATTGTTTTGAGGGAGTTTCTCAAAATTTTCCAGTGCCAGATGCAGAAACTTTAGGCATTTCAACATATTCCCTGTTTTAAAGTAGGCAAATCCTGCGTCTGCACAAAAGCTGACATACCTTTCTGCGTTCACAGTCTTGTGAGTTCTTTCTGCTCCATCTTTAAAAAAGGCGGCTGCTTTCTTCCAATCGTCCAAGTAGGCTGCACACATCGCGGCTCTACGACATGCTTCTGATGGCATGATGTCTAATTTTCCTGACGGTGGATTCCAATCAGGGAGAATACGTTCGTAAATATTGAGTGCTTCTATATAGCGTTCCTGATGTAGATATATTACTGCTTCTTCTTCCTCTATTATTGGGGATGGACCTACTTTTGATACGAAATCTTGAAGAACTTGATGAGCAGTATCAGGTTCATGCAATTCTTCATCGCTGATCATGGCTTTAGTCCTTGCTGCTGCTGCTGCGAAATGAGGATACCCCCAAGCGGTCGTTTTCTCAATTACTTTGTCAAATACTTGAAGGCATCTTGTCCAATTGGGATTTTCAAGATCCGCTTCTGATTGCCAGATACCATCTGTAAGAATTCTGGAGTCAATGGTATCGTCCTCAAAATCAGCCAATAATAATGTCCGAGTCTTTGGTTCAAGTTCATCTAACGCATCAATAAGCTCACTAAGAAAAGGAGCGTACATAGGTCGGCGTGCATAGATAAAACCAAATAGGATACTGAAAAAGTTGGATTTCTCAGTTTTATGTTCTTCTAATTGCCCCATGGAATTGTAGAAGGTCTCCCAGATATCTTTGTCGCTATCTTTTATATTAATCATTTCTTTAAGATAACTTACCATCTTTTTGGCTGGAAGTAACACTTGGTTATACCTCAATACTTCTGTAGCCAGCATTAGGCGAGATAACAGGTATGACTGACGTGGTTCATAAGGTTTGGTTTCTTTATCCCAGATTTCAAGTAGCTTCGGTACTAACTCTGGTCTTACCTCAACTGCAATTCGATACTGCAATGATCGAAACATTTGATTTACAAAGGCATCACCTGGGAATAATTCTTCATGAGGATCAGTTTTAATGCTTACTAACCACGAGAATTCTTGACAGACATTTTTCCAATTATCCTGTGGAGCAGTCATCAACGCATGAATTACAGAAATAAAAGCTCCCTTGTTTTGCCCTATCATACTATGTGTGAGTACAGCCCAGGTATCTGTCTTGGTTAGTTCCTTTGTCTTTTCCTTTGTTTTAAGGATAGCATTGGCAATATAAGCGTGAAGGTCTTTTATTTTCGTTTCTGTCCAAACTTGATCGGCTGCTTTACGCAATAAAGGTGAGATTGTGTAATATGTTTCATCAATTTGATCAATCCAAGGTCCGACCAATTGACTGAAAACATCTCCTGGATAGGATATAACTTCTGGAATCTCGGCAATGTTTAGGGCATAGTCTTCCGTAAATCCAATAAACATGAGGCTTAGTCTGTAGAGAAATTCTCGTTGACTTTCTGGTAGGTTTGTAAGTAATTGCCGCGCTGCTTCACGCTCTTCAACCACTTCATCGGGTGGCTGCAGGAGACCTGTAATTATATTTTCTTCATTCCAACCTTCTTCACTCAATCGAACAAGCCAAGCATGTACAAGTCTTGGATGTCCATCTGTATGCGCTTGAATCAATACAGTCCAAGTCTCCGCGTCAACAGGTGGACACTCCATTTTGGCTGAAAATTGCTTTATTTCAGATTTGGTGAAGTTTGGGACTTCAACCGCTATCGCCTTTGATATGTTAAGGCTGCGGATGAGATTCATTGGAGGTTTATGTTGACTTGTGATCAACAATTTTGCGCCACGTCCCGATAATCTATAAACCACAATACCTAAAATTTCTTCATACGTCTGCAATTGTTGAGGCTGTAAATTCAGATCATCAAGGACTACGTTAACCTGAGCGGATTGATTACTTACTGCATTAGCAAGTTGCAGCAGATGTTGTTCAGCCAAAGACGGATCTTTATTTGTAAAGTTCAACCAGAACCAATCCCCTGCTATATCATTTGTGGCCAATTTTGCGAGGGTTGTTTTTCCTTTGTCTATGCCTCCGTGAATTACAACTATACCTTCTGATTGAAGGTTAGTTTGGATATTTTTGAGAAGTTCTGTCCTTTCTATTACATCAGGATAAAGCGGAGTTATATCAGTCTGTATTGGAGGTTGAGATTGGATAGTAATATCAGATGGATTCTCAATTAATGTCGCATTAATATTATCAAGAATATGTGCTAATTCAGGTAACTGTTGTGCCTGAATATGCTGCTGAATTGGAATTCTTATTGTTGTTTTCTCTTCAAAAATTTCAAGGAACTGTGCTTTGGTAAGTTCACGATTATCCTTTTGTGTTGCAACTGTTAATGCTTCTTTGAGAAGATGAGCAACGACTTTCTTGGCATAAGAAGGTGTAATCTTGTATTCATGCCCATGAGTAATTAGTTTTCTACATATGGATTGTTCAACAGAACCAACAGGTTTGCTGTCTGTTTCCCAAGTAATGGGTTCGATAAGTTGTTTATAAATTTCACCAAGATCTGCATGTTTGAGGAAAGCTTTTACTTCTTCTGATATTTTATCTTCAGTCTGTAAGAATTCGGAAATTTTTGTGATAGATGCCTTATTACCCGAACAACGTTGCCATAACTCAAGTCCTGGTATATCCTTTCCAAATGGGTTTCCTTGTTCCATACCTATTTTGGAGCGAGTGAGAAAACGGAATTTCACACACCGATCTGGGTTGTTAGCTTGCAATTCCCAAAAGTTGTTGATTGCGTCATTCACTTCCTGAGATCTGAGCGTTATGTTCCGTTGCGTATGTTTGACTTGCGTTGCCGTGGCAGTGTCGTTTGATACTCTGTCAAAATCTTCCGCGCCTTCCAGATAGAGAACTTCATCATCGGCAAGGTCCAGCCAAGCGTTCACACTATGCCAGATTTGGTAGAGGTATCCTCTTAGCTGGGCATCTGCTTGACGCTTCGGATCTGCATTTAAGGGGCGTTTTTTGCGTTTTACTTTATTGTTTTTCTTTGTCATTTCTCACAACTCAATCTGAAAGACAGCCATCTTAGGAGTCTGTTCCACTAAGTGCGATTTAACACAATGATAACTCAAATTATATCATAGTATTGGGTGAAAATCAAGGACATTCCACTGATGCAAACATGAAAATTTGATGAGAAATTTAGTGGTAACAGAAGAAATTTGGGAAGAAGCCAATATGTATACTGCCTATTGTCCGGAACCGAAAGACAAGGTAATACCTTGAGGGGTGTAGGTTGTCACCGTGGATTATGAGGTTGTCGTCTTTTTCAGATGGATTGCAGGAACGGGGCTTGCCGGTTTCAAGTGGGCGGTAGGGAACAGCAAGGTGGTGGGTATAGATATGGTGTTTTCCGTTGAATTCCAGTGTAGGGATAAAGAAAATTCTTTTCGGTTTATTAACGTAAAGTTACTCAACGAAATCCTTAAGCACAAGGACAGTTATCCCATAAACCTCCAGTTTTTTTAGTCTCTTGTCATTGGTAACAATGACATCACAATTATTCTTTAAGGCTGTTGCCACAATTAGAGCATCAGGAGTTAAGATACTTGGATATTGAGATCGAAGTTTACCGGTTAATTCTGCAATCTCATAGTTGACTTCAATTACTTGAACTGGTAATGAGACGAGAAACTGTTTAAACTTTCAACATCTGTTTCTTTTTTATCTGCAAGTGGTTTTGCCATATATTCAGTTATCGATATCACTGAAAGAAGACCTCTAATGTTTTCATCAACGATATTCTGAAATATTTCTTCAGAAAGAAGATTGTAAGGCTCAACCCCTTCAAGGTAGTATATGAGAACAGAGGAATCCAATAACACGGATGTTATGTGTGAGTTTGATACAAGGAAATCTAAAATTCGCGATCCCATGATTGTCTTTCTGACTTGATATAAGAGTCAATTTCTTCAACTGTCTTTCCCCAGGTTCCTTTCATCGAGCCGTTCATCTTCTGGATCAATGCTCTTTTTTCTTCGCGTGAAAGTTCATGAGACGTTTTTGGCGGGAGTATGAGTTCGATCTCAAGCTCTTGTCCTTCAGGAAGGTTAATCTTATTTAACGGTTCAATCACGCCATTTCTGTAAGTTGCTTTGATCTTTTTTGTATTCACTGTCTTAGCCGCCATCTTTTTCTGTCTACTTGATCTACCACTCACCGTTCCGTTGGATCTGTACAATATCGGTCGCTTACATTAATCTCCAGTTGTTAAATCAATTTATCGTATTTTGGATTATTGGTAGATATTATACATTGTCCTCGTCTTCATCAAAGTCAACGGGTGAATCGAAATTTACAGGTATTTTTCCCTCTTTTATTGATTGATTCAGTGCTTCAATGTCTTCATCGGTGAGATGTGGCGGTTTTGCCATTGCTTTGATGATACGTTGGGCAGCGGCGTTCTTTTTATCGGTCTGTTTTGTAAAAACGTGAGTTGAGATTCAAGGAAACTGGTACACTTGTACATTTGTCCATTGCCATCACTGAATTCAATCTCAAATGCTTCACCTTTCGCAAGGATTTCAACGATTGTACCAACTTCTCCACGCTTAAGATTATGTTCAGGGATATCTTCTGTGAGTGTAACGACATCCAGAAGTTTGATCTTGTCTTCTTCAGATTCTTGTTTGTCTTCAGGCAAACTGTCTATATGTGAAGTATCATCGGAACTTTTATCTTTCATGGTTAATCCTTATGGACCATTGGAAATGCTGTTGTCAATTTGAAGGGTAACACAAGATTGTGTCAGATGTCAAACTATTCCTTGGTCACCTATTCAAACCAATATGAAAAGAGACTGACATCTCTTAGTTTAAACTATAATTTAACATCCTTCCTGTCAGGGCTTTTTTAGAAAATGTATAAGTTTAATTCCTCTTATATGTACTATAGTTTTGACAGTTTTTGTCGGGCTCATGTCGTGTTTTCAAAGACATCTCTATTTTTCTGATCGTTTTGGGGCGGTATAATTCACTGAAAATCGTATTTATGTCAATAGCGTACATCTTTACATAGCACTCCGTTTGTGTTACAAAAAGAAACATTTCAATTAGAAATGGTGTAAGTTGTGGCCTTGCTCCAGCGGAGTAATATGTCTATAGCAGTGAAGCATAAATATAAACCCAAATCATTAACTAAATCATTAACCTGTCTAAACGCTGTCATAGTAAGACATGAAAGCATAATCATTAACTAAAAACAGAATAAATCATCAACCGAATCATCAACCAATGTAAACACTTATACAGCATAGGTTCATAGCGTAATCATCAACCATATTCAGTTAGAAATCATCAACCAGTATATAATATCTTCCTCTCGCGTGCCCTTTTTTATTTAACAACCTACTTTAGATCAATATCAATAGTTCTTCATGTGTTGTTCCATGTGATGGTGTGTATAACCATATTCAGGTTTAAACATAGTAACACCTCAATCTATTTGCGGATCAAGTGCATCCCGCAATGCATCTCCAAGAAGATTGAAACCTAAAACAATGAGAAAAATAGCTATTCCAGGTGCAGTTACCGCTAACGGTGCTTTCCGTATGAACTTTGTGTTTTCATTGAGCATGGCACCCCATTCTGGTACACCTACCTCAGCACCAAGACCGAGGAAACTGAGTCCCGCAGCATCTAAGATTGCAGCACCGATACCTAATGTTGCTTGCACAATCAACGGAGCAATACAATTGGGGAGAACAGTTGTGAGTAGAATACGTGTGTCACTTGCACCTATTACCTTAGCAGCAGTAACATAATCCAATTCCCGAACTTTCAGAACCGATGCACGCAGAATCCTCGCATATTGTGGGATATAGACAATTGACACCGCTATTATAGCATTGGTTAAACTTTGACCTAAGATAGTTACAATTACCATAGCGAGTAATATACTCGGCATGGCAAGCATCATATCCATCACACGCATTATTAGGTTATCCAGCCATCCACCATAATAGCCAGCAATAGCACCGAACAGTGTCCCAAATCCGAGTGAAAAAGTCATAGCAATGAAGCCGACTTTTAAAGATATACGTGAACCGTAAACTATCCTACTAAAAATATCTCGTCCTATACCGTCGGTGCCAAGGTAATGTTCTCCTGAAAAACCTTTAAGTCGCATAACAACATTCGTTTTCATAGGATCATGGGTAGCGATTAACGGTGCTAAAATCGCAACGATAATGAAAAAGAGTATTATCGACGCACCGATTGTAGCTGACGGATGCCGTATTAATTTCCTTACGATCCGTTGTTGTCCTGTAGGAGTAGTTGGTGTATTCATTGTGTTTCATCTCCTACCCGGATGCGTGGATCAAAATATGCATATAATAGGTCGACAATAAGATTGACGAACATAAAAAGTGCAGATACGAATAATACACCACCTTGCACGGCTTTGACATCACGCGCTTCAACGGACTCACGCAACCATGACCCGAGACCTGGCCATGAGAAAATATGCTCAGTTAATATTGCACCCCCCATGAGATAACCAAACTCAAGACCGATGATAGTTAATACAGGGACCATACTGTTTTTTAATGCGTGTTTGATTATCACTGCCCACTTTGAAAGTCCTTTCGCATAAGCGGTTGTGATATACGGTTGGTTCAAAACCTCTAACAGACTTGACCGTGTCATACGAGCAATTATTGCTAACGGAATTGTACCTAATGTTACGGCTGGAAGTATCAGATGTTTTACTGCATCTTTAAAGGCAGCGAAGTTTCCTGCAAGTAAGGTATCAATTAGATAGAATCCCGTAGGTGTTTTGACGTCTGAAAAAATGGGGTCTAAACTTAGGAGTGGATCTAAACGTCCTCTTGCGGGGAGAATGTTAAGATAATAGGAAAACAGTAAAATCAACATCAATCCTAACCAGAAAATAGGTATTGATATTCCAGCCAAGGATGTTGTCATTGATATATAGTCTAAGAACTTACCACGATAAACAGCTGCGATGATTCCCGCAGTGATGCCAAATAGTATAGAAAACAACATTGCAGCAAGGGTTAGTTCCGCTGTTGCTGGGAAATACTGTCTTATTTCATCAATAACATTCTGTTTTGACTTAAATGAACGTCCCAAATCAAGTCTGACGAGATCCCACAAGTATTTTGCATACTGTTGATACAGCGGTTTATCAAGACCCATGTCTTCTCGGAGTTGTGTTAGGATTTCTTCTGTTGCGCGTTCCCCCGCAATGGTGAGTGCAGCATCACCGGGAATCAAATGCACCATAAAGAAAACAAGGAGAGATACTCCAAGGAGCGATAGACCGATGGAGAGAAAACGTTGGATTAGATAGGATAGCAATATATAAGCCTCACAACCTACTGTTAAATAAAATCTTCATTAGGAGGAGGGATTTAGAAAAACGGATTGTGTGATTTTTCTTCACCAACAGTCGTTGGGGGACCATGACCCGGGAACAGACGTACGTCATCAGGCAGTGAAAGTATATTATCTCTTACACTATTAATCTCATCTTCATAAGAGATTTTAGGACCACCGACTGAGCCAGCAAAAATGGCATCACCAACGAAAGCTGCTGTTTGGGTTACAAAACTACAACCGCCGGGAGTATGTCCAGGTGTATCAGCGACAGTGACCATGAGTTGTCCTATACTAATTACATCTGAATGCGCCAGTTCTTTTAGATTGGTAGCGGTTTGAGGTTTTGGTTCGTTTTTATGGATATATGTTTGGCAATCCGTGGCACGTTGTAACTGAGGTAAACCGTTGGTGTGATCACCATGTGAGTGTGTTAACAGAATGGCAGTAGGGTTAACTTTATGTGTGTCTAAGACTTCCAATATCAAATCAGGATGTGCGGCTGTATCAATTATTGCAGCCTCATCGGTTGCTTTACAAATTAAGAGGTATGCATTAACTGGCCAACCACCGACAGGAGCACTAATGGTAACGACCTCAAGTTGTGCTTTTGTGGGTTGTTGCACTGGGAGGGGTTCCCACTGTTCCGTAGCAATTGCAAGCAATTTTCCGCCATCTAAATTGAGTACTTCAGCGAGTTTATATACTTGCGCCTCTGTTGGTTTTAAGGTATACTTCTCCATACGAGACAGATCCGACTCAGTGATTTCTGATGCCTTTGCTACTTCACCTTGAGACATATTCTGTCCACTTCGTGCTTTACCAATTATATCACCAAATTCATCTTCAAGTGCATATGCCATGATGTGTTCTCCTACAGTATGAATTTACAAGTATTATAGCAGAGATAAAGGTACAAGACAAACAATTTGGAATACATGGGGTGTGTAAATAAATTGTTACCTTAGGTGTTTTTGTGTCTGAATCGCGGATTACACGGATTACGTTGAGAAGAGTTTTTGGAGAGGGTAAGGGGTTAGATCACAAACTAACAGTTTGTGGTACAAAGAGGTGTTTACTGTCTACACCCTAGATTTCTCGGATTCCGCCGGGGATGGGAACAGGGTCTTGAAGGATCGGGATCGGAATCCCTCCTACAGAAGAGATGTGACTTTTGGTATGGCTATATATTCCAAATTACAGACTTTATAGGGTAAAATAAATGAATACACAAGATACTGCAGAATTAAATCAGGAAATCCTTACATCAGAGTACAACGGGATGACTTTAGATGAATTTCTTGAGAGCGATTTAGAAGGGTTTGAATACTTGGAAGGAGAATTAATACCGATGCCACCGACTTCAGGAGTACATGGGGATATTAGCTCTAACATTCAATGGTATTTGCAGTCGCATGTTCGAACAAATCAGTTAGGACGCGTCTATACATCAGACACAGGATTTCAGATTGGTGACCGTATGCTAATACCAGATGTTGCGTATATTTCTGCTTCACGTCTACCTGAAGAACGGGAGACCGCATTTTCTATTCCACCAGATATTGCTATTGAGGTCGTGTCTCGATCTGATTCTCAATCTAAAGTAGTTCAAAAAGCACTTGCATATCTGGAAGCAGGTACACGACTTGTGTGGGTTATCGAACCTATTGCGAAAACGGTAACGGTATATCGTTCAGAAACTGATATTCAGTTGCTTACACGAAATGACACGTTGACGGGAGAAGATGTTGTTGAAGGATTTTCCTGTCCAGTGATACAACTATTTGAATAAGGAGATTTTATGAAACTTGGCTTAGTTACATATAATATGGCAAAAGATTGGGATGTTCCCACAATTATTAAAAATTGTACGGAAACAGGTTTTTCTGGGGTAGAGTTACGCACCACCCATGCACATGGTGTAGAAGTCGAACTCTCTGCGAGTGAACGGGAAGCAGTAAAAAAACAGTTTGCCGATTCACCTATCGAAATTGCAGGTTTAGGGTCTGCCTTTGATTATCATTCCACTGACCAAGATGCAGTCCGTAAGAATATAGATGGCACAAAAGAATATTCTCAGTTAGCGGCTGATGTGGGTGCTCCTGGAGTTAAAGTGCGTCCGAATGGTCTTCCAGATGGTGTGCCTGTTGAAAAGACATTGGAACAAATTGGATTGGCATTACGGGAATGTGGTGAATTCGCAGCAGATATCGGGGTAGAGATTCGTTTGGAAGTTCACGGTGGCGGAACTTCTGAATTACCGCATATCAAAACTATCATTGATGTTGCTGATCATGAAAATGTGTATGTCTGTTGGAATTCTAACTTTGGTGAAGTAGAAGATGGATCAATTAAGAATAATTTCAATTACGTTACAGGGAAAATCGGCTTAGTACACATTACAGAACTACATCGTCGTGAATACCCTTGGCGTGAACTATTTACATTATTAAAAGAATCTGGTTATTCAGGTTATACATTGGCAGAAATCGCAGGCAGCTCAGATCCTGTTCGTGTGATGAATTTCTATCGAGCACTATGGGAAGAATATAACAGATAAGTTTTGTTTCAGGTTAGAACTATTATTATGAATGTTCTACTACAGAACTCACAATTTGAAGAGGTGACCTACAATGAAGAAGATAATCGTTTTATTATGTTTGGCAATTATGATGTCAACTTCCATCGTTAGTATTAACGCTAATATTGATCCTGATTCTATCGTAGGTATTTGGCTACTGGATGAAGGTCAAGGTGGAAATATTAAAGACAGTTCGGGTAATGGAAATGATGGTAAAATTAATGGAGCAGAATGGACAGATGGTAAAATTGGAAAAGCACTTGACTTTGATGGTTCTGCAAAAGTCGAAATACCTCCAAGTGAGTCAATTGACGATGTTTTTGATGGTTTTACTTACCTACTCTGGATAAAACCGACGGCTGCACCACCGAATGTAAATACCCGTGTAATGGAACGGGATTGGCATAATCCAACCATACAAATCGGTCCTACTGATTTCTATGCAAGTATTGCTGTAAATGCTGACCAAGCTCAGACGAATGTACGTGGCGGTGCATGGGAAATGAACGAATGGAGTTTTGTTGCTATCACACATGATGGGAATACACTGATGCTTTATGTAGATGGTGAATTTGTTGCTGATAAAGATGTTGGAAAACCGGATGATAAAGACAATAGTGATATTCGTTTGGCATCATGGAGAGATCCAGGTTGGACATTTACTGGCGTTCTTGATGAGGTAGCCGTCTTTAACACACCTTTAGCGGATAAAGATCTTACTCATATAATGGATAACGGTCTTGAAGAAGCTTTATCTGTATCTTCTGAAGGAAAGTTGACA
This sequence comes from Candidatus Poribacteria bacterium, assembly GCA_022394755.1. GTDB lineage: Bacteria > Poribacteria > WGA-4E > WGA-4E > WGA-3G > MSPOR6. Next base: position 13,024 of record JAGFCA010000102.1, read on the forward strand.
ACTACCTGGGGTAATTTAAAAAAGATAAGACAGTAAATTAATCTGTACTACTTTACAATATCAACCAGCCAATGGCACCCTGGGAATCTCTAAATGGAATTCCCAGGGATTGCCAGGGTATGACTTTATGCCATTCAGTGATTTCTTGATTCAAGGCGAAATGTCATTTTTTACTAATTATCCAAAGTTTCATGTCCAATTAAAATGGAATAAATATTCTGATAAACGAACCAAGGTGTGCCTATGAGCATTAAACAATTTAGAATGGAAGACGTTCGGTGTTTCGGAGAAAAACAAACTCTGGAAATACGACCATTGACATTTCTTGTAGGTGAGAACAGTACAGGTAAAACAACCGCGCTCGCTTGTTTTAAAGTATTAGTAGACTTCTTTCAATCTCGATCTATAGACTTTAATCTTGACCCACACTCTATGGGTACCTTTAAAGATATTGTAAGAAATAGTAGAAAAAAAGAAAAAAGTTTTAAACTTGGTGTCACGTATCCTTATGAAAATGAAAATATAGAACTTACTGTTGAATTTATCGAAAGTGAAAAAGGAATTGAACCAATATTAGGTTCAATGACTATGGACCTTGTTGATGGAAGGATAGAGTTCATACCTAAAGAGAACGATGAACAAGAAATTCGTGTGAATGTTATCAATGAGGAAAACAACGAATATCAAATTCATATTCCTTCAGATATTTTTAATTTTTTTCATTTTTTCCCTATATTTCGATCTTTACTGCGGGAGACGGAAGAAAAAACAAGTTTGACAACTTATTTGACAGAAAAGTATAAAGTTAAAGATAGATATATTCAACCATTTAGAAATGTCGAAAACTTATCGATTTTTAGTACGGCACCCGTTCGATCAAGTCCTAAACGCACTTATGATCCATCCAGAATTAGTATGGACCCAGAAGGCAGTGATATTCCTATGTACTTAATGAGGATTGAAGCAACAGAAAAAAATGATTGGGATACACTTAAGGAAAAATTGATTGAATTTGGCAAAAGTTCTGGACTGTTTCAGAATATTAAAATTAAAAATTTCGGACGTTCTCTTGGCAGTCCATTTCAACTTCAGTTCAAAGTATCGGGACCTACATCTAATATCCTTGATGTTGGGTACGGGATCAGTCAAATATTGCCGCTTTTAGTACAGGTTATAAACCCAAGTACAAAACAAAAATCTAAGAAGAGCAATAATTCTGATTATATATTACTGCAGCAACCTGAAGTACATCTACATCCAAGAGCACAAGCTGAATTTTCATCTTTATTAGCAAATTTAGCAAGTAAAGGTAATTGTTCATATATAGTAGAAACCCATAGTGATTATATGATTGATCGGGCACGGATTGAAATAAGAAAGCGGAATATAAAAGCTGATGATGTTTCCTTGATTTATTTTGAACCGAAAAGGACTACTGTAAGAGTACATAACATTACCTTTGACGCTATGGGAAATCTAAATAATGTTCCAAAGCACTATAGAGATTTCTTCTTGTTAGAAACTGATCGACTGATGGGGTTTAAGGATTAATAAATGTGTGTAATTTTAGATACAAATACCTTTGGTCGATTTAGAGATCCAGAAAATGAGGAGTTAGAACCAGTTCGAAATTGGCTTAATAGGCAGAATGGTAGAATCGTCTATTCCAATTCAGAAAAGTATAAGACTGAATGGAAAAGAGGTGGAATGGAAAATTGGGTTAAGGAACGAATAAGGTCTGGACAATATCGACTAATTTCTGATGGTGTAGAAGAGAAGGAAAAAGAACTAAAAGGGAAAATCCAATCTGATGATGAGCATATAATCGCTTTAGCACTGATAGCAAATATAAAGGTATTAGTTTCATATTCAGAATATACCAATCGACAAAGTGGTGATTCAGCCCTGATTCGCGATTTTACTGACAAAGATTTAGTTGGAGGTAAAGTATACACAAGGAAAGAACATAAACATCTTCTGAAGAGTGGTCTTTGCCTTGATTAAAATACTCCAATTGATGATATTCACACTCAAAGACACACAGATGTCCGTAAGACGAGATGAAATCAGAAGCATGGTTTTTTTATACAGAGGTTATACTATTTTCAATTGATACACTAACATTATAATTTAAGCGTAACAGGACAATCATATAAAGATTTATGAGCCCCGTAGGGACGAAATGTCTATAGAAACGTGTTTATCTATTATATTGAGTCTCGTAGGGACGAAATGTTTATAGCACAAAATACATAATCCGTGAAAACAACAAAAACAATCAGTCAACTGGCAAAAGTCGTTAAGATAGTATGTATTACCCAACAAAGGCATTAGGGATTTACCCAGAAACACACCATCTTTCTTATGCCCTTGTGACTTATAAAATTGTCAATTATGTGTGTGAAGAAACGTACACGTTAGATTCATATTCATGGCCCGAAGCTACAATTGCTGAGCGACTAAATCTTTTGGCAGACGGATTGATTAAGTATAGGGTTGATGCACGGGAAATAGCAGTCATAGGCGTAACGTCTCCGTTCCATCCAGAACCTGATGCATTAAGATTAGAAGGCGTAGTTCTTAATGGTTTGTATGACAGCTCAGACTTTAAATATAAACAGCTTTTTCATCTCGATCCACACAAGTTACATACTCCGATAGGATACCAATACAAATATGCGAAAAATCTACATAATCATATTCAGCAGTCTGTTCAGTTTCCTGAACATGAATGTAAAATAAGCATAAGCCAAGCAATAGCAGTGGCTGCTGCAGTAACGGCATTCAAGATTTGCGATGATCCTCCAATCGGAAATTCTACTTACAACAACTGGTAATAAGTTTGGTGGCGGACGTGCTAACAACACAGCTGCCTGCTTTTGGTTTAATAGTCTTTGCACAGTACTCTCGTATTGACATAGAGAACCCACAATCTAAATTGAAAACATAAATACAAACAAATCGGAGTATCAAGAATGAATGTCAAACAAAAGTTAGGATATGTCTGATAAAAAGGAGAACCTAAATGAAACGGACCTATGAACGTTTATTATTTATGGCAATCGGTGCACTCATCAGTTTCACTGCATATATTATCGGTTGCGCAAGTTACACTGGAAATATCCAAGCCCAAACAGCACAACAGATCTCTGATGAAATTGTCACACGGAAAATAAGGGTTGTTAATGCTGAAGGTGAAACCATTGTTACCATCGGAGACATTGGAGGAGGTGGTTCTATACTCGTCAATAACAAAGAAGGTAAAAGAAACGTTGCTATTGGGTCACTTCTTGGGGGAGGATGGTTGTCAATCCATCCCGACGAAGGGGCTCTCGGTGCTATAATACGAACAACTGACAATACACCAATTATGGAATTCTTAAATGGTAGTCAAACAATTCTTTTGATAGGTGCTGGTGAAGATGGTGGTATAGTCCGAACCTATAACAACGCAGGACAAATGGTTGCTCTTATGGGTGCTGATGAAGAAGGCGGAATAATGGCAAACCTAAACAACGCAGGTGAAATTCTTGGTAGTATAAGTTTTAATGAATATGGCGGTGTTATGGAAACCTATAACAACGCAGGGCAAGTCGTTACTGCCATAGGGTCTAATCAAAATGGAAACGGTGTTGTGCAAATCTCAAATAATAAAGGCGAACGCGCTGTGAGCATGTTTGTTAAAAGTCTTGGTAATCGTTCTTTTGGCGGTAGTATAGATGTTTTTAATGATGCAGGCCTACGCGTTACTCGCATAGATGCCGCTCTATATGGAGGTTTTGTGCAAAACTGGAACAATGCAGGCCTACGCGTTACTCGCATAGGAGCCGGGCCCGATGGAGGTTTTGTGGGAGTTTCTAATGACGCTGGTGAATGGACAGGAAATTTACCGCCTCGCTAAAACCATTAGACTCTTATCTGATGTAAATGTGATACCATTTCTAAAAAATAGTGTTGCATTAGAAACTTTTGTGAAATGTAAATCTAATGCGTCACAAACTAATAGTTTGTGGTACATTAAAGAGACATTTTCAATTAGAAATGGTATGATATCATGAAAACTACTATGAAACAAATCTAAGGATCAACTCATGAAATTCAAACAAAAGTTAGTCTATATGCTCATCGGGTGTCTATTTACAATCGCAGGATACATCCTTGCTTCACTGGGCGATGGTACTATACATGCACAACAAGATGAACAAGTGATTGATAAAATCGTTTGTAGAGAATTGGAAATTCTTGATAAAAAGAGTACGAAACGAATCAGTTTAAGTTTAGGTGATAATGAAGATACGGCTTTCGTTACTTTATACGACAAAGACGGTTTCATAAATGCCATGTTCTATTCCAGTGATCATGGTGCAGACCTAACTTTAGGTAGTCAAGTCCATTTAAGTTCTGATAAACTTAGTAGCGGTTTATCGCTTAAAAGTGGCGCCAACACAATCAAATTATCTACGTTTGATGAATTAGGAAGTTTCATATGGGTTCACGCAAAAAGTGCCATAGAGGGTGTTTTTCAATCAGGACTTGAGATACACGCCCATGCGAATGGTGCTCACGTGGATATTGAAGAAAGAATCAAATTAGAATCCAAGAATAACATTGCCCAGATTGGCATATTTAACAAAGCGTCAAAAAAAGTCGGGACTTTTACTGTTAATGATAATGGTAATGGGATACTCGTTATAGGTGACAAACAGGGCAATGTATTAGGTAGAGTGCCATAAAGAAGTAATGGATAGCAACACTGACAGGAAATCACAACGGTTATATACGAACCCACTAAACCAAAAAATGATGAATACCACAAACATTGTCCAATCGGACACCAATTTACAGAGAGTCAATTGACATACTTTCAAGTCTAAAGGGTGGGGTTTTTAGAAGAACGTTTGATAACACTTTTTTATTTTTAATAATCTTCAGAATTACCGGTGGGATAAGTGTAAGTTACTTTTCCCTCTGTACCACCCCCCGCAACCATATAGGGATTGTGTTTCCTCTTTTTCCGTTTAGGTGTTGCAATCCTTTTTTTATTTTTGGACTGTTTTTTGTTTGAATTGGTCTTTTTGTCTAACATAATAAATGCTCCTTGTTTTAGGTTCCTGATAAGGGTAGGATTTTACCAGATAGGTAGGCCTGACATTCTTATCCATTAAGGTTAATATATTAGAAGTTTTCAACGAAGTCAAGTTTTTCTGTCTACATCCCAAATCTAAAGCATTGGGTTTTGATTGGTGTTTCAGGGGTTGATAAAATCTTCTTAATCCGTATAATTGGACGAATCCTTTAGTATACACCCTCCAATAAACACTGGCTAAAGGCAAAGTGAGTGGTTTCTAAAATGAAAAAGTATTTTCTTGACGAGAAATATAGAAGATTTACGTATAGAGTCTGTACGTTTCCATCAATTATTGCTGGGATTGTCGGTTTAATTGTTGGTTATGATGATCAATATTATCGTGATTTTGATAATTATATTGCGCAAGCATTTTGGTGTGTTTTGTTTGCCAGTGTTGTTTTGATACTGTATGGTACTATACGATGGGTACTCAAAGCACTACCAGACGAATAAACCTGTGAGAAGAAACGCCACTTCCTTTGAAAACAGCTAAACATCTTGATTTTGTTAACTATGATAGCCTTGAAGCCGTGACGCTTAGGTAAACCTTCTCACCGCCACTGAACTTTGTGATGACACAGGGTATGAAAAGATCGACCGCTTTAATCACGACACCTATAACATTCACACCAATGTTGGTACACTCAAGAAATATCAAATACTGTTCACTTTCCAACTCAAAGACGTGATAGATCTTCGAATATCATATCCGTGTCTCACTCTTATTTTGATTAAACTATATTTTTTACATAATAAGTAGTTTTGGGATTCAAAATACTGTCTTTTCATGGCAAATGCTTTCTAATTACGATATACTAATCATAAGTTCGTTTGGCGGGTTGTTAGTGAGACACCTTGTGTTGCCCCCCAACTACTTCAAACAGATTAGAACGAACTTACGAACGATACCCGTTAGTGTATCAATACAATATTGACAGCATTTTTGTATGGAGGATATTCCAATGAGCAATTTTAATGCAATTAAGGATCAAATAGACGAAGTAAAAGAAAACGTCCGTGAAAAGTTTAAAAATTTTGCCGTAATTGATGCGATTATTGATGCAGAATTAATTAATACTGACACTACATCTGAAGGTGAACAAAATAATAAAATCCAAGATCATCTTGTTAAAGCTATTAACGATCTAAAGATAACTGATAACAATATAAAAGACTGGTATGATGCAATCGTGGGGAAAAGAGGAAGTCAAAAACTCAATAGTTTTATCGGAGAATTACAAAGGTTGCCCAGTCAGTTAACGGAGCATATTTACTCAGAAATTCAAGAGGCATGCCGAAAACTAAAATCTGAACCACACCACCGTAGGTCTTACGTAGGTGATGTAAAAGTAGAATTTTCACATGAAAGACCAGAATCTTTTAAAAGCATAACTGTTGTTGAAGATAAATGGGGAGATTCAGATGAGAATAAAATCACCAAAGTAGAGGCGGATTTAGAAATAAAGACAGCTCAAATTTCCGATGAACCTTATTTTACGTCTAATACAGAAATCCGGGAATGGATTTCGACAGTGGATCCAGATGTTATTGACATTGAGGTTCTATCCGAACAAGAACAGACAAATGCACCATGGGTTCTGGTTCCGTCTAAAATTAACTGTCATTCCGCTGTTGTAGCAAAGATTCACGAATAAGGATTTTCTAGTTAAGGTCTTCTAATAGTGTTAGTTTATAGACATTGTTTTTCACATATTACAACACGTATCCAACGTTTTTTGAGTTATGACAAGTTTCAATTGGCCTGATTATCGAAACAATTAGGGAGCAATGATGAATCAGTTATTCCCAGAAAATTCAAACGAATTTGAAGAAATTCCAATCAAGGACGGAATATTACGTTTTTATCCGTTCCTATTTTCACCTAAAGAAAGCGAGGTGTTTTTTACACAGCTAAAAGAAAATGTTAAATGGAAACAGGAGGAAATAAGAATTCATGGTAAAATTATCCCTATACCTCGGTTAACTGCTTGGTTTGGGGATGCTGGAAAAACATACATGTACTCAGGTATAACTGTTGAACCTGAACCTTGGACACCAACATTATTAGAAATAAAACGAAAAATTGAGGAGGTATCAAATGTAACGTTCAATAGCGTTTTACTCAATTACTACCGAAATGAACGAGATAGTGTCTCTTGGCATAGCGACGATGAATCGGAGTTGAACAAAAACCCTATCATCGGTTCAGTCAGTTTCGGTGATGTCAGGACATTTCAACTAAAACATAAAACAGACAAAACTTTAAAATTAAACAAAGATTTGCCAGATGGTAGTTATCTTGAAATGTCAGGAAGTACACAACACCACTGGCTACACCAAATACCAAAACGGACCCGGAAAATAGGTCCAAGAATAAACCTAACTTTTCGAATTATTTGGAGAAACAATGAACGAAATATTGAATGCAAAAAATAAATACTTTTATGATGAGGTAATTCCTTATATCATCTCAGGATATCCATCGCTAATAAAGAAATACTACGATAAAATGCAAAACCAAAAGTCAATCTCCGCAGCATTGTGGAGTAGTTATAAACCAGAAGAAAAACAATACGTTGAAATTGACTACACAAATATCCAACTTCAGAAAGTATACTTGATGAAATACTTTATACCGCATGCGGTACTAATTCCTTTTGTCCTTGACTCGCTTTCAAGACGAAATAATGGTGATTTACTCCATACCGCTTCCTTAGAACTTTTGAGGTCTAATGCATTGAATGTCTCTTTCTTTGGTGGGGGTCCATCCCCTGAGTTATTTGGACTTATGCATTACTTGAAAAAAATACAACCTAACACAATAGGTATCTCATCCGCTGTACTTGATAAAACTAAGTGGCAAATTGCTATGAAACCCGATTATTTCTTTGAGACAAATCTTATTGCACCATCTGGTAGCTTTTTGCATCCGAATGCAGCTGATGTGGTGAGAAGATCAGATTTGGTAGTTATACAAAATTGTCTAAACGAAATACCTGGTTCTGGTTGTAATTATAACCAGCAACTTTTGATGAATATGAAGCGAATAGTGAACCTATTAAAACCTGGTTCATTAATGTTAGTCATTGAAAGATACGGATATGAATTAGTTCGCAATTTACTTAATGATTTTCGTGTTTACTTAACTACATTTAACAATTTGAAAATAGATTACGAAGCATATAAGAAGTTGGAACTTAAAGAAAGTTACAACAATATGAATATATCTAATAATATGATTAACGATCTACGCTCAGATTGGCTCTTGATGAATAATTGCATCCATTTCCAATGGTTAGCCGTTTCTAAAAGTAGTTACTGCAATTAGTTAAGAAGCAGATATAAGTAAAACAGGTAATTGAGACGGGATTTTAAAAAGAAATCCCGTCTTTTCTTTGACAACTTTCACTAAGTGCAATTACCTATACGCTATTTTTAAGTAAAGACATAATAGAAGACGCAACTGGTACACTTTAGATTGAAAGTGAATTATACTAAATGCGGAAAATGGATTGTCTGATTTCTACCCCTTTTGTCGCCTTAATGCTATAATACATTCAAAGTAGTTGGTAGAAAGTATGATCCGCGTTGCATGACTCGGTCATTGTCACAACCGTATCACATCCGAAACTACGTTACGTAACACCTGATACAAGCATTACGACTTAATGACACTTGACGTAAAGTTGATAGGCACAACTCATTAACAGGATAGAACAGTTTAGTACACTTCAGGGGACACTTTACTATTTTTATTTTTTATCATTTGACAATAGAATCTGTTGACCAAGAGGTGAAGTTAAAATGTACTGAAAACAAACAGGGTTCACAAGTACTATGAACGAAATAAGAGATGGACACTACACACTGGGGAACGCATATCTCAGAGAAGGACAGTACGATGAGGCAGTAGAACACTTTGAGTTGGCTATATCTCTTGATTCAAATTTTATTGAAGCCTATCATGCCCTCGCCATTACCTACTTACAGCAGCAACGACTACAAGATGCAAAAGACGCTGCAAGAGAAGCCTTACGGATTGATATAACCTACCAACCTATACTCTCCTTTTTACAAGCCATTGAACCGAGTATACCCACAACGCCGCAGGTAGTTGTTCCCACGGAACAGACTGATGTGATTGAAAAACCTATTGAAAAAGAAGATATTCCAAAGCAGGAAGAGACTCCAAAGCAGCCTAATCCAACGATCCCTCCTGAAAAAGAGAAAGCACCGACCATAGCAGATGATATTGATATTGACACAGAGTTGGAACGCGGTATCATATTCCTCGCGAATAAGCAATATCAACAAGCCGAAGCAGCATTCAAGAAAGTACTGAAATCATCACCGAACCATGCCATCGCTCATTACAATCTTGCACAAAGCCACATGGAAACTGGCGTGTTGACGGATGCCAAGATCCAAGTAGATAAGGCTTACGGCTCAACCCATCATACCAACCCGTACAACAACTTCTGAAAATTAGAGTCTTTTAATGTAGCATAGACTATTAGTTTAGTTCAGTATTTCAAGACATAAATTACAACTGTTCATGGATAAACATCTATAGAAATGGTATAACCTATAAATTATTGAAGAATATTTCCCCAAATCCATCTCAGTAATCAGTCTTCAGAGAATTTCTTCAATATAAGGGTAAGATCATGTTTATACATAATCTCATTCGAAATTTTCGATTTATCGGAATTCTGCTTCTTAGGATTTTAGTGGGAATCATAATGGGGTTTGTGTGGTTTATAGCTATAGCAGGTATTTTCCATTTTACAGGTGAAAATGTAGGATCCCAACATGCTGAAATTGGTCCACATCCCGGTTTATATGACTATTTTGATTCAAAATACTATGATAGAAATCCTATCTTCACAATTGTTGCATGGACTGCATTTTTTTGTCAGTTAGGGTGTATTGTTGTCGGTATACTCTGGGGTGTATTCCAGAATAAATTCAATTTGACAAAATGGTATTATAAACGGTATATTGAACAACTATGGATCAAATAGAATTTTATAATAGAAAACTAAATTACGAGACAGACTCTTGGGATCTATATGAAGCTTTGAATAACGGCGAAGATATAGTCGTCATTGATACACGTTCACCAGAGGCGTATGAGTTAGAACACATACCAACTGCTATCAATATTCCTCACAGAACAATGAATGAAGATACAACAAGTATGTTGAATAAATCAAAGTTGTATGTCACTTATTGTGATGGTATCGGTTGTAATGCTTCTACGAAAGGTGCATTAAACATGGCAAAGTTAGGTTTTAATGTCAAAGAATTGATGGGTGGCATAGAATGGTGGCGTCGTGATGGGTATGAGACGGAAGGCATACATGGTGTTGATGGAAGAAAATTGTTTGTGGGTGCTAAGTAAATTGACATGAAACATAGAATTTAATTTGCAAACATCTACCACTTGATGTATAATTTACGATGTAATATTCCCCCATAGCTCAGTCGGTAGAGCAGATGGCTGTTAACCATCGTGTCGGCGGTTCGAGTCCGTCTGGGGGAGTCCAGTATGCTGACGGACTTTAGAATTCAAAGTTCGTCAGCATATTTTTTTAATGTGTCATATTACTGTTTTAACATTATGGAGGTAGATATGCCTATACAATTTACCGATTCCCATTTCGACGAATTTGCAGAGAAAGGATATCTCATTGTTCCAGACTACTATTCAGGTGAGCAACTTACAGAGATGCAAGCGGCACAAAGGCGTGTGCTTCCAATATGGGATGATGTTAAAGATGATCCACCTCAAGGGAGAGCCATCTTAACAGAATTCCCATCATCTGAGATGGCTTTACTCCGTGGAATTGTTGATCACGATGCATGGGGATTCGCTCGGAAGTGGTTGAAAACTGAACATATACAGTTTCGGGCAGGTTGTATGATTGCACGTTATCCAGGATTCAAAGGTGGCGGTGTTGGGAGTGACGCAGCTGGCCTGCATATTGACAATGGAAATAACTCCTTGTTACCACAATCAGAGTCAGCACCAGAATTTGGACAGCTTGTATTTTGGGTACACCTTGAAGATGTTGACGAAGATCAAGCACCTTTGAGACTACTCGCCAATAAATATGGACGTGATACGACTCATTATGAACCACTTGTATGTAAAGGTGGAACTCTTTGCATTTTCAGCAACTATACGTTCCATTCAGCAAGTGATTATCTACGGGAAGATGGTCAACGTTTTACGTGGGGTTTCGGTTTAGGCCGTGCAGACCATGTTTGGGAAGGATTTCGCCACTACACAGACAAAGGTAGACATGGTGAATTCTCTAAATTCATCGGTACATTAACAGCAGCAGAACGAGAGGTATTTCGGTTTCCACCTGCGGGACATCCTTATTACACACCTCAAACATTAAATGCCTTGGAAGAACAGTATCCGGGTTGGAACGCCCGTGGTGAATATTAAAATGGTGTTGTTACCCTTAAATTAAGAGGATCAACTTTCTCGAAGTGCATCAGCCTTCAACCATCCAATAGAATCAATTATCTCATTTTGATGTTCACGCATCATAACTTCTATAAGTGCGGGTTGTTCAACTGAGAGAGTTTCCTCCAAGATAGGTTTAAAATCTTCTAAATTTTCAACCTTCTTTGCGTACACCCCGAATGACTTCGCTAATTCCACAAAGTCTGGATTCTGTAGGTCGGTGTCAATCGTACGACCTTCAAACCCTTTCAATTGAGATCCTTTAATGGCGGACAAAGCGTCGTCGTTAATAACAATTGCTATAACATTGATACCGTATTTCATTGCTGTTGCCATTTCCATGGCTCCCATAAGAAAACCACCATCCCCGCTAAAACAGATAACAGTCCTATCAGGATAAGCAACTTTAGCACCAATGGCAGCAGGATAACCATATCCTAACGCTACACCGATATTCGGATAAAGAAAGGTGCGTGGATCGTATATAGGAAATTCAGCAAAAGATGCGTATCCAAGGGAATGTACATCAATAGAATAGATGGTATCCCGTGGTAGAATATCTTGCAGTTCATGAAGGATTGGTAGTGGAGGCTGTGTATCAAAGTTATTGCGAAGTTTTGGAAGTACGGTTTCCCATTGATTGCCATCTGTTGATATATCTTCTATTAACGCCTGTAGAGTAAGTTTTAAATCACCAACAACGCTTATATCACACGGATATTCGCGTCCAATCTCATTTTCATCCTCATCAATTTGGATAAAAGGATGGGGTAATTCTAAAGTCCAACTACGTGTATCAATAGATGTGAACCGTGGTCCAATACCGATAAGACAGTCAGCATGTTTGAGTGCTTCTTGTCCTAAATATCCATAACAGATTTGCAATGCGGATGGATGATCTTCTGGCAATGCACCTTTAGCACAACGGGAAACGATCACGGGGGCATTCAGTTTTTCTGCCAGAAGTTTTAACTCATTTCTGGCATTTGAATGAATTATTGCTGAACCTGCGAAAATTAGTGGATAATTTGCATCCTGTATGGCATTCAAAACCTTGTCAATATCTGTATCATCAGCAGGTGTGGAATCCTCGCGTTCTACTCGATTTGGTATCCGAACTTCTCCTTCTCCAGTCGTAACATCCATTGGGAATTCCAAAACAGTCGGTCCAGGTCTGCCATTTCGCATTGCTTTAAAAGCGTTTTCAACAACAATTGGTATATCGGAAACACTACGTGCGATAGCACAATACTTGGTTATCGGTTCAAAGAAACGCATCTGATCTAAACCGTGGAACATCTTACTGGGATGTCTTCTATAGGAATCGGAATGACTCTGTCCAGTAATGAGTAAGACAGGTATACAATCGGTATATGCCTCCAGAATTCCTGTTGATGCATTACTTGCACCTGGTCCGGGGACAGTAATAGCAACACCAACATCACCCGTTGCCCGAGCAAAACCATCCGCCATTTGTGTTGCTGAATACTCATGTCGAACAAGAAAATGGCTAATTGAATTTGTTCCCTTACGAAGAAGAGAATCGTAGATATGAATGTTCTGTGTACCCGGCATTCCGAAGACAGTAGAAACACCTTGTGTTTTCAAACATTCTATTAGAATATCTCCGCCAGTCATGTTTATTTCCCTTTATGTTTTTCCAGAAAATCCTTATACCACGTATCAGGATCACGACCCAGTTTGCGTAGGAATTGACATCCGATTTTCTTTACAAAATTTGGTAGTAAATTAAAAAGCCTTAGTTGCCAACTCATAATAGTATACGGAATGGATTAAGTCATGAGACTCTTTTCGGTAACCTTATCGAATAAATGAACACGCTCAGAGACAAACGAGACATATAGAAAATCACCAATTCCAGCTTCAAAATCTGGTGAAGTGACAGATTTTAGGATGGTATGTGAGCCTGTTTCATCTGTTCCCAAAGTTATCTCAACAATAGTATCTGCCCCCAGCGGTTCAACACTATACACTTCAGCTTTAAATGAGTTGGAAACGGATTGATGGGTTACTACAACATCCTCTGGATGAACTCCGAAAATTAACTGACGATCTGAGTTTAACTCACCGACTATAGTAGTAATACTGTCATCCTGAATTGCAAATGAATTATCTTTACTATCTCCGTTAGATAAGTTTATATGAAGCACACCGTCATTCCTTAAAATATCACATGGAATACAGTTCATACTTGGATTGCCAATAAAACCTGCTACAAACAGATTCTCTGGATGGTTATATATATCGAAAGGAGTACCTAATTGTAGGATTTTCCCCTCATCCATCACTGCAATCCGATCAGCCATGGACATTGCCTCTACTTGATCGTGTGTTACATAAAAAGTAGTAGTCCCCATCTCACGTTGTCTCCATCGAATTTCAGCTCGCATTTCGGTGCGTAACTTCGCGTCAAGATTTGAGATCGGTTCATCCATCAGGAATACTTGAGGACGACGCACCATTGCTCTACCAAGACCAACGCGTTGTGTCTCACCACCACTAAGTTGACTCGGTTTACGCATGAGGAGATGTTCAATGTGTAACATCTGTGCAATATCCTTCACCCGTCTGTCTATTTCTTCGGCAGACAACTTTCGAGGGTGTAAAGGGAATGCCATGTTTTCGTAAACTGTTAGATGTGGATAGAGGATGTGTGATTGAAAGACGAATGCAACATCACGTTCAGCAGGGGTTTTATTGTTAACAGATGTATCGTCTAAGTATATGCTGCCTTCTTCAGGTTGGTCTAATCCAGCAATACATCGAAGTGTGGTAGTTTTTCCCGCACCTGTCTGACCAAGTAGAACAAAGAACTCCTCATCTTCTACATTTAATGTAATGTCATCAAGTGCAGTGAGATCACCAAATCTCTTTGTTATATTTTCAAGCCGTACTGTTGCCATAGTATGATTATTCTATCGTGGTAGAGTCTTATTATCTCATACATTACTCTCTGTGTCAATATCCTTTCAGTGTCGGTTTCTATGTATACAATGAAACACATTAGCCCAATAAGAAACGAGATAATAAATTGATAGTATTCAACCGTTTAAAATAAACAGATCCACGTAATCTGGCAATACTTCAATTAAATATCTAAATACAGTGATTAGAAACTGTAAATTACTCCTGTCAATAATCATAACAAGATGATTATATTATAAACAATATTAATATGTAAAAAATTGTTTTAATTATTTCTAAAATATGATAATATAGAATATATTGATTTAATTACAATTATCCTAAATGTTAGGTATACATCAAATAAATAAATTAACTTTAAAATAATAGCATTTTGTCTGAATATTAGTATTTATAAGGTATTGTTCAAGCATTAACTGGAAATTCGGTAGGATTCTTTTTTAGTTACGATTAAGTTGTTTTATTATCTTCGTTGTGTGATAGAACTTAAATAAATATAAGGATACTTTGAAATTTGGGTATAAAACTTACAATAATCGTCCAACTACAGTAATTAAACAACATAAGAAATAATAATTACAATAAATAATTGTTAGGAAATATTTTACAATTGAAGTAGGTGAATTTTGACAAGTATAAATCGAAAAAAAATTTAATAATATCGGTTGTTATTGCATTAGTAATGTTATCAAATATAGCAAGTCTTGCAAATGTTACCCCGGTTAACGAACGTACGTCGCAGGTAGCAGAAGAAATTCTCAACGTCGTCAAAACAGACTATCCAAGTGTAAATACTTACACAGACATTACAGCTACTCACCTTGCTGCGATTACAAGCCTTAATCTGCGAAATAAAGAAATCACTGAACTTAAATCAGGTGACTTCTCAGGATTAACAGGTTTAACAAATCTCAATCTGTATAACAATCAACTCAGTAGTCTCCCGGTTGGTATTTTTAAAGGGTTAATATCACTGACAACGATCCGTTTAGGGGGAAATACTGTCGATCCACTGGCATGTACCGTATCACTGGAGATGGTTGGTGATAATCAGATTAAAGTCGTCGTTCCTGACGGAGCCCTTTTTGATATCGTGCTGCCGATTGCCATAACAAATGGCAGTATCGTAGGTGATGCCACGACACTCACAATTCAAAAAGGAATGGTTGAAAGTGGTACACTCACAGTAACCCAAACACCCGATACGACGTCCCCTATCACTGTGGATATTGGTACAATTCCAAGCTTGCCAAGCACCCATTACGGCTACACACTTGGTAAATCTGAGGATGTGCCACTTGATGTGATGATGTCTGTCAATACTGCCCCTGTATTTACGGATGGTACAGATACTACCCGTTCCATAGCAGAAAACACAAGTGCTGACACCAACATAGGGGCACCTATTACTGCAACAGATACCCAAACCGATACACTCGCCTATACACTTAGCGGTACTGAGGCAACCGCATTTGAAATTGATAGTTCCACTGGGCAACTTAAAACAAAAGCATCGCTTGACTATGAAACAAAAAAAGCTACACCGTAACAATAACTGTCTCTGATGGTAGCCTTACCGATGCTATCACGGTTACGATCAATGTGACGGATGTTGTTGAAGCGATAGTCAATAGTGCACCAACGTTTAATGATGGTGATATCACAACACGTGTTGTACCCGAAAACACACTTGCAGGTGTTAATATCGGCAGTCCAGTGAATGCAACGGATACCCTTGGAGATATTTTGACATATACTCTTGGAGGTATGGATGCGGATTCATTTGAGATTGATAGTTCCACTGGACAACTCAAAACCAATATAGCACTTGATTATGAAACAAAATACATCTATTCTGTCACCATCACTGCTGATGACGGTGAACTATCAGAAACGATTACTGTCATTATCAGTGTTATTGATGTGAACGATACTGTTCTCAGCGTCGATTTTTTACCAGTTGCTGATCGCACACCACAGGTGCGAGATGCGATTGTTGCTGCAGTCCCAAATGTTTCGGATGCTGCAGATATTACTGAATCACAAGTCGGAGCAATTACCAACCTCAATCTACGAAGCCAAGATATTAGATCACTCAAAACTGGTGATTTCTCTGGCATGACATCACTTTCCAACCTTAATCTTCATGGAAACCATCTCTCAAAACTACCACATGGTATATTTACTGGACTCACCTCCCTCTCGGCACTCCGTTTAGGAGGGAATACTCTTGAGCCGACGCCGATTATCGTAACATTACAACAGGTTAGCGGTAGTGAATACAGAGCAGTAGTGAAAAACGGTGCTCCATTTAATGTCGTTTTACCGATTAACGTTATCAACGGTAGTCTTAGTGATGGGATAACGTCTGTCACCATCCCACAAGGCTCCATAGCGAGTGCAACATTTACAGTAATTGGTCCTTCTGCCGAAGTATCTTTTGGCTCGTTACCCAGTCTCCCAGCAAATCATTTTGGGTATACACTTGCACAATCTGCAACCTGTAACCGAACGACTATAGTAGCAGATGCAATTGCAAATGCAGTTGGGGTGAGTGATTGCAGCGATGTGACTGAAGTAGAACTCGCCACGATTACATGGCTTGATCTCTCAAACCAGTCTATTACATCCTTAAAATCAGGTGATTTTGATGGTATGTTATCTCTTCGAACACTTAATCTGGATAACAATGAACTTATAAATCTACCCGAGGATATTTTTGATGATTTAGGATCTCTCAAATATCTTAGTTTGAATGACAACAAATTAACCGACCTACCGAATGGTATTTTTAGTAATTTAATCGCTCTTACAGGACTTGACATTTTCAATAACGATTTGAGTTCACTTCCCAACGAGGTATTTGATGGATTGTCTTCTATAACCTCTATTAGTCTCAATGATAATGAATTGGTAAGTCTTTCTAACAACCTTTTTGATGGTCTGATAACGTTATCCAGTTTATTTTTATCCAACAACAAACTCACGAATCTACCAGTCGGTATATTTGATGGATTGACGAATCTGGTCGAACTTCACCTCAATGGGAATCCAGTTCACCCAATCTGGTTAGTTGTGTCACTTGAGAAAGTGGGGACTAACCAGTTTAAAGCGATTATCCCTACAGGTGCTCCATTTGATGTCATTCTACCAATTACTGTTGTTAATGGTACATTGGCTGATAGCACTAACACCTTAACAATCCCAATCGGCACAGTTGAAAGTCAATCACTAACTGTAACACGGACTCCCGACACAACAGATGCTGTCACTGCGACCATAGGAACTTTTCCATCCATACCTACTAACCATAGCGGGTATGCATTCATTATTGGGATGGATCTACCTATAGAAGTGATTTCACAGGTGAATTTACCACCAGAATTTGCTGAAGGGAATAGCGCAAGTCGGTCTATCGCCGAGAATACTGTGAAAAATACGAATATCGGTGCTACTGTCTCCGCGACTGACAGCAATACCGATGATACATTGACATACACCCTGGATGGTACGGATGCAGTGTCGTTTGACATTGATAGTGCCACTGGACAACTAAAAACAAAAGTTGGTTTAGATTATGAAACGAAGAACAGTTATTCTATAACGCTCACGGTGTCTGATGGGGAACTGACAGATACGATAGACGTTACGATTAGTGTTTCTGATGTAAATGAAGCACCGACGTTTACGGTTGGAGATAGTACTACACTTGAGGTTGCAGAAAATACGGATACTGACGAAAATATCGGTTCGGCAATAACCGCTACGGATGTTGATGAAGATACTTTAACTTATAGTCTCGGTGGCACCGATGCTGTAGCCTTCAGTATTGACACCGACACAGGTCAGCTACGCACAAAGGCATTGCTTGATTTTGAAACGAAGTCGTCCTACTCCGTAACAATTACGGTGACCGATGGAACTGAAACTGCCACGATTGACGTTACAATCAGCATCTCTGATGTATTTGAGAACAGTGCTCCGGAATTCACAGCGGGGACCAGTACGACGCTTTCTATATCGGAAAATACAGGATCTGGTGCGGATATTGGTTCTGCTGTTGTCGCAACAGATGTTGATGATGATACTTTGACATATACACTCGATGGTACTGATGCTTCATCGTTTAGTATTGATAGTTTGTCTGGACAGTTAAAGACAAAATCACCACTGGATTATGAAACCCGTACCTCTTATAAAGTGACTGTCATAGCGGACGATAGTAACGGTGGCACTGCATCCATAACTGTAACTATTGACATTTCTGATGTAGATGAAACATCATCAAACACACCACCTGTGTTTACTGATGGGACCAGCACATCCCGTTCAGTGTTAGAAAATTCAAGTATCGGTACAGACATCGGCAGTGTTGTTGGTGCAACAGATGATGATGATGGCGATACCTTGATATACAGCCTTGGTGGTACTGATGCTTCATCGTTTAGTATTGATAGTACGACCGGACAGCTACGTACAAATGCTGCACTTGACTTTGAAACAAAGGCATCATATTCAGTGATAGTCACAGTATCGGATGAGAACGAGTCTAATTCCATAACTGTCACTATTAACATTACGGATATATATGAAACACCATTAAACATAGCACCTGTGTTTAATGATGGGAGCAGCACATCCCGTTCGGTGTTAGAGAATTCAAGTATTGGAACAGACATCGGTAGTGCTGTGTCGGCATCAGATGATGGTGATACCTTAACCTACACGCTCGGTGGTACTGATGCCTCATCGTTTAGTATTGACAGTTCAACAGGGCAGTTGAACACCAACACTTCTCTAAACTATGAATCGGAAGATAGCTATTCAGTGACCATCACTGCATCCGATGGCAACCTGACGAGTAGCATTGCCGTCACGATTGATATCTTAGATGCAAATGATGCCCCTGTCTTTACTGTAGGGAGTAGTACTTCGCGTATTGTAGCAGAGGATAGCGTAATCGGTACCAACATCGGAACTACCGTGTCTGCAACGGATGAAGATGGTGATAATCTATCCTATAGTCTTAGTGGTACAGATGCTTCATTATTTAGAATTGATAATTTGACAGGACAAGTGCAGGTTGGAGTTGATCTTAGTATTGAAACAAAACCGGCTTATTCGCTGATAGTAACAGCTTCTGATGGTACACTCTCTGATTCTATCGCTGTTAGCATAATTGTTAGAAGTTCCAACGATGCACCCGTCTTTACTGAGGGAAACAGTGCAACCCGGACTATTGTTGAAAATAGCGCAACCAACGTGAACATCGGATCGGTTGTAAGTGCGACTGATGCGGATGCAGACAATATAGTTTACACTCTCGGTGGCACAGATGCAGATTCCTTTGGTATCAATACAAACTCTGGGCAACTCATAACCAAAGATGAGTTGAACTTCGAAGATAAATCCAGCTACTCTGTGACAATTACTGCCTCCGATGGTAACCTTACAGATACTATAACGATTACGATTAACGTTACGGATGCCAATGATGCACCAGTGTTCACAGCCGGTACCAGCACAAGTCGTTCAATCGAAGAGAATACGGGGGCAGATACAGACATCGGATCTGTCGTGTCTGCAACAGACGAGGATGAAGACAGTCTCACCTATAGCCTTGCTGGGACGGATGCGTCCTCTTTTGCGATTGTTAGCACTTCCGGGCAACTGCAGACAAGTGCATCGTTGGATTATGAAACCAAAACAAGCTACTCAGTGACGGTCTCTGTTTCTGATGGGAAAGATGGTAATGACAGCATCTCCGTCACTATTAACGTTACGGATGTAAATGAGAACAGAGCCCCCTCCTTCACCGAGGGTGACAGCACAACACGGTCAGTCTTAGAAAACACAACTTCAGGGCAAAACATCGGTACAGCTGTGGTTGCTACTGACAGTAATACCGGAGACACACTCACATATACCTTGGGTGGTACTGATGCATCTTCGTTTTCCATTGTTAGCACTTCCGGACAACTGCAGACAAACTCAGCATTGGATTATGAAACAAAGAGTTCCTACTCAGTGACTATCTCAGTTTCTGATGGAAAGAGCGGAACAGATAGTATTAATGTTACTATCAATGTCACCGATGTAACTGAAACCCCAATAACACCCGTCAATGAGCGTACACGGGCGGTACGGAATGCTATTGTTTCTGCAGTAAGTGGAGTTAATTCTGCTGATAATGTGACTGCTGCACACCTTGCGAGTATTTCAATTTTGAATCTTAAACGTAAATCAATTACTGAGTTAAAATCTGATGATTTTGATGGTCTGACTTCACTTGAAACACTATTTTTGGATTTTAATTCCATCAGCGATATATCCCCACTTGCAAATCTGACTTCACTTAGGACACTTAATCTTGGAGCTAATTCCATCAGCGATATATCCTCAGTCGCCAACCTTACAAATCTCAAAGCACTCCTTATGATGGGAAATTCTATCAGCGATATATCCCCAGTCGCAAATCTTACTAAGCTTAAAAAACTTGATATTGGAACTAATTCTGTCAGTGATATATCAGCACTTGCGAATCTGACTTCACTCCAAGAACTCTTCCTAAATAGTAATTCAATCAGCGATATATCCCCACTTGCGAATCTGACTTCACTCACAAATCTCTTAATATATGGTAATTCCATCAGCGATATATCCGCACTTGCGAATCTGACTTCACTCACTTTGGCAAGGTTGGATACCAATTCCATTAGAGATGTATCCGCACTTGAAAGTCTTACCTCGTTGTCAATGGTATTTTTAGCAGGAAATCCGATTTCAGATTACGGTCCACTCCATAGAATGAAATCTGTAAATCCGGAGTTTGGTATTGATATTAATATTAATAATAACCCACCTGTCTTCTCCGATGGCGATAGTACGACACGATCGGTTGCAGAAAACACCGCTTCCGAACAAAACATCGGTACTGCTGTCGCTGCAACTGACAGTGATGCTGGAGACACACTCACCTATACTCTTGGAGGAACTGACGCGGATTCGTTTGATATTGATAGTTCGACTGGACAACTACAAACCAGTGCTCCATTGGATTATGAAACAAAGTCCTCCTATTCAGTCACGATTGATGTATCGGATGGTAATGACGGTTTAGATAGAATCTCTGTTACCATCAATGTTACGGATGTCGCCGGTGCCGCTTCATTAGAAGTAGAACTTCAGTCTGTTCCTGAATCAACAACATTACTGTCAAACTACCCCAACCCATTCAATCCAGAAACGTGGATACCGTATCAGTTGTCTAAACCATCTGAGGTAACAATAACGATCTATGATATACGTGGTCGTGTTGTTCGGAGATTGAACCTTGGACATCAGGTTGCAGGTTTCTATCAGGGACGTAACCAGGCTGCGCATTGGGATGGTAGAAATGCGGTTGGTGAAAAAGTCGCAACAGGTGTATATTTCTACACACTCAAAGCAAGTGAATTTTCTTATACGCGGAAGATGTTAATACAGAAATAAGTCTTTCGTAGAAGCATAATTCGTTGTACTTTAAATACAGTGTATCTCATAAATACGAATCGTGCGTTTTAAGTAAATTCCTCATTCATAGGGGCGGGGTTTCCCCGCCCGTTCTATCAGAATATAATGCATGGTAAGATCAAAGATTCTTCCAAATATTAGATTTATGAGATAGGGTCAAGTATGTTTCAGACTATCAATCTATTCTGCGTAATCTGTGTTATCCGATCAAAATAAATACCAATACCAAATAGTTAATACCAAAATTTCACCAGTCTTTTCATTAATGTCACTATCAGTGCCAGGAATTAAATGAAAAATATTGAAGAAAAATATAACATTACGCAACTAATATAAGAAATTATAGCAATTAATTTGACTAAATAAGTAGCGATAATAACATACTGCAATATATTATTTCACATAACACAATTTTAGCTTGAAATATCTATATTATTATGTTACTATATATATTACATACACCATGCATAATATATCATATACATAAGAGATTAAAAAGTGTTGTGAAATTTTCACAACAGTTGTGAAAATTAAATCACAATCTTATATATCTACAAACCTATGCCACAACAGGGTTCAGAGCACTTGAAACAAGGAAAAAGCAGAAAATATTAAAAAAATAAAAAATTTTGACATTTTTCAAACAATTCTATAAAACCTTTCAGCAACTGGTTTTAGAGCACTTTTTCTTCTCTGAATTAAAAATTGTGTTGTGAAAATAAAATAGTGTTAGATTCAAGACTAAAAAATAAATACTTATGAAAATCTTAAAAAACAATCCTAATTACAATGAATCATTTATGTCAAAAAAAACATTCCTATTTAAGAATTGTAGCACATTCTTCCATATTGTTCCGTTCCAGCGTCAATTCTCAACATATGTTATGAGAATAATAATAGAGCTTATCTCATAAATCAAATATTTGGAAGAATCTTGGATCTTTCCATGCATTATATATTAATACAACTGCGGGAAACCCTGTCCCTACGAAAAAGGAATTTACTAAAAACGCAC
>JAGFCA010000105.1 GCA_022394755.1 Candidatus Poribacteria bacterium
TTAAATGGTCTATATCAAGACAGTCCGCAAAGAGTGGCATGTTTTTGCCACTGTATCTATCTCTACCGTATTCTATCACAGTATCTGCAAAGAGGGTTGCAGCTTTTAGATAATGATTGCTGTCTATATTATCAGGACTTAATTGATCTCTTCCAATCCATTGGTTCAGTCTATTATGATTCATTATCTCTCCATGTAATTCCAAACCTTATTTCTTACCAAGATTATCTGATTATATTACCACGAGAATCTTCATTTTACAATCATTTCATGCTGGAGATAATCGTTGACGTACTGTCCTGTTCAATTTAGTTTCGTAGGCTTCTTTTGCTGCTGCTTCTCTGGTTGTGAGGGTTTGGGAAGTTTTGTATGAATACGTTGACAACTTGTATGGTGTCATGAATTTTGCGATCACTTTGAATGCCAGTTCTTAGTTGTGGTCTTTTAATTTCATAGGCAATATCGTGGTTTTCTCCTTTGAAAAGTGTACTCAAAAGTGCTTTTTTCGTTTTTGAGTACATTTTGTTAATTGGTTGTTCGGTTAGTGGACATAAGGGTTCGTGGCACTGTATCTGGATTTATAAAATGGGTGTTGTGAGTACATTCAGGCAACTTTTTGTTTTGGTTTAGTGATGTTATTTTATGTTGTTCTTTTATTAATGTTGGGTTGTTGATTTTTGGTGCTTTCATGGTTGTGTCTCCTTTGTTGATTTTGTTGTATAGATTATAACGTTTTATGGGACTGGTGTAAAGGGGTTTGAAAGAAAAAAGCAATGGATTTCTAATGGGTTTATATGTATGTTTTCTGAACCTGGATTTTCAGGTTTATTGGGTTAAGTTAAACTGCCTTGTTATTCGTAAGAAACGCAATTTCGGAGTTGGAAACCCTCTAACTAAATAATAGGTCGCAATTTACAATACCTTCGCCATTTTTGAATGCTTCATCTGATACAGTATGTTCTGTATATCTGTTATTGGCCTGTGCTCTCTTAGAGGAACATGAATAAAAAT
>JAGFCA010000084.1 GCA_022394755.1 Candidatus Poribacteria bacterium
TCGGTATGAAATCGAGTGTTTCGATTAATGTAACTGCCGATGGAACGATTAGTCTCATCGAAGGTTCAACCGATATCGGTGGCACACGCGCATCAATTGCGATGCAAGCGGCAGAAGTCCTAGGTATTCCCGCCGAGTCAGTGACGCCTACCGTGGCTGATACCGACTCAGTTGGTTACACAGATGTAACCGGTGGAAGCCGTACCGCGTTTGCAACTGGATACGCCGCCTACGAAGCCGCCCAAGATGTCAAGCAGCAGATGGTTGAACGTGCTGCAAAACTGTGGGAAGTCGATGCGGGAGAAGTCCAATTTGCCGATGGTGTATTTAGCACCGTTAATGGTCAGGAACACGAGATTGACTTCAAAGGTCTGGCAGAGAGGTTGGATGAGACCGGCGGTCCCGTCGTTGGACGTGGCACTGCGGATCCAAACCAACCCGGTCCTTCAATCGGCTTACACGTTGTTGATGTTGAGGTCGATCCGGATACCGGCAAGATTGACATCTTGCGTTACACAGCAACCCAAGATGCTGGCAAAGCTATCCACCCCAGCTACGTTGAGGGACAGATACAGGGTGGGGCTGTCCAAGGTATCGGTTGGGCGTTGAACGAGGAATATATCTACAATGAGAAGGGCGAGATGACCAACGCCAGTTTCCTCGATTACCGTATACCGACCTGTCTTGATCTGCCGATGATTGATGCGGTTATCGTTGAAGTTCCTAACCCCGGTCATCCGTTTGGTGTTAGGGGCGTCGGCGAAACGCCCATCATTGCGCCACCCGCTGCCATTGCAAATGCGGTCTATCGTGCAACCGGCGTTCGGATGAAAGAGTTGCCGATGTCACCGGGTCGTGTCCTTAAGGCACTAGGCAAGATTTAAGTACGTAGCCGTAAATTTTTACATTTCAGATTCGCTCGGTTTATCAAATTTTGCGGATCTAAACCTACAATCAGGGATATAGGGTTCTGCTTTTACCTTATATCCCTGATTCATTTTTGGTGAATTCTAAAAATAAGTAGACGTTTACCAATAACTCCACCCTTCGTGAAGTTTCCAAAGTCCCCCTGATAAGGGGGATTTAGGGGGTTGGTTGTGTATTGGAAGTGTCTCAATAATTCTAAAATCTACTATTAATTCGCGGAGGGCGTTTCATACCATGCCAACGATTGCAATTCCCTCACTTATGCAGAAGTTAACCGACGGTGCAAACTAAGTGGTTGTGGAAGGTAAAACGCTACGGGAAGTTGTCAACAACCTTGAAGCAGCCTATCCCGGTTTCAAAGATCGCCTATGCGATGGCGATCGGATTCGTCCGAGCATTTCAGTATACATTGACGGCGTTATGACTCGTGAAGGGATGCATCAACCCATCGGCGAGGAGGCGAACATCAATTTTGTGCCGGCGGTCAGCGGCGGTTTATCCAGCCGCAAACAAGATATTTACAATAAATAACGAAAAATTGGTATTTTCTCTTGACAGGGTGCGGTGGGTATGTTATACTTCCACTCGCCTCCGTTAAGGGGGATTAAAAGATGCTCTTTGAAAGCTAAATAGTTTCTGTTACGCGCTACGTTTTTTGATAGATAGCATTTGATAGGGCTTGTATATTGTACATAGTCCTCCTGTCGACTTAGAAATTCCTCCCCCAATCTTAATGATAGGGATGGTTTTTCTTTAAGACTTATTGGAGAGTATGATACCGGCTCAGGACGAACGCTAGCGGCGTGGATTAGGCATGCAAGTCGTACGAGAATCGGTGGCTTCGGCCGCCGAGGAAAGTGGCGAAAGGGTGAGTAACGCGTAGGTAATTTGCCTTCGAGATAGGGATAACGGTTCGAAAGGGCCGCTAATACCTTATACGATTGGAGTTCCTTCGGGATATCCAATGAAAGGTGGGTCTTCGGATCTGCCGCTCATAGATGAGCCTGCGTCCTATTAGCTAGTTGGTGAGGTAACGGCTCACCAAGGCTACGATGGGTAGCTAGTCTGAGAGGATGATTAGCCACATTGGGACTGAGACACTGCCCAAACTCCTACGGGAGGCTGCAGTCGAGAATATTTCGCAATGGGGGAAACCCTGACGATGCGACGCCGCGTGGGGGATGAAGGTCTTCGGATTGTAAACCTCTGTGTTATGGGAAGAATTGCTAGTCGGTGATAAGCTGGCTAGCGTGACGGTACCATAGTAGAAAGCCCCAGCTAACTACGTGCCAGCAGCTGCGGTAATACGTAGGGGGCTAGCGTTGTCCGGATTTACTGGGCGTAAAGCGTGTGTAGGCGGTTACATAAGTCGAGTGTGAAATGGCTTGGCTCAACCAAGCAACTGCGCTCGATACTGTGTGGCTTGAGTACGGAAGAGGAAAGTGGAATGTAAGGTGTAGCGGTGAAATGCGTAGATATCTTATAGAACACCTATGGCGAAGGCAGCTTTCTGGTCCGACACTGACGCTGAGTACACGAAAGCTTGGGGAGCGAACGGGATTAGATACCCCGGTAGTCCAAGCCGTAAACGATGGGTACTAAGTGTAGGAGGTATTGATTCCTCCTGTGCTGTAGCTAACGCATTAAGTACCCCGCCTGGGGAGTACGGCCACAAGGTTAAAACTCAAGGTAATTGACGGGGGGCCGCACAAGCGGTGGAGCATGTCGCTTAATTCGAAGCAACGCGAAGAACCTTATCCAGGGCTTGACATCGCGCTGACCGCCATAGAAATATGGCTTTCCTTTTGGACAGCGTGACAGGTGCTGCATGGCTGTCGTCAGCTCGTGTCGTGAGATGTTGGGTTAAGTCCCGCAACGAGCGCAACCCCTGTCTTTAGTTGCCAACAGGTAATGCTGGGGACTCTAAAGAGACCGCTGGTGACGAGCCAGAGGAAGGTGGGGATGACGTCAAGTCCGCATGGCCCTTATGCCCTGGGCTGCACACGTGCTACAATGGCTGGTACAGAGGGACGCCAAACCGCAAGGTGGAGCAAATCCCAAAAAGCCAGCCCCAGTTCGGATTGCAGTCTGCAACTCGACTGCATGAAGTTGGAATCGCTAGTAATCGCGAATCAGCAGGTCGCGGTGAATCCGTTCCCGGCCCTTGTACACACCGCCCGTCACGCCATGGGAGTTAGTAGCATTCAAAAACGGTGACCCAACCTTCGGGAGGGAGCTGTTTAAAATGAAACCGATGACCGGGGCGAAGTCGTAACAAGGTAGCCGTAGGGGAACCTGCGGCTGGATCACCTCCTTTCTAAGGAGCAATAACAAAATTGATCCTAACACGATCTTTTTGTTCAGCTCTGAACCTTACAAGGCATTTACGGCTTTCTATTTAACTTTCAAATTACTTCTTATTTTACCGACTTTCAGGGGCTTATAGCTCAGAAGGTTAGAGCGCGCGCCTGATAAGCGCGAGGTCCCTGGTTCGATTCCAGGTAAGCCCATCCTTTCAAACACTATTCCATACATTTCAAGTCAACTTACAACATAACCTAAATCGGAACAATTTGTGCTAAAACTCCTTGATTCCATCCCATTTGAGTCTAACGTTCTAATCAGAAATCAGGACATTATCCTACCTTCGTTTCATTCTCGTTATTCCTAACCATACATTCCTTTATCTCAAATCCTAATCACACTATATCTTATTCCTCACATTTACACATTCCATTATTTCAGTAAAATTCTAATACTTGGCTGTCAAAGGATTTTTATCAATGTTATTTCAATTAATACCATTTTTAATAAGTAATGTCTCATTAAAGAAGTCGGGATTCGGAGATCCCTCCTACCAAAGAACAGAACAGGGAATAAAGTCATAATGTAAATAAATCAATTGAAAATGGTATAACATTCCATCCATCAAATCAGAAATAAAAATCAACGGTATGAACCCCGTTTAGAGGTTCCCGGGTATGAACGTCATTTAGGCATTCACCGGGACTCATAATATATATGATAATCTATGTATTATTATAGTATGAACTGTTTCTGTAGGTCTCATTGTGGGATTTCGAGGGTTTTCATTTTTATTGATAGTTTTGATATTGGTATAACTTACTAAAACGCATTTAATTCTAAAGTTGAGATTCTACATAGCACTCCGCTGGAGTGCCGTACTCTCTATCATTTATTTCTATAGACATATCACACCGCTGGTGTAAAGAGACATCGAAATATCGATATTGTTAATTCTGCATTGATTAGGAGTAACACACGTATAAGTTCCTTGCTCCAGCGGAGCATTATGTCTATTTTAGTGAAGTGTAGCAATCTTGCACTCCAGCGGAATGTTATATGTAAAATTTGTTCAAACTATAGTGTGTATTTAGTAATCATAATGTAAATCTATCAATTGAAAATGGTAATATTCTAAACACCAAAAATGCATCCATAGTTGTATATAAGTAACCAATGTATAAATATCATTCATACAGTTTATGTGGTGGCTTCTTCGTTTAATCATCACATATATAAAGTCAGCAATAGAATCTGTGACAATTATGAAGAAAGCAAATAAGAGAACAGATTTCACTTTATGGGAATTACCACATGACGCAATTACCCGTTTTGGACAAGGCTTCTTAAATGACTTAGCAGTCTCAAATGATGGAACCCATTTGGCAATTGGTAGTTGGACAGGCGTGTGGTTATATGATATCACAACACACGCACCCGTTGCTTTAATGGAAACCGAACGAGGTATGGTCACCCGTATTGCACTTTGTTCAACACAACCATGGTTGGCATTGAAGAACACTGACAGATATGGAAAAGAGTTGATAAAGGTATGGGATTTGCAAAAATCTCAATGTATCGCTGTCATGGAATACCCTGAAAGGCTAAAGGACAATCCATCCCCAAATAATTTGTGCAGTCTATGTTTTTCTCCATCTGGACAGTGGCTTGCTGCAAGTCGTGATAGAAGTGCTGTTGTTGACATATGGGAATCGGAAACCGGAAAACTGTATACTGAACTGCAAACAGCCTCTGAGGAAACGAAGTCGCGATGCTTTGATGGTAAAAACCTTTATTTTCATGATCTCAGCGGTGCGTTGGCGTTTTCACTGGACAACAACTTCATTGCATTTTCTCCCAATTCTCCATTAATCACTGTATGGAATATCACAACATGTGAACATATTGTCAACTTGACAGCAGATCCTGAGGGAATCTACTCAATTGATTTTTCGCCCTGTGGTCAATTCCTTGCAGTTGGCGGAATGAATGGGTTAGTACAAATATGGAATACTTCTACTTGGCAGCGACAATATACATATCCACCATTCGGAAAATACCTAATTAACGTTTCTTACACACCTGATGGCATACTACAGGCTGCAGGTATATCCTATAATACAAGCACACTAACTATATGGGATGTAGCACAGCCAAAAGAAGCATATACTTATCAGGAAAATAGTTCCTATGACGAAGAAATCTTTCCTATACACTTTTCAAACGGTACACATCTGGCTTTCAAAAGTAATTTTGAAGTAAAAGTCAAGTCTACTTTAGATACAGACACTCCCATTCTACTCCCCTGGGAACTTGGTGATCTAAATTCACTAACATTTTCCCCTGATGGAATGACGCTTGCTGCAGGTTATCGACAATTCGGTGGCGTCATTTTGTGGGATGTTGCCACCCTTCGTCCGCAACGTGTCGTTACAGAACCAAGTTGCCATATTGTTAACGTTTATTCGGATGCCACGACTGGAAACTTTTATGCCGCTGGGTTTCCTCCCGGAAAATCTGACTACTGGGGCAATACACTGAATCTATGGAAAATTGGACAGAGTGAACCGATATGTGAATTAACAATCCCTGGAGATTTGCCACATCGACATGCAATGGCATACTCCGCTACTACGAACCTGCTTGCCTGTGGAAATGGTACCGTTGCTGAGGATTGGGATGAAGTCGATCCTGAAAACGGTGCAGTCTATGTATGGAATGTTGCACGTGGACACATGCAACATGTGTTTAGAGGAAAACATGTCAATAGCATCAACTATGTAAAGTTCAGTCCAGATGGGACACGTATGATTAGTAGAGATACAGATTGGGTAGTTCGACTATGGGATGTGATAAGCGGTGATGAAATAGGTGAATTCCCTGAGAATATTGTTGTTCAGGATGAACTTAGTTTTGAGCTATATGAAACATTATGTGAACGTTTTGATGAGGTAACTTCTTTTAGACCCCACGTATTTTCTTTGAGTGGAAATCTAATCGCAGGAAGATTCTCCGATGATAGAATCCTTGTTTGGGATATTGAGAAGTGTGAACCGTATGCATCCATTCGGCTACCTCTTACAGAAGGTAAGGGAAATATTCCATCTATAGATCCCATAGAGTTGTCGCATTGCGGAAGGTTTTTAGCATACGGTGAAAATTGGGAACCGGGTGTTGAGAGAGCTCCTGTTCGATTGTGGGACATCAGTACTGGCGAAAATATCGCTACTTTTTTAGGACACCCGACAGATATTCAATGTCTCGCATTTTCACCTGATAGCACGATCTTAGCAAGTGGTGGTTTTGATGGTGTTGTCTATTTGTGGGACTTGAAACCGTATATCATTTCATAAACATTCTTATCAATTCATTTATTGCATAGCAATATCAATTGCATTGCAAATCTCTATCAGTCAATTACGCATAACAGATCATAGTGTAAAGATCTCAAGCCACACCTACCATATAAAATAATGGAGAATTAATGAAAACCACAAAAACACAAACAACCACCCTTTCTCACTTTGATGAAAGCAAAGTGTATAATTGGACACTCCCCGACGGTGCAATCGCTCGATTAGGACGTGGAAGTGTACGTGATATGGAATTTTCACCAGATGGAGAGTACTTCGCTGTTGGGTCAACTATGGGACTTTGGCTTTACCAGTGTTCTACGTTTTCTCCTATTGCGCTCTGGGAAACAGATAGAGGCTTTATTGATAATGTTACATTTTCACCAGATTCTCGATGGATAGCTTCAACTACACTCCACGAAGCACTCAGGGTGTGGGACATCCAGAGCATGAGTTGTATTGCTGAGATGGAATTTAAGGAGAAACGGGACAGTTTCGGAATTACCAAACCTGTTTTTTCCGCAGATGGAGAACGTCTCGTTGCATTTAAGGAGCATAACAAGGTTTATGTTTGGTGCCCTCGCACCGGTACGAAAATGAGAGAAATAGAAATCAAATTAAATGAAACAGAAAACGAAACAATTAATAGGATCTATCCCACCTGCTTTTCTCCGGATATCAGTTTGTTGGCAGGTATATGTTACGATCATAGAAACCGTACTGCTGAATTTATTGCACTGTGGGACATGGAGACAGGTGAACAGGTTACTCGTCTTGAATGGTCTGAAAGGTGGGGTGCCCTCTGTTTTTCACCGTGTGGAAGGTTTCTTGCTGCCGGCAGTTTAGAGGGAAAAATTCATGTTTGGAACGTGGAAAGTGGAAGTCTGACTACAAGCTATTCTGACTATGGAGATGCACGAATAACACCATATTATCCATTGGAAGGTGGATTGATCGCAACTATGGTTTTTCCGTCTGAACCCAAAATTGAAGTCTGGAATTTAGAAAGAAACGAAAAGATGGTGACTTTTGAAAAAGGAAACAGACATAGTTTTGTCCGTTTTTCGAGAGATGATACACAACTTGCATATACTGATGATGGTGAAATAAATTTCTGGAAAAAAGAAAAACCCGTCCCTGAATTACATCCGAGTATTAAAGGACATACACGTACAGTCAGTTCATTAGTCTATGCAACAGATGAGAAAACGCTTGTGGCTACGTATTGGGGGTTGAAAGCACTCTTTTGGGATGTTCTCCACAAACGAGGGCAACGTCCAACTGGAACAGATTTACCCACAAGTAAAATACTTCATCTCTATCAAGACAATAAGAGCAAAATATATGCAATGGGTGGAGACAGTGACTACCTAAGAGTGTGGGAAAATGGCAATAGTGAATCAATCGCCGATATTCCAATACAGGAGCAAAAACTGGTATCGATCAGAGGTAGTGGGGTGTTCGCACTAACAGCAGACCGGATAGCGCGGGCAGATAGAGATTATAACATCTATGTATGGATGCATAAATCAATATCAAATAGTCGTGATAATAAAAAGGACTGGATATTGCATGTAAATCTGTCCCGACATACAGAATACATTGAAGGATTGGCATTTAGTCCTGACGCAAAACAACTCGCGAGTATATCGCGAGATAAAACTGCCAGATTGTGGGATGTGGAAACAGGAGAACAGCTCATGGAACTACCGTTATCACCACCTTCAGGTCCAGGACAATACCGTAACTACGACAGAGGAATAGCATTTTCACCAAAGGGTGATTTAATTGCCGGTGGTCAGTGGGGAGAGATTATCCTGTGGAATGCATCAGACGGACAAATCTATATGACTATTCCCCAACCAGAAGGAAATCAGCGACCGATTACCT
The DNA here is from genome assembly GCA_022394755.1 of Candidatus Poribacteria bacterium. Classification (GTDB taxonomy): domain Bacteria; phylum Poribacteria; class WGA-4E; order WGA-4E; family WGA-3G; genus MSPOR6. The sequence goes on from JAGFCA010000084.1 coordinate 8,475, forward strand.
TATGTTTTTCTCCATGTGGAGAGTATCTCCTTTCTGGGTCATGGTGGCAAGGTGGTTTGCAAAAAGTGCCTATCCGTTTGTGGAAAGTAGCGACAGGTGAGAATATCGCAACGTTTACTGGACACACGACAGACGTTCAGTGTTTTGCTTTTAATCACGATTGCACTATTCTTGCCAGCGGTGGGCATGATGGAGTAATATTCCTCTGGGACTTGAAACCGTATATCAACTCTTGAACATTCTTATCAATTCTCTTGGTTAAATCCACAATACATCTCACCAGGTATTTGATATAGGAGACTCTTTATGGAAAACAAAACCACTTCAACCCCAGTACTTAGACCAATTCACGACACAGATGTGACAACATGGGAACTTCCCGATGGCGCAATTGCCCGATTAGGCCAAGGAATCATAGCCGACTTGGCGTTTTCATCGGATAACGCGTCTCTCGCTGTTGCAACTCGTGTTGGCGTATGGATGTATGAACTCGAGACCATGCAGCCTACCGCATTATTGGAAACCGAACGAGGCATAGTTGGTAATGTTGTTTTTTCACCTGATGGAAAATGGGTTGCAACCAGCAACGGGGATGGCATCATCAAGGTGCGAGAAATAGAGACCCAACAACGTGTCGCGAACATACAAGGCTGGCACGGTGGTACATCCCAACTTGCCTTTTCACCGGATAGCCAATACATTGCCGCATCTGGCAACGGATACAGGGACGTTTACGTCTGGTGTGCAAAAACAGGACAACATGTCGCAACTTTCAAAGTGAGAACCACACTGAAGGAAGGTGAAAAGTATCCGACTCATTTTCCGCTCTGCTTTTCACCGGATGGACAGCTGCTCGCTTATTCTACTGGCTCAAGCACTCTTACTGTTCAAAACCTAAAAACCAGAGAATACTTCGCTTATCTGAAGCCAGAACGTGATCTGCGCGAATCAGAACATGTGTATGATCTTGTCTTTTCGCCCTGTAGTCAGTTTCTTGCTGCAAGTATTCAAGATCCGACTACACGTGAGAACATAGAGGTGCAAGTATGGAATATTGATAAAGAGACCTTGGAAACAACTTACACACACTACGGTGGAACTCGGGTGAATCTCGCCTACTCCCCTGATGGTCAATTACGGGTTGCTGATGTTTATGATGACAAGGTAGTGATGTGGGATGCGTCCCGGAATGAAAAACTTGATACCATTGAATATCAAGGAAATCATAGGACAGACCATCGAGCAGAATGTCTTTCGACTGATGGACAGCAGTTCGCAATTGCCACGATCCGCGAAATCCGTGTGTGGCGTGCAGGCACTCTGGTCGCAGTAGAACCACACACAGTACCTAATTGGATACCTGACTCTCTGTTTTTTTATCAATCGGACAAAATGCTGGTTTGCAAATACTGGAATGAAGGTGTTGTTTTCTGGGATGTTATTCAGAAACAGGGGACACCTTTCCTGATCATGTCAAGAGGCAGAGGTAAAAGGTGTGCGCTGTCCCCTTGTGAAGAATTGTTGGTCCTCATCGGAGAAAGTGGACAAACGCTTGAAGTCTGGAACATTACGTCCGGAACCCAAATAGCAGAACTCACCGGACACCAAAATTTGATCACCACCGTGGCGTTTTCGCCATCAGGGGAACACCTCATCAGCGGAGATGTAAATGGAAAACTCATTGTGTGGCTTGTCCAAGGTTGGGAAAAGCAGCATGCATTTATAGGGGATAAAAAATCGCTTCGGACAGCATCCTTTCACCCAAACGAAAAGCAATTCGCTACTACTGACGGGTTAAGAATATTTCTTTGGGATCTTACGAGTGGTGAACAGCTTGGCTCACCTTCTTTAGACACTACCTTTGTTCCCTTATATAAAGGAGATATGCGACAAATCCAAAGACAAATTCAACCACGTCACAAACCATCAAAGAATCTCCATTCAATTACATTTTCACCTTGTGGTACTTTATTGGCTGGTGGATTAAATGGTGGTATTCATTTGTGGGATGCTGCAACTTTAGAACCTTGCATGGGGATGATTCTACCCGAGAGTTGCTACCGTGTTGGTGTCGTGGCATTTTCTCCGTGTGGTGAATATCTTGCATCTGGTTCTTGGTGGAACGATACAGACAAAGTATCTATCCGTATATGGAAGGTAGACACTGGTGAAAACATCCACACCTTCTGGGGACATTCCTCAGATGTTCAAAATCTCGCTTTTTCAAAGGATGGCGAACTCTTAGCAAGTAGCAGTTATGATGGTACCATCCTTCTGTGGGATATCAAACCGTTTATCACCTCATAAAGATTCCATGTCAATTCATTTATAGCATAGCAATATCGATTGCATTGCAAATCTCTATCAGTCAATTACGTATAACAGATCATAGTGCGAAGTTCTCATATCCTGCGTACCATATAAAATTAAAGGAGAATTAATGGAAACCACAAACACACAAACAACCACCACTTTTCACTTTGATGAAAGCCAAGTATGTAATTGGAAACTTCCCGATGGGGCATTCGCTCGATTGGGACGTGGAAGTGTACGTGATATGGCATTCTCACCAGATGGACATCATTTTGCAGTTGGAACAAAGATAGGACTCTGGATATACGAACTCTCCACACTATCCCCGATCGCCCTGTGGGAAACAGATAGAGGCTTTATTGATAGTGTTACATTTTCACCAGATGCTCAATGGCTTGCCGCATATACATATCGACAAGCACTCAGGGTATGGAACATCCAGAATAAGAGTTGTATTGCTGAAATGGAATTTAAGAAGAAACAGGATAGTATTGGTCTTTTGAACACTGTTTTTTCCAAAGATGGAGAACATCTTCTTGCATTTAGTGGTTTTACCATGAAGATTTATGTATGGTGCCCGCGCACTGGTACACAAGTGAGAGAAACAGAAATCGAATTAAACCGAACAGAAACCGAATCAATCAATAAGATCTATCCTGCCTGCTTTTCTACAGACCTGAGTCTATTGGCAGGTCTGTGCTACGATCACAGAAACCGTACCGCCGAATACATTGCGGTGTGGAATGTGGAAACAGGTGAACAAATCATTCGTCTTGATTGGACTGATAGGCGAGGGCGTCATTGCTTTTCACCGTGTGGACGATTTCTTGCTGCCACTGGTTCAGAAGGAAGGTTACATGTATGGGACGTGGAGACTGGAAACCTTGAGGAAACCTATACCGATCATGAGAATGCTCAAATACATCCACATTATACACCGGAAGGTGAATTAATCGCCGCGGTAATCTTTCCATCTCATCCTAAGCTTGAAGTCTGGAATTTAGAAAAAGGTGAAAAAATCGACACATGTGAGTATCAGGGCAAAGGGAATACTGTGCGTTTTTCGGAGAGTGGCACACAATTCGCCTATACTGATTTTGCTAAAATAAAAATCTGGACGAAAGGCAGACACACGGATCAAGCACTTCCGACCATTCAAGGACACACCGGGACTGTCGGATCTTTAGTCTTCGCACCGGACGAAAAAACGTTAGTGACTGCCTACTGGGGACGGAACACGGTTTTATGGGATGTTTCAAGTCAGTGTGCCAGACATCCGAGCAAAAAAGAACTGCCCAATAAAATACGGAATGTGTATCTGACTTCAATCGGGGAAATCCTTGCTGTTGGCGGAGACCCAAATACATTAGAAGTATGTAAGTTTGGAAACGGTGAATCCATCGCTGAAATTTCTATTCCTGAACCCGGGTTGTCATCGGTAACCGGGACCGATGCGCTTTCCCTGACAGGTCAACGGTTGACACGCGCCGGTGTAGATCGTAACATTTATGTGTGGGTGTACATACCTTCATCAAATGAAATGGACGAGGGAGGAATCTGGGAAAAGTGTGCCGTCCTCGTAGGACACGCAGATCATCTTAGGGCGTTAGCATTGAGTCCAGACGGAAAGCAACTTGTAAGTATACCTGTAGTGCGTCGTCCAGAAGAACGAACTCCTCTATTATGGGATGTCGATGCTCAAGAACAGATTACTAAGTTACCCCTAAATACGCCAGAACGAGGGGGATATAACAGTTCTGATGTGGGAATTACGTTTTCACACGATGGCAATTTTATTGCGGGTGGATTTTGGAACGAAATTGTTCTGTGGGATGCAACAGATGGAAAAATGCTTATGACGATTCCACAATCGGAGGAAAATCAACGACCGATTACACTTCGTTTCAGCCCGTGCGATCAATATTTGGTTGCAGGGGCTTGGTGGAAAGGTGGAATAAATAAGACATCTATCTGTTTATGGGAAGTCGCAACAGGTAAAAATATCGCCACGTTCAAAGGACATACCACCGATGTACAGTGTTTTGCTTTTAATCAGGATTGCACTATTCTCGCAAGCGGTGGACATGATGGTGTAATATTCCTCTGGGACTTGAAACCGTATATCAACTCTTGAACATTCTTATCAATTCTTTTCGTTAAATCCACAATACATCTCACCAGGTATTAGATATAGGAGACTCTTTATGGAAAACAAAACCACTTCAACCCCAGTACTTAGACCTATCCACGACACAGATGTGACAACATTGGAACTTCCCGATGGAGCAATTGGCAGATTGGGCCGAGGCGTTATATGTGACATTTCGATTTCTTCACAAAAGAGAATTTTCGCTTTGGCAACTCACATTGGAACATGGGTGTATGAACTTGATACTATGCAGCCCATTGCCTTATTGGACAACGAACGAGGTATGGTCAATACCGTTACTCTTTCTCACGATGAACAATGGCTTGCTACCCACAATTCGGACGGTATCATAAAGGTGCATGAAACACAGACCCGACAGTGTGTCGCAAAAATAAAAGGATGGTACAGAGGCACTTCCAGACTCGCCTTCTCGCCAGATAATAAGTACATCGCTGCATCTGGCTACGGATACGGCGACGTTTACGTTTGGTGCACAAGAACCGGCGCACACGTCGCAAGTTTCAAGATGGAACGTAAACCTAAGGAAGATGAACAGCTCTCTGTCCATTATCCCCTCTGTTTCTCACCGAATGGACAGCTGCTCGCTTATGCCTCTGGTAGATTCACCCTTACTGTCCGAAATGTAGAAACAAAAGAACGCATCGCGTCCATGTTTACAACTGCCCATTTGTCCTGCTACGGCTATGTATATGGTCTTTCATTTTCACCCTGTAATCAGTTTATTGCTGCAAGTATTCGGGATCCAAATACACGTAAGAACATTGAGGTGCAAGTGTGGAATATTGATAAAGAGACCTTGGAGACAACTTACACAGACTACGGTGGAACTCGGGTGATTCCCGCCTATACCTCCGAGGGGACATTACGGGTGGCAGATGTTTATAAAGACAGGGTAGTCATGTGGAATGTATCACACAAAGAAAAACTTGACATCATTGAATATCAAGCCTATCCCGAAGCAGCATGTTTTTCTACTAATGGACAACAATTTGCAATTACCTCTGACCAAGAGATCCGAATATGGGGAACTGATTCTATGAAAATAATATCATTCCCTGAACCTACTTCTCCAACCGACTCAATGTTCTTCTCTCAATCGGATAATATTTTAGTTTGCAAGTACTGGAGAAAAAGTAATATCGTTTTCTGGGATGTTGATCAGAAACAAGTAATATCTTCTCCAATCAAGGCAATATGCAACGGCAAAAAGTGTGCATTGTCCCCTTGTGAAGAATTGTTGGCTATCATCGGAGAAAATAAACAAACCCTTGAAGTCTGGAATACCACCACCGGAACTCAAATAGCCGAACTCACCGAACACCGAAGTCTTATCACCACTGTGGTATTTTCACCGTCGGGTGAACACCTTGTCAGTGGAGATGTGGATAGAAAACTTACTGTATGGAGTGTTCAACGTTGGGAAAAGCAGCATTCACTCATAGCGAATGGGCGTGGAATTGCGATAAAGTCAGCATCTTTTCACCCCAGCGGAAAACAATTCGTTACATCTGTTAGGACTGGTCCTGTGGATCTTTGGGACGTTGAGAGTGGTGAACATCTCGGATCACCTTCTGTAGATTTCACATTAGCAGATGCTTCCCTATATAAAGGAGATGTGAGGGAAATCCAGCGGCGTTACAAACAAAAGTCAAAAATGCGATGGCTTGATTCAGTCAAATTTTCACCTTGCGGTACCCTTATCGCTGGTGGGTTGTGGGGTGAGATTCGTTTGTGGGATGCTGCAACTTTAGAGCCTTGCATGGGGATGATTCTACCCGAGAGTTGCTACCGTGTTGGTGTCGTGGCATTTTCTCCGTGTGGTGAATATCTTGCATCTGGTTCTTGGTGGAACGATACAGAGAAAGTATCCATCCGTATATGGAAGGTAGCCACAGGTGAAAACATCCACACCTTCTGGGGACATTCCTCAGATGTTCAAAATCTCACTTTTTCAAAGGATGGTGAACTCTTAGCAAGTAGCAGCTATGAAGGAACTATCCTGCTTTGGGATATGAAACCATTTATTAACTCATAATATTCCTCGTCTATTCTCTTGGTTAAATCCACCATACATCTCACCAGCTATTAGATATAGGAGACTCTTTATGGAAAACAAAACCACTTCAACCTCAGTACTTACACCATTTGATGACACAGATGTAACAACATGGCACCTTCCTAAAGGAGCAATTGCTCGATTAGGACGAGGACAGATAGGTAGAATGACATTTTCACCTGATGGGACACAGCTTGCTGTTTCAACACGTATTGGCTGCTGGTTGTATGATCTTGATACAATGACACACCGCGCACTGTGGGGGACAGAACGTGGGATGGTAGCGGATGTCTCATTTTCTGATGATGGACAATGGGTTGCTACCAGTGACTGGGACTGTGTAGTGAAAATATGGAACACACAAGATTTAAAATGTGTTGCAGAAATTGGTGTGTCCGAGAATTCGGGAGTATTGAGAGTATCGGTAAGTAATTTGACCTTTTTACCTGATGGAGAACACTTAGTTATATACTATACTGATGTATTTCCGGATCAGACTCCAAGACTTTATGAAAGACAGTGTGCTGTTTACGCTTGGCGTATAGACACCGAGAACCCTATCACGAACCATACTCTACATTCTAAACAAGAAAGAGGTGAAGTTAGTCCTACAGCCTTGTCACCAGATGGCAGTCTCTTTGCCTACACGACTGATGCAAACATCACCACCGTTATTTGTATGAAGACAGGGGAGCAGATTGCAGAACTTCACGACGACTACACCGAAGAATCCGTGGAAGGATGCTACAGACACGCTTTTTCTCTCTGTGGACGGTATCTTGCTGCCTGTAATAAGGGTAACAAAGTGCATGTGTGGAATATATATAACGGCACAGTGGAGATGGAACCTACTACTTATGGTGAAAATCACTTCATCAGATTTGGCATACCTTTCTATACGTCGAATGGGAACTTACGGGTTGCAGGTATTGGTGGTATTGAAGTAGTGTTATGGGATGCAATGCATCAGGCAACAATAGATACTTTTGAATCTTGGAATCCATCTTATAGTGCATGTTTTTCAGCAGACGGGAAAAGGTTCGCTGTCGCTAATGGCCGTGGAGAACTTCACATATGGACACAAGGAATGCCGTCAACACTTGAACCTCTCCCTGTACATCATCAGAATGTTAATCCAGTGAACTTCTCTAACGACGGACATAGATTGGTAAGTAACCACAAAACCAGATCTGCAGTTTGTGTGTGGAATGTTAAGCAACGACAAGTGGAACATACATTTCATTTCCGAAGCCGGAATCCTATTTCAGGTCGCATAGTTTTATCCAACAGTCTTGAGCTTTTGGCTACCACCGAAGAAAGTGAGAAATCCATTAAAGTCTTGAATCTCGTGTCTAACACCGAAGTCGCAGAAATTCCCGAAAATCCAGCGCGCGTACGTAATATGGTTTTCTCTCCCACAGGAAAATATCTCGTCACTACGGGGCTCAGAATTCCTATTAAAGTTTGGAACGTTACCTCTGGCACGCAAATCGCTGAACTGACCAGAAACCCATCTTCTCATGTATCTAAAATAGGGTTTTCACCAACAGGAGAATACTTCGTTATCATCTATGGAGATAGTGTCACTGTGTGGAATACCCAGCAATGGGAAAAACACTTTCAAGCACCACTAACAACACAGAAACATCCGGGTTGGAAATTGGATTTTGACTCAAATGGCAAGCTTTTCTTTACTCGTCCACCGAGGAGCGCTACTATTGTATGGGATTTCAAAAGAGGCGAACAAACCGGATCACTTGATATTGAAAGATGTATAGATACTTCACTATATAAAGGTAATCTAAAAGACCTCCAACGGGCTGAAGATTGAGAGAAAAATGGCCCCCGTCGCCGCATTAGGGCACTCCAGTCTTCTTCACGTCATAACATCATTGCTGGTGGAATGTGGGGTGAAATTAGACTTTGGGACGCAACTACCTTCAAAACAGTAATGGCTCTAATTCAACCCACAGGATACCAATCACCCTACGCGCTTGCATTTTCACCGTGTGGTAACTACCTTGCCTCCGGTTCTCGATGGGACCCACAATGGGAAAAGGAACAGAAAAGGACCTCCATCCGTTTGTGGGATGTTGCCACTGGTGAAAATGTCCACACATTTTGGGCACACCCTACCGATATTTTGTCGATAGAATTTTCACCAAACGGTGAACTCTTAGCAAGCGGTAGTTATGACGGCACAATCCTCCTCTGGGATATAACACCGTTTATCAATACATAAGGTATTGTAAATTCTAGCATATAAAAAACAAACAAACGGTTATGAATTCCATTTGAAACCCATATCCTTTTCACCACGGAATCCGTAATTCAGACAGTTATAAACAAACCACACTAAAAGTACACCTATCCTATAGTGACAAATTATTTACTTACCCTTATTTAATTTGTTTATTGACAATTTTAAACACTTTATGCTAAAGTGTTTAAAACAGACGGATAAAACACCAGGCTTGATGATTTGTCGATGAACCCGTTAAGTTACTACTAACATACAGGTCATAACGGGTTAATACCTTGTTCTAAGGTTGGAGACATGCCAAGGTGCAGGTTTTGTCCTCCGTCTAAAGTTCATTAACACAAGCAAAGACTCACCTAAACTCATAATAATGTGAGCAGCGCAAGGTTTGACAAAATATAATCAAGGAGGCAGATCTATAATGCGTTTATTCAGTTTTCTATTGATTCCTCTACTACTCATTTCAATATATGGATGTTTTGGTACAGGAGATGTTAATATAACCGAACCCCCATCTTTTAGTAATGCCACACGGATCGTCGTAACTCCGTTTATTGCAGAAGAGGAACATGGACAAGAACTCGTAGGTAGAATCACTACCAATTTAGCCACACGCTTGGATCTTATCTTGAAGGATAAAGATTGGGTATATGACATTTCCGAAAAAGTTCAACCCGTACAAGATAAATTAGAAGAGCTTGGACTCGCTATAAACGATGTTTACGCTGATCCCGCTTTAGCCGCAAGAATTGGACAAGCTTTAAAAGCAGATTTGATCATCACGGGGATGGTTGTAAAACCCAAACTTGATCGCAAGGATTCAAATGAACACCTCATGCGACAAGGCAGACAGTCCGGAATTTCTGGTACATCTACATATATTACTACCCGTCAGTCTGCTTTCGGTAGAGTACGTATAAAAATTATTGATACTTCAAATGGTAATGTCTTATACAATAATCAAATTAGATCTTATCTCAAGTATTGGTATGCGTATCAGACACAGAGTAGTGGACAAATTATCTTCAAAGAAGATGTAGAAATGCTCGCTGATTTAGGATTAGAATTACCAAAACGCATTGCGTTTATGCTAAATCCAAACGAACTCAAAGAAGAACCAGAAGATAAAGTCTTATTGAAACCCGATATCGTTCTTAAAGGGAATGCTGGAATAATTCAATTCAAATAGAATTTACGACTAACACAATAAAACCTAAAACGGACTGAAGATATTTCATCCGTTTTAGGTTTTATTGTATATAATACTTTTTAATTGTGGTACACACTCTGTACCGTACACTAACTATCTTCAGCAACCGTTTTAGTATTCGTATCATCAAAGAAGTCATTAATCTGTCGTGCATACGCTTCACCATGTTGTAAAAGTAATGAAGAAACATCATAAAGATCTGGAGCAGGAAAACCTTCATAAGGATTCGCTATTTTTTGGTAACAGTTTAAAGCGTGTTCAAAGAAATTTAATGTTTCAAGATCAATTGCCCCACTCTCCTGAATCGAACGAAAGCTTTGATGTTTTTGGTATGGCGGGGTATTCCCACTAAATTCTATAATAGCATTATTTATATCAACTGCTCTCTGGACAATCATTAGGAAGCAACTTATTACATAAGAGTGGGTTAGACGATCAGCTTCTACATAATCATCCTTACTTGGGGGAAGACCATTCCGCAATTGACTAAAACATTCATCCATTAAAGCCAATTTCGCTTTCACAGGATTAAAATGACGTTGCAATGTACGCTTTTCAACAACTTTCGACATACGATACTCCTCCAGAGTAATGTTTTTCTGTTATACACCTGATTAGACGTTTTTGTTCCTTGAAAGTTGTAATTGATTACGAATAATACCGAAGGTCAAGATAGATTGGTTTACAGTTTGTTAGTCTAATGATTTACAGCTCAAACAAATTTATTGATGGATTATAGAGAACAGGAATTCAAAACCTTCATTTTACATCAATCTGGATCAGATATTATTATTATTATGAATTAAAAAATGAAGAAAATCCTATTTCTTACAACTAATATACTTAGACACAAAAACACAACCATATTAATTGACCTATTAAATTAAATTATGTTAAAATTTCAAATCATAATTTGAGGTAAACATGAAAGCAGTTATCAGAACAGGCGATGGAGGAACAGATGTACTGAAAATAGCCGATATACCACCGCCTAAACCAACAGAAACACAACTTCTGATAGATGTCAAAGCAACCGCCTTAAATCGTGCGGATCTAATTCAACGACGCGGCGGATATCCACCACCCCCAGGAGAATCTGAAATACTCGGTTTAGAAATTGCTGGCACTGTCTCAGATCTCGGGAAAAATACACAAGGGTTTAACATTGGGGATCGTGTCTTCGGTCTCGTTGGTGGTGGAGGATACGCAGAAAAAGCTGTTATAGATTACCGAATGGCTATGCACGTCCCTTCAAATTGGAATTTTGAAGAGGCTGCAGCTGTACCTGAAGTATTCTTCACCGCAAATGAAAACATATTCACATTAGGACAACTCACAGATGGTGAAACAATTTTAATCCATGCAGGAGGCAGCGGCGTCGGTACTGCAGGTATTCAAATAGCACATCACGCAGGTGCTCAAGTATACGTTACTGCAGGTACAACAGAAAAAATTAACAAATGTATTGAACTTGGAGCCAAAGATGGGGTTAACTATAAAGAGGTAGATTTCACTGAAGAAATAAATCGTTTGACAAATGGTGATGGAGTAGATGTCGTATTAGATTTTATCGGAGCAGAATACCTACAAAGAAATCTGAGTATACTCAAAACCAAGGGACGGTTACTGCAGGTAGGATTGATCAGCGGTTCAGAATCAGATATCAATTTAGGAATAGTCATGCGTAAACGGCTAAAAATCATCGGTTCTGTGATGAGACCACAATCCCTTGAGGAAAAAATAGCCATCACACAAAGATTTGTAGAACGTTGGTTACCAGAATTAAAAACTGGTACACTCCAACCCATCATTGATATAGTATTCCCATTAGAACTGGTAAAAGATGCACACGAATATATGGAAGCAAATCGAAATTTTGGAAAGATACTCCTAAAAATAGAATAAAACTATAAATTTTATGAAGAAAATCTATTCACAGGCAACTAAACCTTAAATACAACGGGTAACTAACAACCATCAACTAATAATTAATAAATGCTCAATTACTTTTTTCGAAAACAAACATTTTTCAGAAATTGGCATAACGCAAGTCTATACATAGGTTTAGAGAGGTTTAGATTTTTAAGAAATCAATCAAAAAGTTACGATTTCGTGACCTATAGCATATTTCAACGAAAAATATTCAACCATTCATTATTTTAATTAAGGTCTGAGAATCTTCACAATGAATCATAGAAATCATATTTTTACAAGTTCTAAAAAGTCCATATTATCTTCCGTAAAAGGGACAATTACCCCCACTCCTCGCATCTGTGCAATCTCCATGTATTTACTCACATTCGTAGGATTACTATTCACCTTTAATGCTGCTATATATGCAGATGTCTCCCATGTCACAACCCAAGAAGGTATAACAGTAACTTTTAAACTACCACAACTCCAGGTAAGTCGAATTACACCTGATGGAAATAACGGCATCACCCAAGATAACACAGCCTACGATACAGTCCATTATTCAGATTGCCATTGGATACAAGAACCTGGTTATCCCAAATTACCGGTAACTCGACTCCTATTAGCAATTCCACCCGATATAAAACTAAACAATACTGACATATCGGTTCATACAGGTTTTCTACAAACCCGTAACGGTGTAAAACTTCCAGTTGATAAAGAACTACAACCTACTCATAATAACCTCTATCCATCAGTATTAGCTCGTATAGAAATGGATGGATATATACGGTCTCAACGCGTCATTACCTTAGCACTACATCCCGTACAATATAATATACAAAATCGTGTGCTACAGTCTTACACCAGTCTCACTGTCTCTATCCCCTTTCAATCACAACAATCTAAACTTGGAAAAGGAACAAGACTAAATTCTATTCTATCGAATACACAAGAACATCTAAATTCTAACAAACATTCTCTAACACATAATATTCACAACTATTCTGAATATAAAAAAATCTTTAACACCGGTTTTCAGGCAAACACCCCTTCATATATTCAAAATGGAAACATACCGTCTGCTCCTGCTGCACCTGGAATAGACCCATCAAATCAAACACGATATAAATTGTATATTGATCAGACAGGTATATATAGCGTTTCCGCTGCATCACTACATACCGATTGGGATATTGATATCATCGGAGTTGATCCGCAGAGAATACACCTTTCTCACGCAGATCAAGAAATACCTATTCATATTAGCGGTGCTGATGATGGTAGTTTTGATGCAGAAGATGCCATATTCTTCCTCGCACATGGAACAACAGATCCCGATAGTCCTTATACAAAAAATGCATATACATTATGGAATGTATATTGGCTAACTGTATCATCCGGAGCACAACTACCAACACGTATACCCCAAATCGATGTAAGTCCAAGCGATGCAACCGCCGTTCAAGTCCCCACATTTCGCTCACGGGTTATTTTTGAAGAAGACCACCTCACAAATAATCTTGAATTCGTTGATCCTGATGTCGTTTCAGATGGAGATAAACATAAATGGTTTGACGCATTAGACTTTTGGTACTGGGATGGAATAAAAAATGCAAGTGATATTGGTGAACTCAGACACGAATTTCTACTGCATGATATAGCAAAAAGTTTCGATGCTCCAGAAATACACGTCGTATTACAAGGTGGCACACCGGCACCCCATGAAATCTTGGCTTCTGTAAACGGTGTAAAAATAGATCTCGCTAAATGGGATCTACAATCGCAAATAACACTCTCAAGAAATCTTCGCGTTTGGAATAATCTTAAAGATGCATCACAAGGGGAAAACAACATCCTCTCTCTGACACGAGTCGATAGCACTTTTGAAGAAGACACAAAAAGATACCCATACCATATCTACTTAAATCGTTTTTGGGTTGATTATACACGCCTATTCTTAGCAGTTGACGACGAACTCCGATTTGGTACACCCATTAAAACTATGGGCGAAGAAGAAAAGAAAGGGAGAATACACCAATTTCGGGTTGATGCGTTTCTTGATCCACAAATCACTATTTTTGAAACAGACGGAAATACACTTACCGCAAAACTCCAAGGTGTTGACATACAACGACAAATTGTCAACGATGAAATGCGAAATCGGCTAAAGACATTAAATTCTGGAGATGTCAGAGGTGTCCCTAACAATACATACTCTGCAATTTTTCAGATTCCAGATACAAGAACTACTGAATTCATCGCTGTTTCAAATTCCGCTATACGGAAACCTGCGAAAATTGAAACAATACAACCCAGTGAACTACGAAACACTTTGAATGGTGTCGATTATCTCATCTTAACCCATGCAACGTATCGAGAACAAGCTGATAGGTTAGCAAACTGGCGTTCAACTCCTCAAGGTGGGGGACATAGAACGAAAGTTGTTGATATTAACGATGTTTACAATACATTTGGAGACGGTAGAGTCCATCCTATCTGGATAAAGAATTTCCTCACTTATGCATATCATAATTGGACACCACCTGCACTCTTATATATGGTTATATTGGGAGATGGAACTTTTGATTTCCGTGGTATAGATAAAGATATTTATTCAGAACCACCGGAACTCACAGGATATATACCTACACACTACATTACTACAGATTCATTCGGTAGGACTTCAACTGACCACTGGTATGCTACTGTCTCAGGACATGATGAGTTTGTCGATTTTTATCTCGGAAGAATCACTATCGAAACTGAAGATGAAGCGAATGCAGTTATTGACAAGATCATTAACTATGAATCAAATCGACCGAATGGAGCATGGAGAAGACGCATTATATCTGTTGCAGATGATGAGGTTAATAATCCCGGTGATCACATCTTTAAAAAGAGTCTAAATGAAATCGCAAAAAACCATACCCGCCTCGGTTATGAAACAATTGAGATCTATCTTGAAGATGTCATTGACGAAGTTGAAGCAAATCCTGATCAATTTCCCGGTTCTCTCCCACGACACGTCGCAAAAGATAGAATTATCAATGCATTAGGGGAAGGTGCTGCTATCGCACAATACGCTGGACACGGCGGACGAATCGTTTGGGCACATGAAGCTATCTTTGGAAACGCATCCGTTGATAAGGTGAAAGAAACTGGTCATCTACCATTTATGTTGGTCTTGAGTTGCTATAATGGGTATTTTGATGAGCCGGGTGAACCGAGTATGGCGGAAAAGCTCCTACGAAAAGAAAGAGGTGGAATCATGGGGATGCTCAGTGCTACACGATTAACATACGGTAGCGGGAATGAAGATCTAAACCAAATCATCTTTGACATGCTATTCCAACGTAATATTAGACAATTGGGACCTCTTAGCTTTGACTCCAAACTTGAATATCTACTAACGCAAGGTACAGGACAGCTTGATATTATGCTGGAGTATACACTATTCGGCGATCCTGCTATGTACATTGCTATGGCTGATTATGAAATCTTACCCGCAATTCAGACAAAGACAGTTAAAGCAGGCGATACGCTAAAGATCTCACCAGGATACATACAAACTGCCAGCTACGATCCGATTACAAAAAAGAAAGAATTCACTCGCAATACAAACTTTAATGGCGAATTGACTGTCAAATTTGTATTTCCAGGAGAACAATCATTCGGTGTCGACAAAACTGGTGCTCCAAAAGAATTTTACTCCGGAGATGTTATAAAAACAAAAACACTAACCGTTACAAAAGGAAGTTATCCGGCAGTAGAAATTGATGTGCCAGATAATATTGCCGCGGGCGATGCACACGTTGAGTATTATGCAGAAAATGACACTGAAATCGCTATCGGCGGGGACGGTTTCACTGTAAAAATCCCGAAAATACTTGATATAAAACCGATACTCAATGCAAATTCATCTGGTGATGATGTGATTGACATATTTGTTCACGTCTCTGACGATGAAGGGGCTGTAGATTCAGTAAAATTAGAATGGCGAAATCCACGGACCGCAAATTGGGAAATAATATCACTAATTCCAACACAATCTGCTCCTGAACCAAATTCACCAAAAATAGTTACCGCAAGATGGTGGAAAATTCCTGAAGTTATACCTGTACCAACTGATGGATCTGCCTTACGTTATGATATCCAGGTAACAGATACCGAAGGAAACTCTGTCAGATCTGAAATCCTACGATTCTATCCATACACATATCCCAATCTTTCTGTTGCTGCAAGTCGTGAGGAAAACATTACACAGATCAATTATCAATTAGGAAATCCTGAAGACCGAAAGCAGGAACATGTTTTATCTGTGGATATTGAATTAGCTGGTACAGCAAACTCCTCTGATAAAATCGATTCAGAAAATGACCTACTTTCTGTTTTAGGATTATCCGATGTTAATATAGATGTCGCATTTTTCAGTGGAAATCCAGATCTTGATGATAACGGTATTGTGGATGAAAATGCACATTTAATCGGTAAAACACAAATTACTCCAAAAAATTGGGTCGTTCGAAATCCACAAAATAACAGATCCGATGCTTACATACCCAACCCTCTTAATATAAATCCAATTGCAACTGTTACTATTCCAACTTCATTGCGAACAGGTATACACGACGTGTTCGTCTATGTAGACCCTCTTTTTAACGAATCAGATGAAAACGGGGAAGTACTTGAGAATAATGAGAATGATAATATCGGCTACAGACAGTTGACCGTCTCGAGTAACATTATTGGAGAAGTTCCCACACGAGTCGGAAGTATTGATGGCGGATTAAGAATTAACGTTCCGGCAGGTGTAATTCAAAACAAAACTACTATCCTAAATATCTCATCAATAGTACAAGAAACATCATACGGTGATGAAGATTATGCTATTGGTGGAACAGGAAAAGCCCGAGACATTCCCGTAAAAACTAAACCTATATTCCCTTCTGTCGGCAATGATGAAAAGAATCATCTTCAAGCAGGAACACTGATACCTGTGACATTCCCAAATCATCCTTCTATGCTCGGATACACACTGGAAATAAATGATGCTGAATCCGATAATGCAAGTAATTCATTTAAACTACAAACACCTGTTTCCATTGAACTGGATTTCGATTTTTCTGCGCTTCAACACGAAATTATACGTGAACTGTTTGGTAGTGATATTGATGTAACAAATGAAATGCCTGCCATTGAAGAAACTGTTAATACTGCTATCGAAGCAAGATCACGAAACTTGGGGGCATATCTTTGGCTGGAAACAATAGCAAACTGGACAAAACTTGATTCAAATGTCAAAAAAAATCCAAATGGGAGTATTTTTACCACCACACGCGCAACAGGTATCAGAGCAATAAATAGTAGCGATGCTGTACTCAACGATGTCATCATACCATCTGATGGTGTTGATACAGGGATTTGGATACTTCTATTTGACACAACACATACATGTAGACTCCTCTTCTTACCTGATCAACTTTCAGAGGAGAATCTGATAAACAAACCAGAAATAAAAGAAATAGCGAAAGGGATTCCTATTACATCCTTTACGAGTAAATTCGGTGTATCAATTGAAAATATACCCGATTTCACATTAGAAATACAAGAAGGGGATATACCGTTTCAGTTCGGGGATATAATGCGCTTCCGCATCGCAAGAATTGAAGCACCTGGTGAAGAAGTCATACAACTATTTGCGTCTTCTTTTACTACACGGAACACTGGAAATGGAACAATACAATATCTGGACTTATCCACTGACACAACGATACCACAGGATTCTTGGCTTATCCTCTTTGTTTCAGAAAACCAGTATCAGATTGAAGGAGAAAATACAGGTATATTACAAAACAACGGTGTACCTGTATACGGCACAGTGGGTAAACCTTATGAGCATAAGGACTATGGAATAAACCTACTCATAACACACGGAACAACACCGTTTACCCCAGGAGACCGCTTCATCTTTGATACCTCTCCCGTTGGAACTATTCAAGCAAACACATCATACTTAGGTACAATTACATGTCTACAAAGTGAGGATACAGTTCCTCCAAACATTCAATTGACTATTGGCAACCAAGAACATTTTGTTTCCGGTGATCCTGTGAACGCTTCGCCACTCATCCAAGCGACACTTACAGATCCGCGAGGTATTGATTATATCACACGACCTGTTCGACTTGAATTAGGAAAACTTGGTGAGTTTCAACCGATCGCAGAAACTGAATATAATCTTACGCAACATCCTGGTTCAAGCCAACTGGTATTGACCTATAATTCTCCTGAACTTGAACCACGGGAATATCAATTACGACTTATAGCAAGTGACCTTGATGGAAATACAGGTGAGAGTGAAATCGCATTCCAAGTACACGGAAAATTACAATTAGTTGAACCCCTAAATTATCCAAACCCATTTAAATCTGATACTACAGTAACATGTGAAT
Source organism: Candidatus Poribacteria bacterium (assembly GCA_022394755.1). Classification (GTDB taxonomy): domain Bacteria; phylum Poribacteria; class WGA-4E; order WGA-4E; family WGA-3G; genus MSPOR6. The sequence continues at coordinate 26,853 of JAGFCA010000084.1, forward strand.
TGACGCGTCCTGCAGAATCACTCACTGTAAAAATATATACTCTCACAGGAAGACTTATCAGAGAATTACAAACTGAAGCATCCGCAGGTTTTATACAACTAAAATGGGATGGTAAAGATGACGACGGAAACGAGGTAGCAAACGGGGTATATTATGGAAAGATGATTGTAAAGAGCCTTGAGGATGAAAACGATCAAACACACATCCTCAAAATGATGAAACTAAAATAGACAGATCTTCAGTGGATACACCACCGAATGATATGTTGATGGATTACTTTGGCAAGGAACTCAGTTCCCATCTATTACGCTTACACATCCAAAATGAAAAACGAGAGTTGAAGGCAGAAAACTAACATACATATGAAAAAAATAACTTGTTGCTATATACTATTTTTAATCATAATTCTTCCGGCAGCTGCGAATCAAACGTATACAGCCGACTTTCTCACATTAGGTACGGGGGCACGACCTTTAGGCATGGGAAATGCGTTTACCGCAATTGCAGATGAAGCAAGTACGACATACTATAACCCAGCAGGTATTTCTCAACTAACACACCACGAATTTAACTTTATGCATGCAACTCTTGCTGACCTCGCTGCTTATGATGTCGCAAGTTACATATATCCATTTTCTTCGAAAACGACATTCGGACTGAGTTGGCTACGCGTAGGAATAGATGATATACCAATCACTGGTTTACCAGTTACCACTAAAGCAATCGGTCCGGAGAACCGACCCTATGTCATCGGTACTTTTAGCAATACAAGTAATGCGTTAGTTCTTAGTGGTGCACAAGAAATTAAAAAACTAAAGAATGATATATCTCTCCATCTTGGTGCGAGTCTTAAACTCATCTATATCGGAGCATATCGAAATACAAACGCTATCGGTGGGGGAAGTGACCTCGGAATTCTTGCCAAAACTGATCCTGAAAAATCAACCGCATTCTCATTCGGTCTTGTGGCAAGCGACTTCTTCACAACCAAACTCTATTGGAACACGCCTCCAGAAAATGAAGGGGATGCTCCACATACCGAGACAGTCTCACCTCGCCTAAAAGTCGGCTTGGCATATCATCAAGACATATCACTTTTCAACAGCCATCTCATATTAGCAGCAGATATGGATACGCGAAACGACTATGAATTTCACACCGGCGCGGAATATATACTCTTTGACCTGTTGGCACTTCGGTGTGGACTGGATGGAAGAAATGGCACAACTCGTGCAATGTATTTTACCGCGGGGGCAGGACTCCAACTTCAATTCGTAACTGGTGCCGCATTTCATGTTGACTATGCATACCAACGACAACCTGATTTAGGTATTAGCAACCGTCTCTCTCTTCGTATACTGTTTTAGGTATTGGTATATCTCCTATTCACTTCGTGTAGGTATGCTCTCCGTTTCAAAATACTCCTTGTACAGTAAGTCATCTATCTGTGATAATAAACCTACGGACACACAAATTTTCCTAATACCTTCCTACACGATGCACCTGTCGCATTTGGCACATTAGCATAATTTCCATGCACCGCCTCGTTCGCAAAAATAGCAAACGCAATTGCCTCTTTCGCATCACCAGAAATCCCTTTTTCTCCTACATCCATAACAGGGACAGGATAGAATGCTTCAGCAAGACAACGCATCATAAAAGCATTTTGTGCACCGCCCCCACTGACATACAAAATATCTAATGCAGAATTTGGTGCAACAAAACGCTTAACATAATCAGCTATACTCTCTACAGTCAAGGCAGTAAGCGTTGCAAGTCCATCATAATCCGAAATTCTATGTGCCTTAATCTGCTGTAAGCAATTTTCTGCATACGATTTACCGAATGCCTCGCGACCTGTCGTTTTCGGAGGTGTTAATTCCAAGTACGGATGTGCAAGCCATACATCCAAAAGCGATTTACATACCGTGCCTTGCTGAGCCATCTTTCCATCTTCATCAAACTGCTTTTCACCATGAGTCATCTCTTCAACACATGCATCCAAGATCATATTACCAGGTCCTGTATCCGAGGCTTGAATAACATCAATACTTCCGCCAGCCGGCAACACTGTCAGATTTGAAATACCCCCAATGTTCAACAATCCAATTGTTTCTGTTGAATTGTCAAATAGCATATAATCAATATATGCTATCAACGGTGCACCTTCACCCCCAGCAGCAACATCTGCCACACGAAAATCAGCAATTGTCGGAATACCTGTTTCATGTGCAATCACAGCAGGTTCCCCAATCTGGAGTGTAGCAGGTATTTCTCCCAAAGGTAAGTGATGAATCGTTTGTCCATGTGAACCAATCAGGTCAATCTGTTCTGTAGCCATGCCGATCTTATCCAGAACCGCTAAAACAGATTCAGCAAAGATTTTTCCTATTTCGAAATTCATCGTACATATTTCATCAACCCGTGCTGTCTCAACACTAAACAGATCAAATATCCTTGCACGTATCTCAGGTTTATACTGTATTGTTTCAAATGCAATCAGAGAAACTTCCGTATCCAATCCAGAACCCGTAATGTCAACAACAGCAACATCAACACCATCTGCCGAAGTGCCACTCATTAGTCCAATTACTGTCTTCTTCTCTTTGTCTAATAGATCGATAAATTGTTTCATTAATATATTTTGGTCTTACGTACTTCCTAAGTAAATGATATTCCAGAGGTGTAAATTTAGTCCTCAGCCAGTAAAGGTCATTTACTTTTAAAATTGACACTAAAGGTCCTAAGTAGATGGCGCTCCTATCCCAACTATCATAGTGGACTTTGTTTGTGAATACCTATAGCCAATACTGAATGTTGATAACTAACACCATCAACTAATACAACAAATACGGTTCTCGTCGTTCACGAAATTGTTCTATACCGTTATCCCAAGACTCAATAATTCCTTCACAAGACAATCCAGCCATTAACTCTTCACGAAGGAAAGAACTTCCCGCTAATCTATCAAAATGTGTCTCCTTAAATTCCAATCTATCAGCGTGTTCTTCCATTAATAAACATAACATCCATACAGCAATTTCGACCGAGGCGACTTGCTCTTGGTCATTGATATGTATTGCAACTCCATGACACACTTCACCTTGAAATTTGGAAAACTGCGGAGTAAATACAATCGGACGAAAACAGACACCAGGAAACTGTTTTTCATTCAATCGCTTTGCGAGTTTCTCCTTATTTATCCACGGTGCACCAATGTATTCAAACGGTTTTGTCGTTCCTCTTCCTTCACTTACATTCGTTCCTTCAAATAGACATGTGCCTGGATATAGTGTAGCAGTCTCAAGAGTAGGCATATTCGGAGAAGGAAGCACCCAATGTAAACCTGTTTCATTATACCAATCACCTCGAGACCACCCATCCATTCGAGCCACCTTAAGTGGAAATTTAAAACCTTGTTCAGCATGAAATAGCCGTGCCGCCTCACCAATCGTCATACCGTATCGTACAGGAAGAGAATAGGGACCGACAAGTGATGTGTAATCAGATTCTAACATAGGGCCTTCTATATGAATGCCACCGATGGGATTGGGACGATCAGCAATAATACATTCAACATACTTATCTTTCGTTGACCATTCAAGTGCCGTCATTGTTTCAAACAACGTCCCAAGATAGGTATAATATCGAACTCCGACATCTTGTATATCGTATATCAACACATCTATATCTTGGACTGCATTTCCCCAAGCAAATCGCTTTGTTCCATACAGACTATAGATTTGAAGTGGTTGATTCTCTGCATTTCCATCTTCAGATTCATCATATTTTGAGTCTAAAATTTCCACTCCATCTTGTACCGCTCCCCACAAACCATGCTCAGGTGAAAAAAGCGATACTAAATTGAAATCCCTTAACAACTCAATTGTATGTATAAGATTTTCATCAACACCAGTATGATTCGTCAACAAACCGATAGATTTGCCATTAAGCCAGTCATTTTTTTCTGTGAGAAGATGGGTTATACCGAGTTGAATCATCCGAAAACTAACCTATGGAATTGATTACGGCATTCAATAATACCTGTACGTTGGGCATCCGGATGGACACGATTTGTCAACAAGATAGCCGCAATGCCTTTCTCAAGGTCAATCCGCATTGAAGTACCTGTAAAACCAGTATGGTATAGCGAACCGTCATTAAGAATATGCCATCCTATACTTCGATGTTCAGACGAATCATTCGGTGTATACGGTGTCGATAATCCGATTACACCCTCACGAGAAAGAAAAGAACCATCATCATGTAAGATCATTTGGCAATAGGTAATCAGATCTCTTGCATTAGAAAAAAGTCCCGCATTACCAGATACACCACCAAGGAAATTGGCATTCTCATCGTGTACCTCCCCTAAGATTACACCTTCACGCCAGTTGTGACCACGATAATAACGACCATGGTTACCGGAGTTAACCATCCGACGTTCAAAACTATTTGAATCTTCTGTTGCTGCACAGTTTTCATGCAACTGGGGTGGAGGATTATAGAAAGTTCGTTTCATACCAAGTGGATTGAAAATACGGTCTACTGCAAGACTGTCTAATCTTACTCCAGCAATATTCGCTATTAACCTACCCATAAGAATATACCCTAAACAGCTATAAGTAACCTTCTCACCCGGAGTAGATTCAAGAGGCATGTTGCTTAGATGTTCTATCACCGTTGTAGGACAATCGGCTTCAATATATAACGGTTTCCATGCAGGTAAACCAGATGTATGTGTCAAGAGATGACGACAAGTAATCAATGGACGCTTGAACTCAGGGAGATAAGTCTGGACAGGTGTGTCCAAACATAAATCACCGGAACTAACCATCTGCATAGAGAGTGTTCCGATAACAATAGGTTTTGTTAGGGAGGCAAGATCAAACAACGTGTCATGGAGCATCGGGGCTTGGGTTGGCTTGAGGATACGTTGTCCAAACGCTGCATGATAGATCACATTGTCTTTTTCTAAGAGTGCAACAACCGCACCGGGGAATATCTCTTCGGCAATCTTCTCTTCAATGAGTGTTGATATTGATTGAACATCCATCACTATAAGTTTATCCTATATATCTGATAGTGTCAATACGATAACAGAACGGATTTAAGCCTAATAATCCTATCTTATAAATTTGCAGCTACCTGTTTTGTCCTTGCTTTACCCTCGTATTTATGATAAATTATACAAGGAAATAATACACTAAAAGCTTGATATGACACGCTTTAACACACCATTACATATACCATCGCATAAATCAGAAACTATACAGAATACTTATGCCATCTACAAAAAATCCTTCTGAGATATTGTCAGAAATATCCACTACCGAAAAACCTTGGGGACGGTTCATTCAATACGTCCTTAACCAATCTGTAACAGTCAAGATTATAGAGGTTAATGCAGGCGAGCAACTTAGCTATCAATATCATCACGAACGGAGCGAACTATGGATACCGCTGGATGAAGGGGCATGTGTTCGACTCGAAGATGATGTTATACACCCTGATCCTATGGAACCCGTTTTTATTCCGCAAGGAGCGAAACATCAACTAATTGGAGAATCTGAAACATATCGAATACTTGAGATTTCTTTCGGAAATTTTGATGAAGAGGACATCGTACGTCTTGATGATAAATATGGTAGAACTTAAGAATAGAAACATACCTTTCTCAGGAAAATAGATTTAATACTAATGAATGATAAGATTAAACATATTCAATTTGGAAACAATATAGGTATAAGACTAAAAATTACTGCCTGTACAGATACAGAAGAAACAGATGGAAGTGGATGGATTGATGAACATTTAGAAAACATTCAGTCACTCTTTAACAAAGAGGCAGAAGCGCCATTATCCTTATTAGAACAACATCTACGGGCATGGAACAGAAGCCATCTACAAACCGAACAAATTCAGAAAATACTGAAATTATCTACAAAAGCAAGAGACGAATTTTCTGCATTTGTAACTATAGGGATAGGTGGATCGGATCTAAGTGCCCGCGTATTTCATGAAGTCGCAAACCATCCATACCATAATATATTAACAAGTTCAGAACGAGGCGCAGCACCCGAAGTCTACTTTACAGGGGATACCTTTGATCCTGTCAGATTGAATTCATTACTTGAGATGCTTAAATCACGAAACTTGCTAAACAAAACGCTCTTCAATGTGATTAGCAAATCAGGTAAAACTGGAGAAACACTTGCTACCCTAATGATTATAAAAGATAGGCTTCAGCAGGAATTCGGGGAATGGCGAAATCAAATTGTCGCTACTACAGGGCTATCTCAAAATAGTCTACTCTACCAAATGCATCAAGAATCATCATTTTACGGTATACTTCCTGTTCCTGAAGGTGTCGGGGGTCGCTTTTCCGCCTTTTCTCCTGTTGGCTTATTCTTTTTGGCTATGACAGCAGCGCAAGATGAAACTCCAGAAGACAGAATCAACGAAGCCATAAAGGGTGTCCAACGTGCTGATGATAATTTTCAACGAATATATACACATCATAATAACACTGCCTACCATCTTGCGTTTTGGCTTAATAATGTAGAAAAATATTACGGGGGAGGCAATATCGTCTTCTATAACTACGCTGACAATACCCGTCTCGGTGAATGGTTTGTTCAACTATATACTGAATCAATTCAGGAACGTGGTACAGGATCTAATGTAATAGCAGCAAAAGGTCCCACCAGTAATCATTCTATCCTCAACGGTATACTTGCCGGTCCCAGAGAAAAAGCAATTGTTTTCATACATTGGGAGAATCTGGGAACGGATTTGATAATTCCTAAAGGGGATGAAAATAGCGGATTAAAAGCATTTGAAGGACTCTCAATGACCGATAGTCAAACCGCTTCCTATCGTGGTACTGAGGAAGATTTTACCGATGAAGGTATACCAAATGCCACACTAACAATACCAAAACGAGATATTAGCAACTTATGTGAATTAATGCGTACACTAATGGATACTGTTGCTGTTAAAGGCAAATTACAAAATCTCCATATCACAGACGGGAATATATCACTTGAAGACGAATTAACATACCATCAGTCGGCTGTTGAGGGGTATAAAAAACGCACCGAAGCTATAGCACAAAAAATGAATAGACGTTAGATACATCTACCGGATATGTAGATAGTTTCCAATCCATCTTCCATTATTTCCTACTGTAATATTACTACAACAGGATTAATTTTATGGGATATTTACGAAAAATACTCAACAAATTATCCGCGCTTCGGTTACAAAATAAAGTTTTTTTCACTTATAGTCTGGTGTTCTTGTTGATGTTTGCTGTTATATTCGGGATAGCCAATCTATTAATTGAGCGTGCGTTTGAAGATCAACTTGATAAAGACCTGTTTGAGTTAAGATCGAATATCTCAACACTATATGCTTTATTCGTTAATTCAATTAAAGATGAAGTAAAGGCAATGGGTGAAAATAGAGATATTCGTAATGCTCTCCGAAGGGCTGAAAGAGGCGGTGGAAGAGAAATCCCTCAAACCAACTTTGATGTTTTTGAATGCGGTAACACTGCAGGTATTCTGGTATTAAGTAAACGCGGAGATGATCCACGCATCGGACACAAAGATCCTGATGTCGGTGATGTAAAATCAGATGAAACTCTAAAAAATGGTAAAGGGACAATTCGAGAACGCATCATTGAAAAAGGTGAAGATCCACAACTGATAGTCGAAGTTACGCAATGGATGGAATGGGGATTTATTACGGGTGGCAGATCCCTTCGTAAATGGTTAGAAGGGACAATGTTTTATCAACCTGCAGAACATCCTATCTTTCTTGTAAAAAAGACAGATGAACTCGAGGAATGGATCCCTCTAAACAATTCCGCTGGTGAAAAAACAGCATTAAGGGATGAATGGCAATTGCAGATGCAGGCTGCACTGGCACAGGGTAAACCCGTTGAAGGACTGGTCGTGGCTCTGAAAGATTCTACACCTGAAAATGGACATGAACTATCTAACAATAATTCCAGCACGCCTAAATTTACTGTTGTACGTACCGATATTCTAAGTACACCTTTTTCAGATTCGCAACGCCTACCGTTTGTGGAATTGATTATCGCATATTCACATGAAAATCGTATCCAATGGTTAGATCAGATGAGAGTGATATTATTATTGAGTGTAGGTGGAGGTGCTGTACTTGTATATTGTATCAGTTATCTTGTCAGTCGACGTATTACGCGACCAATTAGTCAACTACAAAAAGGTGTAAGTGAAATCGGTGCTGGCAACCTAAATTATCAGATTTCTGTCCAGACTAAAGGAGAAGTCGGTGAACTGGCGAACGAATTCAACCAGATGGCATTGGCATTAAGAAAAAGCCTTGAGGAGCATAAAGCCGCTGAAAGAATCGCTGTTTGGAGAGATGTCGCACGCCAACTCGCTCATGAAGTAAAGAATCCATTATTTCCTATTCGATTATCTGTTGAAAATTTACAAGAAGCAAAAGACCGACCAGATATATTCGATGAAATATTTAATGTTTGCACAGAAACCATTATTGAAGAAGTTGACCGTATACGGGTTCTAATAGATGAGTTTCATCAGTATGCAAGACTACCTGTACCAGATCGGCATTCTGTTAATTTGAATGATGTGGTTAATTCTGTCTTAAAACTATATGTTGAATTGTCGCAAGCACAAGAGATAAAAGTAGAAAAAGAGTTAAGTCCTCTACCAGAACTTTCATTAGATCGTGAACAGATGGAACGAGCTATAGGAAATCTTGTAAAAAATGCAATTGAAGCAATGCCGGAAGGTGGTACTCTTACACTTCGAACCCATTCTACATCGGAAACACCATCGAGTGAAAATAGGAACGACAACCTTACAGCAGAAAACGGTAGATATATTTCGTTGGAAGTACAGGATACTGGATACGGCATGTCAGAAGAAACACAACTCAATCTTTTTGCACCAGATTATACAACAAAAACATACGGTACAGGTCTTGGCATGGCAATTGTGCGGCGTATTATCACTGTTCACGGTGGAGAATTGACTGTAGAATCAGAAGAAAATGTTGGTACAACTATAAGAGTAAGCTTTAACGAATCTACATATCTCAACGACCATACACCGGTTATCATACCGGGTTTAAGAGAAACAACTAACGATGTTTCTACCCAACAAAAAGTAATATAGAAATATACATCCTGAATTCGAAAATGTTTAATTAAAGGCGAAGAAGTATGAATACTATTCTCATTGTAGACGACGAAAAAAATATACAGAAGAGCCTTTCTCAAGGATTAACTCTAAAAGGCTACAAAAATACTACCGCTTCGAGTGGTGAAGAGGCAATCAAAATCTGTGCCACTGAGGATATTGATCTCGTTTTGTTGGACATTATGATGGAAGAAGGTATAGATGGTGTTCAAACCTTGATTAAATTACTTGAACAGCATCCAGAACTCAATGTCGTTATGATGTCTGCCCAACAGGATATTGAAATTGCCGTAAAAACTATGGAGCTTGGGGCAAAACGATATATTACCAAACCGATAAGTATGGATAAAATACTATCCAATATTGAGCCTTTAATGGAGATATCTCGATTAACAAAGGAAAACGAGATACTCAAAACACAGATTGTCGATGACGATGAAATGGTAGGTGAAACCCCCGCTATCAAAAGACTACGTTCAGAAATTAATCAAGTCGCTACGAGTGACCTCGGTGTACTAATTACTGGTGAAAACGGTACTGGTAAGCAACTCGTAGCCAATGCTATTCATAGACATAGTAAACGTGCAGATAAACCCTTTATTCCATTAAATTGCGCTGCATTACCTGAAGAACTTGTTGAGAGCGAATTGTTTGGGCATGAACGCGGTGCTTTTACAGGCGCAGATTCTATGCGAAAGGGACGATTTGAACTTGCTGACGGGGGAACACTGTTTCTTGATGAAATAGGCGACATGAGCATTAAGGCACAAGCAAAGGTGCTACGGGTACTTGAAGATGGAGAAGTTGAAAGACTCGGCAGCCACCAAATACGGAATGTTGATGTTAGAATTATCGCCGCAACTAATAAAGAATTAACAACCGAAATTGAACGCGGTGAGTTTAGAACTGATCTATATTATCGTCTCAAGATTGTACCCATAAATGTACCCCCACTTAGAGAACGTTCAGATGACATCCCATTGCTCGTAAAATACTTTACAGATAGGTTGCAGTTGAATATGGGGTCGGCTCCAAAAGCATTTGATTCCGAGGCATACTCTGTCTTTCAATCTTATAATTGGCCTGGTAATATAAGAGAATTAAAGAATATCGTTGAACGTCTACTGATTATGGTAAATAGAGAAGTAATACTCCCTACCGATGTTGATAGCGTCATTCCTCGTGAAATAGATACTGTTGATATGCAGGGAACTGCAGCAACTTACCAATCGAACACACCACTTAGTACGATGGTTGATTCAGCGGAGGCTGAATATATCCTCTCAGCTTTAAAAGAAAATAATTGGAACATCCGGAAAACATCTGAAGTCTTGGAAGTTGAACGTAGTAATCTTTATAAGAAGATGCATAAATATAATATCGTTCGACCTGATACACAAAATTAGATATTCTGTAGAATGAATAAAGTTATAAATATGAACAGAAACAGCGGTATGACCCGCATACAGCTACTTATTCTTGTTGTTCTCATAATCATAATTGGTGCACTTTCCTACCCTCCTTGGTCTGAATACCGAAAAGTCACACAAGCAGATATAGATGTTGAAACTATTTCAATTGGAATAAAAAAATACTTTCGACATACCCAAACATATCCAACTGATTTAGATCATCTTGTTACCGATCCCAGCATAGATGGCTGGCGTGGGAACTATCTTGAATCCGTACCTGAAACACCTTGGGGTGGGAACTACATCCTTATCAAAGATTCATATAAAGTCGGTATTGCTAAAGACCACCCTAAAGTTCCAGCAAAATATAAAATAGGTGGCATCGCTGAAATCAGCAAGGTTTATCATGCTGATGCTATAGAAGGTGAAAAATACTGGTGGTAAATTGTGGATGATATTTGGATACATATTACCCTCTTTATCTTTGGTTTAGCAATCGGTAGTTTTCTCAATGTTTGTATATACCGTATTCCTCTACCAGACAAATCAATTTATTCACCTCGAAGATCCTTCTGTCCTGAATGTAATCAATCCATTAAAGCATACGACAATATCCCATTATTAAGTTATCTACTTTTAGGTGGGAAATGTCGCTATTGCAAAACGAAAATCTCGATCATATACCCGATTGTGGAACTTGCAACAGCAGTTCTATTTATCGTAATGTATTTACGATTTGGTAAAACACTTGAATTCGTTCTTGCTGTTATTTTCGTCTCTGTGCTAATTCCTATATTCGTGATTGATGCTCGTCATTATATAATTCCAAATGGTATAAGTCTAACAGGTCTTATTCTTGGTTTAGGAATAGTTGGAATAATTGCATATCAAAAAGGTAGCATAGATTATCTTCGAATTAGGTTAATAGGTTTTGTCGCAGGTGGTTTAGCCCTATGGTTAATAGCATTCATTGGAAGTGCGATTATGCGAAAGACTGCCATGGGTGGTGGGGATGTTAAGCTGATGGCGATTATTGGACTGTTTCTTGGGGCATGGAAAGAATTGGTTATGGTAATAGGGATATCTGCTTTAACGGGTGCAATTATTGGCACTTTATTGATCGTCATCTGGAAAAGGGATCGTAAAAGTCCAATTCCGTTTGGACCTTTCCTTGCTGGTGCATCTGTCGTTGTTCTTCTGTGGGGTGATCAGCTTTGGGAAAGTTACCTACGCTTTGCCGGTTGGAATTGAAATAGTTTCACAATCCTATTATAAATTATGGAATTCTTTGATTGTATATAGTAGAATACTCTAACCTGACAATTCAACAAGGAGGAAGTTTATGGACGTAAAAGATGCTATTATGACAAGACGGACGATATTTAAGTTTAAGCCGGAACCTGTGCCGAATGATGTGATTGAACAGGTTTTCAGTTTCGGGATTTGGGCACCGAATCACCATGTTACAGAACCGTGGCGGTTTACTGTAATCGGTGAAAAAACAAAACTTATACTCGCTGATCGATATAAAGAAATCAAAATGGAGGGGACACCTGACCACGTTGATGCAGAGAATCTTGCAAAGATTGGTGAGTTGGCTTATGAAAAATTTATGTCTAAGCCAACTATCATTGCTGTTTCATGTCTGCAAGATGGTGATGAACAACGACAACGTGAAGATTATGCGGCTGCATGCTGTGCTATGCAGAACGTGCAACTCGCTGCTTGGGATGCTGGTGTGGGTATGCAGTGGAGCACAGGTCCAATCACATTGGAAGAACAGACATACCAACTACTCGGGATAGATTCATCACAAGAGTACATTATCGGGTTCTTCTATACCGGATATCCGGAAGAAATCAAGGAACCGAACCGTAAACCCGCAGGTGAGTTTATCCGTTGGGTTGCCTAAACCGATAATTGGTACGCTTCCTTAGCATTTTGCCAGAAGTATTTTTCTGTGGCAATATCACCTTTAAGGCTAAAGTAATCATCAACAATCTTTTGCACGGTGGCGTATGGGGCAAAACGCTCGGATACAGGCCAATTGCTTCCATAGATAAGCCTATCTTCTCCGAATGTATTCCATAACACATCTACTGTTGGGGTATAGTAGGCAACATCATCGGGAGCAGGTTGTTGTCCGGTATGTTCTGCTAAGCCGGAGACTTTACAGAAGATATTCGGATAGCGTCCAACTTCTTGAATTGCCGACACCCATGCGGCATCGGGAGGATTACCATCAACCCGGACACCTGCAATGTGGTTAACGACCACACGAAGAGATGGGACATGTTCTACCAAGTTTGGTAGCAACCGGAGTGCATCAGCATTAATCAACAGATCTAATGTGAGTTCCTTTTCTGCCAATTTTTCAATATTTGCTACGAAATTGGTATCATGAAGTGCTTGAAGATGTCCACCACCCAGACGTATTCCACGGAACAGTGGGTTAGCAGAAAACTTATTCAGATTATCTTCATATTGCTCGTTATTAGGATCTAAATTACCAACAAACCCAACAATATAAGGTTCATTTGCTGCGAGATCCAGTATCCATTTATTGTCTTCAACCCACTTACTGGCTTCCACAACAACAGTCCCTGTTACACCTTCAGGAACTGCCAGTTTTTTGTAATCATCTGGCATAACCGTACGGTAAAGCACTTCATCATTAGGATTTGGCCACGGCACACCTTCGGGTCTCGTGGGGTCATAGAAATGTGTATGTGTATCAATAATCATTTTTCTTCCTTTCAAAATATAGTAAGGCAATGTATTCGTGCCATTACACTGTTATTCATAACTGTGTTGATATGTCATTTATCTGGATGTCCTGCAGAGGAAACAGCCCAACAAGAGAGAGATCTCAAACGTGAAGCCCTAAAACTTGAAATGGGACAAGAGTTAAATCCGATTGATCCAGAAGGACATATTGAATTGGGGAAAGTCTATCATCAGTTAGGTAAACACGAAAAAGCGATAGAATCCTTCCAGACTGCCATCTCCCTTGACGATACACATCAACATGCCTATAACAACTTAGGTTTAGTGTATATTGACCAACGCATGTTTCTCTTAGCAATAGAGATGTTTCGAACTGCACTTGAAATGGATCCGGATAATCCTGCCTTCTATAATAACCTCGGATATGCATTTACGTTGTCTGATAGATTTGAGGAAGCATTAGAGACATATCTAAAGGCTATAGAATCCGACGCGACCTTTGTAGATACATATTACAATCTTGCGGATGCATTCCTCTTCAGAGAATCTTATCCAGAAGCCATTAAATACTATAAAGCAGGAATTGAATTGGATGGTGGTGATGCCACAGCCTATTTCAATCTTGGCTTAGCTTACGAAAAGACCGATGAATTACTTCCCGCAATCCAATCCTATGAGAAAGGATTGTCTTTAGATAGTACTGAAGTGGAGGCATACTACCGACTTGCTTTTGTATATCAGAAAAAGGGGGATCATCTAATGATGAACAGGTATTTAGATGATTTTATTAACCGTGCGGAAGGTATACCCAGTTTTCAACAACAACTTCTCAAAGCACAGCAGATGCGTCGAACATCGGGTGATCGATAGCCTTGCAAACCTATTCAGTAATCAACTTTACGTGCCAAAAGAAATGCAATGTCCAGTTACCTAATTGCTTTACAAGATATATCTACTGAGATCTTGGTCTTTTACTATCTCAGCTAATTCCCCATTTACATAATCTCCGTCTATAGTAATTTCTTCTTTTTCAAGATCGGGTGCTTCGAAGAACAGATTTTCAAATAATTTTTCCATGATGGTGTGGAGTCTACGCGCCCCAATATCTTCAACAGATTCGTTTACCTGAAATGCAAGTGCAGCGATTTCGTCAATCGCATCCTCTGTGATTGTAGCTTCAATTCCTTCAGTATCAAGTAGCGCTGTATACTGTTTTACCAAAGCATTTTTTGGTTCAGTGAGTATAGCTTTGAAATCGTCCTTATTTAGACTCTTTAGTTCAACTCTAATTGGGAATCGTCCCTGTAATTCTGGTATAAGATCTGATGGACTGGAGACATGAAACGCGCCTGCAGCAATGAATAGAATATGATGTGTTCGTACGGAACCATACTTTGTTGTGATGGTGCTTCCTTCAATGATAGGGAGTATATCACGTTGTACGCCTTCGCGTGAAACATCAGGACCTTGGCGTGATTCTCGTCCAGCTATTTTATCTATTTCATCAAGAAAAACGATACCTGTATTTTCAACACGTTCAATAGCTTCGCTTATGACGGCATCCATGTCAATAATCTTTTCAGCTTCCTCTTGCATCAGTATTTGCCTTGCTTCAGAGACCGGAACCCGTCGTTTTTTTGTCTGATTTGGAAGGATATTGCTGAACATGTCTTTGAAGTTAATGTCCATCTCTTCAATACCGCCGGGTGAGAATATCTCCACGAAAGGCATACTACGACTTTTCATATTTATCTCAACAGGTCGGTCTTCAAATTTTCCGTCTTTAAGCTGTTTTCGTAGTTTTTCGCGTGTTTTTTGGTGGCGTTCTCTCTGTTTTTCTAATGCTTCATTTGATTCTTCGTCAGTCGGTAAATCAAACGGAATTTGTATCTCTCCATCTTCATCAATATCAATATCTTCAATGTCCTCAAAGTCTAAATCATCAGATTTGTTTGCAGACTGATTTTTTAGAGCACTTGGCATAGGAAAGAGACAATCCAACAGACGTTCATCAGCCGATTCTAATGCGGCTTCTTCAACAGCGACAGTCTGTTCTTCTTTCACTTTACTAATTGAGAGTTCGGTAAGATCACGGATCATTGATTCTACATCTCGTCCGACATACCCGATTTCGGTATATTTTGAAGCTTCAACCTTTATGAATGGCGCTTCAACCAGGCGTGCCAGTCGTCGTGCGATTTCTGTTTTCCCGACACCTGTTGACCCAATCATAATGATATTTTTTGGTGCGACTTCATCTTGCATATCCTCGGATAGCATTTGTCGTCGCGCCCTATTTCTTAAAGCGATTGCCACACTGCGTTTTGCTTCATATTGTCCTATAATGTACTTGTCAAGTTCTTCAACAATCTGCTTTGGTGTAAGTGCTTGTTCTAAAGTCATAGTTTTAACAATTGGTTTCTCCAAAGTTTCCTCCTAAATAAACGTGTGATTTACTCCTTATACGTATGTCAAAATAGTAGGTATTAATTGTGTTCTATTCTGTAGTATCTAATGATTCTATACCAATTTGTGCGTTCGTGTATATGCAGATTTCACTGGTAATTCTCAATGCTTCGGCAACCATTTCAGATGCGGTTAGTTCTGAATACTTGAACAATGCTCTTGCAGCTGAGAGAGCGATTGGTGAACCGGATCCGATTGAAAGTATATCATCATCTGGTACGATTACATCCCCTGTCCCGGAGATGAGGTATCCATCATTTTCATCAACAGCAATCATGAGTGCGTCAACACGTCTTAGAACGCGATCACTCCGCCAATCTCTTGCGAGTTCTACGGTTGCTTTTTGTAGATTACCCCGATATTGTTCTAATTTTTTCTCTAAGTTCTCATAAAGTGTGAGTGCGTCTGAAACAGAACCGGCAAATCCTATGAGTACACGATCTTGGTATATTTTTCTTATTTTTTGTGCCCCGTGTTTGATGGCGGTGTTCCCTAATGTGACCTGTCCATCTCCGCCAATAGCAATTTGTCCGTTCTTTCGCACAGCTAATATTGTTGTTGAGCGTATTCTTCTTTCTTGATTTAAATCGTACATTTTCCTCCTAACATATGTTTAACGTGAGTAGGTAAAATTGTTATCTCAAGCCGGAGTGTTCGGTTCTGTGGTAGTAATATATTTGGGGAATATGAAGTTCATTTTATATAATCAAACTCACATTAACCTAAAGTTGGGTTTGGTATTCTCATAAATAGTAAAAAGCTTAAAAACATAACTAAACCTAAGAAGAGTCCACATCTTATGCCTGCTATAATCGGATGCTGCTTTCGATGATAATAGTAAGGGTATAACGTAAATGTGAGCAAATAAGTGATTGGCACAAAAATGGGTACCGTTGCGATGGCTGGTATATTCGCGATTCTTAGTGGATTCCATACCCATAATTCCCTCCCCAATCCAAAAATAATTACACTTCCGATTGCTGCTGCAACGCCTGTAATACTTGATGCTACAAAAGGGTGTACACCTACCATTTTTAGACGATGGTAACTGTATACATAGACTGTAGCGAATATAACCCAACTTAATATTATTCCTATTGGCGTTGTTACATTTCCCAGGAAGTCGAGGCTATGGTAAACGATGAATTGTACTCTTCTTGAAAATAACCAATCCATCGGAAGGTAAGTTACCGTCGCTGCACAACCGAACAAAACACATCTTAACAGGAGTTTGGAGGATTCGTCTTGAGCGTTATCAGGTTGTAATCGAATGAGATAAACAAACCAGATGATTGCCAGCAGAAGGTTAGGGTAAAGCCACCAAATTGGTTTTATACCAAACGATCTAACCGGTACAAAAAACAGTATTAAAAACGTTATTAGTGTTGTAAAGGCTACAAAAATTATAGGTTTATCAGTACGAATTTTAACGGTGTTTAAGGTAGCCATATTGTCAGACGTATTAGAATGTTAAAGGTTTACTTGAATGTAATAACAAGCTGTTTTCCTGTTAATTTTGCACCAGAAACTTTACTGTTTGCTAAACTGCGTGGTATTGCGATGTGCCGCTTAAATCCACCAATTGTAACGATGAGCTCATCTCCCTGTTTTGATAGATTCACTTCCTCTTTTGTCAAGAATGGTAATTGCATTGTAAGTTGATATACTTCTTTGACTTTCCTAAATTTATACGGACTTTCGTCTGCAAAACGTTCTGCGGGGTCAATATCTGCGTATAGTACATTACCGAGTGTACGTAAGCCCTCCTCGCCAATAATTTGGTCGCCAAAAAGGTTTACTTTCCATATAGGCACATCAGAGAAGTAATTATCTGCTTCCTGTATATAGTGTTTTTGTGTCTGTTTCCAAACTTCAAAGAACTCGACATCAACACCATCCGGGAAAATACGATTGATAATCACTGCATCAATACATAATCCGTATAGACAGAAATACATAAATGCACGTTGTGTTTCTTTAATGACAATTTTTTCTGGGTTTGTAACAAGACGAACTGTGGTTATTTTTGGATCCGTGAGTATTTTATCTATTCCTTCAAGTTTATCGAATAGCGTCTGTATATTTTGAAAATATGCGTCTTTTGGTATTGGAACAGAGCTAACGGTTTCTATAACGGGACCAGCGATTTTTGCCAGATTTCGTTCTAATTTGAAAATTCGGTTCATATACCATTCAAGTGTAGTGGGAATGCTAACAAAGCGTAAGGACTCGCCAGTGGGAGCACAGTCGAGGATGATTACATCGTATTTATTTTCACGCACGTATTGATTTATGTAGAGAAGTGCGCATATTTCTTCCATTCCTGGGAATACAGCGATCTCTTCAGCTACGAGAGTATCAAGTCCGGAACGGTTGAGTATTGAACGTAGATAGTTATATACTTCGTCCCAGTATTCAACGATTGCATCTTGTACGTTTATCTCTTGTATCCAGAGGTTTTCTTGGATTTTAATCTGTTTTTCTGTAGATTGTGCGATAAGTTGTTCATCATTATCAAATGAATCTCTGAGTGAATGTGCTACATCAAGGGATATAACAATTGTCTTATATCCGAGTGCGGCTAATTTGATACCTGTTGCAGCAGAGATAGTTGTTTTTCCAACACCGCCTTTGCCTGTGTAAAAGATGATTCGCATAATCCGTATTCCTACTATATATTTTGTGTTAAGTATATCTTAATGACGGCGTAATTTGCAATGTTGTTAAACGGAGGGTATGTAGACCCTATCTCATAAATCAAAGATTTGGAAGAATCTTGGATCTTGCCCTGCATTATATATTGATACAATGGCGGGAAACCCCGCACCTACGAAAGAGGAATTTACTAAAAACGAACGATTCGTATTTATGAGATACGCTGTAGTTATTGGTTTTCAGTATAAAGTTTACAGTAGTATTAAATCTAAGCTATTACATTATTAAGATGATTTTATCGTTTTTCCAACTTAGTACATTTTATTTGATGTGTGAGAAAATGTTACACTTTTCCTACAAAGTGTAGGATTGTTTCTCGTTATTACACTGCCTTTCCTATTAGTCCCTGTCTGGGTTTGTAGCGAATTAATCCTCTAATTTTGAAATTTGAAAAAAGTAACAATTTTGTGGTTTTCCTTGATTAGCGATGATTCTGTTTTTACTATTATTATTCTCATAACATAATTTTTATCGGCAGATTCACTCCTGAAAAATCAGATTATTGGATTAGATTATAATTCACTTTATTTTACTATTATGTATTATAATAATTCTCTATATATTAGTTGCTTTGTCATTTATTTTCTTCAATTTATTTTATGTATTATGCATGTTGTATTCTGAGACGCTGATAGTCGACTGCTATAGCATCTTATGTCAGAATCTCGGATTAGACAGAGAAGGGGGTTCAGATGATTTTGTTTGGATATTGTAGTTATGGTGCTTTAGAAACAGGACATACCGAGGAATCAACGGTATAAACGCCTTTTTGACGTACACAAGGATGGATAAATTCTAATCAAGGATATTGTTACAGGGTGGTTTCTGTCTTTCAAGCAGATCTTGTTCTATGCGTTTTCGGGTGGCTGGGTCACTCTCAGAATATACACAGACAGAATCAACATGCCGTCTGCTGACCCGTACCCATAATTCATGGTATTGAATACAACTTGCCAATGTATCTGTCTGTCCAATAAATTGTGCTTTGTACGAACCATTGTTTTCTTTTGTTAATATGTATATTGCTTCGTTATCGGGTAAGTCGGAATGAATCGAATAATAGGCAAATGGATAAAATTGCCCGGACGATCCAGCAAAATAGACAGTCTTATTTTCCATTTCATCATCCTATAAAAATAAATGTAGAAAGTATATGTGAATTACATCTATAGAGATCGATTTCAAACCTAACTCTATAGGTCGAAAGAATACTCTATTCTTGTATCTTTAACCCACCCCAGACTGTAGACAATCTATTCTTCGCAAAAGAAAATGTCCTTCATAAGTTGGGTTGTTAGGATTTGCGTCTTTGCATTAGAAACAGGTAGTATAAAAGTCCATAGTTTTCCGGTTACTTTACTTCAAAGTCTGCTGATAATTCTGTACTGACCGGGCCTTCTTGATTATTGCCAGCTGTAATCTCAATAAATTCTGCCTTTTGTGCATTTGCAACTACTGAGATAATCAGGGTTAAAAAGATGGATAAAAAAATCAGAATGGGAAGATGTGTAATTCTGTTAAACATTGTTTTCTACAAGATAATTTAGGAATAAGACCTTTGATAAGCTAAGCGTGTGAAGTATCAACGTTTTTGAATAACGTAAATGTCAAATGAGAAGGTATCCGGTTATATACCTCTCCCTAAAATGCCTAAAGTATATGATGCATGCTTTAGCTTCTCTATATTGTCATTCTTATTGAACTGAACTACTTCTTCTTTGAGAGCCAGAATTAACCTTCACATAATCATATTTTTGATATGGACTTTATGTGATTAATAATTCTCTATATCCTAACGGGTATGCGTCCATATATAAACCTACCAATCACAATGATTATGGATATATTATATCATATATATCCTTATATTTATACTTAATTTTTATATCAATATAATATGTCTTTACATGATTATTATTAAGTTATACCATTTGTAAAATGATTATCACATGAACAGACGATTCGTATGTCTCGAAATACAGCACAAATTGGAAGTTTATGCTACATTAAAAAGATATAAAAAAGATGCTTTAATTATCAGAAAGGGTATTAGAGAAAATATTGTCAATGTTAATTAGATGGGAAGGTCAGGTCTATGACAGGTAGTGTTGTGTGAAGTCGTAATTTATCAGAATCTCGGATTACGCAGACTACGCGCACAAAATTTGGGGTCAGTTGATTTGGGATGGATATCGTGGAAACGGTGTTATTAGATAGCTAACCTACGAGAGGGGTGGAAATGGGTGGTTGCCTGAATCACTGATTGCGAGGAAAAGAGAGATTGGGATAGAGTGGTTGGGTTGGTTATTTGTAAATACGAATCAGGAGTCTACGGTATGGTTAGAAACCGAACCTACCAGAAGGTGGAAATTCAATTCAAGAAATCGACGGTAGTAATGAAATTTCTATATTCAACTCACATCAAGATATCCCACCATCATTTTTTTATTCTATAAAAATTTATGGACTTATACTACTTTCGTGTAATGCAGTTAGAATCAGATCTACCAAATGGTTCTATTGTAGTGGTGGTGTGGTAGAATAGAGTCCTCTTCGAACTCGGATGATTTCCCCGTTATCTACCATTCGCTTAAGCTCGTTTTTAACGGCTTCTGGATTACCGTCAATCCCCCGCACAAATTCCGCAGTTTCTTTATCTCCATCATTAAGCATTTCTAATATTTGAACCCTGAATGGAATCCGCAAAGGAGCACCGCCTCTAAACTTCTGTAACAACCTGTTTGCTTGTCTTGATGAACACCCTAAAACGCGTTCCACAGTTTTTCTGCTTGAATTAACATCCAGTTTTTCACGTTCCGCCTCAAATTTTTCACGGATATCAATCATTTCAGGTAGTTTGTTAAGTTCCGCAGCGACCTCAAGATCTTCCCAATCAAATAGTAAGGTTTCTGATTTATCCGTAATATTTGGAATAGAGACACCGCTGACGACAATAATCGTCTTATTCTCTATTTGGTCTAACTTTGCGCAATTAATGATGGATTTAATAGAATTGCAGATTTTTTGTTCATAGGTAACCTGCATTCTTTTATCTTTATAATGTCCAGAATCTCTATCTTTTTCATAGTTCAATGGCTTTTTGTCATTTCCATAGAGTATTTGGGCTATCTGCCAAACAACCCCATAGTAAGGTCCCGGACTACCGACAATCCAGAGGACTTGTGACTGTTCAATAGCTTTCTGAAATTCTATTTTAACAGAGTTAGACATGTAGAAGAAACCTCTATTCGGTAGTAAATTTACATTCTTTATCTTTATTATTTCACGTAATTGCCTATGCGCGTCAATATATGAGATAATTGTATGTTGAACGTTCGGATCTTTCTCAATTTCTGCTATGATTCGTGAGAATATACGGACCCCGATCTTTGTCAACCCGATTGCCCCCCAATTCCCGCAATAGTCTAAGAGGGTTTCCCGTGTATACAAACCGTTGCGTATCTGAAAAACTCTGTTTCCTTGCTTCCAATCTTTAGGTTTTATGGATCGGAACTCAATTTTCTCATTAGGAAATAAACACTCAATCTCGTGTTGATTAATTGTTGAGGTAGTAATAAGTAGTTTTTTGATTGAAGGATGTATTGTGGCGGACCATCTTAACAAGAGTACACCTTCATGCCATCGGGCACGCACATCTTCACTCCGTGCGTAATGATCGAAGAAACTTTTGAGTTGATGCCAAATTGTCCAATCGGGATTTTGACAAACAGTTGGAATTTCATTTATATGTTCAACAGAATCCGTTTTTAGTATCCCTAACTCAATAGCCCGGGTCAATGACATTGCAATATTCATGTCAGTATTAAGTTCAAAATACTTCAGCATAAAGGCAGGGAGTTTACGTTCTATCAACAGGTCTTTTGCCGCGTTATTTATGGGTAAGTATGCAGAGATCCCACCCTTGAATTTAATCGTAAATTTTGCTAATTCTTGACCGGTGTCCGGATCAACATACCCCGGTTCTGTAACTTGACATGGGATATTTACTTGTTGCATTTGTTCAATAATTTCTTCTGCTTGCCATTCAAATGCTTGAACTGTTGATCGGATACGCTTAATGGTATCGGTATAGTACATTTTATTCGGTTCAAAAGCATTCATCAAGAAATTGGCGAAGTTACCTAATGCCTTTCCACGCCAATTCACAATCCACTCTTGTAATCTCTCTATAGAAAGTTCGCAAGTAGTCGTATGGTTCACAATTAGCGGTTCATGGAGAATTTTTAGTCTGTGTGTATTATCAACTTGTTTGAGAATTTCACTATCTGAATTTAGTGTATCGGAACTAAAGAATAGTTGAGAATCTGTTAACAGTTGTGATTGTGCTTGTTCTAAACGTTTGTGCTGAGATAAATACCCTTCTTCTTGGCAGTTTGTATAGACAGGACAGTATGGACAGATTTGTAAGTTTGGATCTCCACCTTTTTTCTCAAAGGTATCGCACCGTTCAGCATCTTCACACACATTCCCATGTTTAAATGGATTTTCCATCCGTTCATTAACAGGAATATATTTCACTTTATCCCAGTGGTGCATCCGCGATTTAAGTCGTCTATAGTCCTGCTTACATATATTTTTTAGGTTTTCCTCAACTTTTTCTATTAAATACTCAGATTCTGCATTAATACACACCGGTGTACCATCAGATAGAATTGATTGTATTAAATTGTCACTTTCAAGAGTAGAGTCAGTACGTAAGACAAGTATACGGGCATCTCCATTTTCAAACCGTTGAATTTCATCGGTTTGAAAGGATATCAGTTTTTCTGTTTGTATCAGCTCTTTTTTCAGTGTTTTAGCAGGACGTTTTATTGCTAAAGGACTAAGCTTTTGCTGACGTACATCGTTGTAAACATCTGCAAGGTGTACTGTTTTTGGTGAATGTAATGTAAGAATGCCGGTATCATCCCATAAATCTGTGATCGGTGTTGCTTCAATGGGTATATCGAAATTGGGGGTAGATGCGCGAACCCATACGATTCTGTCACGTTCCCATAAAGACACAAACTTGCTTGGATCTTCATTTTCTATAGGAGTCAATTGGTGAAATCCATTATTTTCTTGTAGATATTTAAAACCGCGTTTTATAAATGCCTCTTTTGCAAGGTCAAGTCTATGTGTTCCAAGTGAAATTAATTGTGGGGCAGCATATTTTTCTTCTACACGGGTATGGTCTTCTTTTGTCGTAGATGAATCAGGTTGGTGGAGTATATTCCGTAGGGTATCAATGGGTTCAAAGAGAGCATTTTTTGCAATGATAGGGGGATCTAATAAGTTACCTGTGAGAATTTCGTAACGGGCATCCCATTTCGTAAAGCCTTTATCGCCGATTATTTCCAAGTAATCAGTTTTCTCATTCTGGTCTTCTTTATATATATAGGCTCGATCTTCTTTATGTTGAGGATGTAGGTAAATAGGCACTCGATAAGAGAAACGTAGACCCCCTGATTTTGTGAGTATGAGTAGTGGGTTGGTGACTGTCTCTGCGAGTGCTCTAACACAGTCCAAAACAATATTTGGCGCGGCACAGAGTGCTTCATATTTTATGACGACATCATGCCAATATGTACCGTGTTTTTCAGATGGCTTCCCCGTATATATTTGAATACCCCAGGAGTCACTCCATCGTTTGAAAGTCCAATCTTCCCACCCTTGAGGTCTCTTGTACCTACGAGGGGCATTATAAGTTCTTGGACCTCTGTCATTTCCAGGTGCACGTCCTATCGGCATGAAAGAAATATTCGCATTTTCTAACTCATAGAGGGTAGTCGAGTAGCCGTGGGCACAATAGACGGTTAGTTCGTACGGATGACCTCCCTTATAGGTCGCAGGGATAATCGTTGTTTTACGCTGCCGGAGTGGATTCTCTCGACGTTCATGACATAATTCAATGACATTACTTAGATGTTTCATGATATTCTATTTATATAGGATAATTTAGTATAACTACTTGTGTCAGTTAACTAATTTTGTTAATACATTCACGCAAATACAACTTTTTGTTAACGTGAGTTTGATAAATCAGTTTTTTGTATTCGGTTCGGTGAATCAGAATCAACGGTATGAACCCCAATTACGGAAACCGAACCACCGGGTATTATGTATAGAATTTATGGAAAACTGAAGTTCACATTGTTATTTTCAAGATTGAATATTTAAACCGGGTTTAACTATGTTTAACTATAACGATTAAAGCTACTATATTTCATTACATTTATCATATATTATCATCTATTAAACTTTAATTCCACATAATTATTATGTTTTATTATTACTTTATGTAATTTTTGGAATTGGATTGATTTGTCTATATCGCGGATTCCATAGTGTTTATGGCTGAAGTGAGATTGGTTCAAACGTTTTTTGAGACCATCTCATAAATCAAATATTTGGAAGATTCTTGCAACTTACCACTCATTATATATTGATAGAACGGATTGGGAGACCCATCCCTATGAAAGATAAATTGGCGTGAGTATGATAAATAAGTTTATTGTATTGGTGGGGCGAATCAACGAAATAAACATCGATCCTGGGAATTAGAATCAAACGCACATTTCATGATTGTGGGAATTTGGAATTGGATTTTACCAGAGGGGATTGCCAAGTGTAACAATCTGATCTCGGTCTGGACCAACTGAGATGATAGGAATGGGAACGTTCAGGTAGTCTGAGACAAATTTGATGTACGATTGTGTACGTTGTGGGATATCTTGTGCAGTACGGGCTTCGGTTAACGGTTGCTCCCAACCGGGAAGTGTTTCGTAAATGGGTTCACATTCTTCTAATACTTTTAAACTACTCGGAAAGGTTGTTGTCTGTTTGCCTTTGTAACGGTAGGCAACGCAAACTTGTAGATCTGTAAGTGTATCGAAAACATCCAATTTTGTGAGGACGATACCTGTGAAACCATTAATTTGGGTCGCATATCGTAAAGCAACAAGGTCAAGCCAGCCACAACGACGCGGTCTCTGTGTTGTTGCTCCGTACTCTTTACCGATGTTACGGATCTCTTCATCTATGTCTGGTGCCATTTCTGTTGGGAAAGGTCCACCACCGACACGTGTCACATACGCCTTGGATACACCTAACACCTGATCAATACCTTTTGGTCCAATACCGAGACCTGTACAGACAGCGCCAGCAGTACAGTTAGATGAGGTAACATAAGGATATGTACCAAAATCAATATCTAACATTGTTCCTTGTGCACCTTCAAAAAGAATACGTTGTTCAGTTGCGATTGCATCATGCATATAAGCAACTGTATCGGTAACAAAAGGGGTAATACGTTCAGCGTATTGATAGTATGTATCAATAAGTGTGTGTCGAGTTACATCTCCAATTTGAATCGCTTCTGCTTTCGTTTCAATGTTATAGTCTAACTTCTTCTGAAAGTTGTCAAACTCGAGCAAATCTCCGACGCGTATCCCTGCATGGCGATTCATTTTGTCAGAATATGTGGGACCGATCCCGCGCGAGGTAGTGCCGATTTTTGTCGTGCTTCCCATCTGTTCATACTGTTCCACAAGTTTGTGGTACGGCATAATGAGATGTGCGCGATCACTAATTTTGAGATTGTCGCTCGTAACTTCCACACCCTGTTCTTGGAGTCCGTCAATCTCACGAAAAAGTGTTTCTAAGTTGATGACTACACCGTTACCAATAACATTTACTGTATTGGGTCTGAGAATACCGGATGGAATGAGATGGAGTATGAATGTTTTGTCACCCAGAACGATGGTATGTCCGGCATTATCACCACCTTGATATCGTGCAACAACGTCCGCGTGTTCAGCGAACACATCGGTAAGTTTACCTTTACTTTCATCACCCCATTGGGCGCCTAAAATGACTATATTGGACATGTGGTTTATATATAATTGTTAGTTATTAGTTATTAGTTTTCAGCATTAAGCTAACGGACAGTCGTATAAACTATTAACCAATTAAAGTTTGCATGAAAACTTCAAGACTTGATGCTTCTAATGATCTACGGCGTAACTGTCTAAGACGGGGTAAGGCTTGGATATTTTCCAGTACAGACTTTACTTCCTGTAAGTTCTGAGTGTGGAAACGCACCTCTAAGTTTTCCAATATACCTTCAATAAGACTTTCCCGAATACCTTGTTCTATACCTTGTTCTTTACCTTGCTCAATTCCTTGTTCTTTACCTTGCTCAATTCCTTGCTCTATTCCTTGCTCTATACCTTTTTGTAGGAAATGTTGAATAACTGATGACTCTTGCATGATAGACTCCTTCAATGTCCACTTGTGTTGGATATCGTCAGATCCTGTTTTCTGTCATATCAGATATATTATACCGTTCTCATACTATATATGATAATCCTTGTATCAGAAAAGCCATAATGGAAATCTATCAGTTGTTCGTTCGTTTATTGTTATCAGCATTCAGCTGACGGACAGTCGTATAAACTATTAACAATAAACTAAAAGCCATCCTACCGTTTTGAAAATTGGAATCTTGCACGTGCGCCTTTTTGTCCGTATTTTTTCCGTTCTACCATACGTGGGTCGCGTGTCAAAAAGCCAGCTTTTTTCAATGCGGGTTTCAAGGATTCGTCTGCTTTCACAAGTGCGCGTGCAAGTCCGTGTGAAATTGCACCTGCTTGACCGGTATTTCCACCGCCACGTACATTAACATGTACAGCATATTCACCGGTACGTTCAGCATGCTCAATCGGATGTTTTGCTTCTGCTACATGGTCAGAACGGTCAAAATATTCGTCAATAGGCTTCTTATTAACGATGAACCCATCTTCACTGCCGGGTATTATCCGTACCCGTGCGACCGATGTTTTACGTCTGCCAGTGCCCCAAAATTGTTCTAATGCCATATATTCCTCAGATGTTGGTAATCTGTAATTCGTTTATGCAAAAATCTAATAACTGGAACAGCAATAAATGTAAGAAGTCTGAATTTGCGTCCCATCTACCTTAAAATGTTAATACTTCAGGTTCTTGTGCTTGGTGTGGATGGTTGGGACCGGCATATACTTTGAGTCCAGTCATCAATTTTGCACCAAGACTATTCTTAGGGATCATCCCTTTAACAGCAGATGTGATGATGTATTCGGGTTGACGTGTGATCTGTTCATTGAACGTTCTGTATCTGTCACCACCCGGATATCCGCTATGTCGGAAATATGTTTTTTGTTCGCCTTTATTTCCTGTAACGACGACTTTTTCAGCGTTTATTACAGCGACACGATATCCTAAATCTGCGTGAGGTGTAAAATTTGGGTCGTGTTTACCTCTGAGTATTTGCGCGATCTGTGTTGCTAACCGTCCTAATATCTGTCCTTCCGCATCTACCACATACCATTTTATTTCTTTCTCGGATTTAGGAAATTTCGTTTTCGTTTTCAATACCATTTTCTTGACCTTTGAATAAGGTTATATTACTCTAAACTGTTATGTACACTATTGTTGTAGTATTATACATTATAAAGGTTGGGTTGTCAAAATTAATTGGTTTTGATTTGGTTGGGACTCAATACAATGTATATCAACCTTTTCTATAAACATTCCCTCTCGGGGCTAATTTCT
Organism: Candidatus Poribacteria bacterium; assembly: GCA_022394755.1. Taxonomy (GTDB): domain Bacteria; phylum Poribacteria; class WGA-4E; order WGA-4E; family WGA-3G; genus MSPOR6. The sequence continues at coordinate 54,982 of JAGFCA010000084.1, forward strand.
TTTCTTTCCTCTTTTCTACACATTTCACTCCTCTGGAGCTTGTCTCTTGGGTAGTCTCGTGTTTCTACACACCTGTCGCTCCGCTGGGGCTTGTGTATAGGTGAGTGATGGGTTTCTACACACCTTTCGCCCCTCCGGGCTTAGTTTTCGGTGCCAGAAGGTTTCTACACACCTTTCGCCCCTCCGGGGCTTGTGTATTGGAGTGATGGGTTTTCTACACACCTTTCGCCCCTCCGGGGCTTGGTGTTTATAGAAAATTCTAAACTATGCTCTTGAGTCCCATAGGGACGGAATGTTTATAGAAAACTCTACACAAATGCTCTTGAGTCCCGTAGGGACGGAATGTTTATGGATTTATGAACCCTATTTAGGGTTCCCCGGGGCTACAGACAAAAGAATCTGTGTAAGTTAACAAATTAAAATGAACAGGGTCTCGTAATCAACTTACGAGACCCTGTTTCTTTGAAGATCCTTGGGATTGTGAGGTATTCTACAATAAGAGCACTGTAAAATACAGTAGACTCTTATTGTAGAACTTTTTAGATAGATTCCTCAAATCGGGACTCTGCAGTGTCCAATCGTTGAGGAGAACGGCTAAATCATCCCTGAAATTTAACCCTATTGTACCTCTTTTATATCGCCCCACGTTGTTGTGGCTTTACCTACTGCTGAGATAAGACCTTTCAACTTGGTGGTTT
>JAGFCA010000174.1 GCA_022394755.1 Candidatus Poribacteria bacterium
TATGACTTTAAATTGTTTAGCAGCCATAATAGACTCCAAGGTAAATGAATAATTATCTTGAGTCTAAGTATACAATTATTTGAATAAACTATCAAAATTAAGTTGACTTTACACTAAGTTGGAAAAACGATAATATCATCTTAATAATCTAATAGCTTAGATTTACTATAGTTTGGACAATTTCTGAGAGGGCATCACCTAATATTCAGAGTGTTTCTGGTTTTTCACCACGTTACTCATGCCAATCCAACTCTAAAATAATAAACTCGGATGGACAAAAGTGTAGCCCCAGCGGGGCGAAATGTGTGTAGAAACTTCATAACTCCCACAGCACAAGCCCCAACGGGGCAAAATGTGTATCGCTTAAAACTGTCCAAACTATAGTAGATTTAATACTACTGTAAACTGAATACTGAAAACCAATAACTGTAATCTAAAAATATACACATGGAAAGTACGATATTTATGCCAAAAACTTTACATATACAAATTATCCAATTGACTTGACACAAAACGACACAATAGATAAAGTATTACCAACTTTATTGGAGGTAATCCTATGCACATCCATGATTTAGACACTCCAGCCTTAATATGTGACTTAGATGTGCTTGAAAAGAATATTCAAGACATGGCAACCCTCTGCCAAAATCTTGAAATACCGCTTCGTGTCCATACCAAAACACATAAAGTCCCTGAAATCTCAAAATTGCAACTCAATGCGGGTTCACAAGGTATCACTTGCCAAAAGTTAGGTGAAGCCGAATCTATGGTGGATGCTGGGATTGACAATATCCTAATTCCATATAACATTGTCGGCACCCCGAAAGTTAAACGATTGACCGCATTATCAAAACGCGCAACAATAATCGTCGCTGTTGATTCTGAAATAACTGCTAACGGAATATCTCATCAAGCTACGAAAGACGGGTGTGTAATTCCTATAATAATTGAATTAGATACCGGAAGTGGTAGATGTGGTGTTCAATCACCAATTGATGCTTTTCAACTGGCACAGAAAATAGATAAAATGGCTGGTATAAACTTACAAGGGATTATGACATACCCCAGTAATGTAAATGCAAAACCGTATATATTTGAAACAGTAGACCTTTTTAAGAATGAAGGTTTTTCGGTGAATATAATTAGTGGTGGTGGTACAGGTTCAGAAGCAGCATCAAAAGAAATTGGGTGTACAGAAACACGTAGCGGATCTTATGTATACGAAGGTCTGTCCCGAGTTGGTAATTCTGATATGTTATCTCCAAAAGAGCGTGTACTCCGTGTTTTAACAACAGTTGTTAGCACACCTAAACAGGGACGGGTTATTATCGATGGCGGACAGAAGACATTTGCAAGCTATCCACCAAGTCCTTATGGTAAAATTATAGAAGTTCCTGATGCAAAAATATATAGCATGTCTGTTGAACATGGACATGTTGATGTGAGTAATTCCTCAAATAATATACAAGTTGGTGATAAACTTTCTGTCATTCCATTACATCAAGGAATGACAAGTAATCTACACGATGAATTGGTAGCAGTACGAGGAGATAAAGTCGAAACAATCTGGCAAATTGCCGGTAGAGGAAAGGTGAAATAATGAATAGACCAACACCTGAAGAAAACAACAGTGGGAACGGGACGGTTACCTTGTTTTTGAAAACGCTATTCAAGGTGAACAATTAAAACGTCTACAAACTGCATTTGATTATTGGGCAGATGAATGTAAGGAGGAATGGTTGGAAAAGGTTGAAACAGCAGATGCTGCTGCCACTTTCTACGATATTCCTAATCCTCTTGAAAAAGACACTATTTTTATAGACATCATTGATCATCCGAGTTATTACGGTGCATTGATGGAATTCACTGACGACGATGTTATACTACTCGGACCACAAGTGAGAACTGTTGCCCCTTGGCCAGTAAGTTATACCGGATGGCATCCGGATGTGGGGAAAGATAATCCAATACATATTAAGGTGCAGATATATGTAAACGATGTACCTAAAGGTGGTGGAGAGTTTGGATTTGTACCGGGAAGTCATCTACATGGGTCGGGACCGTATAAACGCCCCTTATTACAGGAAAGCATGCCCGGACATAAAAGCTTCCCCGGTAAGGCTGGTACAGCTATTATGTTTAATTCCTGTGGTTGGCACACCTCAATGGATAATTCATCAGATACACCACGAAAATCTATTATCCTAATCTATGAGAAGCGAACACCAGGACGAATAGCTCCAACACAATTTGCATCTATCGCAGAACACTGTAACACACCTGAACGTCGGAAGATCTTTAGCTTAGATGCATAACCACATGCATCAATATTATACAATCTTGTAATACAGCAACTATAAATATAAGGAAATGTTGAAATGCCGGTAATTGATTCACATGTTCACGTATTTACGACTGTTTCGGATGAATTCCCACGTGAAGTTTCCTCAAATACTCCTGCTGATAGAGATGAATCTGCAGAAAAATTATTGGGAATCATGGAAAAGAATGGAGTTGATCAGGCTGTTCTCGTACAAATTGGGGGTAATTCAATCGAACAACACAGCTATTTACTCCACTGTCTCAAGTCATATCCAGATAGATTTCTCGGTATTGGACTTGTACCACAAGACCATCCGAAACCAGAAGAACACATGAGAGAACTGACAGAAGGCACAGGGATAATCGGTTTTCGTCTCTTTGATCTTGGTGGACCGCGCGATATCTTTGAAACCAAGGATATAACAGAATTTAGAACTTATCCCATTTGGAAATATGCCGCAGAAAAAGATTATGTGATGTGGGTATATCCCAGATCTATTGACGCACACCTACTCCCCTTCTTAGTAGAGGAATTTCCACAAGTTCGTGTCGTCCTAAATCATCTGGGTATGACTCCCGGAAAAGGTAAATTCACACAGGATGAACTCGGTAGACCCCAGATTCAGATTGGCGGATATAATCTAAATATGCACACTACCTTTAGATTAGCACGATATGAAAATGTCACTGTTCATCTTTCTGGACAGTATGCTTTTAGTAAGGAACCCTATCCATATAACAATTTGGCGGGAATGCACAGCAATCTTTTCAACGACTTTGGATCAAAAAGGGTTATGTGGGCAACAGATTTTCCGTGGATTTTGGAGGAACCCGGTTACGGTGAGTTAACTACGATTATTGAGAAACTCATGCCGAATATCAGTAAATCAGAATTAGCGGACATTATGGGTGGAAATGCAAAAAGATTCCTTCGATTTCCTGATCGAAGTTCGTAAAAACTAATACACCTAAACAAAAAGCCCCGGAGGGGCGAAAGGTGTGTAGAACACATTCAGCATACAAGAGCAAGCCCCGGAGGGGCGAAAGGTGTGTAGAAACCCCATCACCCACCAATACACAAGCCCCGGAGGGGCGAAAGGTGTGTAGAAACCCCATCACTCACCAATACAACCTACAAGATGAACTCTGAGTAACACACATGTACAGGTAATTCTTAAAACTAAATAA
>JAGFCA010000004.1 GCA_022394755.1 Candidatus Poribacteria bacterium
CGCATCGTCAGGGTTTCCCCCATTGCGAAATATTCTCGACTGCAGCCTCCCGTAGGAGTTTGGGCAGTGTCTCAGTCCCAATGTGGCTGACCATCCTCTCAGACCAGCTACCCATCGTCGCCTTGGTGCGCCATTACCACACCAACAAGCTAATAGGACGCGGGCTCATCTTTGAGCGGCAGCCGAAGCCACCTTTCAATCGGCCGACCAAAGTCAACCGAGTCGTATTTGGTATTAGCAACCCTTTCGAGTTGTTGTCCCCATATCAAAGGCAAATTACCCACGCGTTACTCACCCTTTCGCCACTTTCCACCGCACCGAAGTACGGCTTCTCGTTCGGCTTGCATGCCTAATCCACGCCGCCAGCGTTCGTCCTGAGCCGGTATCATACTCTCCAAAAAAGTATTGAAGTACATCTTCAAATAAATGAAGCGCACTCACAAGCTATAAAGTACTAAAAGTACAACTCCAAATAAATGAAGCGTACTTATCATGCTATAAAGTTTCGAAGTACACCTTCAAATAATTGAAGGGCACTCACAAGCTATATAATAGGCACGTCACGTAAACTATTTAACTTTCAAAGAACATCTTCACCTTCCTAAATCGAAAGGTAATGTATATTATACCTGCCTATAATTGGTTTGTCAAATTAAAATAGGAAAAAATACATAATTATTTTACAAATGGTGTTATTTTCTCAATTACTACAGTTTAAACTGGTAACTGCTACGGAAAATAGGTTATTTGCTTCCCATCTGTATCTGTGGGATCTACATATTTCACCAAATCCCGCACAGCAATTACGGTACAACCGTTATCTCGAAGATAATCCATATATGTTCTAAACTGTTCAGGGGATGTGTCAACCCACCGATGTTCAAGGGCGGGGACACCGTGAAATGTGATTACAGTGATTTTACCATCCTTTGCTTGTTCTACCGCCCAAACCAAATCATCAAATTCATAATGTGGACCGGGTACACCTGTTGATGGTATGACCAACGGATGGTGTATATCTGGATCATACACTGGACCGCGCCCACCTTCTAAATCATAAGGGGATTCTGGACCGACACCTCGACGTGCAAACGGATACCCTTTTTCTCGCAATACCTCTATCGATTCTGGTCCACGGCTATCCCCAGGATAGGCAAACGTAACAGGAATAGGGATACCATACGTTTCACACCGTTCATCAATATGTACCAAACTGGAGAACAGCTCTTCTTTTGTTAATGTGTTTATGTTTGGGTGTTGACGTGTGTGATTGCCTATTTCAAAGCCGTCATCGTGGAGTTCTCGTACCTCTTCCCATGTAACGTAGTGATCTTTGTTATCAAGAAAACCGAGTCCTTCTGTGATGTAGAAAGTCGCACCAAAACCGTATTCCTTTAACAAGGGTGCGACATAATTGTAATCTGATTTGTTGCCGTCATCAAAAGTAAGCACAACTAATTTATCTGGTATAGGTTGAAGTTTCTCAACTTGAGATATTGCAGTATTCTCTTTTTTCATATTTTCACCAAATTCCTATTAATCGATTTTAATCGATTTTTTTGGTAGGATACATACTATACATTGCTGTAATGAAACACTATCTATAGTAGTAATTGTTTAGATCAGGACTTACGCAGATTGACAATAAAGGAACATTTGTTGGACTTACACATTAACTTCCATCTGAAGCCCCAGAGGGGCGAAATGTGTGTAGAAACCTTCTGGCACCGAAAACTAAGCCCCAGAGGGGCGAAATGTGTGTAGAATTCTTACACCGAAAACTAAGCCCCAGAGGGGCGAAATGTGTGTAGAAACCTTCTGGCACCGAAAACTAAGCCCCAAAGGGACGAAATGTGTGAGATACCTTCTTACACCGAAAACTAAGCCCCAACGGGGCGAAATGTGTGTAGAAACCTTCTGGCACCGAAAACTAAGCCCCAGAGGGGCGAAATGTGTGTAGAAACCTTCTGGCACCGAAAACTAAGCCCCAGAGGGGCGAAATGTGAAATTCCTATTCAGATTGGGGATCAAACAATAAATGTAGCAAGACCCCTTCTCCGCGTAATACTGTATCATCCGATATTTAGAAAACAAAACCATCTCTACGCAAAGGCTTCTTCTCCGTGAAATCCGTGATTCTGACATAAGGAGCAATAGCAGTCGACTATCAGCGTTTCAGATTACAACATACATAATACATAAAAATAAATTGAAGAAAATAAATGACAAAGCAACTAATATCATATAGAAAGGTATACATTGATATAATAAACACACGTTGCAATAATATATAGAGAATTATCACAATACATAATAGTGAAATAAAGTGTTATATAATCTAATCCAATATTCTGATTTTTCAGGAGTGAATCTGCCGATAAAAATTATGTTATGAGAATAATAGTAAAAACAGAATCATCTCTCATCAAGGAAAACTACAAAATTGTGACTTTTTTCAAATTTTAGAATTAGAGGTTTAATTCGTTACAAACCCATACAGGGACTAATAGGAAAGGCAATAAAATAACAAGAAGTAATCCTACACTTTGTAGGAAAAGTGTAACATTTTCTCATACATCTAATATATGTACTAAGTTGGAAAAACGTTAAAATCATCTTAATAATGTCAGACCATTCGCAAAATTATAAATTGTGTTATTCTATTTTATTATCAACACATTTTTACAATCTAAAAAGAAGCAAAGTTTATTATCGATTATTGTCAATATTTGTTATCAAGTTTCATTAATTTTACACAAACTTATTTTGCTGAACATACAGAACAATGGAGCCACGATCAACTCAATCGCTTTCTGGGGAGACGAAAACATTCATACAAGTGAACTCTGGGCATCTGTCAAAGACAACATCGACTTTGATGAAGAAGGATACCTGATTTTTGATGATGTTGTGCTGTCAAAAATACATTCTAAACGGATTGAAATAGTACGCTTTCAATGGATTGGTAGTGACAAAAAAGTGATTCAAGGTATCGGTATTATCACTTGTCTCTATGTCAATCCGAAGACGCACGAATATTGGGTTATTGATTACCGTATTTTTGACAAAGACCATGATGGTAAATCCAAAATCGATACTTTAATAAGATTTAATACTGCGTAAGTCCTGTAGATATTATAAGTACTACTATATAGGCATTAGAAGTAATTGCAAACAAGACTGAAGTATACCATACAACTAACTGTCAACAGATTATTTTTTTCTGCGATGGTAGGCTGGTTGGACATTCAGATCAATTGCTTTCCAATAATACTTCAAAGGATCAGAAGTATCCCAACCGTCGTATAGTTCCTCCCATCTCGCACATCCAAGATGAACAGTAAGAGCGTCCTCGTCTATAGGATCATTGACCGACTGATACCGTGCACTTGTAGCGAGTCGAATACGGTTATTGGTTACATTGTCGCGTCCACGGTGAATTGTTAAGCTATGGAACATAACGACATCTCCACACTTAAACGGATTCCAAACCCATTGTGTGTTATCATCAAGTATTTTCCATGAACGTACTTCGTTATCGTTGAGGAATCCACTACGATTTGATCCACAAGCGATTGCTAATCCGCCCAATTCCGTATTGCAGTCTCCCAAAGGTGTCCAGACAGTCCATGTGTCTTGTGTACCGCGAACTGGATGGAAATCCTGATGTGGAGGTGTTGTATACTGGTATTCTCCTGGAAAGATTACGTGGCATATATGACGAGGGTGGATAAACACGGCGCTATCGAATAGTATTTCAAGAATATCTATGATCCGTTTATGATGAGGAAGTGCATGGAATAGACGCAGTTTCTGGACATCAATATAGAAACGTCTGAAGGTTTCAGTGCCATCTTGTTCACAGATAAAAACACCTTCTTTTCTGATGCCGTCAATCGGATCAGAATCTGACTCAAGAAGATTGTGTTGATTGGCAACGTTGAACACTTGTTGACGTAGTCTTATCACAGGATCTACAGGGAGTAAAGCAGGAAAATACAAATATCCATTTTTGTGGACATGTTCCAGAAGCAGCGTGCGGTTTTCAATTAAAGATGTGCAATCTATAAATGGTGTTTCAGAATGCATTGATTTTCCTTCCAACTTTATTCTATTGCCTTGAGTTCACCCCATCTGACTGCCAAGGCATCTTTAGGATCTACTGGAAAACTGTGTCCCACGGTGGTAACAATCACATTGTCATATAAACAATGTTCTCCGCCACCTGCTCTGAATCCTATGCTTCCCTCATTTGTAGTGTCATCTTTCCATTTGCATGATTACTCCAAGTTCTTACCTTGTTCACCCAGATAAAGTTCGTAAATATTACCTTTAGCAACTATCTTAACAGTATACCACTTTCCAAGTTTAGGATGGATACCGGATTCATTCTTTAATTGATCCTCAGCGTGAACAAAATAGTTGCCATCAACTCTTGTAAACCACCAAAATTGATCACGTTCATCTGCCACAATTTGAAGGAGTGTACAATTATTAGGGTCTTCACCCCGTATAACCCAATTTGCTGCCCAAAGTGGATTTATCATATAAAAATCGACATAGAATTCAAAATCAGTAAAGTCGTTCTTTACAGATAAACCTACTTCACCACCATTGACGACCAGAACCCCATCCTCCAAAGACCAACTTCCTGTAGGTGTCCATTTTCCCTTATCAATAACGTTTTTCTCAAAGTCATCCTCAAATATTACCTTTCCTATACAAAAAGGTGTATGTATTAAGGTGAGTATGAATAAGCCTAATGTAAATATTTTGACTCTCGTTTTTTCTGATTTCATAACACTTTCTCCCTATTGGACTTATGTTGTGAATCATTATCAGAGAATGCATTAACTCTTCATAGAACTAATTTTATCACTATGCCCTTTAAATTTCCATCATTTACTCCAGGATTATCATAATACCATTTTCAATTGATTTATTTACATTATGACTTTATTTCGTATTCTGTTCTTTGGTAGGAGGGATCTCCGATTCCCGACTCTTTTAATGAGACATTACTTATTAAAATGGTATAACTATCAATGTCTACAATATTTCTATTAAAAAGCAAGGTAAATTAAGGGACATTAGACTAAATAAATTTTATCAAGGTTTTGTTTGTCTTGTAATAATGTCAGGACTTACGCAGTTTTTAAAAAGAATGGAATGCATATAGGGCTTACGCAGTTCCTCTTTGTCTGTAGCCCCGGGGAATGCCCAACGGCATTCATACCCGGGGAACTCCTAAATGGGGTTCATACCGTTGATTCGCGGGGCGAAAGGTGTGTAGAAATGACATGCATCCTAAGGTCTAAGCCCCAGCGGGGCGAAAGGTGTATTTATATGGATTTTAGCATCACTTTTCTACTGACAGCAGAATTGTAGTGTAGAAATTAGAAAGTAACGTTTTATTACCAATCTGACTGATAATTCAGTATTTTGCGTAAGTCCTAAATGTATATAAGAGTGTATTATAACATTGCAAAAGGATGGAATCGTTTATGACTTGCTTATCGTGTTCCTTATTGGACATTTATGAAAGTTAGACAACTTATTAAAAAGATTGAGACTGACGGATGGATTTTAGTGAGAACGAAAGGGAGTCATAAACATTTAAACACCTAACAAAAAAGGGTATAGAGCTTATCTCATAAATCAAATATTTGGAAGAATCTTGGATCTTTCCATGCATTATATATTAATACAACTGCGGGAAACCCTGTCCCTACGAAAAAGGAATTTACTAAAAACGCAC
>JAGFCA010000023.1 GCA_022394755.1 Candidatus Poribacteria bacterium
GCAATGGTCTTGTGATGGCACTCTTGAAAAAGTGTTATTAGCGATTACAGAGAAACTTGAGAAGTGTCGTCAACTGAATATGAGTGAGTGTTGTATTGATGGTAAGTTTGTTGAAGCTAAAAAAGGGGAACTTGTGTAGGGAAAACGAAGTGTGGTAAAGGCACAAAATTTGTAGCGATGACAGAAAAGCGAGGTAGACCTATAGGTGTTTTGATTTGTAGTGCTTCTTGTCATGAAGTGGGTCTTGTTGAACCGACATTAGATGTCTGTTTTGTGAGTGAGACGCCGGCAGTACTAATAGGAGACAAAGCGTATGACTCAGATCCTTTAGATGTGTCGTTGCGGGGGCGAGGTATTGAGATGGTAGCACCTCACAAAAAGAACCGTAAGCGGGTAGCGACACAGGATGGTCGTCGTTTACGCCGCTATAAACACCGTTTCAAAGTAGAGCGTTTTTCAGTTGGATAGAAGACTATCGTCGTTTAGTAGTGCGTTGGGAATATCATGCTGATAACTACTTAGGTTTTGTACTTCTTGCTTGTATGCGTATTTTAATAAAGTATTTATGAGATAGGCTGTAGATAAAAACGATAAAAAATTACGATTTTCTAACTTTTCGTAAATAAGATACTAAATTATTTACACACCTAATTTCTAATGGTATGTACCGTGTTTTCCAAGTCCAATAATTGTACTGGAATCTGAAAGATTGACGTTTGTGAAATATCAAATCTGATAATATTGCTAAAATTAATGGACTTAGTTACGAATTAATTAGAAACCCTTAGATTCCCAGGTTATTTGGTTTTATGAATTTTCATTTCTGAGCTGTGTGAGAGTAATCCCCAACTCGTGAGAAACCACAGAGAGTAAGTGGTTTGTTGCCGCTCCACTTTTTTGAGAAGCACGCATTATTTTGCCATCTATAGCAAGCGTATCAAAACATCCTTTTAGATCAGACCGATTCTCAACGACGGTTTTTACACATTGCGTCAATACCCTTTCTACTGCTGTTTTATCTAATATTTTCAATCCATTGTGAAAAGTTGGAGCACAAGGAGGATTCTCACGCGTAAATCCAAGTGCTTTTGTAAGTCGTCGTTGAGTGCGTGTCCAAGCTGCTATGGATGTATAACCTTTATATCCACACATAAATCCAACAACGAGTAGACCGAGGATTGACTTCAATGGATGTCGTAATCCAAGGTTATTTAGTTTACGGTATTTTCTTCTATAATGTTCACATTCGTGAATTATTTTATAGGACGGAGTGGAACGTAGCGAACCATATAGTATTGTTCATATTGGTTAATCGAACTCAATCCAAATCACTCACTAAGACCCTAAGCCTCGGAGGGCGTAAGGTGTATAGAAACCCCATCACTCACCAATACAACTTTCAAGATGAACTCTGAGTAACACACATGTACAGGTAATTCTTAAAACTAAATAACCGTGGTCGTAATCCTTTCTTGTTGCGTGAGTCAATAACTTCTGCTAACATATCCATCAAGTGGCAAGATTCTTTCTTTGCCATTATTCACCTCAAAAAAAATATATCTAAATAAGGTGAATGATAGCAGATATAGCGTGAGAAGTTACACTATATCTGCTTTTTTATAGATTGATAACAACTGTGATAAAAAACACGAAGAAAACCGAGAACTAAATAAGCCTGTATATAGACAGATCTATCTATCTATTTAAGAGCAGAAATGGTATGATTAACTATTATGAGTAAAATATCAGAAATTAAAGTCTTTCCTACTTCTGTGGCGATGACAGAAAAATTCACGATTGGTACAGGATTTGTTGGAGATCCAGATGCTGCTGGTGACCATGTTTTTGTTAAGATAACAACTGATGATGGCTATATTGGTTGGGGAGAACAACGCGCACTTCCTTCATGGAGTTATGAAACCACAGAGTCAATCACTTCAACAATTCGCTTTCATATTGCACCATTGCTTTTAGGCAAAAATCCACTCTTTCGTAATGAGTTTTCAAAGGATATTAATAATATTTTAAAACCTGCTGTTAGTAATGGGCATCCTTTTGCTAAAGCTGCTGTGGATATAGCAATACATGATTTGTGTGGTAAGATATTAGATACCCCTTTACATTCTTTATTAGGTGGAAAACAACACAATTCGCTACCACTGTGTTATGCATTGAGTATTGATTCAGCAGAAATCATGGCATTGAAAGCAAAAGCACTTCAACCGTGTTCGTGTTTTAAGGTTAAGGTTGAAGGTAAACCTGAGAAGGATGAAGAACGGATTCGAACAATAAATGAGATGGCACCAGATGCCAAGTTGTGGATTGATGCAAACCAATCCTATACACCTGCAAATGCTGTGGAACTGCTCAGAAGAGTTGAAGATGTAAACCAAGTTTACTGTTTGGAACAACCTGTATCAAGTCAGGATTGGTTTGGCATGAAGCGAGTCAAAGAAGGATCACACATCCCTATTGCAATAGATGAGGGATGTTTCTCACATTTTGATCTTGCTAAGATTGTAAAACTTGAATGTGCTGATGCAGTGGTTTTGAAACTATGTAAATCCGGTGGGATTTTAGAATGTTTAAAGACTGCTAACATAGCTGAAGCCAATTCTATAGAAATCCTTGGAAGTGGATTGACCGAAGCAGGAATAGGATTTATTGCGAGTGTGCATTTATTTTCAACGTTGGATTTGGCTTTACCTGTAGAATTGAATGCCCCTGTATTTTTGGATTCTATGATCGCGGATGGTATTGAGATTGATGAACATGTTGTATCTGTACCAGATGGACCTGGTTTAGGGATAATTCCAGATGAAGATTATATCAATGCACATCCTATACATCTTGATTCTTAGGTTTTAATAGTATCTCAACAACTATTGATATACAGATAACTCCTGCACATAAAATGTATGGACTCTGAGTTCCATATTTAGAATCTGATACGAATCCACCCAACAGTGGACCTAATAGACTACCCAAACCTAAAATTGCTTCATGCCATCCACTTTTATTCCCCATATCTTCATGTCTATCTAATCCGTAATACAGACTACTAAAATAGGTAAATGCAACTGATATACCTATTATTATAAAAGCACATATCCATATAATGTTGTTTTGAATTATACCAATCACAATTAAACTAATTATAGACAGTATTTGGACAACTATTAATGGGTTAAGACGATAATGCCATCGAGTCGAATAACCTGTGCCAAGAAATAGGAATGCGATCGGTTGTATTCCACCGAGTGCAAGCATCATGTTTCCAAACATCGATGGGGGTATCCCCATTTCCTTGGTTAATTTGGGGGCTAACCATCGTAAAACGCCTAAAGTAAAATAGGAAGCGAAGTTGGCACACCTTGCAATGTTCAGATAACTATTACGTGTCTTAGCAGAAGGAAATAATGTTTGAGATGAATTGTCGTTTTCGACTATGTTTTCTGTAGGTTGTTTCGGTTTACAGATTGTTATTACACCAATTGTAATAATACCAAATAGTGATGAGAGATAAAAGGGTCTGAATGGATTTGTATCTTGGTATAAATAACCTGAAAATGCTGGTCCCAAAGTTAATCCTGTACTCCAAAATAGATTAAAGAGCATGACTCGGTGGATGAGTTTACCTTCACCTTCCCGTTCAGCAAGCCATGCTTCATAAGCAGGCCAGAACAGAGACATACTGATGCCAATACAAGGAAATATAAGTAAAAGATGAATTTTCTTACTACAGTAGGGGAGTAGAAGTCCTACAACGGCGAGTAGCAGACAACCAGCGTATAGCATTTTACGTCGATCTATCCTATCGGAAAATTTACCCATAGGAATAGCAAGTAATGTATAACACAAGGTTGCAACGGCTACTAATAAGCCAAAAAATGAGGACGAAAAATTTAGGTAACTTGAATAGAAGGATGAATTACTTAGAACACTACCAAAGGCATAATCAATAAAAAGTGCAGGAAAATAGATGATTATTAGATGTGTGAATTTAAACTGCATTTAGTGAAGTCTATGACAGGATAAGGATGATTTGATCTATTTGTAGATGTTAAAAGTCTTAACTATGGATCAACCACGATAGCATCAACCGTATGATATCCTACTGCATCCACAGGTTCAGCAATAATACCAATTTCATCTTGTGTAATTCCACTATTTGTCGTGGCTCTTGCATATATTTCAACAGGACCACTGTTTCTTGGTACATTCCATTCCCATTTCCACAACACCCAAGCCAAAGGAGAATCCTTTGCCCAAATTTCAGTTTCATGCCATGTTTCACCATAATCCACACTAACTTCAACTATCTTGATGCCATTATGATGTCCACCGTCGAATGCAGCACCACTGATCATGAGTTTTGAACCAGCAACAATCTCCTGATCAGGGGTAGGTGTTCCAATTACAGTTGCAAGTTTGATGTTTGCTATCGGATCCCATCCTCTTTTTTCCCAATAACTCTCATGTTCAGTTGCTAATTGGATGTTAACAATCCATTTTGGATTCTTTGTCCCATAGTGTCCAGGATTTAGCAATCGAATAGGAAAACCGTGTTCGGTCGGTAGTGGTACACCATTCATTTCATAGGCGAGTATAGTGTCTTGATGCAATGCGTCTTCTAAAGGAATGGCGGTATGATACCCATCGGCACAAATAAAAACAACAACTTTCACTTCATCTTTTATCCCAGTCTTTTCTAACACATCTCGTAAACGCACACCTTTCCACAATGCATTCCCCATCTGTTCGGTTCCAATTGGGTCTCCAATACATTTAAGAGTTCGCATAGTTTCAACAGATTCCATACCTTTGATTGAATCCAGGGTGAAAGGTGGAACGAATTTTTCAACCATTCCAGATATAACCAAACGCCAATTTTCCTGTTCTATTTTGGCAGGTTTATCAATCTGAAGAATGTAAAATTCATCATTAGGGGTGATTAGCGTGAGTGGTTTTAGCAATGGGGTCTTATCAGCCAATAATTCAAGGTTAATTGGCAACACCATTCCTGCGGAACTAATTGCAGTTAATTTAATGAAGGATCGTCGTTTCACTTGGACTCCGATATTAGAAATTTCGTCATTTCTTTCGATTACGCATGCGAATAGTTATTTTTGTAATACCCCTTACCATGATTGCTGTACCTGATAAGAGAAATAAAAATAGACCGATTTTCCATTGATAGAAAAAATATAATAGAATACATACCACCATAAATAAAATGAATGTATTCAATAATGTTGAATTCTCATACCATTTTTGCATTAGATTGGATTAGAATAATGTACACTACTACATTCTAAATTCATGATATAATGTGTTTTCAATGATTATGATAATACCATAAACATATTCTTTATTCAATTCATAATAAAAGCAAATACCTATTGATAACCATTTCAATGAAGGAAACAGACAATTATGGCAAAACAACCGAATATTCTTTTTCTAATGACTGATCAACAACGTTTTGACACGATAAGAGCACTTGGTAATCCAATAATTCAAACCCCCGCCCTTGATCGATTAGTTCATGAAGGAACGAGTTTTACTTCTGCCTACTGTCCTTCACCTGTATGTGTTGCTTCTCGATGTAGTTTTCTATTGGGACAATGGCCACATGAAACTGGTTGTACAACTAATTCCGCGATGCCGCAGGATCGTCCGTCCGTGATGGAAATACTTAATGAAGTTGGATATCAAACACACGGAATTGGGAAAATGCACTTTACACCACAAGGTAGAAAGATGTGGGGGTATGAAACGCGTGATTTTTCCGAAGAAGGTTCAGGTCCAGACGATTATACTGAAACTTTAGTTGAAAACGGTTATGACCACATCATTGCTCCGCATGGTGAACGTAGTGAATACTATTATATACCTCAACAATCACAAGTTCCAGAGCGACTACACCATACCCAGTGGGTTGGTGACAGAACACTTGAGTTTTTATCAAATAGAGATACAGATAGACCGTTTCTATGTTGGAGTAGTTTTATTAAACCGCATCCACCATTTGAATCTCCTGTTCCATGGAATAGACTTTATCGACCTGTTGAGATGCCACTACCATACCTACCTGAGGACTATGAACATCTATATACATATTGGAATCGTCATCAAAATCGATATAAATACCGTGATCAAGGTAGAGATATGAATCTTCTCAGAACTACACGTGCAGCATATTATGCAGCGATTTCTTTTATTGATTATCAGATCGGACGGGTACTTGAATATCTTGAAAATGTAGGAGAACTGGATAATACACTCATCATATTTACTTCTGATCATGGGGAATTGTTAGGTGATTATGATTGTTATGGAAAACGTTCATTTCTTGATGCAGCTGCAAGAATACCACTCTTGGTACGTTATCCTGAACGGTTTTCTGCTAATAACCAATGTGATGTTCCAACAAGTCTTGTTGATGTCTTACCTACAAGTCTTTGTGCTGCTGGTGTGTCACCATCTTCAAATCATAGTGGTCTTGATTTAGCAGATATTGCCACAGGGAATGCCGAACGAGAAGCGATTATCGGTCAATTGGCAGATCAAAATAGAGGGTTATATATGTATATGACACAGGAATATAAGTACATATATTCTGCTGCTGACAGGAAAGAATGGTTATTTAGACGGTTACCGGGACAACTGGATGATAGGAGTATTGCTGGTAATCATGGTTTTGGTGGTATTTTAAATGATTATAGAAATAGGTTGATTAACTGGTTCAAAGAGGATGGTTATGATATACCACTTGATGGTAATAAATGGCGTGAATATGCACCACCTTATGAAAATGATAATCCGGATGCAGAACAACTTTACCAAGATGGACGGTCGGCAAGTGATCGACTCCCACCTGGTTATGTTCCTCAAATTGATCCTGCAAAAAGACGTTCCTAACACCTTGATATAATATATGTCAATAACTCGATCAGCGAAGAAAATAATCTCAACTGCAGCATGGTCTGCATATAACTTCTACAGGTTAGGAAAATACTTTAAATCTGATTATCATGATGTGTCAGAATTATTCAATGCACAACGTCCACGGATAAGACATCATCAGGTTGATAGTTTACGGGTTTTGATTAACTTTTCAAAAGAATCAACTCCTTATTACACAAACTTATTGGAAGGAATAGACATAGATTTATACGAACATATTACTGATGAGGAGATAGATCTATCATTCCTACCTCCACTTGAAAAACACCAAATTAGAAATCATCTTGATGAGTTATGTTCAACAAGATTCAAAACGAAAGAAAGAATTAAGAATGCAACTGGTGGTTCAACAGGAACACCTCTAACCTTCTATCAAAGTAGAGGTTATTGGAATTATCGTAACTTGAGTGTTTACTATTTTGATCGGTGGGCAGGATGGGATTTTGGTGAACCACAGCTGGTTATATGGGGTTCTCAGGTTGACATGAAGAACGGAGGAAAATGGATAAAGAATCTGAATTGGTATTGGAGAAATCAGTATTGGTTAAATGGATTTCATCTGACAGAATCTGAAATGTATAATACTTATCAGAGGATGCAAAAGTTTCAACCCACTACAATTCTCGCATATCCTTCATCACTATACCAATTCGCACTGTTCTTGTCAGAAAACAATTTAAACCCCAATTGGAACTTAAACGGAATTATTTCTTCTGCAGAGATGTTGCATTCACATTATAGATCTATAGCTGAAACAGTTTTTCAAACGAAGGTATACAATCGCTACGGAAGTAGAGAGGTAGGTTTAATTGCTATGGAGTGTGATGAAGGACGGATGCATATCAACTGTAGTGACATGTATTTGGAGATTGATAGTCCAGATCCCTATAATCAACCTGGAGATATTCTCATAACGCAATTCAATAACTATATTATGCCTTTTATACGATATAGGATTGGGGATATTGGACGTCTTTCCGATGAAAAGTGCCCATGTGGAAATGAATTACCTATTCTTGCGGAATTGTGGGGTAGAAGCACTGCTACTTTCAGAACAAAAGAGGGAAAATTAATACACGGAGGCTATTTCACTCAAAAGTTTTACAATCTTAAAGGGGTTTCACAATTTCAACTGATTCAAGAAACATTAGACCAATGTAGTATAAAAATCATAAAAGATAAAGAATGGAACGAAGATGAAAGATTGTTTATAGACAGTGTTATCAAAGAGTGTTTAGGTTCAGATGTATCTTTATCTATGGAATTTGTTAACGAAATTCCTTTACCAAAATCAGGAAAGCGTGAATTCACTATATCAAGAGTTACATAATTCCATGAGTGTCTTGTCTCGTTGTGTTCCACCTTCAAGATATGCCAAAATCAGACCATCTACAGGCAGTTCTTTATTTGCCACTACACCAGTCGTTCGTTCAGCGGTCATTCCTTTTGACATTAAAAGATAGAAAGTATCCATTTTCCATCCTGGAGTTGTGAAGAAATTGCCCTGTCCCTTTGAAATCACGATGTCTGATTCTAATAATGCATTGATAAATTCAGGTGAAGACCGATATAAATTTGTCCCTATGGTTTTAGCACCAGAAGAAATTAGGGTTACAGTTCCATCTTGGATAGCAGATTTTAACTGGTTGAATTGTGGATAATTACACAGATCTTTTAAATCCTCAAGGGTTACATCATTACTTGCATTTTCAACTTTACCTACAATACAAATTTGATGCCCACATTTCAGTAACTCCTGTATGAGTGCAAGATCAAATATAATCTCTCCATCATTGTCTGCCATCCACACTATCTGTTGTTGTGACGAGTCAATAATCTTTTTTCTAAATTTATCATAGCAATCAATTGCGAATGGAGTATCAATAGCAGCACTGAGTGCCTCTGTAAAATATCGTGGGTTGGCATTGACTTTCTCAACAACCCGTGAACTACTATAATCAATAACATTTCCAGCAACAACAAGCTTCAAACGAGTTAACCAATCATCATTCCAAAAAGTTGGCATTAATTCAAGTGCAGTCTGTCGTGCTTTGATTTTATCCCTGTGGTATGGATTTAGATTACCTGTATGAATCTTTGCCATCTCAAAAATCGTCCCCCAAACCTCTTCAGCTGTCAGGGGTTCGATGACATAATCTCCATTTTCTCTACGCATTTCTAAGAGAGTTTTTACTGCAGTATGTGTAGTTTCGATTATTTGAGGATTTCTGGATGATCGTGGGATTAATTCTGATAGACTATGAGAATCAATATGGTTACGGAGATGATCCCAATCAGGCAGGTTACGTTTCTCTGCAAAAGTGTAGACGCCAGGTCTGTAATCAGATGGAACAATCATCTGGAATAGCTGGTTTGGAACATCTATAGGTGTCTGTTGATAGGGAACTCCTAAGTCTATGTTCTCTAATTTTATACCTGATGGAATAACTGAAATATGTGCATTGATTCCAAATAATTGAACCTGACTACCTACATTTACTTCATCAAAATTACTATTTTGAATATCGGTTACAGTATTGAGACCAAGTATTGGTTTGGAAATGGTAGTTGGTAGTGTGTTGTTTTCAAATGTCGTATCGTTTGCCATTACATTCTGTAGTCCTACAGAATCACCAACAATTGTTTTACCTTTAAGATTGACATTCTCAAGTCTACAGTAATCACCAATTTTGACCTGTTTTCCAATATGAACTTTCCCCAATAGGTAGCATCCTACCCCAATATCAATATCCTCATCAGCAAGTGTAATTTGAGCAGAAGGGTCAACACGTACACCTTTTGTAGTAAGTAATTTTCTGGTATTCGCATATAGAGAATCTTCTCCAACGAGAACATTCGACCATCGATTTACACCTGAGAGGACTTCACCTTTGTATATGAATGCATTCGTCTTTAGTCCGTCATCATAGAAATGTCGGATTAAATCTACATGATGCAATTCATTGTTACGGTTAGGATGCGGTTGTAGCTTATTGATATGTTTCAATAAAGCACTTTTCCGTATAACAGTAATTCCAGTATTGGTATATGCGTTTCCATTTTCTAATCGATGCCACATCTCATCTTGTTCTTCCTCTGTCATATCATACCATTCTTTTGTGCCAATTAAACCTCCTTTATTATCAAAGAAGAGTCCTCCCTTATCCTCAACAGTTTCAGGGATTTTCCCACAGAGGGTAATGTCTGCATTAGATAGAAGGTGTGAAAGCAGTGTACCTGCTACCATCTTCTTATCTAAGAATGGTTCATCACCAAATGCGACACCAATCCATTCAGCTTTTGATTTTTTTATTTCTGAAATTGCTGCTTGTAATGCTCCACCTGTTCCATTCATATCTTCTTGCACACAGGAGATAACACTATCACCTAAAATATCCTCTTTAGAATTGTCTTTAGATATACGTGCTGCCATCTGTTGATTGATGATAATTATATGTGGAAGATTCCCCGGTAGGTATTGTCGTGAATGTTGAAGTATATTGTGTTCACCTATCATAATGTCAAGAGTTTTACTGATCCTACCAGTTGGATCTATTCGTGTTCCTTTACCAGCAGCAAGAATGACCCATTGGGGAGTTAGATATCTTTCTAATGTGTCACTCGGATGACTATTTAAGAATGCTTCAATTATACTTGAATCAAAAACTGTACTTGAAATTAGATCATCGATTTTACAATCAAGTATATTTTCAAGTATCTGAATATTGTTGGGAATAGTAGGGTTATCGGAAGAGGAAGAATTATTATTCATAAAGATATTTAATGTGATAGAGGTAGATTGAAATTGCTTCCTTTGAGGATAATAGAATTACTGTATATTAATTGGAATTTCACTATATTTACGTCATTCAAGTATAGCATAGACTAAAGATGGTATCAAGATTTGTTAGAATTGTTTGTTCTTGGATTACACCATTCTTGACACTATAGAAAAAAACTGTTAAACTTCACATTATTCTATATGAGAATGAGATTGAATGCGTAAAGGACTAAAAGTCTTATATTTCGTAGTTTACTTCATTTACTACATCTTATTTTTAGGTTGTGTACAAGAAAGTAACGATGAATTATCTGTTTTTGCAGCAATTAGTTTGAAGGAAGCATTATCTGAAATTGGTAGTGTATACACAGAAAGACATAATGTCAAAATAAACTACAATTTTGGTGCTTCAACGACATTACAAAGACAGATTGAAAAGGGTGCATCGGCTGATATATATATCCCAGCAAGTTCACATCAGATGGATGCTCTACAAAAACAGACTCTAATCTATCCCTCATCACGTAAAGATATACTTACAAATGAATTAGTAGTTGTTACACATCAGGAAAATGGATTTTCTCTGGAAGAGTTAAAAAATCTTGCAGATCCAATAATTGATAAAATTGCTATAGGACAACCCGGAATCGTTCCTGCAGGTACATATACTAAAGAGGTATTAGTTCAACAGAATTTATGGAATAAAATACAATCAAAGTTAATCTTTGGAAATAATGTACGCTCAACGCTTGCGTTTGTTTCCACAAGAAACGTAGATTTAGGTATAGTTTATCAAACTGATGTTGTCATAAGTGATAACATTAAGATTGTACTTGATATACCTCCCAAAACACATTCACAAATTAGATATCCAGTCGCTCTAATCAAGGGTACAACAAAAAAACAATTGGCAGAATTGTTTATTTTATATTTAAGATCAGATGATGTAACTGATATATTTACGCGATACGGTTTCACCAATCTAACTTCTGAGTAATCTCCATAGTGTCTAAACGATAAATAATGAGGATAACACCCGTAGAAATTGCGGCACTAACACTATCAGTTAAAGTCGCACTATTAAGTCTTATTATAATGTTACCACCCGGTTTATTGTTAGGGTGGTTATTGGCAAAACGGGATTTCATTGGTAAGTCATTGATCAATGCAATTGTCATGTCACCATTAATCCTTCCTCCAGTGGTGAGTGGATATCTACTGTTAATTCTACTGAGTAAACAGGGACCTATTGGAAGCCTGCTGTATAGAATTCTGAGACTGGAAATAGTTTTTTCACCTACAGCAGTGGTAATTGCAGTTTCAATTATATCGTTTCCACTCTTGATCAGAGGGATAATGACAGGGATTGCTTCCGTACCTATTGAACTTGAAAATGCTGCACGTACTCTCGGTGCTAATCCCCTAAAGGTCTTTATTACAATCACACTTCCAATGGCGTACAAAGGAATACTTGCAGGTTTAATTCTTGGATTTACAAAATCTCTTGGTGAGTTCGGTGCAACTTATATGGTCGCAGGAAACATCCCAGGTAAAACCCAAACTATTGCTCTCTCAATATTTGATGCAGTCCAATTAGGCGATGATATTGCTGTTTTTCGATTGGTATTAATTTCGACAATTATTGCTTTCTTTGCTATATGGATTACTGAAAGGTATATTTACCGGAATAACAGTATGTTATAATCGAATAGATAATTTATGAGGGAAGGTGAATTATGGAAATATTAATATCAATTACTACAATCTTATTCATTGGTTCTATATTTTGCGTGATTTCACCAACAAGTAGAGAATCCAAGAAAGAAGATTGTAAAATGAAACAAGGTTAAATAGAAATAGAAATAGAAAAAAAGAAAAATAGTAAGAACAGAAGAGACGCAGTTGAAGATAATGGAGAGGATGATTTTGAAGATATTCTATTGACCGGGGTCATATTTTATTTCATGTCAAACCAAACAAGATTAACCCTTCAATTTAGGAAACAATATCCAGATTTTTCTTTAGATATAGATTGCAATCTAAAGGAGAAAGTTACTGCATTTTTAGGAGCATCAGGAAGTGGGAAAACTACACTGCTAAATTGCATTTGTGGAACTCTCAAACCTGATCATGGAAAAATCTTATTCAATGATCGGATCCTATTGTCAACCGATCAAAAAATTAATATTCCACCTGATAAGAGAAAAATCGGATATGTATTTCAGGAGGGACACCTTTTTCCACATATTAATGTTGAAGGGAACATCAAGTATGGACATTCAAAGATAAAAAGAAAACATAAAGAGAATGATATTGAGATAATTGATATTCTGGAAATTGGAGATTTACTTAACCGTTTTCCTAATCAACTCTCAGGGGGTCAACGACAAAGGGTTGCTATTGCACGAGCACTTGCTATGGAACCCTCTCTTCTCTTAATGGATGAACCCCTCGCTTCATTGGATTCAGGATTGAAAAATAGAATCATACCTTATCTGTATCATATTAAAGAAAGGTTTGAGATTCCGATACTATATGTCACCCACATGATATCTGAAGCAATGGCACTTGCTGATGAAGCCTATATCTTATCAGATGGGGTGATAACGACTTTTGGACCCCCGCATGAGCTTCTTAATTCGCCATCCGCGTTACCTATTGCTAATATGGCAGGTGTAGAAAATATAATTACTTTGCCTATCGGTAAATCCGATAAGAGTAAAAGCATTACAGAATTAATTATTGGTAATCAGACGCTAAAAATTCCATTTATAGATAATGATATTGGTGAATCTGTTCCGATAGGAATTCGTGCCGAGGATATTATTATATCTCTTGAACCGAATTTGCCAATTAGTGCTCGTAATTCACTAAAAGGGTGTATTGAAAAAATAGAGAATTATGGAGATATGTGTCTACTGACTATTTCTGTTGAAGAATTTCATTTATCTGTTAAAATTACACATAGTGCAAGAGAACAACTTAATCTACAGATAAACAGTGATGTTTTTTGTGTGATTAAGGCAAATGCAATTAATCTACTTTGGCACGATTCCTTATACTTATCTGAATCTGTTCCCACAGATCATCTACCTGAACAATAAGTTGATTTTCAGTTCCTTCATTTTCTATCACAACATCAGCATACTTTACTTTTTCTGATAATGGCATTTGTGCGTCTATTCTGGCTTGTGCTTCCTCAGGACTAATAGGTCTATTTAATAAATGACTTCTCTTAATAATACGTTCTAATTGTTGTTCTTGTGAAGTTGTGACAACGACAATCAGATCAACTGAGTCGTATGCTCCTGCCTCAATAAGGAGCGGTGCATCGAGTAAAACCACACATTTGGGATTATCTGAAACAAGTTCTCTTGCTTTTGAACGGGATTTTTCAATAATGATTGGGTGTAGGATCTGATTTAGTTTTTTACGTTCATTTTCATCCTTAAAAACAATTGCCCCCAATTTTTCACGACTTACATCACCAGATTCCTCAAGAATATCCGATCCAAATGTATCAACAAGCTCATTTATAACCGGACTATCTGCTTTTAATAAGAGATGTCCGATCTCATCTGCATTAATTGGAATTGCACCTTTGTCAGCAAGTAATTTTGAAACAGTGGTTTTACCACATGCAATCCCACCAGTAATCCCTACAATTAATCCATCATGATTCTTCATAATAATTGAGTATACTTCAATCGTTAGATTATTGCAATTGCTTAGTGAGTTAAATTGTGTAACTCTCTGGTAATTCAAAGTTTATCAGCACCAGAAGGTATGTTATTTATATAAATATGACGTATTTAGGATTGCATAATGGGAGATTTCAGTGTGTGAAAATAACTTTTAGGTTAATCATGGATCTCTATATACAATGACATTATGTTATTAATACAGAATATTCATTAGACTCTGGTGATGGGTGTGTAAAAAATTTGTCATTATAAGTGTTATTTGTGTCTGAATCACGGATTACACGGATTACGCGGATTCCACGTATAAGAGTTTTTTGGGTATGGATAGTTTTCTTTTATGAATAAAGATTTATACAGAGTTACGTAGCGAAGTGGTCTTACTACATTTATTCTTTGGACCACGAATCTGAATAGGACTTCACACATTCCTCGTGAATCCGGAATCAAAATCAGAAACAATTGTATGAATACCTAAAAGCATACCCGAGGCTAATTCACTTTATATCGTTTTACTACATATCTCTCACCTATCTGACACCTACGGAAATACAAAGAATCAGGATTCGGAGATCCTTCCTACAAAGAGCAGAATTCTTAAATTGATGCCTATGAATCAAGACAGTGTTGTAGATTTATTCTGATACACTGTTGTATGGTGACAAATAAATTATACACCTCTTTGGCTATCTTTAAATGGAATTATACCTCTATTTGTAGTATACTTTAATATCATGTCAACTCAATTAAAACATATACGAAATTTCTGTATTTTAGGACACATAGACCACGGCAAAAGCACACTCAGTGACAGACTTTTAGAATATACCAACACACTCGCTGAACGAGAAATGAGAGAACAGGTTCTCGATTTAATGGACCTTGAGCGAGAGCGTGGAATAACTATCAAAGCAACTCCAGTTAAGCTTGATTTTAAGGCAGAAGATGGTAATGAGTATGAGCTCAATCTGATTGATACACCCGGACATGTGGACTTCACTTATGAAGTTTCAAGAAGTTTAGCTGCATGTGATGGAGCAATATTAATTGTTGATGCTGCACAAGGTGTCGAAGCACAAACATTAGCAAATGCCTATCTTGCTATAGGAAATGACCTCGAACTTATCCCTGTAATTAATAAAATTGATCTACCTGCAGCACAACCTGAAGAAGTAAAACGACAAATTGAAGAAGTTGTAGGAATCCCTGCTGATGAAACCTTACTTGTTAGCGCAAAAGAAGGTATCGGTATTCCGGCTATCTTGGAAGCAGTAGTAAAAAAAGTTCCTCCACCTGATGGAAATTCAGACGCCCCCTTAAAAGCACTTGTCTTAGATTCAGTATACAATAATTATCGTGGTGTAATTATGTATACTCGTATTTTTGAAGGTACTGTTTCTGCTGGTGATAAAATTAGTCTGATGCAGTCCAAACGTTCTTATGAAGTTGAAGAAGTCGGTATTTTTACACCTCAAATGGAACCTGCTAAGGAATTAAATACTGGTGCTGTAGGTTATCTAATTGCTGGTATTCGTGAAATTGACCATGCTAAAATTGGTGATACAATAACTCATCACCTACATCCTACCTTAGATGCACTCCCCGGCTACCAAGAGATTAAACCCTTGGTCTTTAGTGGTTTATATCCTTCAGATACAAATCAATTTCAGGCACTACGTGAAGCATTAGAAAAATTGCGTCTAAATGATTCATCTTTTACTTTCGAACCTGAAACTTCAATTGCATTAGGATTCGGTTTTAGATGTGGCTTTTTGGGTCTACTTCATATGGAAGTAATACATGAACGGCTTGAGAGAGAATTTGAACTTGAGCTTGTAAGAACTGCACCGAGTGTGATGTATCGAGTTAATTTAAAAACTGGTGAACAGATTTTTGTTGACAACCCCGCACATTTACCTGAAGTACAGACAATAGAATATATTGAAGAACCCTATGTTAATATCGATATAATCCTACCTCGTGAATATATTGGTAATGCAATGGAACTTTGTCAGAAACGTCGGGGTGTATATAAGAGGATGAATCAGTTAGATATTTCACGTGTACAACTGCTATATGAACTTCCATTAAGTGAAATGTTAATGGACTTTTTTCCGAAGTTGAAATCACTAACTCGAGGATATGCATCCTTAGAATATGACATTGGAGAATACAAACAAGAGAATTTGTCGAAGTTAGATATTCTACTAAATGGAAAACCCGTAGACGCACTCTCTACAATATTACCAAGAGATATGGCTGAGATACGTGGAAAGAGTCTGGTTAGTAAATTGAAAGAATTAATCCCTCGTCAGATGTTTGAAATCCCCGTTCAAGCTGCAATTGGTAATAAGATTGTTGCACGTGAATCTGTCAGAGCACTCAGAAAAAATGTCACTGCAAAGTGTTATGGTGGAGATATAACTCGAAAAAGAAAGTTGTTAGAACGCCAAAAAGAGGGTAAGAAAAGACTTAAGCAAATTGGAAGTGTTGATGTACCCCAAGAAGCTTTCACCGCAATGTTGGCAACGGATGATTAGTAATTTGGTATATAATCATATTTTCAAAATGCAAATATTTTACTTATATGATTATGATCAAAGTAGATAATACAATTGGTACAATTTGTAGTCTTAAAGCAATACACATTTCGCCACGTTGGGGAAATAGTTTTCCTATCAGAGCAAATTTTACTCAGTTAGTTTAATATAGGGTATGATAGATAACAAAAATTAAAACATATAAATATAGGCAGAAGGGGTAATCATCGATGTATCGATGTTAAGTGAATTTAATGAATACAGATGAAAGATTGTCAAATTGGCAGAGATTTCGGAAGACCATTGTCTGGGAATATACACAAGTAATTGTAGTTGCTTTAATACTTGTATTCGGTTTTATACGTCCATTTGTAGTAGAAGCCTTTAAGATTCCATCTGGTTCAATGGAAGATACACTCTTAGTTGGTGATCGTATCTTGGTATGTAAATTTATTTATGGTATAAAACTTCCTGGTACAGATATAAGAGTTTTTGATTTTCATAAACCCACACGCGGAGATGTTTTTGTATTTATTCCTCCACATGAGACAAATAGAAATTTTATCAAAAGAATTGTTGCAGTTGAAGGTGACACAGTCCATACAAAAGGCAGAACACTCTATGTCAACAATATAGCAGTAGAAGATGGTGATTTTACAAAACATGTTTCCTCTCATTTTAGAAGAGGTGGAGATTTTCCACCGTTCCGTTCACCTCCACCGTATATGAACAATAACGAACTATTCAAAGACTTCACACTTTCTGATAATCAGTTCAGGAGAAGGTTTCCTGAAGGAAACCCTTATGTAGTGCCAAAAGGAATGGTTTTTGCAATGGGAGATAATCGGGATCAGAGTAGTGATAGTCGGACGTGGGGACCTGTTGAAGTTAATAGAATAAAAGGACAAGCCTTTATGGTATACTGGTCATATAATGGTAAAGGCATTAAAATATGGGAATTATGGAAAATATTCGGTCGAATTCGTTATAATCGTATTGGGAAGATGATCACAACTGAACATATACAAGACTAATGAACCAAGTAAATAGACACCTTATAATTGGAACTGCTGGACACGTCGACCACGGTAAAACTGCGTTGGTTGGGACACTTACAGGTATAGAGACAGACCGACTAAAAGAGGAACGTGAAAGAGGATTATCTATTGAATTAGGGTTTGCATATTTTGATCTCCCTGATAATTCCAGAGCTGGGATTGTGGATGTACCTGGACATGAGAAATTTATTCGGAATATGTTATCTGGTGCGTACGGAATGGATATTGTTCTATTCGTTGTTGATGCCAAGGAAGGTGTACAGGAACAAACATTGGAACATTTGGCTATATTAGATTTATTGGGAATATCCAATGGTATACTCGTGATGACTAAATCAGATTTAGCTACTCCAGAGGAATTAACTGACGCAACAGAAATGACACAAGAAATGTTAGTAGGTACATCCCTTGAAGGAATTCCTTCCGTAAGTGTCTCATCTATCACTGGACAAGGTATTGACGACCTAAAACAGATGATAGTTGAGCAAGTGAATCAAGTTACGAATAAGCAAATTCAAAATGGTATTCCCCGTTTATATATTGATCGTGTTTTCACTGTTCAAGGTTTTGGGGTAGTTGTGACCGGTACTCTTATTGGAGGTGTGGTAAATAGAGATCAGAAAATGGTGATTTTACCACAAGGGAATGAAGTAAGAGTACGCGGTATACAAGTTCATAATGAACCGGCAAATGTAGCTCAAGCCGGACAAAGAACTGCATTAAACCTATCAGGGACTTCAGCGAATGAGATTCAAAGAGGAGATGTATTGTGTCCAGTTGCATTTTCCAAAGCTACAGATAATATTGATATCTCTCTACAAGTTTTATCATCCTTCCCAAGAATGATTGAACATTGGGGTAGATTTCGAGCATATCTTGGCACTCGTGAGATATTCTGTCGTATGATTCTTTTGGTAGACGAGGCAATTCTTCCTGGTGACACTGTCCAAGTACAACTTCGTTTGGAACAGCCAATCTTAACATTTCGTGGTGATCGTATTATCCTACGAGATTTCTCCGCACAATATACTGTTGGTGGTGGTGAAGTCATCAATCCTTTTGCACCTAAACATAAAAGATTCACTCAAGAAACAATATCTATATTGTCTCAATGGGAAGAAGCGAATGACGCGTCAGTAGTTACTGCTATATTGGAAACCAGTGAAACTTTATGTATACAAGAATCTTTTTTATCATATTATTTACCCTATGCACAAACTGAAGTTAATTCTATTTTAGAAAATTTAGAGTCCGAAGGAAAAATTGTCAGATGGGATGTTTCAGGAAGAACACCACTTATTTCCGATGCTAAACGTACTATAGCTTTAGAAAAAAAACTAATTTCAGTTCTTGAACAATTTCATGAACAACAATCTATCATGGCAGGACAAAATGCTGCACAACTTTGTAAAGACTTGTCTGTTGACGAAGTTGGTTTTGAGAAAATTATCGACAAACTTACTGCCTCTGAAGAAATAATAAAAGATGGTAATTTGATTCGATTGGCATCCCATGAGATTCAATTCTCTGAAGAGGAAACCACCGCAAAGGATACTTTAGAAAAGTTGTTTTTCAATGCAGGAATCAACACACCTGGATTACATGATCTAAAAACAGAATTATCTGAATATAATCCTGAATTGGTAGAGTCTACATTTTATGCCTTATTAAATATCGGACACTTCATAAAAATCGCGGATAATTATTTTATTCACGCGAAAGTATTTGACCAGACAGTAGAAATATTAAGAGAATATTTGATTAATAATGGAACGATTTCTGTAGGTGAATTTCGTGAACTCGGACAAACTTCCAGAAAATATGCCGTTCCTTTTCTTGAGTACTGTGACACACAAAATATTACAGTCAGAGATGGTAATGTTAGGAGATTATCTTCAAGACAAAACTAATTAATTGAATATGTTCATGATTCGTAGATGATCTATTTCCATATGGGGGAGGATAGGGTCTGGTGTCCCTACCGGTCTTCAAAACCGGCTTGTCCATGCAAGTGGATAGGTGGGTTCGATTCCCACCCTCTCCCGCCATTATTCCTATAATAAAGAAATGAATATTAACCTTCCTATTACTAATTCAGAATCAACAAGAAGACATCCCTCATGGATAAAAGCACGAATTCCGAGTGGAGAAAATTACGCTGACTTGAAAAGCTTAATGCGGAACTTACAACTCCACACTGTCTGTGAAGAAGCACGATGTCCAAACATTGGTGAATGTTGGAATAATAGAACAGCAACATTTATGATTTTAGGTGATATATGTACACGGCGATGTATGTTTTGTGCCGTTCAAAAAGGCAAACCGATGGGTATTGTAGATTCAGATGAACCGCGTAGATTGGGTGAAGCAGTTGAACATTTAAAGCTCAATCATGTAGTGATTACATCTGTTAACAGAGATGATTTACCTGATGGTGGAGCGAGTATATTTGCTGAGTGTATTAAGATTGCACGTGAAAAACGTCCAAGTTGTACTATTGAAGTTTTGATACCTGATCTTGAGGGTAATTGGGATGCTTTAAATACCATTATAGAAGCTAAACCTGAAATACTTAATCATAACACTGAAACTGTTCACAGACTTTACCGACGTGCACGTCCCCATGCAGATTATCAACAATCACTCAATCTTCTGAAAAAAAGTAAAGAAATCAAACCAAAAATGATTACAAAATCTGGTTTAATGGTTGGCTTAGGAGAGACTGTTAGTGAACTTCTTGAAACTATGCAGGATATAAGTTATACAGGTTGTGATATTTTAACAATTGGCCAATATCTTTCACCATCCACACGACACTTACCTATACAACGATACTACACACCTGAAGAATTCGATGAACTTAAAGAAGCAGGATTAACTATGGGATTTCAACATGTAGAATCTGGTCCTCTTGTTCGAAGTTCATACCATGCTGGGGAACAGGCAAGAAGTACAAATTTGGTGTAGTTGACTTTCTACCAATCTTATACCCAAATTAAGACCTATAGATTGACATATATTTCACCATTGATGATACGTGCTTAGGGATAGATTGTATCTACTAATAACTCCTT
The DNA here is from genome assembly GCA_022394755.1 of Candidatus Poribacteria bacterium. GTDB lineage: Bacteria > Poribacteria > WGA-4E > WGA-4E > WGA-3G > MSPOR6. Next base: position 21,124 of record JAGFCA010000023.1, read on the forward strand.
GAATCAAGGAATAAGAATCAATGGTATGTATTTAATTTAGACATTCCTGCTAACCGCACGATTCGTAATAGGAATATGTATTTTTAGTTAATATTCAAGATAATAAAACGTCAAATAGTATAAATTCTTCAGAAAGTTTGTTTTGTTGTTGTTTTATGTTCTTTGTGATATACTGAATTAAAATATAGAATGGACATAGATTGTGGTCTAACCACGCAAACTAATAGGATATAATCTTAGTAAGATATAGGACAAAACAATGGTAAATGTAGTTGTTAACGGTGCTTGTGGTAGAATGGGTAGATTAATTACTCAAGGTGTATCACTACAAGAAGATATGGCAATAGTCGGAGCAATTGAATATCCGGGACATCCAGATCTTGGAAGTGATTCAGGTGTAATTGCAGGAATCAATGAAATTGGAGTTCCTATTACTGATGATCTAAAATCTGTATTGGATTCTTCAGATGTAATTATCGAATTCTCAAAACCAGAAGCAACAATTAAACACCTACATCAGGTTGTAGATGCTGATAAAGCCATGGTAATCGCTACAACAGGTTTTAGTTCGTCAGAACAATCAATTGTACATGAATTAGCATCAAAAATCAGATGTGTAATGGCTCCAAACATGAGTCTCGGAATTAATGTCATGATACAAGCGTTAGAATTGGTTGCCAAGGCATTAGGGGATGACTACGATATAGAAGTAATTGAAGCACATCATAATCATAAAGCAGATTCTCCAAGTGGCACAGCACTTAGATTAGCAGAAACGGTTGCAAATGCACTTGATCGGGATTTAGCAGAAGTAGGTGTCTATGGTAGACACGGTATTGTTGGAGCCCGTCCCCATAAACAGATAGGTGTCCATGCAATTCGGGGTGGGGATATAGCCGGTGATCATACTGTAATGTTTGCAACAGAAGGTGAAACACTAAGTGTTGTTCATCGAGCACACAGTCCAGAAGCCTTTGCCAAAGGTGCAATTCGTGCAGCAAGATGGGTTGTAAATGCCTCAAGAGGATTACACGATGTCAGCGAAGTCCTTTTTGAGAATTCATAAAAATAGTTTTATCATAGTAATCGATTATCCACTACTACTCATAAATATTTGTATATTTCTAATTGTAGGTTGTTCAAATTCCGATAAAAATGTTCGAGAGGAATGGGAAACAGTATTAAAGGGAAATTGGAGTGCACATTTATATGATGTTTTCTTCATTTCTGATAAAGAGGGATGGATTGTCGGTAATTCGGTTGGAAATTCTCCTCATCATGTATCAAAAACAACATTGAAGGACAATGAAATACAGAACAATGGGGAAGCAGAGAGTATAATTCTCCACACATTGAATGGTGGTGAGGGCTGGACAATACAGAATAGTCGTATTTTTGGGAAACCATTAAAGAAAGTGTATTTCACATCTTCAGAGAACGGTTGGAGTATTGGTGAAGATGGTGTAATAATACACACAACTGATGGTGGAGATACTTGGAATAGAATACAATCTAATTCAGAATATAACCTAAATGGTATTTTTATAGATGATAATATAGGTTGGATTGTTGGAGATTGGGGTACACTTCTCAAGAGTATTGACAATGGAAAATCTTTTGAAAAAGTTGATTCAAGTTCTTTTCAACAAAAGTCATTAAAAGCTATATATTTTATTGATAAAATCCATGGTTGGATCATTACATCCAGTAATCCTGAAGATATTGACAATCCAGGCAGTATATTTCATACGAACGATGGTGGTAAAACATGGTCTAATCAACTTAAGACAGACCGTGCACTATTCGGTATCCATTTCACCGATTTGAATACTGGATGGGTTGTAGGTGATAAACGTGCAATATATACAACATCTGATGGTGGTAAAAATTGGATAGATATTACCAAGGGAAGTAATATAAGACACAAAGATGAATATGGACAACCAGAGCATCTTGGAAATGAACCGTTACATACATTTACGTTATACAATGTAGATTTTTCGGACATTGAAAACGGGTGGATTGTCGGTGATTTAGGAGTTATCCTACATACAACATTTGAGATTGATAAGGACAATGTTAGGAAATGGAAACACCAACGCGGAGGTCCACGATATCATAATAGTGCCGATGGTTTATTATTAGGTTTAGATTTTGTTTCAAATAAAAAGGGTTGGGTTGTCGGTGAGAATGGTACAATACTTCATACACGTAATGGTGGGGTAACATGGGAATCTCAATCGAATCCAACACATTTACTGTTTGATATATGCACTGTGTCTGAAACTGAAGGATATGTTGTCGGGGACAGAGGAACTATACTCAGGTCAGATGAAAGCGGTTTTGAATGGAAACCTCAAGATAGTCGAACTCCAGAATGTTTCGGTGGTACATATTTTATAACACCTGATAAGGGATGGGCAGTGGCAGAAGCAGGTGTTATCCTTCATACATCAAACAGCGGGGCAGTATGGGAAAAACAAAATTCCAACAGTAGTCAAGATCTACTTACTGTCTTTTTTATTGATGAATTAACAGGATGGTGTGCTGGAAGTGGTGGAGAAATTCTACATACCTCAAATGGAGGACTAACTTGGGAATCACAAAGTAGTGGTGTGTCAGCAAACCTTTTTGATATTCACTTTACATCACGCTTTGAAGGATGGGTAACCGGTATCTTTGGTACGCTTCTCCATACAACTGATGGTGGTAATCATTGGAAGACTTCAAAATTGAGTCAACGACTTACTGATTTGGGTGAAAATAGCAATATCTGGTTTAATGCTGTCTATTTTCATGGTTCCACTTATGGATGGGTTGTTGGTGAAAATGGCAATGTATTTCATACCAATGACAGTGGGAATAGTTGGTATCGTCAGGAAAGTAATACAGATAATTTCCTCTATGATGTACATTTTATTTCCAAATCTGAAGGATGGATAGTTGGTAAAGATGGTATTGTTTTACATACCAAAGATAGTGGTAAAAATTGGAGACCGCAACGAACTGATACACGGACAGATTTAACATCGATACATATGTATAATGCCAGTAATGGATTTGTAGCTGGACAGTATGGAACTATTCTTAAATATAAGGTGACAAACATAAAATAAGGTCTATTATTATGACTGGAGAACAGAAATACCTATTTGATTTACAAGGTTTCATTGTATTGAAAAATGTAATTCCTCAGGATGTGATTGATGCTTGTAACACAGCACTTGACCATTATGAAAAGATGGATCCGTCAGAATATCCTGAACCCCTTTGTCTTGGAACTGAAAAAACTGAAAAAGAGTTATATATATCTAATATTTTAGAAGGTGATGAAGTTTTCAGCTCACTTGTAGACATTCCTGAAGTGCTGGATGTAATTCAGGGAGTAACGGGGGGACCATATCGATTGAATCACACATATACCATCTATCGGTGGGGTGGAGGATATACAGGGTTACATATGCATGGAACACCAATAATACCTAAATGTCAATACCACTGTAAAAATGGTGAGATGGTGTCTACATTAACAAAAGCAGTATTTCCAATGTTAGATTGTGATGTTGAAGACGGTTGTTTTGCTGTAATTCCTGGTGCACATAAGAGTAATTTTGTAAAACCGTGGGGTAGTCATCCAGATGAGAATCCTGTTTTGACTCCTATACCTGCTAAAGCTGGTGATGCAATAATCTTTACTGAAGCATTAACCCATGGATCTGTGATTAATGTGTCAGGGAACCCACGCAGAACATTATACTATTGTTATAGTATTGGTTATATGCCAGACTGGGGTGGTCAAGGATTACATTTCAGTCCAAATGTAATGGGACAATTATCTGAAACCCAACAAGCAATTCTTCATCTCAAGTAATTTAGAAATCCTGATTTATACAATACATTAAAATGAATTAATTTCGAATCCACATCATCCAGAATATATTTTATATTTGAAGTAATTTGAACATAGGAGTAAACTTACATTGATTACATTTGCTGATAGATTAGATAAATTACCCCCATATCTTTTTGTTGATATTCGACAAAAGATAGCCGCTGCTAAGGAGCAAGGCGTTGATGTTATTAGTCTTGGTATAGGAGATCCTGACCATCCAACACCTGATCCTATAGTTGAAACACTATGTCAGACCATAAGTAATACAGAAGATCTTGATAGACATCGTTACGGTTGTGATAATCCTGTAGAAGATTTTCCAGAATCTATCATTGCTTATTATAATAGGCGTTTTAATGTCAAATTAAATGACGATCAAGTAGCAATTACTATGGGGAGTAAGGATGCTATTGTAAAATTATCATTAGGAATTCTAAATCCAGGTGATATTGGAATTGCTGCAAGTCCTGGTTATCCAACCTATAATATAGGACATGTCTTTTCAAGTGCAACAACATACTATGCACCTATTTTGAGAGAGAATAACTTTCTTGTAGATTTTGATGCCATACCAGATGAAGTGAAACGGCTTGCAAAAGTCCTATGGATTAATTATCCAAATAATCCTACAACAGCTACTGCTGATCTGGACTTTTTTAAACGTGCGATTGAATTTGGTCGTCAATATGATATATTGATAGCACACGATAATGCTTATAGTGAGAATACCTACGATGGGTATATCTCTCCAAGTATCCTTCAAGTAGATGGGGCGGATGAAGTTGCAGTTGAATTCTTCTCATTAAGTAAGGCATTTAATATGACTGGGTGGAGATTGGGATTTGTTGTAGGGAATTCTACTGCAGTTCAGGCAGTTAAGAAAGTTAAGGATAATATTGATAATGGATCTCTAAGGGCACTGCAATTTGCTGGTGCTAAAGCTTTATCTATTGCAGATGAAATTACACCTAAACTTAACAAGATTTACGTAAAACGACGTGATATTGTTGTAGATTCACTAATTGAAAGTGGCTGGTTATTAGATAAACCTAAAGCAACTATGTATGTATGGGCACCAGTTCCGGAGCGTTTTGATGGTTCAAGTCGTTTATTTGCTACTGAATTACTTGAAAATGCAGGTGTGGTCGTAACCCCAGGACTTGGGTATGGTCAATGGAGTGAAGGTTATTTTAGGATTTCACTTACATATCCTGACGATATAATACAAACAGCAATCAATAGAATACAAGAGTTTTCATCAAAATAATTTTAGTTAATTTATATTACCTAAGGTTGTAAGAGTGGCAAGATATAAAACGATTTTAATCTTATTGTTAGTTATACAAATATGTAATGTGTATGCGTACGAGCAGATGAACACATACACAGTTGCTGACGGTTTAGTAGGACCAATTGTACCTATCATATATCAAGATAGCCGAGGTACATTATGGTTAGGATCAGATCGTGGTGGAGTAAGTTATTTTGATGGATCAACATTCCATCCACTTTCTGGTAATTCAGAGAAAATCCGTGGCAAGACAAAAAATATAGTAGAAGACAAATGGGGGCATATTTGGTTTCTAAGCAAACATCAATCTGAAGCCGAAGGAATCATTAGTAGATATAATGGTTCTACCCTTGAATTTATCTCTACAGGTAACTGTATGGCTGTCGATAGGGATGGAGATATATGGATAGGTGGGAATAATATAATCACTCAATACATCTCTTTTACTAACGAAGAAATACCACAACCTTACAATTATAATATAACCAGTTCAACAGTAGCTAAGGTTAACGTAATCTATCCAACTAAGGAAGGAACTCTTTGGATTGGTGGAAATGATGCACAAGGAATCATTATACTACGTTTTAAGGATGAAATAGATTCTTGGCAAACAACCAATTTTGAACGTTTAGGAAACCTTCCCGATATACCAAAAGATCGGAGTATAGAGTCAATTATAGAAGATAATGAGGGAAATTTATGGTTTGCAGGTAGACAATTATTACTTCGATTTGACAATACGCAAATTGAGGAAATTGTAAGTAATTCAATGAATGCAATACCCTCAACAACAAGTCAATCAAGTATATTAGATAGAGGGAATGTCTCAGTAAAAATTGATAGACATGGTAGAATATGGTATAACGACAAAAGCCAATTGAGTTGGTGGGACGGTAAAGCTCTCCAAAGATTAAGAAATTACTCACGAGATATAAATCAAGATTTTTTTCTACAAGGATCGTTTGAAATAGAGGATGCCTGGGATAAACTATGGTTTGCAACTAAGAATGGGGCATTTTCATTTGACACTAAATTTTTTGAACCAAACAAGAATACAATTTTTCAATTTGATCCTACTCTTACTGGCACATCTGAATTACTTCAGAATGTCTATCAGGTCGATAATGGACTTGGAAGTGATAATATTCAAACAATTTTTGAATCAATGGATGGTAAGATTTGGTTTGGTCATGACAATGGAGTAACAGTTTTCGAACCACAACCTGCAATTGTTAATCATACAACACGGTCGGTATTAGGTAGCAATAGTGTTAGATTGATATATCCTGATAGTACTGGCACATTATGGTTTAGTATTCCAGGAGGTATTGCGAAATATCTTACTGATGATGAAATTCTATACCCAACTGCCATTGAAAGAAAATTGATAAATTCTGATACTCTTAGAAATCAAAGGGTATCTCGACGCACAGAGATTATCAAAATATTTGAAGTAGAGGGTGAACTATGGTTAATGGATAAACCATACTTTCATCAAGACGGATTTACAACATATAGATTCTATCGGAAAAAGAATGATGTATTTGATAGTATAACTATAAAAATAAAAGCTGAAGTTGGACCTGGTGGAGAAATTACATATTCAGATTCGGATCCGTTATTAACATCTAATATCAATCCATGGATTGTTATAGGAGGTATATTATTTTATCCAAATACCAACGGTCTTTATAGATTAACTACTGAAGGAATAGTAAGATCCACTTCATTCAATAGTACGGATAGTTTATCTACCCCGACAAATGCAATCATTGCATTATATAATGATAGTACAAATCGTTTATGGTGTTATTATGACTCTGGAGAAATAAAAAGATTCTCTAATATCAAGAATAAATTCCAGCAAATTTCCAGTTCGATTCAAGCAGAAGTCCTGCCTTACCGGTCATTTGTACCAATACCAAGTATTTCAAGTACAGACGAAGTAAGATGGTTCTATAATACAATTAGTGGGCAATTAGTGTATTTAGAGAGTCCTGAACAAGGGAATGTCTTAACCGAAGTACCAGGTGCAGCAAGTGGTAAACCTTTACTCTCAGTTCAAAACACTATATCTACAAATGAAGTTAATGGAACTGAGTTGCATGAAACTACATTTGTATTACCTGACAGCATTAAGACTTATCAAGGAACGGAATTAAAGAACTCAGTCTCAGTAAGTTTGACAAAAATTGAAGGTGCGCTCACTACTAATGAAGGTGATTTATGGTTGGCTACCTCACAAGGTGCAATTCATTATAATGGTGAAATAGCTACAACTTATACAACAGAAAATGGTTTCCTTGTAGACGATCTAAGGGATATACATGAAGACAATTGGGGTAACATCTGGTTTGCAACTTGGGGTGGTGGGGTAGTAAGATTTGATGGTGAAACATTCCAATCTATTACTACAAAAAATGGTCTAATTCATAATAATGTTTCAGATATACATGCATCAGAATCACAAGAATTATGGTTTGCAACTGAAGGTGGTGCCACACAATATAGACCAAGTCTTGGTGCTTTGCCTTTCTGTAAGATAGAATCTGTTAAAACTGATGGAAAAGAACATTCTAATCAGGATACTATGGAAAATGTCGACTCAATTTTGTCAGATCTTCAAACTCCTTTACCATCCAATTTAAAGGATCTGACTATTGAGTTTAAAGGAATCAGTCCGTTAAGAGATGCAGTAGACTATAAGTTTAAACTCATTGGGGTTGGTAAGAATACATGGACAACTTACAAATCAGATCATAAAACTGCTTTAGAAACCAGAATCAATGAAGATGTAATAGCATATTTTCAGCCGCAAGATGATGGTTTAGGTATTACTTCACCCCATGTCAGATATGAAGGATTGAAATCAGGAAAATATAGTTTCTTAATTACAGCATTTCGTAAAGGATGGCCATATACTCAGCGTCCAGCAGTTCTTAATTTCACAATAGACCAACCAGTATTAAGTAGATCGAAGAAATATCTACCTACTGTTGTATTTCTCTTAGCTGTTGCCTCCTTAGGTTTTAGATTGATTGTTAATCGTAGACAGACAGCACAATTACGTCTTGAAATGAGAGAAAAAGAAGAAGCAGAAATGATTCGGATTAGGGCAGAATTAAATGAAGCCCAGAACATTCAAATGGGGTTACTGCCAACAGAACCACCAGAAACACAGTCTTTCGATATTGCTGCTATGTCAATTCCGGCAACACAAGTGGGTGGTGACTTCTTTGATTATGTTTCATTGGAAAACGGACTAACTGCTATTGCAGTCGCGGATGCAGCAGGGAAAGGAATTCGAGGGGCAATGAATGCTGTGCTAACCAATGGTATGTTACATGAAGTCGCACGAGTTAATAATGAGGCGGATATAATACTCAGAGAACTGAATTCCGGTTTATCACCACGCATGTACGGTCCAAGTTTTATCGCATTGAATTTAGCTATACTGAGTGATGAAAATAATATGGTGGATTATGCTAATGGTGGACAACCCTATCCAATTCTAAAACGCGGTACTGAAGCAATCGAAATTGAAACAAGTGATTTACCACTTGGTAGTAGAAACAAGGTGGATTATGAATCAATTTCGTTTGAACTCTTAGATGGGGATTATCTGATTTTCCATACAGATGGACTTATCGAAGCATTAAATAAAGATGAAGATATGTACGGTACTGACCGATTAAAGGAATTTATTTCAAATATTCCTAATGACGATACTGCAGAGGAAGTAATAAAGAAGATTGTTGATGAAATACAGAGTTTTGTTCAGGATGCTGAACAATATGACGATTTGACTCTTGTTGTCGTTAAAAAAATATAACTTATAATCTATATAATATGGAAGAATCCATTTTCTCTCTTTGTCGATACGTTATGTCTTATGCATTTCTAAAATCAATTACTGTTTGACGATATTCCTCTGGTAGTCCTATATCAAATCTCCGTCCCTTTACAACATACCCAGAAAATCCTTCTGTTTTTCTTAGATCATCTAAACAGGATGTTAATTGAAATTCTCCTCTTTCCCTAAAGTTATGCTCAATGTTCTGTTCAAGAAAACCGAAGATTTGTGGTTCAATAACATAAATTCCAAATACTGTTAGGTACATATTCTCATCCATACCATCGACATGTAGATGTTCCCTGGCATATTCCGGGTCCGGTTTTTCATAAAATTCAGTTACAGATAACATCTCCCCTTCTTCATTCCATATACCTGTAACACATCCAAAATTGGATAACTCCTGGATGTCTGTTTCTTTTAGTCCTACCACACTATGGTTTACACGTTCATAAGCATCCAAAACCTGTTGTGCACATGACTCAGTCTCATCAGACCCGTATAGATGATCACCTAACATTAATAGAAACGGTTCATTGGCTACCCATTCGCGAGCACAATATACTGCATGACCAAATCCTTCTTGAACATCCTGCGTTACGAATGAAATTTTATTTCCTAATTCTATTAAGTAATCACAATACTTCTGATTTTCCTTACTTAATTTATTATAATGTTCAATCCGAGGAGGGGTCTTAAAGTAAGATTCAAACAGTTCTATATCTGCTTTCTGTATTATCAGACACACTTCCTCGATACCAGCGTTGATTGCTTCTTCAACAATAGCCATAATTGCAGGTTTTGCTCTGCCAGAATTATCAATTACAGGAAACAATTCTTTCTTCATTGCTTTTGATGCAGGGAATAAACGTGTACCAAAACCAGCAGCGGGGATAACTGCCTTACGTACGTTTCGACTGGCTTCAATTACTAATTTGAGAGACGACATTTTCAAATCTCTTTCAATTATCTCAATTACACGTCTTTGTGATTCTTCATCCTTAACAATAAACTGCGCACTCCCGTCTCCCTGTGATCCTACACCCTTCCCACCTAAAATGTAGGGTTGTATAGGTTCATAATTTAGGACTTTATGGAGAGTTGGTGCAGTCAACTGTGTAGGACAGGCAGGAATTAGATGCTTATCAAATTCTTGTTGGGCACGTGTCATTAATTTTCCAACCAATTCTGCATCGCCTTGACGGAGTGCTTCATAAGCTTCTTTTGTAATTTCTGCACTTAAAGGACCAAGAAAATGCTGAACTTTCTCTTGTAATTCATTCTCGGCAAATGGATAACAATGGTTAAGTTGGTTTAGTATTAGTCGTGTATCTTTCCCTGCACCTAAATCGACTATTACCATATATATATTTGATGACACACTGAATTCCTTTACATCAATTAAATCTCCATCAAAACTCATAAGAATTGGATGTTGGTATGCACATCCTTGATCCATTCTTCCACATCGTGATGGTGTCGTGGTTTCACCACGATATGCATATTCCATCTCACCACGTGTGGTCATTTTTAAATCATATATCCGGTTAAATGCTCGTGCCACCAGAACACAAATCGCTGCACTGGAAGATAATCCTTTTTTTACAGGTAAATCTGTCAGGTAGTTATCAATTTCTAAACCTTGAACTTTGTAATCAGTAAGTATTTGATATGCAACACCGGCTGCATAACTGAAAAAACTACCTTTTTCAGCCTCATTCAAAAGGATTGATGGATCCATCGGAAGTGTATAGGGGCCATGTCTTGTTCCATCACTAAGTGTTGTTTTTAAAATAAGACTTGTCGGATGGGGTTGAACATCAGCATATACACCTTGATTGGTACTGGTAATAATCGTATACCCTTTTTCAAGTTCAGCATTATTTTGTCTATAACGAGCAGCCCAATCAGTATGTTCACCAAAAAGACATATTCTACCCGGCACAAAAAGCTTCATAATCTTTCCTAATCTCTAATGGGATTATAACTTCAATATTGCTTTCAAGAATTAAATTATTGTGTGATTATTTTAATTAAAACGATATTGAATAATTTCTGCAATTGGATTGTAACCTATTCTTCTATATATTGAGTTCGATACAGGATTTTCTAAATCTGAATATAGGATACAATGATATCCTTCATCATAGATTTGCTGTGAGATCTTTCCTACACATGCTGTTGCATAACCATTTTGTCTATGCTCGGGTGGTGTGTATACTTTTTCAACACGGATAACACCAGACAGAATAGGAGTTTGGAATGCCATTGAAACAGGTTCTGGATTCACCCACACCCATAAATTCTTTTCTTCGATATTCATTTCGATGTTCTCTGATATATGTGTCTTACGAGCATGGAGTATTTCAGAATCAGTTGTTTCCTGATATTCACCTCTCTCTACAGCTAAATCATATAACCATCTGTTTAGAAGTTCACTATCTTCAATAGTTGCTGCACGTATATTTCCATTTGTATTCTTTAAATTATGAAGATGTTGTAATTCATACAAACGTAATGCTAAGAACGGATGTGCTGAGGTCTTATTCTTATCTGCCCATTCACCAGCAAAAACTGCAACTGTTGAAACTTCGCCAACAATACCAGGAAGCACTATGCCACCATCAGATAAAGTGTCCGCTAAAAATCGAACTGCTTCGGTCGGTATTGTAGAAATTATACCCCGTGAATCTATTGATGGTTGAACAAATACGCCAACAACATTAGTATTGTTTTTAACATACCAATATCTGGCATTGTTTTGAATTTTTAATGTAGAATCTAAAATTGTAAGAATTAGATTATTTCTAAGTGGGTCTGAATTTAGATACTCCTTAGTTTCATTCAGCAATACTTCTGGATCATCAGTATATTTTATATCAAATTCCATAGGTATATTATATTACGAAATATCCAATAGGTCAACATGACATTTCTATCTTATACTGTAATTTAGTATTTAGAATTCACTGTAGAAATGGTATTAAACCGATATAGGTATGTATTTTGTAAATATGCCTTAGACTCTATCAATTGATAATTACTTATAAATTCTCACTTATTCATCATCCATCTACACCTTTCCACCCATTCTGTTAAATCTAATGACATACCTAATGAAATCGAATCATTAGACAAAATTTCACGAAATCTTAGTTCAGCATTTTTAAAATCATTCGTAAAAAAAGTATTTTTTGAATTTAATATCTGTGAATATAATTTTAGTTGGAATGGTATTGTTTTAGTCTCGTTTAGTCTTAGTCCTTCCGTAAGATATTGTGTACTTAATTCCCATGACTTCTCTTTATGAAGTAATTCACCAACTAATATATAGGGTAACCATTCATCTGGTTCTGATTCTATGATTTGTAATAAAATAGCTATTTTAGATCCATTTCCCATTGAAGGAGAATCACTTTTGGGTATTAACACATTTTTTAATTTATCTTGAGAAGAATTACTGAATGCCGGGGATAATGACGTAATTCTCTTATGTAAATTTAGTTGACGAGGATAATATAAATTCCTATCGATTACACTATGAAATAACTGAAGTGCTTGTTCGTATTTACCTTGATTCCAATAAATATCTCCAAGCATTTGAGTAGCTTCAATTTTATAGAGTGAATTCTCATCATTAATTATTTTTCGGGAAAGTGAAATTGTTAGTGGGATATCACCTTTCTTATAAGCACTATACATCAAACCAATCAAAGTTCTTGGATTACCAGGTTCATCATCAAGCATATTATAGAAGGTGTTTGTTGCGGTAAAATAGTCTTTATTGTAATAGGCTTTCCAAGCTTTACTCCTTTGTGCTGCCATTTCGTGTGCACATACCTGTTGGAAAATACCCCCTGGTCTTAATCGCCTTTCAGCATACTTGATATCGAGTTCAGTTAGTTCAACATGGTCTGATAGAAATTTCATCCATTCAGCTTCAAGAACAGTTAGATCTTTCTCGTAAATCCTTGATATATTGCCTAAAGGAAAACAACTCTTCAATTTTTCTAACCCATAAGTATCAATTAGAAACCTGATAAATGAACCAGCAATTAAATAGCTTCTTGACCCGGCATGTCTCCAAAATCCGAGCCCCATGACACTATTTAAGTCAGGTGCAACATTTAATTGGTACATTGCCTTTACCCATTGATGAACAGAGAGATTTTCCTCATTCCAATCTGCAGCAACTGCAACACCTTCATGTACACCGACATTAAGACTGACTTTCCATGGGGACCAATTTGCTGTAAGGACATGTACAAGTTCATGCTTTACCACAGGATGTGGGAATCCTTGAGTATGTATATGAAAGCCGTAGCCAAAAGGATCTTCTACAAAAGTTGAACCTGCCCCAATTAGTTTTTTCTTCTCTTCTGGAGATGAGTAAAGGTAAACACGTACTTTTCTTGAACTATCTGTCTCTAAGTATTTAGACAACTGTTCATAACGAAACTCACAATCCAAACTAAATTGTTCAATCTCCATTTCAAGTTGTCGGGAATAGATAATCTCAAAATGCTCTGTTTCTCTATACCCTCCTAATGCCTTTGAGACATCATGCCGTGTAGGTCGTATACCTAATTGACCAGAGAATACCTCTGAAGAAATTACAAGGATTATAAAAGAAACACATATAGCCATCTTTCCAATATGAAGACGATCAGATTCTTTTAAGATTAGTTTACTCCAGTTTAATTTTGGAGTAAAACCAGTGTCTCTACTTACTTCACATGAACTAATTGTGATATATAGAAGCAACACACCCCATAATAAACCTATGGAACGCGCAATATAAAATGTTGGAGATATAGTAATTAGAAAGTCGTAGATCGGACCAGGGAAATATCCAAGAATTGGATGGTATGTAAACACTGGAGGATGAAAAATGAGATTAATCACGACAGGTATACAGGACAAGATGAGAAATCCAATATAACTAAGATAAGCTTTCCATCTTTTCTGTACCCATGTATTAAAGAATATACCTGCTGCAGATACAGCCACACAACTGATAAATGGAATTGTTATAAAATAAAAGAACCCATCAATATAATTACAATTCTTTACTCTTAGTGAATTGAGGAGTATTATGATTAAAGGAATAACCAGTAATAGAAGGTTGGACCGGAGAGATCTAAAAAAGCCTTGTACAACGAGTTTCCTGCTGGAACCTTGAAGATTATCTGGGTCTTTTAACAGTACATGCCAATGTGTCATTGCAACATGTGGTCCTGTAAAAGAGATACATATAGCTAAAACAGCACAGAACTCAAAACCAAGAATGTTAAATAGCGGTGTTGTACAGAGTATAATTGACACTGTACAGAAGAATATCACCCATAACCAATATGAAAAGTTTTTATATTCAAACATAAGAAATCACAATCTAATCGATCTAATTCTATCGATCTTTGTATGATTATCAATTGTGTAAACTAACATATATACTATACGTTATACCTAATTAAGACTTATATTAGATATAACCATGAATTAGACTTCAAATAATGACAAATACAGATTTATACTTAGTTGATAAAGATGTTGTTCATATTTTATGGATCATTTCTCTATCCATATTAATTTGAAATTATCCGACTAACTATTTCTATATTGTCTAATATACACATTTATTCTAAGATTAAATCATCTCAAATTAACATAGGAGAATTAGTAATGTATAAACAATATACATCATTGTTAGGTATTTTGCTTTTCTTAATAATTTTAGCAGGTTGTGAAGAATCCACATCAGGAGGTAGTGGCGCAATTGACCTTGGACGCGGAGAACCCAATATAGTTGAGTCTGTATTAGCTCTTTCTGTTCATGATGACAGACCTGATGGTATTACAGATACATTTGTATCTGAAGTTAATGATCAAGTGTATTTATGGTTACTTTGGGAAAATATTGAAAAGGCACATACAGTTGAAGTTTCATGGTTTTCACCGGATGATGATGTGGAAGATCCTCCGTTTTGGACAGAGAAAAGAACTATTTCCTCAACAACCGGTGAAAAAATCACATGGTTCTATATTGATGCACCAGATATACCGTTATCTGAAGACCATTTTGCTCAGGGTGAATGGTTTGTTGAAGTATTCCTTGATGGGTTATTTGAACGTAGTCATATATTCATTATGGAATAACATCAGACAAACGCATTTGAAATTACTCAAGTTCTTTACCGACAATAAGTTTATATGCTTCGCGATATTTTTCACTTGTTTTTGAGATTACTTCATCAGGTAATTGAGGTGCGGGGGGTTGTTTATTCCAACCAATTTCATTTAAATAATCTCGGACAAATTGTTTATCGAAACTTTGCTGTGATTTTCCTGGATCATATTGATCCGCTGGCCAGAATCGAGAAGAATCAGGGGTAAACACTTCATCAATAAGAATTACCTCACCATCTCGTTCACCAAATTCAAACTTTGTATCGCAGAGAATAATTCCGGAATTCTCAGCATGTTTACTTGCAGCATTAAATAGATTAAAACTAATGTCGATTAATTGATCCGTCAAATCTGAACCCACTTGACTCCGCATTTCATCAATAGAAATTGGCTCATCATGTTCGCCCTGCTCCGCTTTTGTAGTGGGAGTAAAAAGCAATTCAGGTAAACGGTCAGATTCTTTTAATCCATCAGGAAGTTTCTGACCACATATCTCACCTGACTTTTGATATGAAGACCATCCTGATCCTGCCAGATACCCTCTTACAACACATTCTACATCTACACGTTTCGCTTTACGAACTAACATAGACCTACCATATAATAGATCAGAGTCCTTCTTTACTTCCTCTGGATATTCTTCTACATTAGTTGTAATAAGATGATTCTCTACTACAGATCTGGTAAAATCAAACCAGAAAGAAGACAAACCAGTTAAGACTCTCCCTTTATCTGGTATACCATTTGGCAAGACCACATCAAATGCTGATATTCTGTCTGTAGACACAATTAGGTATTCATCACCTAAGTCATATAGATCACGAACTTTCCCACTATGTGCTGGTTTTATATTCGATAACTCGGTTGAAGTAATTACATTATTGGACATATAAACCTCCAGTAAAACTTTATTCTGTAATAAGACTTTGTAATGCGAGTGCAGTACTATTTTCTGAATCTATACTCAGAGTATTTCTTATTTCATTGATAGTATTTTCTTTCTTTCCAAGATAATAGTAACAGGCTGCCTTCAAGGCATGCAAATTAGCTTCTGATGAATAATCGTGTCGGTACAAATACTGTTCATCCCCTTCTAATGCATTTTCTATGGCACGTATTGCGGAATCGAAATCTGATTTGTTTTTATTTCGTAGATAGAGGACAGTAGCCAGACCTACCCAAGCATCGGCATTCATTGGATTGATCTTCACAGCATTTTGAAATGATTCTTGAGAAAATTGTAATGACAGTGAAAGGCTTAAATTTGACCAACCTACACCATTATGTGCATCAGCATATTCAGGATCTCCTTTTAATGCTCTTTTAAATGAAAGAAGAGATTGCGTAAAATCACCTGAATTATATGCAGACCATCCAATTTGGGTATGTTTAATGGTAGTAGCAGACTCAGATTCAGTGTCAGTGGAACATGCAAGATGAGTTACAATTAGAAAAATAATTAATACAAATCGGAGAATGTATTTTGTATTCATCTTGATTTAATCGTAAAAAAATAAATGACTTAGTCTAAGACCATTATTCTGATTTTAGTGTTGAAATTAATGGAATTCGTAATGCAATACTAACAGCTAACATATTGGCAATTATACCGAAAATTAGTACAAAAAGCAAGGTGATGGATAGTGAAATCCAAGGAATTGATGGGAGTCCTCCTTGTATACCAATTATACCTACAATCCCAGAGATAATGCCTATTAACATCCCAATTATTAGTAGAACACTACTCTCAAATAACAGTAGTCTTGATAATAGTCTACGACTGAAACCAAATGCTCTAAGTGTTGCTAATTCCCCTTTCCGTTCAATGATATTTCTGATCATTACCAACGCCATTCCAAATGTACCAATCAATAAGCCTAAACCCCCAAGACTTTGAAATGTCGATATATATGTGTTCTGAACTGATCTAAAGCCTGCTAAACGATCTGATGCAGAAGTAACATCAAAACCAAAATCAGATAATGTTGTTTCAAGTATTTCTCCAGTTTCTTGACGAAGGGATTCAGGTGATTTTATTAAAAAGAATTGGTATCCTCTCTGACTTGGAAATAACTTTAGAAAATTAGTTTCAGATATGATAAGTTGACTTTGGAATAAACTATTTTTAATAGTCTCAATTCTTAGATTCTGTGGCTGTCCAAATTCATCATCTATCACAAAATTCTCATTAGGGTCATGCTGTAATATCCACTTTATCGAATTTTCATCACCTATTGTAGGAATTTGCCGATTCTGTTGAGTTCTTTGATTCAAATAAGTCCAGGGGTCTTGATTCAATATATCTGTGGGAGCACCAAGGATTTGAGGTTTCACCGGTTTGTATAGATTTAAACAACTAATATCTTCTCCAGGTAATACACGAAAAGATTGTATTTCTGAATCACCTATTAGTGTTGAGTCCTCAACAGAAAAGTTGAGTTTCCTTCTACCTTCGGTTGTATTGAGATCATGGACTATTGGAATAGAAGACTCAGCTACATAAGTATATTCACTTTGTGGGATAGCATCTTGTCTATTAGCTCCTACCGCAACAATAATACAACAAGCTAAACTTATTGTCATCACACAACTCTCACTCCTGTTAGATTGTCTTGCAATATTCTTGATAGCGAAATGTAATCTACTCAAATTATGAGATATTTTATCGGATTTTAACCAACTACTAAACAGTACAAAGCACAATGTTAGATTACCAAGTGTGAACATTATAAAGCGTGATACAGGATTATCTATTTGCGTGAACTCATGTAAATTTACATTATTGATCAGTAAAATAAAATTAATTAAAATAGCAGTAGTTGTACAAATAATACTGATTAATAAAGAAATAATATAATTATATACAGAGAAATCAGCAGGTTGCCTATGTAATCTTTTAAATATTAGAAAGATTAGACTGATGAAAATTCCTGTTGAAACATATAAATAGATTATGTCTTCCCATCCACCTGTAACAATATCACCAATTAGAATTACACTGAATAAACTAACAATTAAAACTGATGAATATAGGAATTTCTTTATTGACTTATTTCTTTTCTCTGTGTCAACCTTTGATTTATCTATAGAATAGACTGATAGATTATTCAATTTTCCAACTATTGATGCTTGATCAATTTTTCTAACAGCAAGGAAAATCGAATACATAACGACTATAGATGAAATTATTATGCCTATGATAAGATTAATACTACGAACATGTAGACTTATAATAGGGGTGCCAATTGCTGGTAACCACCATGTGTGTAAACCATAGATTAATAATTTTGCATATCCAATTGCGAAAAGGCATCCAACCATACTCCCAATGATAGTCAGTAACATAGCCTCAGATAATAACCGTCTACGTATTTTATTAATCGTATACCCCATTGATTGTAGTATACCGATTTCTCGTGATCTCTGTTCCACTCCCAATTTAAACACTAAACCAATCAGAATAGCAGCAGCAATTATGATTAATCCACTCATACTACTAAATAACATAGCAAAATCAGATGAGCCTTTAGCTGATATTAACCCATCTGATCTTATGGAAATGAGCTGAAATCCTAATTGTTGCAGATCCAAAGAGGATAATAATTCAGATTCTAATAAAGTTTTTGTCTCATGAATAGTTTGGTCCGGTATCGCTCCAAACCGTATTGATGTAAGTACCCCAAAACGGTTTTTCCATAGTTTTTGTCCATTTTTTAGAGTGATAAAACCTTTGGGAATTGTCTTATACTTATCCCAATATTCTTCGTCTTTATCTCGTATTAGTGAATAATCAAGTGGAAATGGAGAGTTCCATTCAGAAATATTATCGGTTTCATGTATTCCAGGAAACTGGGGAATTAAGTGTGTATCAGCAAATATACCATCAATTTCAACAATTCCTTTAACTAAGAAATATGCAGTCTCAGTAATATATTCACTTTTAGTTGTCATTTTATAGTAACTCAGACTCACCTTATCCCCAATCTTCACCCCAAGATCTTCAGCTGCCCATTTATTCAGATAAATTTCATCAGAACTATAGAATCTACTTATTTGATTGATTTTACTATTTAATTCATCGATAACAATTTCATATTGAGATTTTGTAATTTGATATTCTGCTTTGTTAGAATGAGCAGTGGTTTGAATTTCCATCAATCTATCTTGAAAGTCTTTAAATTGTCCTTGATATTCTTTTTCAATATCTGAGACTTTTTTCTTAGATAAAGTCTTTTCTTCTATTTCTCGTTCAGTGAAAGCATCTTCATCACTTCTCGTATTTGTTGCATTGAACATATTAGCAAATTCGACGTTTTCCAATGGGGCAGCCAAGATAGTAGAGTAAGGAATACTCTTAAGTTCAAGGTCTTCAATTTCATTTTCTGCACCAATTTTAGTAATTCTATTTGCCAGATAGGTTAATGTAGGTAGTAAAGGTATATTGTTTTTGGTTGCAATTTCAATGATAGTATTTTCAATGTATGGAGAAAGTATATATTGTTCTGATTGTATATCAATATTTTCGTGATTCTGACGGAGATTAATTCCAATTCCATCTAAAGTAAGTTCTATCTGTTCATTGGTTATCGCCTCTTCATCAGTAGTAAAAACTGCATTAACCTTATCTTTTTGACTAAGTTCTTCTTGTAGAACATTGAGTGGTATATATATATTTAAGGGCAGACTCTGATGAGAATTAAGATTGAATCTACCTCCATGAGCTGATGTAACTATATCACTTATAACTACTCTTATTGAATTAACTATTTCTTCTGTATCGGTATTACCTAATAAGAATTCTGGGTGAATTTGTCCTGTGTTTGGGATTCTAACGAGAATTGAATCACCGATTTCAACATTTAGGTCTTTCTTAAGATATTCATTTATAATGACGTTAGGAAAAACATCATTATTGGAACTTACCCAATTTGGAGTTGATTGCTCCCATAGATTAAAGAATGTGTCTTCAACCCCCAGTATATTAACTTTGGATGCACGAGCTTTTGTAGATGGAACATCAACAGTTCCATTAAGAATAATTACTGGATAGGAATTGGGATCTTTTACTATCTTCGGATCAAAGAAATTTTCAGCAACCAATGCATGGTGAATATTCCCAAGACGTTCCAAGGTTAAATCATAGAGACTTCCACGCATGGAATCGCCAACAATTAATGAACCAACAAGAACACCTGTTGCTAATGCTATACATAGCAATAGTGTGAGATTGATTCCCCAATAAAATTTGACTGTTGACCAAAATGATTGCATTGTTACTTTATTAGGAAGGATTAATCGGAATGAATTTCATTAAAATTATCTTGGGTATTTGCTACACATTTACCATTAACTAAATTTAGCTGATAAGTGAATTTTGAAGCAAAATTTAGGTTGTGGGTAACAACGATGAGAAGAGTATTTTCAGTTGAGTGTAGATCGAATAGTAAGTTTGCAATTTCCTCAGTTGTAGCTTCATCCAGATTACCTGTTGGTTCATCACAAAGAATGATACTCGGTCTGTTGATAAGCGCACGAGCGATTGCAGCACGTTGTCTTTCACCCCCGGATAATTCTCCTGGGCGATGTGATATACGTTCTGATAAACCAACCTTTTGTATAAGATTCTCTGCATACTCAGTAGCATCAGATTTCTTTCTAAAGGCAAGAGTCGGAAGAAGTATATTTTCTAAAACTGAATATTGAGGTAGTAAATGATGATCTTGGAATACAAAACCGATCATCAAATTTCGGTATTGTGCAATTTCTGGTTCAGACAATTCAAATGGATTAATTCCATCAATTTCGACTGTTCCCTGGGTGGGAGATTCTAACGTACCGATTATATGTAATAATGTACTCTTTCCAGATCCTGACGGTCCAGTAATTGCAATTGAAGCACCAGATTCAAATGTGAATGTAATATCCTGTAGGACCTGTAAGGTTCCATAGGATTTATTCATTCTGTGAATACTTAGTTTATGTTTCTTATTTTTCTTTTCTTCAATAAAATTCATAGAAAATAAAAATTATACTATTTTCTAAAAAGTGGATTAGAATATCATTATTGTAAATTAGATTGAAATCTGATTTGAGATAATTTCTGGGATTGATATAGGTCGTAATTTCTGTCCAGGATTAGTGATGCAACAAACAGTAGTTACTTCACCTCGAGCAACATCTCTACCATCAAGTGTAAATTGGAATAGATATGTAATTGATTTTGTTCCAATCTTTTTTATACTTAGTCTTATATCTACTTCATCTTCAAATCGTAATGGACTAAGATACTCACAAGAAGCTGTAAGTCTTGGCCATCCAATTTCATTCCCATCAATAGTTGTTGAAACACTTGTCCCTAAACTTCTTAGGAATTCATGTTCCACAGATTCCATAAAGACAAAAAAACGAGTAAAGTGAACAATTCCTGCCATATCAGTATCTGAAAATTCAATCTTTCTTTTTGTGCTGAATTCAGTAGGCATATTGTTGACTATTAATTTCTCAATTCTGGACTTTAGTATTTCAATTCACGGCATATTTAATTTACAGATAGATATTACTAATTCTTTGGATATTCTGGTACATCTTCATAACGACTCCACGTTTCAGAATGGATTTTCCAGTAACCATCAGCAGGATCAACTATGAGATCTAACTTTTTTGTTCCTATATCTGAATATGCAGGTCGTGAACCAGATGCAGGTGTGCCTTTAAATTTTTGTAGAAAAGTCACATCTGCCACAGCACGATCACCATCAATTACAAGATTAGAAATCTTCACTTGTATTTCCGAATACATTAGATTCAATTTTTGCATCTTCTGCTTCAATTGTCTTTTATTTAAATATGTATTGGTTTCTCTGCCACCGCGTACAGTAACTCGTGTAATCAAAGCTTTTTCAGCATATATAGACATGTATGTCTCAAGATCCTTTTCTTCCCATGCAGTTTGCCATTTTGCGAGTATCTGACTAACTTTCAGTTTTGTATCAAGTGGAGCTGTTCCATTAAAGATATCTGATTCCTGATTTATTGGTAATGCTTCTTCTGTAATTGGCTCATCTTTTACAATTGGTATATCAGAGATGTAATCGCCACCGGCTTCATCATTTATAAGTTTCCATCGTCTAAATAAGAAACCGCGTTTATCAATTGTTAGTGTTCGAGAATGTGTTTCTACAAATGCGCCACTGCTATGAATAGTGACACTAATATTATCTACCAAATATCGTGTTTTTGAAAATGCAATAGAAGTATATACAGCCTGACTAAGATCGACAGTTAAGTCTTGAGAGATTTGAACAGCAGCCAATTGATAATTCTCATTTTTCGTTTTTCGCGCTTTTTTATCCCAAAGTGATGTATATTTCTTTACATTCTTTGTCTCAAGTGCTTTCTTCCATTCTAAAACAAATGGTACAACAGGACTATCAGCAGAAGATTCTGTTTCTACAACAGATTCTTCTGGTTCAAATTTGGTAATATCAGTAGTAATTTCTTCACTTGTAACTTGATCCTTAATTAGTTTCCATCGCTGTTGAATTATTCCTGTTTTTGCGATTGTTAGAGTTCTTAACTGTTGTAAGGGTTCACCAGGAGTGTAAATAAGGATAGGAATATCTTCTATTCTCAGATAGTGTGGATTCTGTGGATCCTTTCTTGTTCTATTCTCAGCATTTGTTATTTTTACATCAATCCGTGAGTTTTCTTTAAATAGTTGTGCTGTATCCTGATAACCAGTATTTGATTTGTTACGAGCATTCTTTCCCCATAAGAGATCATACTTTTGAATATCACCTGATTCTAAGGCACTTTTCCATCTAACCATGAATGCTATTGAAGATTCATTCGTCCGTGTTAATAATACTCCGCAGACTAATAAAATGATAACAACAGCTGCTATTCCTCCCCATTTAAGGGAGTCTGGTATTCTCTTATTAGTATTATTTGATACTTCATTTTGCATGTTATTCACCTACCATCTACTTAGAATTTTGGGATATTATCATAAATTTGCCAAGTTTCACGATATATTTTCCATTCATTTTGAACTTGATGTACCCAAATTTCTCGAATCCATATCTGATACAAAGCTGTATCATCCTCTGTCTGTGCTGGTGTAACCAATCTACTATACTTATATGTACCAATCACACTATTCTGTTCAACCTGAAATAAATCTTTATCATCAGTTTTTTGCCAAGGATGTTTTCTAAATTCATTCAGCTCAGTTTCTAACTGATTCCTATTTAACATTGATGTATTTTCTTTACTTTCTACGGTATGAATTCTATTGATTGTAGTGTTTGGAGCATAATAAGCAAGATGGGCTTTCACATTAGAACGATTCCATTCGTTTTCCCATCCCTTCAATGCAGATTTCCCAGCATTAATTTGTTGAGTTGAAAGAGATGTTCTACCAGTACGTACAGGTTTTTGACTATCAAGTTGACGCACATAAGCTCGTGCTTTCTCTGCTTCTTTCTTAAGATATTCTGAATGTTCGGCAGCAATATTTCTTTTTTGTGCCTCTGCAAGCTTGGCAGTATAATTTTTCGCTTGCTCTCTAATTTGATTTTTGAGAGATTCAACTTCTGCATAAGCAGTTCTTTTTTGTCGACTGGCAGATTTTGCGATAGAATCGGCTGCAGCAAGTTTACGGGATAAATCCTTTACTTCATTCCCATAGTTCCGTACTTTTGTTTCGGACTGTGAAATTCGGTTTTTTAGTGAATTTAACTCTTGATTAACTTGAGATAACTTATCTTTATTCAAACTGTTCTTCTGTACGATTTCTCTTTTTTCACTATTAAGAGAAGTTATAGTATTGTTTAGGTTTCTTTCAGTATCTTGTAATCTTTGTAATCCTTTTTCCAAATCAGAGATTTTACTGTTTTGGTTTTTAAGCTCATTCTTTAAATTTCCGATTTCAGACTCTTTTGCCAATAAATGAGCATTCCTAATAGCATTATTGGAATTTTGAATTGCTTCATATTTTGCTAACTTAGCATATGAATATGCAAGATTTGCTGATTTTAAAGCAGTTACTCCATTTTTTTCTTCTAATGCGTCTTTTGCTTTTTCAAGTTCAGTTTCTGCCATTTCAAACTGCTCGAAAGCAAGTGAATCTGCTTTTACATCAAGGGCATCATTGATTGCTTTTTCTACTTGTACAATGATACTTTGGACATCGTTTTTTTCGATTGTTCCAAGCTTTCCACCACAACCAATCAGTAAGATTACTAAGAGTATACTTCCTGCAATAAAGAACGTGTTTGAATATTTGTGAATATTGATTTGTACTTGTTTTTCTGATGAACTGTAATGTTTTACCATGTTTATCCTTACTCCTATTTCAAATTATACAATGATATCAATCACTACCAAATATACATAATAATTACAGGTACCAACATTTTCTTGTCTAATTATCTGTATATTGAGTTATGTATCTTCAAGAAAATTTTCTGTTATTCAAAAATTGGTAATGTCATTACTGATAATTGAGAAGTGCCTGTTTTCATTTGTAGCAACGAATCCTTAATTGCTGTTGCTCTTGTTTCTCCTAATCCATCAACACTCTGTAATTCATCAATATTAGCTGTACGAATGGAATACAGAGTTTTAAAATGTTGAATTAGTTGTTCGCTCACCTTCATGGATATGTGTGGGATTTGACTTAACATTCTATATCCACGTGGTTCAATTATATCGTCACCTGTTAATTTCTCATTCTTATATCCAAGTGCATTAATTATTTCTGACTTTGATGTCAATTGAGAAGCATCGAAACCGAATATTTTTTCATATACTTCATTCTCTTCGTATATATCCTGAATGTAATAGTCTTTAATTGTTAACATTCCACGGTCAATTTCCTGAGATAAATCAGTCGGTACTAAATGTAATGACTGTGCTTCTGTACCTAATTCAATTTTGTATCTATTAAGTTCTTCTTCTGTACGTCTGACACGTTCACAATCACAGATCGCAGTAACTACATTATCTAATGTGACACTATCATTAAGTTCAGCCCAATTTAGGGAAGATAGAGAACTCTGCATAGCTTTAATATATAAGCTAAGTGACAAGAAAGCTTGATTTGCCCCAGATAAAAGTATAGTACGATCTCTGAATTGATATCTATGTGATCCTGAATACATAGTGAGGGTGTTTCTACGTCGTGAAACAGCAAGTACTATTTGACCTGTATCCTTAGAAAATTTCTCCGCTGCTTTATGACGTAATCCCGTTTCATTAGATGAATATGAAGGATTGATTCTCAAAGTGACATTAGCACGGACAATTCTTTTCATGTCAGATGAAAGTAGAATTGCACCATCCATCTTTGCAAGTTCAGCCAAACGTGTTGGACTATATTGACAATTAATTCTGAAACCACCTTCAGTCAAACTAAGTACTTCTGGGGTATCACCGATAACAATTAACCCGCCATTCTTACCTTGAATAATATAGTCTATGCCTTCTCTTAAAGATGTACCAGGAGAAAGTAATTTTAATGTGTTATGTAAGTCGTTTTCTAAGAGTTTTCTTGAATTTAAATCACGCAGTTTAATCACCCCATAAGTATTTAAAGTGTAACATACAAAGTTGTGGATGTCAATGTGATGTAATACATATTATTCAAATAGGGAAGGTATTTTCTTATTTAGTTTGTATGCTTATATTATCAGTTTAGTTCCATTACAATGGTAGAAATTCTTGACTTAACAACTATTCAGATGTATCATTAATTCAATCTATGACTGTAATTTACTCAACACTATCGTGAGTTAGATAATTGATATTTGATTCAGAAAGGTTACAAACCTATACTGATGAGTCCAGTCTATAAGAATACTATATTTGGATAAATGTAGTTTATCCAGTATTATCAGACTCATTTTCAATACTATAAATAGACATACCTATATTACTGTTATCTGAATAGTTCTATATTTCTCTCAGTAACACTATTTTGGTAATATAAATATTTTAAGGAAATTAATGCAATATTTACCTTTGTTTAAATGTGTATCATTACTTCAATCTAAAACTATAGATAAATTACCAATTGTAACGCTAAAAACTGATAAAGGAAACATAAATATTGAACTGTATCCAGAGTGTGCACCACTTACCGTAGAGAATTTTTTAAAATTAGTTGATTCTGGCTTCTATAATGGTTTAGTTTTCCATCGTTATGTAAAGGGCTTCGTGATACAAGGTGGAGACCCTGATGGAAATGGAACAGGTGGTCCAGGTTGGACAATTCCTGGTGAATTTCAGGATAAAGCATTAAAAGATAAAATGCCCAAACATGAGAAAGGTGTGATTGCTATGGCAAGAAAGCAAACACCTAATTCAGCTGGAAGTCAGTTTTACATTTGTATTAATGATGATACAAATGGATATACACATTTAGATGGAAATTACACTACATTTGGTAGAGTTGTTGAAGGTATTGATATTGTTGATAATCTTCGTGAAGGTGATAAAATGTTAGATGTAACAACGAATATTGACGAAGAATAATTTTAACATTTTACCCTAATGGATGTTAAAGGTTTAAATATATGGAAGAATGGAAACAACTGGTTAGAGATACTGTAAATACACCTGAAAAACTTGCATCAGTTTTTGATGTCGACATCGAAGAACTGAGACGTATTCACAAAGAATTTCCTATCCGAATTAATCCCTATTATCTAAGCTTAATTGAGAAACCGGGTGATCCTATATGGAAGCAAGTCGTTCCTGATCAACGCGAATTAATTAGTACTGGTGTTGAAGATCCTCTCCACGAAGAAGACGATAGTGAAGTACCGAATGTAACACACAGATATCCCGATAGGGCACTTTTCTATGTTAATTATATGTGTCCTATATATTGTCGATTCTGTACCAGAAAAAGAAAAGTTGGTGATCCACACTCAATCTCTGAAGATAACGTAGAAATTGGTCTATCATATATTCGATCCCACCCTGAAATACGGGACGTTATTATCTCAGGGGGTGATCCTCTTATGTTGACAGATAAGAAGATTGAGATGATTGTTGGCGGACTTAGAGAAATTGATCATCTTGAGATAATCCGAATTGGATCCAGAGTTCCAGTTACACTGCCACAAAGAATCACTCCAGAATTATGTGGTATATTAAAGAAACATCATCCATTTTATATTAATACCCATTTTAATCATCCTCGTGAAATTACTCCTGAAACAGAAAAAGCATGTGGTATGTTAGTTGATGCTGGAATCCCTCTTGGTAATCAGACTGTTCTATTGAAGGGTGTGAATGATGATCCGGATGTAATGGTGGAATTGATGAAAGGTTTATTGCGTATACGTGTTAGACCTTATTATATATATCAAGCAGATCTCGTTGTTGGGACAGACCACTTTCGTACAGCAGTTCAAACAGGTTTGGATATTGTATCAGCATTACGTGGTCATATATCTGGTCTTGGCGTCCCACACTATGTCATTGATGCCCCTGGTGGTGGTGGTAAAATAGCATTAACCCCAAATCCAGTTGTTGCATTTGATGACGATGAAATCAAATTACAGAATTATGAAGGGAATGTATATAGTTATCCGAGTACACCCTTCTATGATGAAGATTGGTAACTCCCAATTTTTTTATTCCCAAACGACATTCAGTATAATTAATCCTCATCATCTTTATTATCTTTCCCTTGGTTTAGAAACGGGGTTAATAGATCAATTGGGATAGGAAATACAATAGTAGAATTCTTTTCTGCACTAACTTCGACCATTGCTTGAAGGAAACGTAATTGGATAGCAGTAGGTTTCTTACTAAGGAATTCTGCTGCATCAGTTAGAATCTCTGCAGACTCAAATTCCCCTTCGGCATGAGTTATTTTCGCCCTTCTTTCTCTTTCGGCTTCAGCCTGTTTTGCCATAGCTCTTTGCATTTCTGCAGGTAGATCAACCTGTTTAATCTCCATTGTATGAACTTCAATGCCCCAAGGATCACACTGCTCTTTAATTATATTCTTTAGATCCTCATTCAGTTTATCCCGTTCTGATAGAAGGTCATCTAATTCTGCCCGTCCTAACACACTCCGTAAAGTGGTTTGGGCAACTTGAGAAATAGCAAAACCAAAATCTTCAACTTCAATGACTGCTTGATCTGGTGTTTTTACTCTGAAGGTAAGTACTGCATTTACAGATACCGACACATTATCTTTTGTGATGATATCTTGTGGCGGAACATCGTTAACAATAACTCGTAAACTCACTCGTTGAACACGCTCAATCCAAAAGGGAATTAAGATGATAAATCCAGGACCACGTGTTCCAACAAGCCGTCCTAATCGAAAAACAACTGCTCGTTCATATTCCTTCAATATCCTTACACTCGTCAGAATCATAACAACTACACCAATTGCTATGGCAAAATAATACGCTGGAATTTGTTCAGGCATTAAATGTTCCTTTCTATATTCATTTACCTGTAATTTGTTTTATCTTATTAAAGAAAGCTTTTTTACGGGAAGTGTTAATTTGCCATTGAACAGGTACAGATTGATACCCATGACAATAATCATTTTCACCAGGATCAAAATAACCCCATGATGCATATTCATTTATGGCAGCGACACAGTTGTTGAATGGTTTATCAAAATCAAAATGGTCATCTTCATTGAAGAGTATAGGCATCGGTTGAAATCCTTTAACTTCACGTGTTTGCTCAACCATTTGAACGATACGATTTGGATCACTGACACCATTACCATGAATTAAGATAAAATCAGAAGTATTGACAACATTCTCTTCAGGTACACGGCCTCCACCATAACTTGTACCAACTAAGTAATTTCTTCCATCCCGTTTAATGGATCGTACATGTTCTATCAATTCATGTACTCTCTCTGGTTGTAAAATTTCATGTGAATATCTAACATTACATTCGTTATTCACCTCAACAATGACATTCCTATAATTATTATCAAACAACCAATTGGTGATATTATCTACTGCATGTATAACAGCATGTTCATCGTCTATTCTGTTATCTTGTCCAAAATAGAAATAACCAAGAATAACAACCATACCTAATTCATCAGCAAAATCAATAATTCTTTTTAACCGAGAGAGATAGTCTTGATTGAGAGTTCCATCCGATTCGATACCAGAATTATGCCATGGTTGTGCCTTTGAATATCCTTCAGGACTTCCACCTTGTAGATTTATTGTAAAAGCTAAGATTCCATGTTCTCGCCAAGATGGCATTGCAGCTAAGAATTCCCTTGTGTTCCGTTCGGCATCCCATCTACCTGTATCTGGATAATTCCATAGATTGACTGTTTCAGGATTTCTATCATCAAAGATACCTTGAACCATACGGGTGTTTAGTAGCAATCCTTCTATTTTTTTATCATTAAAATAACGTCCTTTATAGGTGATTTCACCATTAATGTAAAAAGCATCTTCTATAATCTCTACAATAGTGTTCATCTCTCTCCTTTCGGATGATATTGCTGTCAATCAGATTTACAGGTAGGATGGATATGAGTAGTAATAATAACTATTATTTACATTCCATTAGAAATGTATTATAGCAGCAAATGAACTGATAGGCAATTCGAGAATAAGAATAGGATGTGTAAATAATTTGTCACTATAGGTAATTTTTTGTTTCTGAATCGCAGATTACACAGATTACGCAGATTAGAGTGTTTGGAGAGGGTAAGGAGTTAGATCACAAACTAACAGTTTGAGGTACAAAGAGGTGTTTACAGTCAATACCCTGGATTTTATCGGAATCGGCTGAGGGAGGGTACAGGATCTTGCAGAATCGGTGATCGGAATCCCGGTATCAACGGTATGATTGCCATTTAGGTATTCACCGCCTACAGAAGAGTCTACTGTTTCAAATGACAACTATAGTGACAAAAGTTTACACACCCTGGACCTACCTTTTTACGGAATTCTATATTATCATTCAGAAGGTTATGTATAGTTTTTGACATTAATATCTCGGATCATATAGATTATAGCTTTCAGAGTAACAGTGTAATTTTCAGAGTAAATACGTTAGGTGTTGTTTAATATTTCCTACAAAGTCAGTGATAGTCTGGGTTCCTATGTGTTTCTAAAATTGCTGTTTCTTTGATTTACTCTGAATACTCTGAAAATTAGTAATTATTATGTGAATTCCAACTTGTGTATAGTTTATTGGTCATATCTCAAAAATCATTATATTGAGAGTGCTTTATTCCTTACCAAGTCTATATTATACCATTTTAGAAATTTAAGTCTCATTGATATTGGATATTCTTCAGGTCCAATCTCCAATATCGCGCCGTGAGGTTGCTCTCACAGAAGATAGATTTGAATAATATACAATTTATTTGATGGTTTATTATTTATTTGAATTGGTATTATATTGAAACAAGGGTAATTCTATTGTAAGTTTACCGCTTTTTTTATGATTCTCAATAGTAATATTTATGTTATTTATATGTTGAATAAAGTTACACTTTTTGTCACAAAGTGTGACATTGATAAAACCTCTATCCCCCAGTGCCACACTATGTTTATAGCCACTTTTTTATTGTAACAAGAATTTGCATAAATGATATATTCTTTGTCTTTTTCTATTATTCTAATGGCTTGAATCAGAATCCTATGAATGTGATAGTTCTTAAACGTCCATTTTATCAAGATATTAATACATATCTGATAAATAATAGATTTGGAAGAATCATTGTTCAGACACTGTATAATATATCGAAAATACGAATATGATGCATATTCTTTCCTCTATTTACACATTTTATAAATTTTCATAGTTACCAGTTTAGATTATGTGGTACTGAAGTGCTCTAACTCCAGTTCACTACTGACTTTAGAGGTTGTTACAGTGATATGTTATTTTTCATAGTAACTATGAAAGTTTAAATTATTCTTACCTTATAAAACATCGATAAACATAGTATGGTACTTGATTCATGACTAATTTTTCAATATTGTCTAATATGAGTGTTACTATGAAATATTTTCATAGTATAACTGCAATGATTAAGTGATTTATGAATAAGAGATATTTGACATCAGGGTCGAAATAGTAACACACCAATTCTTAATGTTATGTTCATATATAAACATAATAAAAACACATATGTTAAGTACAAATTAGCATATGTGATATATTTACATATAGTTATTTATTTATGTAAATTTAGTAATAGTTTACTAATTCATTATTGTTCCTTATGTTGCTTTTTGGTTAGGTTTTCTTCAATAATTCTTCAACTAATATTAGGTAGCTGTGTTTTAGCTGAATGTTCTATGTGTTAATTCATTGCTTATTATTTTGGGTTTTTGTGGTGGAAGGATGGTATATGTCAGGATCGGAGATTTCACGGATTACATGGGTTACGCAGACAATGTTATGTTTTTTGATTTCTGTCACTAACCGTGGCTTAGTGTTTTGTGTCAACGTTTTTTCTACACACCTTTCGCTCCTCTGGAGCTTGTATCTTGGTTAGTCTGGTCTTTCTACACACCTTTCACTCCTCTGGAGCTTGCGGAAATACAAGGAATCAGGATTCGGAGATCCTTCCTAAAATGGACAGAATTCATAGAGTGAAGCCTATGAATCAAGACAAAGTTGTAGATATTCTGATACACTTTTGTAAAGTGACAAATAGTTTAAACACCTATAAGAATTGAAAAGGTTATTTTTAAATAAATCTGATAGATAAGAATGTATACAGGTGTATAGTTATACACAGAACTATAATTTCATTGACTTGTTATATAAAGCATGGATAATATTGTATTACATCAAACAATTAGATTTTCAATATTATGATTAACACGTCATAAAAAGAAATATACGTAAAACTACATTCTCCCTTTTAATGACAATAAACCGTATTTGAACTTATATAGTTGATTCCCCACATTTTCAATGACTACAAGGAGTTAGATTTGAGTAGACCTAATATATTATTCATCATGTCTGATGACCATGCATCTCATGCGATGAGTTGCTATGGAAGTCGTATTAACCAAACACCGAATCTTGACCGGATTGCTGATAATGGTATGATTCTGGAGAACTGTTTCTGTGTAAATTCTATTTGTACACCAAGCCGTGCAAACATTTTAACTGGTAAACATAGTCATCTCAACGGTGTCAAAACGTTGGGTGATCCAATGGATGGAAAAACACCAAATGTTGCCAAAATGCTACAAGCCGATGGATATCAAACCGCTATGATCGGCAAATGGCATCTTGGTCATGGTGGAGATGCAGATCCAACAGGGTTTGATTATTGGAATGTCTTACCGGGGCAAGGGGATTATTATGATCCCGTTATGATTGATGAGAGTGGAAGAACGAAGTATGAAGGATATGCAACTACACTCATTACCGACTTCTCATTGGATTGGCTACAACACCGAGACAAAGATCAACCATTTTTTCTCATGAGTCATCATAAAGCGCCTCACCGTCCCTGGGATTCTGATCCTAAACATGCAAATCTTTTTGAAGATGGTGATGTGCCTATGCCTGATAACTTTTTCGATGATTATTCTAATCGTTCAAACGCAGCAAAAGATGCAAAGATGCGGGTTTATGGTCATATGAACGATAGAGATCTAAAGATAGATAAACTTGGTCCGCCACCTGATGGATTATCCGATGAAGAACAGGCTAATTGGAATTATCAACGTTATATAAAAGAATATCTCCGTTGTGTTACATCCATTGATGAAAATGTTGGAAGATTGCTCGATTACCTTGAAGAAGATGGAATTGCTGATGATACAATGGTAATCTATACCTCTGACCAAGGATTCTTCCTTGGTGACCATGGATGGTATGATAAGCGATTTATGTATGAAGAATCCTTACGTATGCCTTTTATTGTTAGTTATCCGAATGCAATTGAAGCAGGAAGCTCTACAGATGCTATGTCATTAAATATAGATTTCGCAGAAACATGGCTTGATTATGCGGGAATAGACATTCCAGAAGATATGCAGGGTAAAAGTTTACGACCAGTACTTGAAGGAAATACACCAGATGATTGGCGTAAGTCCATGTATTACCGTTATTGGATGCACCTCTCACATCATTATGTCCCAGCACATTATGGGATTAGAACCCATAAACACAAACTTATCTATTACTATGGAGAAGCACTCGGTACATCTGGTTCTATAGACGAACCGAAAGAACCGGAATGGGAACTTTTTGATCTAGAAAATGATCCAGATGAAATGTGTAGTGTCTATGATGATCCGGCTTATGCTGATGTCGTCTCAGAATTAACTTCAGAACTTTATCGTTTAAAAGAAGAAGCTTTAGATGATGAATAGATTGATGTAATAGTGTATACTCAATTTCTACAGAATTCATTGGAGGTTAATAATGGCTAAGAATAATCCTTTAGATAATATTGATCCGGGTATGAAGGTAACAGCACAGATGTCCCCTGAACCCAGTGAAGCAGATTTGGAATTTGCAAAGCAGATGGATGTAGATTATGTTGTTCTCTGGACAAATGGGGCAAATGCAAATTACGATTATTTCATGAGTCGTCGTGAAATCTTTGAGAATGCTGGTTTGAAGATATATGGGTTTGGTAACAGTGATGTCCATAACCAAGATGGAATTGTACTGAATTTAGAGAATAGAGATGCGAAGATTGAACAATATAAGCAGTACATACGGGATTTAGGCAGAGCAGGTATACCATATACTACTTATGCCCATATGGGTAATGGTATTTGGAGTACAGATAGAGAGACAACAAGAGGTGGAGCGAGTGCTCGTGCTTTTAACCTTGATACAGCTACAGTAGGTCATTGGGGTGGTCAGAAATATGGAATGCCTTTGTCTCATGGACGTGAATTTAGTGAAGAAGAAATATGGGATAATTATACCTATTTCATTCAACAAGCTGCACCTGTTGCAGAGGAAGCAGGAGTGATGATAGGTATCCATCCTGACGATCCACCTGCACTGCACCTCGCTGGAATTCCAAGATGTATCTTTAGTAGTTTTGAAGGGTACAAACGTGCACTTGAAATCGCTGATAGTCCAAATGTTGGGATGTGTTTCTGTGTTGGATGCTGGCTTGAAGGTGGAGATCTGATGGGTAAAGATGTATTAGAATCAATCAGATATTTCGGTGAACGCGGTAAGATTTTCAAGGTTCATTTTAGAAATGTAGATCAACCCCTACCTCATTTTGTTGAAACATTTGTTGATAATGGCTATCAGGATATGTACCAAGTTGCCAAAGTCTTACGAGAAGTTGATTTCAACGGTGTTATGATTCCTGACCATATTCCAAGCATGGCAGGTGACCACCGTGTTGGAACTGCATATACAATCGCATATATGAATGCATTAGTAAAACGTGCTAATGAGGAAGTCGCAATGTTTAACTGATTTTCCCAAACCATATATAAATTTGTTATTATTTTTGGATGTAGTTGGAATAATAATAGCGTCAATTTTCAATGACTTTTCTTGAATCACAGAAATGGTCATGAATTGACGCTTTTTAATTTAATGTGTAGTTGATAATGAGTAAACTCTCTCAAGATTTTAAGATTTTTGATGGATATATAAAGATAGTGTTTCTTGGGATCATTTTCACAGTCCTATATAATGTCAAAACATCTCCTGAAAAAGAAAGAAGTTTATCACTTTACCGTTCTTGACATAAATGTTCAATTAGTGTAGTTGAATGAAACAGGTATGCAAACTTTGTATAACTATATGTACCAAAAATTAAATAAAAAATATTGAAGAAAAACAGATTATTATGCAACTAAAAATAAAAAGAATAGCAATTAAAATTGATTACATAACGGTAGTAATATATAATTATGTATTATATCACAATAAATGGATTTAAATTTACTATTTTACTCTATTGTGTTATAATATATTGCACATATAGTGATAAATATTGTTGTGAAATTTTCACAACAGTTGTGAATATAAAATTCTAATCTGATATACCTATAAACCTATACCAGAACAAGGCTCGTTGCCATTGAAATATTCAAATTGTATCAAATGTAAAAAAAATAAAAATTTTTATGGTTTTTTCAGGTATATCTATAAACCCTTTCAGGAACTAACTTTAGAGCATTTGTAATTCTCTCTTTTAAAAATTGTGTTGTGAAAATAAAAAACCATCATCAATTACATCTAACTTAAAAATAACATAAGAATTGAATCCTATATTACGAAAATCTGTCAGAATGAGTATAAAATTTGGGATTAGAACTCAACTAACAACCAATAACTATGAACTATCAACTATAACTAATGAATATCTATACAAACAATCCTAAATACAAAGTTACATCTATCTCAAAAATGTATACCTATTTAACCGTTGGAAATCTCAAAATCAGAAAGGACAAAAAGGCAGAATTAAAGTTTTTTAAAAATAATATAAAGTTTATTCAAAGTGGAGTTAGACCATTCTACGACAGGATTTACAAGGATATTTTACACTAATTCAAATCCTACACTTTGTAGGAAAAGTGTAACATTTTTACACATTTTCTATACATATTTAAATCCCCTAACGGGTGTTGATTAATCAGATTTTCCTATAAATCGGAGAGCATATCTTAATGTAGAAAATGTCATAATTAAGAAAAACAAAGAAAGCAGTATCTCCAATTTTTCAACTTTCTCAGAAAATCAATTCAAAGGGATGCATACTCAGTATCTGACAGGGTTTGTACGGATAATTCGTACTAATTTCAATGTCACAACATATGCCAGAAAGTGTAACTTTTTCGTTATTAATCTCTTGAAGGAATAAATGAAAGTTATATTGACAGTTGTATTAATATTCCTAACTACCTACTATTCTGTTTTATCTGAAGATTGGAATGACTTCCTCGGACCTAATAGGAATGGAAAATCAACAGAATTGATTGACATTACCTTATGGGAAAAAGACGGTCCTCCTATCCTTTGGATAAAAGAAATCGGTACAAGCTACGGATCTCCAACAATTGCTGATGGAAAGGTCTATATCTTTTCACGTCATGATGATATGGCACGGCTTACCTGTTTAGATAGTAAAACAGGTGAGGATCTCTGGTATTATGAATATCCAACTGATTACGAAGATATGTATGGGTATAACAACGGTCCAAGATGCTGTCCTGTTGTAGATGAGGATAGAGTTTATATTTATGGAGCGGAAGGGATGCTGCATTGTGTCAAAGTAAATACTGGAAAAAGAGTATGGATGGTTGATACATTTGATAAGTTTAATGTAGTACAGAATTTCTTCGGTGTCGCTTCTGCACCTGCAGTTGAAGGTGATCTACTTATTGTACTGATTGGGGGTTCACCACCCGGTACACCGAAAAATATATGGGCTTCAGATGGAAAACCGAAACCTAACGGTAATGGAATTGTTGCATTTAATAAATTCACAGGAGATGTGGTTTATGAAACTGCAGATGAATTAGCAAGTTATGCAAGTCCTATTTTTACAACAATTGACAATAGGCGTTGGGGTTTTGCATTCTTACGAGATGGATTGGTTGGATTTGAACCTCAGACAGGTAAGGTTGATTTTCATTATCCTTGGCGTAGTCCGAAAATAGAATCAGTAAATGCATCCTGTCCGGTCATCGCAGACGATTATGTATTTATCAGTGAATCCTATAGTGTAGGTAGTTCAGTTGTTCAAGTCCAACCCGGTGGATATAAGGTCGTATGGAAAGATAAACCAAGAAGTAGAACAAAATCAATGGAATTGCATTGGAATACAGCCATACATCACGAAGGTTATCTTTATGGGAGTAGTGGTAGACATGCAGGAAATGCCGATCTCCGTTGTATAGAGCTTAAAACCGGTAAAATCATGTGGAGACATCAACTAAATGAAAGAGGTTCTTTGTTGTGGGTAGATGATTATTTCATTTACCTTGGTGAATATGGTCGTTTAATGCTACTGAAATTGACATCTGAAAAACCTGAGTTAATTGTAGAATCGATACCAAAGACAAAGAATGGGATGCAACTAATTACATATCCAGCATGGGCTGCCCCTGTAATTTCAAATGGACAACTCTACATTCGTGGAAATAATCGTCTGATCTGTTTTAAGATACGGTAGTATTGATTAGAACTAAGGTTTCCATAAAGTTGCTTCTATATATCTTTCTCCATCTTCTTCTTCATCAAAATAATATACAGTCACAATAGTGCCATCAGGTCGTTGAACTGTTCTGGGATAACCGATGTCCGGATCACCACCATTATCACGAATGACAATCTCATCTCCCCAAGTCTGTCCATTATCACTACTGAGTTTAGCACACATTCTGTGCGGTGCATCTCTGTATCCGTAAATCAAACATAATCTGCCATCATCAAGAAGGGTCAGTGTTGGAGGATTCCCACCTATACCTGTATTGTCCACAGGTTCATTCATAAAATCCCATGAATTTCCATTATCTTTTGATATATATAAGTCAATCCAATTTTTCTTTTCATCCCATTCTGCATCAGCATTCTTTGCTCTACCTCTACATCGTACGGCAACCAATATGTCTGTTTCAGACAGACGGACACTTGCTGGCATAATCGCAAATCCTTCTGGTTCGGGACCAATTTGAGATAAAAGAGACAAAGACTTTGCACCATCTTTTGTCTGAGCACAAAATACCATTCCCTCTTGTCCGTCCGATTTTGATGCAGTTAGAAAGAATAATGCCTCATCTGAATTAGAAATGAGATAATCAGTTCGTGCTGCAATTCCAGTAAATCCAAACATAGGCATTTCATACGGACCTTCCCAACTATGACAACGATCTAAAGAGACATAGTACCACGATTTTGCTCCTTCTCTCAGTCCTGAACGACTACACATAATGGCAATATCAGGATGGGTTAAGTTGTAACTTTTTGCAAGATCATATTCTGAATCACCATCGGTATTAGGTTTACCAGCAACATGCTCATTTGCAGATAGAGTGCCTTTACCTGGGAGTCTGCATGGTGTATCAACTAACTCCCATGTTTCTCCTCCATCCAAACTACGTGCCTGTGTTGCAATGAACGGTTTACTTCCATCTCTTTTATGAAAACCAGCATCCGATTTATGATATCCGACTGTAAAACCAACAACTATTTCATTCCCCCATGACCAAATTCCGTAGTTTGCTGGCCATCCCCCAAAACGTCCTTCTTCTCT
Organism: Candidatus Poribacteria bacterium; assembly: GCA_022394755.1. Taxonomy (GTDB): domain Bacteria; phylum Poribacteria; class WGA-4E; order WGA-4E; family WGA-3G; genus MSPOR6. Next base: position 59,582 of record JAGFCA010000023.1, read on the forward strand.
ATAAATTGTTACTTGCTTCAAGATTTTACTCCAATAATTGATTTGACATAGTATACCAATACAATGATAACTATTCAACAATGATTAAAGATATAGGTTTTCCTTGACAAATACCCTAATAATCATAAAATTAGATGGCAGTATTCAAACATATTCAAGGACACCTCAAATGGAAACAACCCATCTTTTTAAACCTTCTCACCTACATGCAATCACTCGAACTATATTTATTGCAGCAGGGGCATCAGAACATGTTGCCAACGATGTTGCAGAAATCCTTATAAAAGCAAATCTCTCTGGACATGATTCCCATGGTGTATTACGTATTCCCGCATATATTAGAGGAATTAATGATGGTAGTATTAAACCATCAAATGAACCTGAAATAGTTCATGAAACAGATAATCTTCTCCGTGTAGATGGAAATTTCAGCTTTGGACATTATGTTTCTCGATGGTCTATTCGTAAAGCAATTGAAAAAGCTAAAACTTCAGGTTCATGTTGTGTGAGCATATTCAACACTGGTCATATTGGTCGTTTAGGTGAGTATGCAGAAGAAGCAGCACATTCTGGATGCATAGGTCTTGTTTCGGTTGGAATGGGTGGTAAAGGTGCAGGACCAGTAGTTCCATTCGGTGGATCTGAAGGTAGATTCAGTACGAATCCTATTGCTTTAGGTGTTCCTACAGGTGATAAAACACCTTTTATAGTTGATTATGCAACAAGTGTAATTGCAGAGGGCAAAATACAAGTAGCTCGAAGTAAAGGATCAGAACTACCAGAGGGATGTATTTTAGATAAGAATGGATCACCAAGTGTTGACCCAGCCGAATTCTATGATGGTGGTTCATTGCTTACATTTGGTCGTCATAAAGGATACGCACTCGCTATGTTTACATGTTTACTCGGTGGATTGGCAGGTACATTTAATGTTGATGAAGGAAGTATGAAAGGAATCTATATGCAGGCTATAAATGTAAACGCATTTACACCGATTGAAGAATATCAGAAAGGTGTACGTGCATTTTTGGATGTAATTAAATCCACGACTCCTGCTAAAGGATTTGATGAAGTTTTAGTTCCTGGCGATTTTGAAGCAAGATTATATACTGATCGTGTCAAATCTGGCATTGAAATTCCTGATTCTATTAATAATCAATTAAATGAGTGTGCAGAACAATATAGTGTTTCGATTGATGAAGGAATTATCAAACCTGAAGATGAAAAGAGATATTAGTTGTATGAAACAGGATCTGATTGGTAAAGTTCCTATATGATAAAATTAGATCCATTAGATGATTCATCAACCATTGATTGTATTAGTCTTAGTCCTATTCCAAGAATCTCTTTAAATCAAAAATATTTGCAGTTTCATTACTTACCATGTTATAAAACGGCATCATTAATTAATGTTCATTTGAATTTGAGATTCTTTAATTATCTCTTTGGTTTGATAACATGCGATATCCTCATTTTTTCTTAATTCTCCTTCTACTAACCTATTTCCAATCTAATTCATTATCTCAAGAACAAACTTTCTTAACGCATGGGGGTAGTGTTCAGGCAGTTGCTTATTCACCAATATCTTCGTCTATTATTGCCAGTGCCGGTGGAAACAATAGCATAAAATTATGGAATTTGAATGATGGTGGAGAGACTATATTAGGGAATCATACAGATACTGTCAATTCCATTTCTTTTTCTCCTGATGGACAACACTTAGTTAGTGGAAGCGATGATTATAAACTAAAAGTATGGGACATACAGAATGAACGCCTTATAGTTACACTCAATCATATAACAAATTCAGCACAATCACAAATTAAGAAAGTTGGCTTTACCCCTAATGGCCAACAGTTTATATCTGCTGGATATCATATAAAGATATGGGATATTCACACGTTCAGGGAAATCCTCACAATTAGACATGATGCATGGATATATACTTTTGCTTTCTCAATTGATGGAGGATTACTTGCTTATGGAGATACCAAAGGGAAGATCGTCGTCCGTAATATCAAGACTCATCAAGAAATTGTTAGATTCCAAGCAGAATCTGATTTAATTACGACTCTTAAGTTTTCTCCAGATAATAACATACTTGCGAGTGGTGGACTACAAGGTGGTATAAAATTGTGGAACACACAAAATTGGGTGAACATTGGTACTCTACCAACACAAGGGACAGTGACAGATCTAAACTATTCCCCTGATGGAAGTATTCTTGCTAATTCAGATTTTGAAGCAGTTAATCTATGGCAAATTGATAATGGTGAAAGAATTACCACATTATCAGGTCATAAAGGTTGGGTAAATACTGCAATATTTTCTCCTGATGGAGAATCAATTACCAGTGGTGGTAGTGATGGAACAATTCGATTTTGGGATATCACAGCATTTCAAAAAGATGATCTGGATCTCGTCAGAATAATTTATTTTGTACCCAGTGATCGGACTTATCAATATGATATATGGATCAAATTGGACAGTCGAATTAGGAAAGTTCAACAATTTTATGCTGACCAATTAGAATTAAACGGTTTTGGTAGAAAGAGTTTCACTTTTGAAACAGATGAATATGACAATACTGTCATACATCATGTAAAAGGGAACTTTAATGACTGGTATTACCACACTGAAACACATAATAAAATTCAGAATGAAATCAGATCTCAGTTTGATATGACAAAAGATGTTTATCTTATTGTAGCAGATCTAAGTTCTGAAACTGTTGAAACAAAAAACACGTGTGGTATAGGGGGTAGTTTTTGGTTGGAAAAGGAATCGAAAATTAAATCACATGGGGGTTATGCATTAATCCCGGCATCCGGAAAGTGTTTTGATGATAAAGTTGGAACTCATACGACTGCACATGAGCTTGGACATGCATTCGGTTTAGAACATGATTTTAGGGACAATGATTATATTATGTCCTATGGTGAATCTCCTAATCAGTTATCATATTGTGCGGCTGAATGGTTAAGTGTAAGTCGGTTTTTTAACACGGATACAATTGGATTCAATAATCCAACATCGTTACAGACACTTTCTCCGCTAACATATATTCCATCTGCTGGTAATTATTCTTTAATATGCCAAATAACTGACCTTGATGGATTACACCAAGTACAACTTATGGTACCTACAACGACAAATGATCCATCTTCAGGAACAAAATTACATAGTTGTCATCGTATTGATTCTGTCAGTAAAGCAATTGAATTTGACTTATCCTCACTAACTTCTAATCAATTAAATTCTGTCACACTACAGGTAATAGATGTATTTGGAAATATTACTCGACAAGATTATATCATCACCGCAGATGCATCAATTTCTTCTAACAATCACATAGATGTAAATGGCGATGGCACAATAGACTCAAGTGACCTTGTTATAGTAGCAGCAAACTTTGGTGACACAATAATTGACAATATTTTTCCTAATCCTGATGTCAATAGAGATGGTATTGTCGACATAATTGATCTATTGTTAGTTGTAAATGAAATACAGAAAACTACTGATGTCGCACCATCAATATTTAAGAGTGATATACAATTTAGTAAATCCACTATTCGGGGCTGGATTAACCAAGCAAAACAATTACCGAATAAGGATTTAAATATTAAGAATGGTATACGATATTTAGAGAAATTATTTGAATCTATATCACCTACGGAAACACTTCTATTTAATAACTACCCAAATCCGTTTAACCCTGATACATGGATACCATATCAATTAGCAAAGCCTTCAGACGTAGTAATTACAATTTTTGATATACAAGGAAAAATAATTCGAACATTAAATCTTGGATATAAACCAGCAGGTACATATATGAACCGTGGAAGTGCTGCTTATTGGAATGGTAGGAATAATATCGGTGAATTAGTAGGAAGTGGTGTATATTTTTATACATTCAATGGGGATAAATATCAATTTACCCATAGAATGTATTTGAAGAAATAAAACACAAAAAACGTATAATATTTTCTATAGATACAGTTTCTTACAGTCTATAGGATTCTCTATTATCAATTGATTTACCATCGGTAAACTATATTCAACAAATCATGATTTATTATTCTTAGCTTAAATAAATTATCATACATAATTGCCAACAACATTGTCTTCAGGAGTAGATTTATGGCAGAATATATTCAAATTGGTAGTATTAAAATTGACAAAGATCTCTTTGCACTCGTTAGTAATGAAATTGCTCCAGACACCGAAATTAATGCTATACAATTTTGGAATTCATTTGATGAGATTGTTCACGAGTTCGCAGACGAAAACAAGGCACTACTGAAAAAACGTGATACACTTCAAGAGCAAATTGATGCATGGTATCTTGATAGAAAAGATGAACCAATTGATCATATTGAATATAAGGAATTCCTAACTGATATAGGCTACCTTGTTCCTGAAGGCAGCAATTTTATTGTAAGTACTGAAAATGTCGATTTAGAAATTGCTATCATCGCAGGACCTCAATTGGTTGTTCCAGTGGATAACGCTCGTTATGCATTAAATGCAACAAACGCACGTTGGGGGAGTTTATACGACGCATTATATGGAACAGATGTTATAGATGAAAGTGATGGTGCAACAAAAGGAACTGAATATAATCCAGTCCGTGGAAAAAAAGTAATTGAATATACTGAGAATCTGTTAGATGAGATCATTCCAATTGAGAATGGTAGTTATACTGATGTTTATCGCTTCTACCTAAAAACGATTGGGGGTTCATTAAGTCTACGTATGAAATTACATGATGGAGACGAGGTAGGTTTAGAAGATCCAAAAAAGTTTGTGGGATTTAACTTAAATAGTGATGATCTTTCCTCAATCCTATTTCAAAATAATGGACTTCATATTGAAATACTGATAGATAGAGAACATCCAATAGGTAAAGAACATCCCGCAGGTATATCCGATGTAATTCTTGAATCTGCAATCACTACAATTCAGGATTGTGAGGACTCTGTTGCTGCAGTAGATGCAGAAGATAAAGTCAGAGTCTATAGAAACTGGAACGGGATAATGAAAGGCACTCTTGAAACAACATTTGCAAAAAACGGAGAAACCATTAATCGAAAACTTGTAGCCGATAAATCATATACTGCCCCTGATGGTTCCACATTCTCACTTTCTGGTAGGAGTTTATTGCTAATACGAAATGTAGGTATACATATGTATACAGATGCAGTATTAACATCTGACGACCAAGAGATACCAGAAGGTATTTTAGATGCCATGATTACCTCATTTGCTGCACTCCATGATTTACAAGGTAATAACAAATTTTCAAATAGCAAGACTGGAAGTGTTTATATTGTAAAACCTAAGTTCCATGGTCCAGATGAAGTTGAAATGACTATGCGATTATTTTCAAAAATTGAGAAGGCACTGGGAATACAACATAATACTCTAAAGATTGGAATCATGGATGAAGAACGCCGCACAACTGTAAACCTAAAAGAAGTACTCCGTATTGCATCTGAACGTCTTGTATTCATCAACACAGGATTCTTGGATAGGACGGGTGATGAGATTCACACAAGCATGGTCGCAGGTCCAATGATTCCTAAAATGGATATTCGAAATGAGCCCTGGATGCGTGCCTATGAAAATTGGAATGTTGATATTGGTATCGAAACAGGTTTACCAGGAATTACACAGATCGGAAAAGGGATGTGGACAAAACCAGACGAAATGGCAGAGATGCTTGAAACAAAAGTGAATCACCCTTTAGCAGGTGCAACAACCGCATGGGTTCCATCTCCTACTGCTGCAACTCTTCATGCAATCCATTATCATAAGGTGGATGTTTCAGGATGGTTACAAGAGTTGGCATTGCGGGAGAGGGCAAGCTTAACTGATCTGTTAACCCCACCTTTATTAGTGGACCGAAAGTTAAATTCTGATGAAATTCAACGGGAATTAGATAATAACGTTCAAGGGATTATTGGATATGTAGTTAGATGGGTAGACCAAGGCATTGGATGTTCAAAAATACCTGATATTAATAATGTTGGTCTTATGGAAGACAGAGCAACCCTACGGATTTCAAGTCAACATATAGCGAATTGGTTACACCATGATATCATCTCGAAAGAACAGATTATAGAGACATTCAAACGAATGGCAAAAATTGTGGATCAACAGAACGAAGGAGATCCTAATTATCGTAGCATGTCATCCAACTTTGATGGAAGTATTGCCTTCCAAGCCGCCTTAGATTTGGTTTTTAAAGGAACAGAGCTACCAAATGGTTATACTGAGTTTATATTACATCCTAAAAGGCGTGAGGTTAAGGCTAAAAGAAAGAATATGACGGATGGCAGCAATTCAAACTAACATTTCATAAAGTTAGTCTATAAAACTCAATTGCATTATCGTGAAATAGTTTGTTTATGTCTTCTGTTGAAGAATCAGATACTGCATCTTTCAAAACTTGTACCCATCGAGGATAATCTGATGCCAGGGTTGACACGGGCCAATCACTTCCATAGATAACACGATCAAAACTAAATGCTTCAATAACATGCTCTATATATGGTTGTAGATCTTCTGGTGTCCATGAATTATGGTCTGCTTCTGTCACTAACCCAGAAACCTTACAATACACATTTTCAAAGGATGCAAGTCTTGTGATTTCTTGTTTCCACGGTTCAAATAGTTGGTTTTTTATATCCGGTTTTCCAATATGATCTAAAATAAATTGTACATCCGGACACTGCTCAACAAGTTTGATTGTATTTGCAAGCTGAGGATGGAAAATACATAGATCAAAACTAAGATTAAAACTGGAAAGTGTCTTTACACCGTCTATAAAGTCCGGTTGGATACAATAGTCAATTTCTTCAGATTGGATAAGTCTTCGTATACCCTTTACAAGAGATTCCTCAGCTAATTTTTCTATGTATGGTGCCACAAGTTCACCTTCTTCAAGTGGTGCCCATGCGACAATTCCTTTGATTCGAGGTTCTACAGTTGAAAGAGATGTCACCCAATTTGTTTCTTTGAAACCATCATCGGGATGTGTATCACATTGTACAAAAACTATTGATTCAATATTCAAATCTTGATGGGCATCTGAGTAGTCTTGTAATAAGTAGGGTTTGTTTAGATTAGGAACATCCTTTAGCCATGGATATCTGAGCTGCTTAGGATGCCAAAGATGAACATGTGTATCAACAATAGGAAAATTGTCCATGACCCACCTCCAATCTTGGAAATAACCTTATTGTAGTTTTATATTACTTTTTTGTCAATCATTTTGTCCTCTTAAACCGCTAATATTACTGTCAAAATGTATAGGTTATTGACATTTGATTCTGGTGATCATGTATCATCAATACCTTGTATATACCAAATTTCTATGTTATACTTAGGTTGAATGGCTTGTTTCTTATTCGAATAATTATTGTGTTTTAGAAATTTGAAGTGTAAATTCATAATCAAAATATCACGCACCTACAATCGTATAGATCTGTTTCATAGTTTAGTCCTAATACATTGATTTCTTGATTCCCGTATAAAAAAATGATTTATTGATTTCATAAATATCCCTAAATTCGGGTGATCAAACAAAACTGTTCTGAATTGAAATACAGATCAAGTATAGTATTCTCTGCAAATTAATCCAGGCATATATACAAGGTATCATACAGGTCTCTAATACAATTTTCAGAATAGAATTATTACATTTCTAACTAATACTTCTTTCAGGAGTCAACCAATGTTTAATGAAAAAATAGTCTATATGTTTGTAGTAATATTGTATATATCACTAACTGGATGTGTCATATTTACTCAACAAGAATGGAGTGAAAACTATGCCCTAATGGAAGGTGTAAAGTCAAACAGTCCGTTAGTAATAGATGGCAAAATTGATACAATTGGTGGGGCACAACTACCCAGGAATTCATCTGGTCGTTTGTCTTCACCTGAAATAACCATCACTTTGCCAGAAAAGAAAGTTATAAGAAAATTAATCATTCATTCCGATAATATCAAGAAATTAGTAATCTTTGCTGATAAAGGTGGAACTATACATTCAAGCACAGATTGGCAATTATTAAAAGAAATTAAATCCGTAAAGACATATCCGCTTGAGATTCCAATTCTGTATTCACACCCCACAGATAAATTGAGAATTGTTATCTTAGATACAACTGATGATGCAGTCGTTGCAAGAAAACAGAAAGCAGAAAGGTCAAGAATGGATTTTGGTAACTTAGCATTTGGTAGAGCTGGATTAAGTATGTTTAATCGAAGATATAATAATGTCAGGATTGGAGAAATTGAAATTTATGGATATAAATCATCGAAAAAGACGGAAGAATCTACATTACATTAACAAATTTCATTCTTAATTCAACAACAGAAATGAGTTTTTAAACCTATTTTATACTAATGTAAAATTTTGCAGTTTGAATTATCAATAGTAAATTTAGGAATTTTAAGATTTAAATAATTGGAGTCTAAAATGTTAAATAGATTGATAATACTGATGTTTCAATTCATGGTGGTTCTAATTCTATCAGGTTGTGCGGTGATATTGTCTGAGCAAGAATGGAGTGAAAACTATGCATTAATGGATGGAACAACATCCACAAGTTTGACCATGATTGATGGAGATCTCAATACAGTGGGTGAAGCAAGATCAAACAATAGTTCAATTAGATTAATGGGACAAAAACCCTCACCAGAAGTAATTATTACATTACCAGAAAAAAAGTTTATACGAAAAGTCATTATACATACTGATAACGTAAAGAAATTTAATCTATATGCAGATAAAAGTGGAAGTACTTTATCAAAACCAGACTGGCATTTATTAAAAGAAGAAAAAAGCGTAAAAAACGGTAACATCATCATTCCTATCATGTCTACCTTTCCAAGCGATAAAATCAGAATTGTTGTATTAGGCACAACAGATGATGCAGCACTTACTCGAGAAACTGTTGCAAAATTAGAAAGGACGAAAACAACAAGAAAAATTAGGGGTTCAACCTGAAGAAAAAAGACTGGATCAGGTGGTCCAACAAGAGTTAAAGCTCCTGCAAAAATTAGTGAAATTGAGATATATGGATATGAAACTCAAGAAAAATCTGAAGAAGATCCAATCAATCATACAATAATTAAAGCCCCTAAAGTAAACTCTGATAATCTTTTATATTAATATGATTTAGGTTTTTTAGTCAATTTATGGGTTGATAAATATGAGATATTTTGCTTACGGGTCTAACCTAAATAAAAAACATATGATGTGGCGGTGTAAAAATGCTAAAGATTTAGGTGTTTATACCTTGGAAGGATATCAACTTACATTCCGGTATTATGCTGATATTATTCCAATGGAAGGGCAATCAGTTATTGGTGGATTATGGGAAATTACAACAGATGATGAAGTCAGTCTTGATAAATATGAAGGATATCCTGAATTATATAGGAAACATACCCAAGATGGCATAATGTTCTATTATATGAGAGATGATACAAGAGGATTAGAACTTCCTGCCCATGGATATCTTGAAGGTATGCTTGAAGGTATGGAACATTTTGACTTGCCACCTATTGAAACTCTAAATCATAATCTTGGTAATCCTCCGATGGATAATAAAGCCTTTATTGGGGATCAAGTTGAGACTTCAATTCGATTGATTGCTGATTCTTTAGGACTTACACTGTAAACACTATGGTAAGTTAAATATAAAGAATCATTTACATAATTATAATGTATTGATATCTTTATACTGATTAACATTAAAAATCATTATTAAATATACTAAAGAATCGTTAATTCATCCTCTTCACCGCTATCAATGAGGACTTTTTCCAACTCAACAGCAATGGATCTAAAGGCATTTGATTGTGGTGATTCTGGTCGTCCGGCAACGATTGGTACCCCCAGATCTCCTGCAGTGCATACTTCAGCATCAAGTGGAATATCCCCTAAAAATGATACACCAAGTCTTTCACTCGTCTTTTTCCCACCATCTGATCTAAAGATTTCTGTTTTCTCATTACATTTAGGACATTGAAAATAACTCATATTCTCAATTACACCAAGAATTGGAACACCAAGTCTTTCAAACATTGCCACACCGCGACGTACATCTGCCAATGCAACATCTTGTGGTGTTGTTACAATTACTGCTCCTGTCAATGGAAGTGCTTGGGTCAGACTTAATGCTACATCACCTGTTCCTGGGGGTAAATCAATAATCAGATAATCCAATTCCCCCCACTCTACATCACTGAGAAATTGACGTATTGCACTATGAAGCATCGGTCCCCGCCAAATCATTGCTTGTTCTTCTGGAACCATAAACCCTATAGACATGAGACTGATATTATGTCTCATCAATGGTATGAGTTTTCTCTCCGGACTCGTCTTAGGTTTCTCTTGGATTCCCATCATTGTAGGGATACTTGGACCATAGGCATCAGCATCCATCAACCCAACATTTGAACCCATTTGAGCAAGTGATATAGCTAAATTCGTTGCAACAGTTGATTTTCCTACACCACCTTTTCCACTTGCAATAGCGATTTTATATTTTACATTAGGTAGAACAATATTTTGCTGTTGCTGATGTTGATGGGTTTGTTCACCTGACGGTTGAGTCTTATTATCAGATATTTCTGAACCACTAATTACCTTTAACTCTGGATGTGGTTTTGAGGGAGTAGAATCCTGTTTTTTAGGATCTTCTCCTTTCTTAAAAAACTTCAAATGATTCTCCTGTTTCAATTATTTATACTTAATAATGCCATGTTATTCTTGAAATTACCACTGATTTTATAATTCATACTTAGCTTTCAATATTCTCAAATTGAATACACACTTCGTTGAACCAGATACAAAAGTTTACGTTTCAAAATCACTGTAAACAAATAATTAATTGATGAATCCAGTTAATAGAATGCAATTATCGGGACAAGGTTACATCAGTCTATCATATTAAGATTATTCTTACTTACTTCAATTTGTTTTCTTTTTTATTTTTATACTGTATAATAATGTGAAAACTGACTATGAAAGGACAATCAGATGAATATACTTATGCTACGCCATTCAGCAGGTTTTGAACATAGCTATCTACCAAATTCTGAGGTAGCCTTGAAAGAAATTGGAGCAGCCAATGGCTGGAATGTTGTAACTACACATCGTTGTGATAGAATTACAGAAGAAAATTTATCAAAACAGGATATTGTTGCATTTGCAACAACAGGCAATTTACCATTTGAAGATTCACAGAAAGATGCATTATTGAACTTTGTGAATAATGGTAAAGGCTTTTTTGGTATACATAATGCCACTGATACATTTTATGACTGGCCAGAGTATGGTGAAATGCTTGGGGGTTACTTTAATGGTCATCCATGGCATGAAGAAGTAAATGTAATTGTAGAAGATACAAATCATCCATCTACACGGATGCTCGGTGATAGTTTTAAAGTCGTCGATGAGATTTATACCTTCAAGAATTGGTCACGCGAGAATACACATGTTCTCATGAGGTTAGATAACGACTCAATAGATGTTTCTAAAGGTAATCGAGATGATGATGATTATGCTTTAGGTTGGTGTCATACCTATGGGAAAGGACGTGTGATGTATACTGCTCTTGGGCACCCTGATAACCTTTGGGCTCAACCCTGGTTTCATGATCATATTGCTGGATGTATCAAATGGACTGCAGGTATAGAGGATTAACCGAATAATTAGTTATCAGTTTATTATAGAAATTTATATGGTTTTAAACTGTAAATTCTATAGAAACTGATAACTAACCAACTAACTATATTGCTCCAGTAGCCCGTAAGAGTGTTTCTTGGACTAACAATTCATGTGATACAGGACGATCTGGTTGTTGTTTTCCTGCTATTGTGTCAAGAAATGCAACTAATTCCAATTCATAAGTTCTTTGACGACTTTCCCCATCTATCTGAACTATCTGCTCACCTTCATTATATCCATTCTTAGCTTTCTGAAGACTCAATCGAATAGAAAGCCCTGGTTCAAAGGGTTCAACAATTATGGCACTCCCTTCAGTACCATATACCTCAAACCGGCGTGCAACAGGTCGCGGTTCTAAAGCAGATATTGAAATAAATGCCATGGCATTCTGAAATTCATATACTGTCAGGGTATTATCTTTAAAGGGTTCAAGTGATCCACCATCGTTACGTAGAAAACTGGTCACCTTTTCTGGACGTCCCAATATCCATAATACTTGGTCAAGTACATGACCACCTAAATCAAAATATATACCACCAAGGTGTTGACTTTCACGCGTACGAGATTCTTTTGAAATATTTGTTGACATATGTGCACGAACACTGAAGATATCACCTAAAAATCCTGATCTTGCCCATTCTGTAACCTGTCTAAATGATGAATGATACCTTAACATATATCCTAATTGGACATGTATTGAATTATCTTGTGCTGTCTGAATTACACGTTGCCACTGTTCCCAGTTCTCACCTGCTGGTTTGTCATACCATACATGTTTACCAGCATTAACAATCTCTTCTGTTTGATCTAAACTCTCGGCATTGTTGCCTTCCGATGCGATTGCAACTATAGTATCATCCTGAAGCATTTCATCTGAATCCGAATAGTAGTATACATCTTTGAATGCATTATTACCTGATTTTAGTTGTTGGCGTCTTTCTATATCAGGTTCAAATACGCCAGTAACCTCTACATCAGGATTATCAAGCATTGCCTGAAGTTTACCACGTGCATGTCCATGTTTTGTACCATATTGAGCCATTCGTATTTTTGCCATATTCACCCTCCAAAGTAGTTTCGTTAACTTCAGTATTCTATACACAAAGTTTCATAAGTCAAGAGAAAAGAAACCATTTGCCGATAATTACAAGAGTAAAATATTGGTATTACATAGAATCTATATTCATTAATCAGATATTGGACTGAGATATACTAAATCTCCTATTATACACCATATATCTGACAAAATAGTTTAAATATATTACTAATATGTTAATATTAACTTGCATATAAATATAACATATGTTATTATTATTTTAGTTGTATAGGATTTATAATTTATATAATTGGTGATAATTACATGATCTCTAACTACTACTTTGAGATATTAGATAAAGCAAACCAACAACTTACTGAACAATGGAGTCTATTGGTAAATACACGTTCAGAGAATGGTATTATTGATAAAACTAAGTTACAAAAGATTGAAATGGATTATTTTCAATCGCTTCAGATCGTATTACATGCCGTTGAGAACGCTATTTATTCTCAAACCAAATCAAAAGAAACTAATACTGAGAATGATATAGATATCTAATTTCAATTCTGACACAACTACCATTTTCTACTCGTTTAATTTTACTGATATGTTTATATTTCAAATTCTTATATATTTACGAACGTTAACTATTGACAACAAACAATGTGTATGTTAGATTAACCTTATTGACAATTTCTTAATTTTCTATGCCTAAAAGTGAGGTAAGATAATGTTTGTTATAATTGCACCTATTCAGATAAAAGAGGGACACAGAGAAGAATTCATAGAGGCAATGTTAGATGATGCAATTGGTTCAGTGAACGATGAACCAGGTTGTTTAAGGTTTGATGTTATACAAGACGGGGATGATCCAAATAGAATATGGTTATATGAAATTTATGTTGATGAAGATGCATTTCAAGAGCATCTAAAGGCACCACATTTCATAAAATGGCGTGATACCGTTAAAGATTGGTTTGCTGAGAATGATCTTAAAGGTGCTGGCAGTGGAAGTTTTACACTGTATCCACCTGATGATGATTGGAAGTAGTTTCTTAATCTAATACATTACTCAATAAACCAAAAGTATGTATTACTACTTTTACATAAAATTCCATTAGAATATGGTAAGAGAAAAATGTATTATATAAACTAAAATTCTACTTTTTTGTAAAATAATAAGGTATTTCCTAATACAGGAAATACCTTATTATTTTTGGTAGACTTCGGTATATATGGGTATAATAAATAAAAAAGAGTCTACCAACGGTCTATGAGATCATAATTATTGTTAGATTGATTTCATAACATTTGAAATCTTAGGTTTAATTTGTATTTAATTTCTCATAGATTGTATTGAGAATGAATTCAAAATGATTTGATAAAAAACCACTATAGAATTAACGTTTTAAATAATTGTTTCAAAATATTATAACGAGTAAACTCGTTCTATATTTCAAAAAATTTAATATAACTAAGGAATTTTTCCAAATAAGATATCCATGATAATAATCAACAAGAATCAATTTCATATTTAATATTCTATCTTAATATTCAAACTTACATCACAATTTCAAAGAGTGTTACATAGAGTTGGTTTATAATATTAATTCTACGTTAAAACAACGATTTATTTACTCTATATTTCATTGGGTTGAATTAGTTGATTACAGTTTTTTCTTGCATTCAATACAAAAATAATCTAAACTAAGCATAAATTTCAAAATCGCACTATAGGAGAATGAATATGGCAATTCGTGTAGGTATTGTTGGAACTGGTGGTATATCACGTGCACATATTAATGCATATCGTAAAGCTGGTGGATTCGAGATTGTTGCAGTTTGTGATATCATTGCGAGTAAGGCGAGACAAGCAGCTGAAGAATGGGATGTACCTAAAAAGAATGTCTTCACAAGTGTTGGTAAAATGTTGGAAATGGACGAAATAGATACAGTTAGTGTTTGTACTTATAACCAAGGTCATCGACGTCCAACTGTTGCTGCATTGAATGCAGGAAAACACGTCTTTTGTGAAAAACCAATGGCAGCTACCCTCGCTGATGCTACTGCCATGGTTCGGGCAGCAAAAGAGTCAGGCAAGATACTTCAAATAGGAATCCATAGTACTTTTCATCCCGGACTTCAATTTGCAAAAAAGGTCATTGATGAAGGTATACTTGGTGATATTTACTATTCGGAGTCTGCTGGATGTCGACGTCGAGGAAATCCTGGACATACATTTATCTATAAGAAAACTGCAGGAGCTGGGGCAATTGTTGATATAGGTGTTTATAATATGCATAATTCACTTTATGCAATGGGATATCCAAAACCAGTAAGAGTATCTGCTATCACTGAAGATTATATCTCCATGCAAGATCCACGTTTTAAAGATGAGATGGATGTAGAAGAATTTGGGGCAGCATGGGTTAGATTTGAAAACGGTGGGGTTTTACTATTTAAAATCTCTTGGGCAGTTCATCAAAATACTCTTGGTGGAAACTTCTGTCTTGGAAAAGAAGCTGGAATCTCATTGGATGGTCCTGTGGTTTTCGCTGATTCTTATAGTAATGATTTACAGAAACTCGTGAAATCTGAAGGTCTTACGGCAAATCCTGACCCTCCAGATGGTATGACAACTATAAGTTTTGAAGGATTTCAAGGAGTAGATGTTTGGGAAGCTCAGATGGTTGCTTTCCGTGAAGCAGTAAAAACTGATGGTCCTTCTCCTATTCCACCTGATGGTGTTCTTCTTACCAATGTTATTATGGATGGAATATTCCGATCACATAAATCTGGTAAAGAAGTCGCAGTAAAGGTACCTGAGTTTTAAATTAGCTTCAAATTTTGTCTGATCTTGTATACATAGAAAAGTGGTTTGGTGATGGGTGTTATCTCCAAACCACTTTTATAATTTAATTTTTTACCAATTAATCAGAGAAATGTCGGATAGAGTTAATATTATTTGTGGAGTTTCGTATGGATTACGAAAATTTGCCCTTGACTTTCTCGATCCCCAACATTAACCTGCTGCCTTAATTTCATTGTATTCTGCTGATTAATCATTTTTTTCAATTGAACTCCATGCGTCGTATGTAATACTATATTTCCTGAAGGCTTTATTAAATAATTGAACTTATCAAGACAATTTTTTATTAACTCTTGTTGTTGAATATCTGTGGGAAAATTACATACAATTTTGTCAATAGAGTTAGGTTGCAAAGGAAGAGATTGGACATTCCAATAGAAAAACTGACACGGTTGATGTTGTCGTCCAAAATTATTTAGTGTTGCATCAATGGCACTCTTAGATAAATCTCCACCGATCAAATATCTATACCGACCTGAATTGGCACGTTCCAGAAGAATTGTACCTGCCCCACACATAGGATCTAAGAAAATATCATTTGGTTGAGGTCTTGACAACCTTACCATACTATATGCTAAAGTAGGCTTTATAGAATCAGATAAGCTTATTTGTTTTCTGGACCGTTGAGCAAAATCCGATGTTGACAATCGTATACTGATATAGGCATCATCTCCATATACCTCATTCCATACATCCAATCCGGAGTTGGAATCAGACAGTTTCCAACCACGTTCAATTAACACTCTTTCTACAACCTGATGTAAATCTCTCTTTTGAAAATTCCTGAATCCTGCCATGCGTGTGATGACTCGGAACTGAACACGTTTTTTAATTCTTAAACCTACTTGTCGACAAATTGTCATTACTTCTTCAAAGTTAAACCTGTTTAAAGAATGACGTATAGATGCTAAGGAACTTCGAGAACGTGTAATTTTTGGAATATGTCTAATTACAAGGAATAGATGTTCAGCAGACCTGATGGATAAAAGGTCTTTTGGATTACCAGTAAACTGGAACACAATCCTACGAGGTTTTCTAAGTATGATCTTGAAATCCTTCGTTTCACCAAAACGTGAATTCAATTCCTGACGGGCGATATTTTCTAATCCACCGATAACAAATATTGAATATATCATAATCCTTACTCTGGCACTGACCAATCTAAATGCCGGTGAAGAAAATCAAATGTGTCTTGAGAATTAATCTGATGTCCACCATCAAAGAATTCAATCTCAGTTTTATCTGCAATACCAAGTCTAACATAGTGTCTGCGAACTGTTGCAAATTCATGGGCAACCCACTCATCAGGCGCTACGCCATCATCATGCCCCCGTTCAACCATAAAAGGTCTTGGTGCGATTAAAGCTGCCATTTCAGAATAATTGAATGTGTTTCCTAAGTCAAACTCTACCATTTCATATTCACCAGTAAACATATAACTATAACCTGAATCGAATGTTGCGTTTTTAACAATCCACTCATTAAAATCAGCTGAACATATTGAACAAGCATAACGTTCAAGAACTGCTGGTACACGCATTGCCGTTTTTCCACCGTAAGAAAGTCCATAGAAACCAATTCTATCTTCATCAACAAAAGGAAGTCCTGCTAACCATTCAAGTGTCTGATCATGTTGTGCTATTATTAATGAGAATAATGACCATTTTATTGGATTAGCTTTACGTTGAATCACACGAAAAGAATCATTTCCTATATACGGGTTCTGTGGTGCATAGGTAATAAAACCTTTATCTGCTAACTGGGCTGCGTATGAGTGGTAAACACTATTAATTTTTGGATCTGCTGTATCTTGTGGTCTACCTTCCAAACCGTGTTGACAAACGACAACAGGTCTTCGTTCATCAGGTTTAAGATCTTTTGGAATTAATATGATTCCATAGGCAAACACCTGATCCCAAACATCAAGAACAACTTCATAACCTGTCCATTTCGGTTCATCGTATATTAACCGTGTCTTTGGATTTGGATGCACATTAGGTGATGGACAACGACCAATTACCTCTTTCCAAAAATATTCTTTGAATTCAACACATGAATTTTTCCAATTATCAAGTGAACTGTTGTCTGTCTTTTGCCAGAAAAATTCTTGCCTTCGTGTTGCTGCCTCTCTGAGCAGGCGTTGTGTAAAATCTACAAGTTGAATAAACTGTCTTTGTTGACGCGAAGCAACATCATATGATATATCGGATTGATTTGTTAACGTGGAATCAGTGTTTATATCTAAACCTTTTATTCCAAGTCCAGATAAAAAACCAGATAACGTTTCTTTACTTCCAGGCAAGCGATCTTCAGGACAAATTAGTTGTAAATTGTCTATTGAATCCAATTGTTCATATACTAAACCACACCGATTAATTTCAGTTTCAACTGATTTTATCGGTGGAGAGATTAATTGTCCAGGTGCAGCCCCATGCCTATTATCACGTGCTATAGGGGGACCTTCTACCTCAGGACCACGACTTGTTTCTACAATCAATGTACGTGGAGCAATTAAACTGCCTATCTCAGCATCACCAAATTCATGTATCAATCCCCATACATTACGGTAAATAGGTTCACGCCATACTTCTTCACGCTCCTGAAAATAACCACTTACTACCGTAGATTGAATACGTTCATCAATTGCTGCACTATATAAACCAATTAAACCACCCTCGCCATAACCGATCACTCCTATAGGTGATTCGTTTTGGTCCATCCAATCCACAAGTGATAGTACTTTCTGCACTTCGTAACCAATTACATGCCTACCTAACTGATATGCCATTCTATAGATAAATTCTCTATGGGGTTGATTTGTAAATCTACCTATCTTTGGATTACCGGAAAATGTGTCTTCTCTATTTAATAATTGTGGAACAACAACCCTACAACCTAATTCTGCTAAATTTCGTGCATATTGAGCAGATTGTGGAAGTTCCTCTGATATACCTGAAATCATTTCAGGTGTCCAATCTGCATCAGGAATAGCTATTATCTGAGCAATTACATCTTGTTTATCCTTTGGTTCCAGAAGTAAACCTTCACCCTCAACCTCCTCAAATACTTGCCACCTTACTCTTGAAACCCTGTAATTCGAACCTGATGCAATTTCTATAGGAGAATTAGTTGTTGAAATATAAGATAATGATGTAATCGGTAAACGTTCATCAACACAGCCAATCTGTTTTAGGAATCTTTCCTTATTCGGTTGGATAGATTTTGAATAAGCTTCATGATTACTAAAATCTCTATTCCAAAGAGCTTCCCGTTTTTCCATTGATGATAGAATTGCTCGATTTACATAATTATCCAGATCCTCCACCATTTGTGTAGCAAGGTCCTGTTCGAGATTTAATGCATCTGTTCCTTCTAACACTTGATTCACTTCTTTTGACATAGTAGTTCTCACTTCTGATTAGTTAACAGAAATCAGCAATTAATAATAATTTCTGATCTAAATGACACCATCTCTTTGTAACATTTCTATATCTTGTTCATTAAGATTCAGTATGTCTTTCAATATCTCTTCAGTATGTTCACCTAATGTAGGAGCAGGTTTGTCAATACCCCCTGGTGTATCGGACAATTTAATTGGTACTCCAGGTATAGCAACTTTACCTGTAATCTGATGTGCTACATTTGTAATCATCTCTCTTGCTCTGACTTGCTCATGATTAACAACTTCATCTATTGAATTAATCGGACCACATGGTACTCCAATATTACCTAAAGACTCAATCCATTCATCTGTTGATCGTGAAGATATAATACTTGATAAAATTGAGTATAACTCTGAATGGTTTTCTGTTCTAACTGCATTTGTATTAAATCGTTCATCTGATATAAGCTCTTCATTGTTGGTATGTTTACAGAATTTCTCCCATAATGTATCATTTCCAATTGCAATAATTACATACCCATCTGCTGATCTGAAAGCTTCAAAAGGCGTAATAACTGGATGACGTGTACCAAGGGGTTGAGGTATATCATCAGTAGCAAAATATCGTACAATAGCATTTTCTAATATTGCTACTAAGCTATCCAACATAGCAACATCAACCATCTGTCCTTTACCTGTTTTATTACGATGGTGTAATGCGGTCAATATTCCTATAGTTGTAAATAGCGCAGCTGTTATATCACTTATGGAAGTTCCTACGCGCACAGGGGGTCCATCAGGTTCACCTGTAATGCTAATTATTCCACCCATGCCCTGTATTATCATATCATATGCCCCTTGCTCTGAGTACGGTCCTGTCTGCCCAAAACCTGAACATGCTGCATAAATTAAAGAGGGATTTTCATTTGATAGAGTTTCATAATCCAAACCGAGTTTCCGCATTGTTCCTGGTCGATAATTCTCTATTAGAATATCATACTGTTTAAGGAGTTGTTTAAATAACTCTTTTCCTTGATCATTCTTTAGGTTTAGGGTTAAGCTCTTTTTACCTCTGTTGATACTCATGAAATATAAACTAAAACCATTATTAAATGGACCGAAGTTTCTTGATTCATCACCTATTTCAGGTTGTTCTACCTTTATCACTTCAGCACCAAGGTCTGCAAGGATCATAGTTGTATACGGACCTGCCAAAACACGTGTTAAATCTAAAATCCTTAAACCAGACAACGGTCCAGACATCTGAGTATCCTTATATGGGTAAATAGATTGCTTTTCTGTGGTAGGAATGATAATATGAAATCATCTCATATAATAACATCATTCAGATAGGATGTCCAAACGTTTATTCGATTTTCAAATTCTTGGAGGAACGTGAATATGGATAAGTTAAAAATTGCACATATTGGAACAGGAAATCGAGGGTCAAATACATACCTACCAATTATAAATAAATTGAAGCAAGATTTACAGCTTGTTGCTGTCTGTGATGTTGACCAAGTAAGAGTTCAGGAACAGGTAGACTCTTATAAAGTTCCTGGTTTTACAGATACTGAAAAAATGTTATCAGAAATAAAACCAGATATCTGTTCCATTGTAATTACACCAAGTAATAATCATATTCCAGGTCTTATGTGTTCACAACATGGAGTAAGTTATTGTACTGAAACTCCAATTAACACTGATTTAAAATTAGCTGATAAAATGATCGAATCAGCAAACGAAAATAACATAAAACTTGAAGTTAATGAAAATTACTACCGTAATCCTACCGAACGTATAAAACGTCAGCTTATTCTTGAAGGTATCTTTGGAAAAGTAAATGTTGCGTATAACGATTTTCGGGGACATGGTTACCATGGTATAGGTCTTCTCAGAAGTTATGTCGGCTTTGATAATGAACCTGTCAGAGTCTATGGTTTTCGGAAGGGATTTAGTGTTCAAGAACATATCTGGAGAAAGGGACAACCCAGACGGAAAGAAGAAGATTGGCAGCATTCTGTTATAGAGTTTGCAGATGGAGCGGTAGGAATTTTCAATTTTACAAGTCTATCTTATGGATCACCTCTTAGAGGATTTAATGGAACAAAGTTCTATGCTGAACGTGGAATGTGTTTCCGTAACGAAGCAGTGATTTTAAATGAAGATACGGATACACAGATTCCTATTAATATTGTACGCAAAACTAATAATGTTGATGGTTATGAAACACTCGCTGCACTTGTAGCAGATACTAAACCTGAAGTTGTATGGGAAAACCCTCTACATAATTATCCTCTTAGTGATGGTGAGATTACAGTGGCTTCTGAATTAATGAGTCTTGTGAATGCTGTTCGGAACGATACAGAACCTGAATATGGGGCATATAATGGTAGGAAAGACCGTGAAATTGATGTAGCAATGTCTATGTCTTGGAATAATAATGGAGAACCTGTTTCCTTCCCGTTTGATTACTAATAGTCTATCAACATGTAGTTTATTTTATTACTGATAGTCTATCAACATGTAGTAAATGAATATATATATAGGACTAATTAGATGTAGACATTACATTTTTTCGGACGGTATTTCTATAATATATATGTCAGCACCGACTTTGTGTCCAGTAGAACAGTCATGTTAATTTAAAATCAAAGATAAACTAACTACAATACCTAATGATGAGTATCAAACACCATGATATTTTCTTATACTCTTGAAACATATTTCATATCACATAATTCTTGTTATCAATGTAGATTTCGAGTATACTATTACATTGAATTTGTCATATTGGAGGCATTAAAAACGTGAAGTCTTTTCAAATAATTTTTACACTCATACTTACATTCTTACTGAGTTCAATTATTCAAGGTAATGAAGTTGCAGATTACTATTTTCCCGACGAACTTGGTAGTTTCTGGGTCTATGAAGACCATAATGGTAATGAATTTACACGGTTTGCTATCGAAGAAACTAATGTTGACGGGAACACATTTCGTACTTTTTCATATGAACCTCAGATTGAAGATTGGGAAGAGTATAAATACATAATGCATCCTTATCAATATCAAGTAAGTGATGATTGGATTTCTCTGTATGTCGGTGAAGATATAGAAAATGGCACAAAATCTATTGTTACTAATAAACTTCAGGAAGTAATTGCAACTATGCGTGAACAAATGGTAGAACAATTACCAGATGGAATTACTATGGAATTCGATTTTTCAGTAACACCAACCGCATGGGATTATTTCTATATGATGCCAATACCTGTTGATTCCAATGATGATTGGATAGCTATGAAACTGGAATTGAAAGTTGAATTAAAACTTGATATACAAGGAATTCCTGTTGAAATTCCTGAAGAGCTAAAATCAGTATCCGCTACAACTAACTTGGAAGAAGCCGGTTCAATTTTAGGTACTGAATCTATTGAGACTGATGCGGGGAGATTTGACGATTGTTTAAAAATACAATATAAAGTAACTGCAACTACAGATACAACTTTACCTCCTGAATTCAAACAGTTTTTACCTGATCAAGAAACAGGTGGATCTACAACAACAATTTGGCTTGCTCCAAGAATTGGAATTGTAAAATACATTAACGCTGTTGATAATTCAGATGAAGTAGAGACTATTGAATTGAAAAATTATGAAATAAAAACTGATAAATCTGAAGAAATTAAGAACTAATGATTTTGTAAATAAATGAAGATACGATCTAATAGAATGAAGATTAAGAGTATATCTATATCAGTATTATGTATTCTGCTAAATTCCTCAATTCTTTTTGCCATGAGTCCTATAGAATCTATATTCCCTGTTGGTAAGGGGAGTTATTGGGTATATACAGACCAAGATGGAAATGAATTAACTCGACGGGTATCTAATGAGAAAGAAATTGATGGGAAAAAGTATAAGTCATTTGAATACCAACCGAAACTATCAAATAAAATAGATTTTCAACCTTTAATCCATGTTAATCTATTTAATATTGATCACATCAAAGTTGCCTTTAATTTTTCAAATGAGTATGAAACAACCTTGAAAAACCGGTTAAAAAAGGAACTTGAAATATACTCACACTTATTAAAAGATTCTCTTGCAGAAATTTATCCAGCTGAATCAGGTATTACTGTTGATTTGAAATATGATATTGATGTAAATTCAGATAAGGAACATAAAATACTTGATATAAGGTCTCCTGTTCGTAAGGACTGGAATGTAAGTACAACTGAAGTGAAGATTAAGATTCAGCAAGAAATAAAAGGTTTACCGGACTTTGGACATGAAATTGAGGATCCTGAAACCACTCTAACATTTAAAATTATACAATCTGCAAAAAAACTGAATCCTGAAAATGTTACTACTAAAGCTGGGGTGTTTGCACAGTGTAATAAAATCGAATATAAAACAATAACTGAAGTAAAATCTGACAATATACTAACTCCAGAACTAAAAGCTGGAGAAACGGTTACCACTGTTTGGTTTGCAGATCAGATAGGTATGGTTAAATTACGACAAGAATCTCATAAAATCTTTCTCTATATGTTGGCTGAAAGTGAGATGTTGAAGAAAACAAAAACAGATATAAAGGTTAATGAGATTATTTCACCAAAAATCATTACATTAGAATTAAAAAAATTCAAGATTGAATCCATGCACAGGGAGGATGAATGAGTTTCTACCCAATTGTGCGTCCAAGAAGAAATAGAGCAAATGAAAGTATTAGACGTCTTGTCCGAGAAACCAAATTATCTGTTGATGACCTAATTTATCCAATGTTCGTTGTCCACGGACAAGATATCGCTAATGAAATCACTTCCATGCCAGGGTGCTTTCAATATTCTGTTGATAGATTGGTAAAAGCAGTTAATGAAGTTAAGAAACTTGGAATCCCCGGTGTAATATTATTTGGGATACCAGAGTACAAAGATTCAGTCGGAACTGAAGCCTATGATGATGATGGTATAATTCAACAGGCAGTTCGTGCAATTAAAGGTACGATCTCAGATATTATGGTTATTACGGATGTTTGTCTCTGTGAATATACAGATCATGGTCATTGTGGTATAATTGAATCGGGGGATGTTGTTAATGATGCAACGCTTGATTTACTGGTGAAAGAAAGTATATCTCATGCCCGTTCAGGAGCAGATATGATTGCTCCTTCAGATATGATGGATGGTAGAATTGGTGCAATCCGTAATGGTTTAGATCAAGAGGGATTTGAGAATATACCTATTATGGCATACTCTGCAAAATATGCATCAGCATTTTACGGTCCATTTCGAGATGCAGCTGAATCTACACCCCAATTTGGTGATAGACGTTCATATCAGATGGATCCTGCTAACTCTGATGAAGCTATACGGGAAGTTGAACTTGATATTCAAGAAGGAGCAGATATTGTTATGGTAAAACCTGCATTATCTTACTTGGATGTTATCTCACATGTAAAATCAGAATTCCAAATTCCTGTTGCTGCATATAATGTAAGTGGTGAATATGCTATGATTAAAGCTGCAGGTCAAAATGGATGGATTGACGAAAACCGTGTAGCATTAGAGGTATTAACAAGTATAAAAAGAGCTGGAGCAGATATAATATTAACCTATTTTGCTAAATCAGCAGTGGAGTGGATTGAGGGTTAAAAGTAAAAAAACAGAGGTACGATGTAAGAGAAATGATCGAATAATTTCTTAATTTCTGTTTTGATTATGTAACTATGATATAAAAGGATTTTCAATCCTGCTGATGACTATTTTAATCCGATCTAACGGTAGAAGAATATTTCAGTTGATAATAAATAAAATCTATATATTTAGATAAAATTTTCAGGAGGTACAAATTTGGAGTGTAGTAAATCTCTCTCTGAATGGAATAATTCCCAAAAATATATACCTGGTGGTGTCAACAGTCCAGTTAGGAACTTTAGTAAAGTTGGAGAACATCCGCGATTTATTGACCATGCAAATGGTAGTAGAATTTTTGATGTTGACGGAAACGAATATATCGATTACGTTGCTTCATGGGGTCCGTTGGTATTAGGTCATTCACATCCAAAAGTAATCCAAGCTATAACAGATGTGGCTTCACGAGGAACCAGTTTCGGTGCCCCCACACCTTTAGAAACAGAGCTTGCAGAGATAATTGTCAACGCTGTTCCATCTATTGATCAAGTCCGGCTTGTTAATTCTGGCACTGAAGCGTCAATGAGTGCAATTCGTCTGGCAAGAGGATATACAGGAAGAGACAAAATCATCAAAATTGATGGATGTTACCATGGACATGTTGACTACCTATTAGCAAAAGCTGGATCAGGTGTCGCTACTTTCGGTCTATCTGATAGTGGTGGTGTACCAGAAGATATAGCACGAAATACACTTACCGTTCCATTCAATAATGCTGAGGCAGTAAAATCAACTATAGAAGCCAATGCAGACGAAATTGCATGTCTTATCCTTGAACCGATCATGGGAAATATGGGAATCATCCCACCTAATGATGGATATCTTAGTGAACTCAGGGACATTACTGAACAGTCTGGAGTAGTATTAATATTTGATGAAGTAATAACAGGATTTCGTGTTGCTTATGGTGGCGCACAATCCTATTATAATGTCACACCAGACATGACATGTTTAGGAAAGATAATCGGTGGTGGACTCCCTGTTGGTGCTTATGGTGGTAAGAAAGAAATTATGAGTTGTGTTGCACCTGTAGGGGATGTATATCAAGCAGGAACATTATCAGGTAACCCATTAGCAGTTACAGCTGGAATTACAACACTAAATATTCTATCTGAACCTGGAGTTTATGAACAACTTGAAACAAATACAGCAAAACTCGCTGCAGGATTAGCTGAAGCTACAAAGAAGAATGGAATTGATGTATGGCATAGTCGTGTAGGATCAATGCTGATGCTATATTTCACCTCAGAAACTGTAATGGATGCAGACGGTGCGCGGACGGCAGATACTGACCGATTTAGAGAATATTTTTGGGGTCTTCTTGAAAAAGGTATATATATTGCTCCATCGCAATTTGAAGCAGGTTTTGTATCATTAGTCCACTCTGAAGAAGATATTCAAAACACAATTGAAGCAGCAACAGAAGTAATTTCTCACCTTTAATACAACATAAAGGAAATTAATGTCAACCCTTGAAGATATTGTAAGTATAATAAGTGATGACCTAATTGCTGTCGAATCAATATTGACTGAAAATACCGCAAGTGAATATAGTTTCGTTGATATGGCTGTTCAACATGTTGTTGAAGGGGGAGGGAAACGACTACGCCCCATCCTCGTAATCTTATCAGCAAAAGCAAGTGGTTACAATGGAAAGGATGCACATCTTCTCGCAGCAGTTGTTGAACTGATTCATGTTGCATCACTCGTTCATGATGATGTTCTTGATGAAGCAACAATTAGGCGTGGACGTGAGACATTACAGACAAAGTGGGGTAATAAGGTTGCTGTACTTGTTGGCGATTACTTACATGCCCGTGTATTATCTATGTTAGTTTCACGGCATGCAGAAGATCCTGCTATGGATATTCTGGCAGATACAACCCAGTCAATGTGTGAAGGTGAAGTAATTCATGCCTATAAGAGTGGAGATTTCGATATTGCTGAAGAAGAATACCTTAAAATAATTAGTTTCAAGACTGGTAAATTAATTGCCGCATCTTGCACACTCGGTGCTCAGCTTGGATCCCTAAAAAAACAAAGTGTTGATGCATTCACATCTTATGGCAACCATATTGGTGCAGCCTTTCAAATGGTAGATGACCTACTGGATTTTGTTGAGGACACAGAAAAGTTAGGTAAGAATGCCTTTGGGGATCTCCGTGAAGGTAAACTAACATTTCCAATTATTTACACACGTAAGGTTTGTAATGAAGAGGAAAAAAAGAATCTTGAAAAAGTCTTAGACCCTAAAACAGATGAATCTGAAGCGATTGACTTTGTAAATACTCTATTTAATAAATATGATGTTCAGGATCACTGTTTAAAGATTGCACAAGACTATGCCAACAATGCAAAAGCTGCATTGTCATCTATACCTGAATCAATAGAACTTAAGGCACTTTTACAACTCGCAGATTATGTTGTCTCACGTGATTCCTAAAGACTTCAAAGATTCATGATCGTTATTATCAATCCGTATATATTTCAAGAGAATCCTACCTTACAATAAGATGTTTTACCCAGCCTATATTAATCTTAATAATCGGGAATGTCTGGTGATTGGTGGTGGAATTGTTGCTGAAAGAAAAGTTGTTTCTATGTTGGTCAGTGGAGGTAAGGTAACCGTCATTAGTCCAAATGCGACTGATCTAATTAACCATTTAGCTGATTTAGGAGATATCTCCTGGTTAAAACGTGATTTCCAACAAGGGGATGCTATAAATTACTTTTTAGTCTGTGCTGCTACTGACGATAATAATATTAATACTGCTGTCTATCAGGAAGCCTATGAAAACTATAATATCCGCTTAGTTAATGTAGTTGATATAATTCCTCAATGTACCTATGCCGCAGCTTCTGTAGTAACGAATGGGGAAACCATGATTAGTATTTCTACAAGTGGAAAAAGTCCTGCCACCAGCCGGCGAATTCGAGAACACTTCGAAGAACTACTCTCCGCCTCTTCACTCTATACATTGGGTTATGAGAATGAGAATCCAACATCCATTGAAAATCAGAATCTACCATATCCAGTATATTTCTTATTGGAAAATCGAAACTGTATATTAATATATGATGAGATTTCAGACGAATTAATGCAAAGGAGAAATCTACTTGTTAAATGTGGAGCAAATGTAGTTAGTATTTCTACTAAAATGGCAAAAGAAGCTGACTTTACCGATGCTTTTCTTCTAATTTCTGATGAAAAATTAGTTAATTCAGACCTTGTTGAGAATATAGGAGTTCTTTATGAGTATGTTAACACTCCGAATTGTGGATCATTCTATACACCAAAAACCATTATTAATGGGGACATGATAATTAGTATGTCTACTAAAAATCATCATGACACTAATATTACTAAGGATCTATATAATAGAATTTCTAAGCAATTTACAAACAATGGGTATGGGAAATTTATCAATTTTCTTGGTGAAATCCGACCAGAAGTGTTAAGTAGACTTAATACATCTAAAGAAAGAGCAACTTTCTTTGATAATCTAATTAATTATGTAGAAAAAAACAGTGATAGTAATAATCCAAAGTGTCAGGAAATTTTAGAAAAAGAACAGGAATCTAAAAAGTGTTGTCTACGTTTAACCGATAAGAACTGTAAAAATGAATGCCTATACAACTGGATCTCACACGGTAAGATTCAACAGGTTCATAAGCTTGTTGAGTATTTCTTGAATTCAAAATAAAATTAAATAATTCAATCTATGAACTTTTTATTTCTTATCACTGTATTATTATATTTAGCCACAACAATATTCCATGTACTTTATTTAACATTTGGTGAAAGAAGTGATGCAGTGAGTATTCGGTCCAGAATGGAAATGATAGCATTTTGGATGACAATTCTGTCATTTGGAATATTAACTCTATTCATAATTCTTTGGTGGATAAAACAAGGTTATTTCGCTATAACTAAGTGGTCAGACTCTATAGCATTTTTAGCATGGACAATCACTCTGGTATACCTCATAATAGTGCGGTTGACGAAACTAAGAACATTAGGTAGTTTTGTAATGCCAGTCGCTTTTATATTTATACTAATTTCATATAGTTTTTCTGAAACAACATCCCATCGTGCCGATATATTCACAACAAATTGGGTGATTCCACACGTAATTCTAATCATTTTAAGTTATGCATCATTTATAGCAGCATTTGGTTTTGGGTTAATGTATCTAATTGCAGAGAAGAAAATCCGCGAAAAGACACAGACATTATTGTATAACATTCTTCCTCCATTAGATGTTGCAGACGAACTTGGTTCTATCTTTATTTTTCTTGGTGTAATTCTACTTACTATAGGCGTATTGGTTGGTTCATTTCTACCAACATATTTAAAAGACTTACCTTGGAATTGGTATGATCCTAAAGTCATTTCAACCTTAGTAACATGGTTAATTTATGTTGTTCATATTTGTATAAGACAATTCTGGGGATGGCGTGGTAGAAAAGCAGCGTTCTTATCTATACTCGGATTTCTTGCAGTATTATGTACCTATGTTGGTGTGGATCTAACTCTTGATAGTATACATGAATTTCAATAGATGAATCTCACCTATTTTGACATCAATACATAGATGTGGTATAATTTATATAATATTACTAATTAGTATTATTTTAATATTTTTGTGATAGAATGAACAATATTGTATCTATCGGAACAAGTCATCATATAGCTCCAATTGAATTTAGAGAGAAATTGGCTTTTTCTGAAGAACAACTCATTGAATCCCTCCATAATTTACGTAATTCATATCATCTGAAAGAAGCAGTGATCTTATCTACTTGTAATAGAGTAGAAGTATATGCAGTTGCAAACCCTCAGATGATTACTGAATCGCCTACAAAGACACTTCTCGATTTTCTGTCACATTATCATCGTATTGGTGCAGATATCCTCAAGAAATGGAGTTATTTACATCAGAACATTGAAGCTATTCAACATCTTTTCAGGGTCACATCAAGTCTTGATTCTATGGTTGTTGGAGAATCTCAGATATTAGGTCAGGTTAAAGAAGCTTACGATATCTCTCGTTCCGCGGGTGGGTCTGGAACTATTTTAAACCGTTTATTCACCAAAGCATTTAGTGTTGGAAAAAGAATACGAACTGAAACTACAATTGCATCCGGAGCAGTTTCAATCAGTTATGCTGCAGTAGAACTTGCTAAGAAGATTTTTAATACATTAGAACAAAAAACTGTTGCTATCATTGGGGCTGGAGAAATGAGTGAACTTACCGCAAAACATCTGGTTGCCAATGGTGTTTCTAAGGTAATAGTCGCTAACCGTACCTATGAGCGTGCTGTAAATCTTGCTAAAAAATTTAATGGTATACCTGTCTCTTATGATGAAAACTTAGATTTTCTCATTGATGCTGATATTGTCATTAGTTCCACTGAAGCACCTAACTACATGATACAGCGGAAACCACTTGCTGATATTATGAGGAAGCGAAAGCATAAATATATGTTCTTGATTGATATTGCTGTACCAAGGGACATTGATCCAGATGTTAGTAAAATAAATCATGCATTCCTCTATAATATTGATGATTTAGAAGCAGTCGTTGCATCAAATTTAAAAGATCGATATGAAGAAGCAGACAGAGCAGAAAAAATTGTCACTCAGGAAGCACAGAGATTTCATGATCAATTACAGATTTTAGAAGTAAATCCTACCATAAAAGCATTACATCAACAATTTCAAGATATTGCAGATGTTGAAATACAAGAATGTCTTAATTTAGCAAATCTTTCTAAAACACAGGAATCTGCTATTACCTCTATGGCTAACGCAATTGTTAAGAAATTACTTCATCACCCTGTTCAAAACTTACGACATTCTGTGAATGATGGAAATGCAGATCATAGTCAATATGTTCATGCACTTAGAGAACTCTTTGCATTAGATGAGAAATATGATAAGGAACAGGAATGACCTCATCAATTACCATTGGAACACGTGGTAGTCAACTCGCTCTTTGGCAATCCCAATTTATAAAAAAGAAAATAAACAATCTATACCCCAAAATTGATATAAATCTAAAAATTATCAAGACTAAAGGGGATAAAATACAAGATCGTTCTTTAGTAGGATTAGGAAAAGGCATTTTTACTAAAGAGATTGAAATCGGCTTGATAAACAGAGAGATTGATTTAGCTGTCCATAGCCTAAAAGACCTACCGACACAAATGCCAAAAGGATTATGTATTACTGCTATCCCACAGCGTGAAGATCCTCGCGACATTCTCATATCGGATAATAACCATCAATTAGATAAGTTAGCTACTGGTGCAAAAATTGGCACATCAAGTCCACGAAGAAAGGCTCAATTGTTATATAGTAGAGCTGATTTAGAGATTGTAGATATACGAGGTAACGTAGATACACGTATTAATAAACTGAATACGACTGATATTGATGCAATTATTCTTGCTGCAGCAGGTGTTAAACGTTTAGAAAAGCAGGATTTAATTACACAGTATTTTGATACTAATCTTATTGTCCCTGCTGTAGGGCAGGGTGCCTTAGCAATACAGGTTCGTGAAGATAATGCAGATATAATTAATATGCTTCATCCAATCAATGACCCAGAAACATCTGCAGAGATTTCTGCAGAACGAACTGTCTTAGAAGCTCTTTCCGGTGGATGTCAATTACCGCTTGGTGCTTACGCAAAGTACATAGACGACAATTTACAACTTATTGCATGTGTATGCCATCCCGAAGGGTCACAACGGATTGTTGAAGAATCTTCAGGTAAATTAGAAGATGCATCTGATATTGGTAAGATTGTTGCAGATAAGCTCTTGAGAAAAGGTGCTGATAAATTAATATCCTTACAAATAAACTCATAATGAACCAACCAAAAAATATAAACCAATCAGGAATTGCATATATTGTAGGGGCAGGTCCAGGTGATAGAAAACTAATTACATTAAGGGGATTAGAATGTCTTCAAATGGCTGATGTCGTAATATATGACTTGTTATTGAATGAAAGACTTCTTGAATATTGTCCTAAACACACAGAAATAATAAAAGCCCCTGATCCGCGTACAAAACCAAATAGACAATCAGAATTAAACCAATTACTTATCGATCATACCAGAGCAGGAAAAAAAGTAGTTCGGTTAAAGGGTGGAGATCCTTTTATATTTGGACGGGGCGGAGAGGAAGCTATGGCATTAGTAAAGGAAGGACTACCTTTTGAAATAATACCGGGGGTAACATCAGGCATAGCAGCATCTGCTTATGCTGGCATTCCTGTCACTCATCGTGATTATGCTTCCTCAGTTGCTTTTGTTACTGGACATTCAGCAGCCTTAAATTCTGAGTCAAAAATTAATTGGGTTGGTCTGGCAACAGCAGTAGATACTCTGGTTGTATATATGGGGGTTGGACATCTGAGACAGATTGTTGACTGTCTAATTGAAAATGGTAGAGATAGTAGAACTCCAATAAGCTTAGTCAGAGTTGGTACAACCCCACACCAGGTTGTCATCCAAGGAACACTTTCAAATATAGTTGAAAAAACACAAGAAGTAGGATTAAAAAGTCCTGCTATAATTGTTGTCGGTGAAGTAAATTGTTTAAGAGAATACCTTCAATGGTTTGATAACAAGCCATTATTTAGAAAACAGATAATTGTAACCCGTGCCCGATCCCAAAACAGCGAATTCGCTGATATCTTAGAGGAATATGGTGCTGATGTTATACAATTTCCTACAATAGAAATTCACCCGCTTGAGATTGATAGCAATCAACTTCCTACACCACAACAATACCACTGGGTAATCTTTACGAGTGTTAACGCTGTTGAGATATATTATGATCGACTTCGTGACTGTGGCTTGGATTCAAGAGTTTTCAGTGATTGTCATATATGTGCGGTTGGATCAAAAACAGTTGAATCACTAAATAGAATAGGTATTAATCCAGATTTTATCCCAACTCAATCAAGTGGAAAAGGGATTGCATCTGAGATTAAAGACATTAGAGATAAGAGAGTATTACTACCGCGAGCGAAAATTTCTACACAGGAATTACCTGCTATATTAAAAGAAAGAGGGGCAATCGTAGACGATTTACCCCTATATGATACTGTGAAAGTCTTAGGGAACGATAGTCAATCAATTACAGAATCTCTTCTGGATGGTTCAATTGATATGGTTACATTCACAAGTTCTTCAACTGTTAGGAATTTCATTGAAGTATTACCAAAAGACAAATTCCCTGAATTATTAGATAATACAAAGATTGCAGTTATAGGACCAACAACTGCTGAAACAGCAATTGAATCAGGACTTGAAGTTGATGTTATTGCCGATCAAGCAACTATTCGAAGTTTAGCTGATGCTATTATTGATGAGTATACTGATACAAAAGAATAGATTGTAATTTATTCAATACTTTCCAAGTAATGTATCTATCTTATACGACAGAAAGAACAAAGAATTTTGATATGTATAACACTCTTTAATTTCATCAATAGATAAGAAGCATTAACTCAGTACCTGCCAAATAGGTTCTGCACCTTCAACACCTACAAGTTTCTGATCTAAACCACCATGGAAATATGTGAGTTGATTCGGATTAATACCGAGTTGATGTAGTATTGTTGCATGTAAATGCCGCACATGAAAAGGATCCGTTACAGCCGCACTTCCAAGTTCATCTGTCTCTCCAATACTAATCCCACCTTTTATACCACCACCAGCCATCCACATAGTAAACCCATACGAATTATGATCTCTACCAGTTCCCTTTGCATATTCAGCAGTAGGTTGTCGTCCAAACTCACCCCCCCAAACAACCAAAGTCTCTTCAAGTAGTCCACGCTGTTTCAGATCTTTGAGTAAACCAGCAATAGGCTTATCTGTAGACTTAGCATGTTTGTTATGATTCCTCTCAATA
The DNA here is from genome assembly GCA_022394755.1 of Candidatus Poribacteria bacterium. Taxonomy (GTDB): domain Bacteria; phylum Poribacteria; class WGA-4E; order WGA-4E; family WGA-3G; genus MSPOR6. Next base: position 93,259 of record JAGFCA010000023.1, read on the forward strand.
TCTCCGTGTGCATCCCAATTGTCATCATTATGTGCACCACCAGAATAGATCTGAATGAAACGGACACCTCGTTCAACCAACCGCCTTGCCAGTATACATTTAGTACCGAAATCCTCTGTCTCCTTTTCTGTCATGCCATAAAGTTCTTTTATATAATCTGGTTCATCATTCAAGTCAACTGCTTCAGGGGCAGTAGATTGCATTTTATATGCTAATTCATAACTTGAAATTCGTGCTGAGAGATCTGAATTATCGGTATGCTTTGACAAATGGTTTGAATTAAACTCTCTCAGATAATCAAGCAATCGACGTTGTTCACCGTCACTCATATCACTTGGTCGATCTAAATTTAATATTGGCGTTCCTTTTGAACGAAAAACTGTTCCTTGAAAAACAGCAGGCATATACCCACTACTCCAGTTTTTGGCTCCGCTTATCGGTCCACCTGTTTTGTCAAGCATAACCACATAGCCTGGAAGATTTTCATTTTCACTTCCTAAGCCATAATTTATCCAAGAACCTAATGATGGATGACCACTAATTACCCGTCCAGCATTCATCATTAACATGGCAGAACCATGTAAAGGAGAATCCGCAGTCATTGACTTTATAAATGCTATATCATCTACACACGTTGCAACATTTGGAAACAGATCTGAAACCCACTGTCCGGATTCACCATATTGTTTGAAATTCCATTTTGGACCAACAATTCTCCCCTTTGATTTTTCACCACCACGACCTTTTGTCTTAACATCAACTGTTTGATCGTTAAGTTGAAATAACTTTGGCTTATAATCGAAAGTATCCACATGACTTGGTCCACCATACATAAAGAGAAAAATAACTCGTTTTGCTTTAGGAGTAAAATGTGAAGGCTTAGGTGATAGCGGATTGATATATGGCGTTGTATTATCAGCTGCAACTGCTTGGAATGATAAGAATCCATCAGATGATAGTAGTCCTGTAAGTGCAACAGATGCAAAACCACCTGCTATATTTCCAAGGAATTCACGACGCGTCTGCCCACAGAATTCTCCTGTTGATTTTAGGCTATTCTTCAATTTAGACCCTTTGTTCATAATCTATTCTCCAAATTATTGAGTATTCAAATAAGAATCAATTATAAATTAATCCAGATATACAAACTCATTTAGGTTTAATGCCAATAAAGCAAACCTATTAAGAGCAACTTCTTGACTCAACTTTTCAAATTCTTGAAGTTCATTTATAAAATCTAAAGCACGTTCTGTTTCAGTGATATTGGGTTCACGACATAACACCATCCGCAATCCGTATTCAACCTGATCTTTTATAGAGACCCCTCCTTCCCAGCGCATTCTATTCGCAAAAGCAACGGCCTGTTCGTTATAAAACTTACTATTTAACATTGTTAATGATTGAGTTGGGACAGTCGTAGAAAAACGTACAGGACAAGAGGAGTCAGTATCTGCTTGATCAAATTGATTTAAAATTGGAACCAGAAGTGAACGTTTGATTTTGACATAAACACTTCTTCTGTTCGCTTCATCAGGAGGTGATTTTCCCCAAGCATTGCCAGGTCGTGACGCGGTTGCCAACACTTCACTTGAAACCTCTGGAAAAATACTTGGACCTCCCATCTTTAGGTTTAGATTTCCAGTAATCAAGAGAACTGTATCTCTAATTTCTTCGGCAGTTAAACGTCTCATATCATAGCGCCAAAAGGTGTCATTATTTGCATCTTTTTGCAAGTATTCAGAATTACTCTGTGAAGACATTTGATATGTATTTGATGTCATAATCAATTTGTGTAGAGCTTTCATTCTCCAACCAGATGCAATGAATTCAGATGCCAGCCAGTCAAGTAACTCTGGATGTGTTGGTTCCTCTCCTAACTTCCCAAAATCATTGGTTGACCTAACTATACCACGACCAAAGTGATAATGCCAAATACGATTTACAATTACACGGGCTGTCAAAGGATTCATATCATTGGCTATCCATTCTGCGAGAACAAGCCGTTTTCCAGATGACTTTGCATCTTCTTTAGATTGTGGTATATCTGCAGATGGTGGATTCAGAGTAGAAGGGAATGCTGGTATTACCTCACGACCTACGAGATGTGGATTACCACGTCGGAGTATATGAGTTGGTGTTTGTTCTCCTTCTGAAATTGCTAATGCATGGTGATCATAGACTATACGTTGTCTATGTCGTTCATCACGTTTTTTTCTAATTTCATTATATTTTTCAACCAATACCTTTAATGAATCATTTGATTCGATTTGTTCTTTATGTGTATTTAGTAGTTTACCAAAGTCAATAGAAGCGGTCGTAGATAACGGTTGCTTTTCAAAGTCAGATCCAGACCATAAAATAGAGAGTTTTGGATTATCCAATTCTCTATTGATAAATTCAATTCTAATTGATACATCACCAGCTTCAAGTGAAATTTCTAAGTCTCTATCTCCAATCAGGTCCGCTATTTTATATTCATTAATAATCAATCTACATGACCCATGTAGATTTACATGAAATGTATAGGTTGAACTCGTTGGAACTGACAATATCCCTTCATACACCAAACCCACGTATTTCTTTCTACTTGATGGAGCAAGTGAGATTAGGTTACTAAATACTTTCCCTTCAGATATAGGAACAAGACTATCAAAATCATCAGGAGTATTTTCCATCGGAATATGATAATAACGATATTTCAAATCCTTAATAGGGGATTGTTGTATTTTGGGGGCTATTGGTTCCTGAATTAACTTTGATAATTCAATTTTTATATTCTCTTGAAGTGGGTAAAGCTGAGTTTGAAACTGTTCTTCAACAATTCGTTTTTCAAGAATTAGCCTATCACGTTCAGCTTGTTGTTCTGGTGAACCAATATCTGCGAGTGTACCTCTATTATGTGGTATGATGTCATGGAAAAACGCAAGAAAACTGTAATAATCGTGTGTAGAAATTGGATCAATCTTATGGTCATGACATCGAGCACAACCTATGGTCATACCCAACATTACTTGTCCAGTAGTAGATATAATGTCATCAAGGTAATCGTATTTTGCAAGTTTACGATCAGCAGGTTCATCGTCCCAGACACCAAGCCGATGGTAACCTGTGGCAATTATTGATTCTGTGGTAACATTGTCAAATTCATCACCTGCAAGTTGTTCTTTGATAAATTCATTATATGGCTTGTCTGTATTAAATGCATTAATAACGTAGTCTCGATATCTCCATACATACGGTTTATCTGAATCCCGTTCATACCCATTGGTTTCTGCATACCGTACAAGATCAAGCCAGTGGCGTCCCCATTTCTCTCCATATCGAGGTGATTTCAAGAGTTTATCTATCAGATTTCCGTATGAATTAGGTTTATCATTATACACAAATGCTGCTATGGCATCTGGGGATGGAGGTAATCCGTTCAGATCGTAATATATTCTCCGTATGAGTGATAGTTTATTGGCAGGCGGGGCAGGAGAAAAACCGTGTGATTCCAGTTTTGTTAAAATAAATGCATCAATTGGATTTAACACCCAATCACTATTCTTTACTTTTGGTATTTCAGGTCGCTGTATTGGTTTATATGCCCAATAATGATTTGGAGTGTGAATAATAGACTTTTTTTCTATTATTTCAGAAGGATAAGGGAGTCCGAGTTTAATCCATTTATAAAACACTTGAAGGGTTGAATCATCTAATTTACCATCAGGAGGCATTTGTGCAGTTTCATCTCCATAACCAATCATCTCTAATATGAAACTTTCCTCTGGTTTTTCAAGTGAAACTGCTGGTCCATAATTACCGCCATCTAAAATCTTATTTCTACTTGTTAGTTCAAGACCACCTTCAATCTGTTCTTCTGCACCGTGACATTGTATACAATGTGTTTCAAGTAAAGGTTTTACTTCAGAATTAAAGAATTCAATTTTTTCTTTTTCATTTAATTCATTTGCGAAAGATGTGGAGATTAGTAGTAAGATAGAAAAGAATAGTACTAGACGAATATATAGATGATATGGATCTCTCATAAACAACTCCATTATTTGCTTATTGAATGATTGCACTTCAGTCAAAATACTGATAAAGTTCTCGGTTCCCAATCCTATTCAAAAGTATGAAAATTGAAATTATGATACATTCATATAAATAAAATTACAATATAATATCATAATTGACAATAAATTGTTAGGATATATGTAAGATTGTATTTCTTACCTAGTGTAAAGTCAACTTAATTTTGATAGTTTATTCAAATAATTGTATACTTAGACTCAAGATAATTATTCATTTACCTTGGAGTCTATTATGGCTGCTAAACAATTTAAAGTCAT
>JAGFCA010000127.1 GCA_022394755.1 Candidatus Poribacteria bacterium
ACATCTCTTTGTACCAAAACTGTTAGAGATCATCACATACACAACTGACCCCAAAATTCACAACTCTACCTCTTCTACACAACGTACTGAATCTCAAACAAAACCATCCCTACAATAAACCTATTACCGCGTAATCCACATAATCAACATACTCCCTGATTCTAACAATCCCTAATCCACCAACTCAATACCATCAATAACACACCGAAACCCAAGCCAACTATTCGTCGTTGATGGTAAACCCTTACCACGGTCCGCTGTCTGCGTAGGTCCACGCGAATTCCAAGAACCACCACGCCATACACGACGCGTACTCACTTCCAAAAAATCACGCAACAATACATCTTTATCCTTCTCTCCAAATAAAGGATTCTCTTTCGCCGAACCCAGATAAGAATCCTTATCATATTCATCCAAACACAATTCCAACACATTTCCACCCATATCATACAATCCAAAACCATTCGGCAAATAACTACCAACCGGCAACGTATTCGTGTCATAATACCCATAGTTCGATCTAACCGGATCACGCACATCACCCCATACATATTTATCATCCACAACACCACCACGCGCCGCCTTCTCCCATTCTGCCTCTGTCGGAAGACGTTTACCTACCCAGTTCGCATAAGCCATCGCCGCATACCAACTCACATACACTACAGGATGATTCCCTTTACCCTCCGGATAGGTATCACCATCCCAAAGTCGCAGATAACGACCGTTATGATATTTACGCGGAATATTATCCTTACGCCACTCAGGATTCGCATCAACAAACGCTTTAAATTGTGCATTCGTCACCTCATAAGCATCAATATAAAACGCATCAACATAAACTGTATGTTCCGGTGCAGCATAAGCACTTTTACTACCCATCTGAAACTCACCCCCAGGCACCAAAATCATCTCTTTCGATGCCCTCTCTATTTCATCACTGGATACCTCACCTTGTCCAATAGACTGTTTAGCCTTCAAGAAATCCACCTTCGCTTCATCAAGACGGCCAAGTTCAACCTTAGACTCACCTCGAGCTGTATACGCATCCTTGTAATAGGAATTCAGGTTCAAGGCAACATCAAAATCTTCAATTGCACTCTTATATAAATGCAATGCAACCTTCACCATCCCACGCCTATAAAAAGAAACAGCTACTTCAGAATCCAATTCTATTGCTTTATCGATATCTATCATTGCATCACGATAAGATGTTTTAGCTGCCATAACGTTACCGTTATTCTCAATAAATTGTCCAAAGCGATATTTTGCCCAACCACGACCTCCATAGACAGCATCTTCTTTCGGATTCAATTTTACTGCAACATTATAATCATCAATAGATTCCATATACAATTTTCGAGCAGTAATTTTAGCATCCTGTTTAGCATATAAATCTCCAAACAGGTATCTTACGCGACCACGACCCGCAAACGCTACATCATACTCTGGTTCCAAAGAAATAGCCTTATTATAATCCGCTAAAGATGCTTCATATTGTTCCTTAGCTATAACCAGGTTTTCGTGATCCGCTTCAATTTGACCATAATAAGCATACACATAACCACGACTGGTATATGCTAAATTGTCCGTTGGGGTTAACCTAATCACTTCTGCATAATCTGCAAAGCAATCTTGATAATGTTCCCGTGTCTTATCAATCCTTCCTTGTACGGCTTCTAAATCACCTAAATGCGAATGTAGATGTCCACGTTCAGCATTAGATTTAACAAAATTCGGAGAAAGTCTAATAGATTCATCCATATCATCAATCGCACTGTCAAAATCATTTAGGTAATGTTTTCGATGACCTTGGTGATAAAGCGAATACGCACGTGTATCGTCATTTTTGTACCATTCGATTATCGGTATTGTCTCATTCTCTTCCAACAACAATGTCCTAAGTGCATTCGACACAACAGCATAACTATACAAATCAGACCTACTCACACAAATGCCAACGACTTCTCCTTCAACGTTTAGCATCGGACCACCACTACTACCACCAAAAACAACTACGGATGTTTCTAATAAATTCTCCCTATTATTCGAATTATGCAAAACACCCTTTGTAAATTTATACTCTCCACCACCAGGATACCCAGAAGCATAAAGTACATCATCCACTTCAACTGTATTACTATCTGCCAGAGGAAGTGGAATACCTGTACCCGTTATTTTCAAAATAGCAAGATCATTCTCCATATCATACGCTGTCACACTTTCCACAGACCAAATCTCTCTATTATTATCCAGTCTAACAAAAATTGGACCCGGAACTAATACCACATGAAGGTTCGTAACTACCTTATCAGGTTCTACAAAAAAACCACTCCCCTTACCTGAACGAGCAAGATTACCGCCGACAATCCGTACTGTTGACGCTTTTGCTTTCAATTCCACAGCTACATCAGTTTCAGATACAGTTTCTTCCGAAACACCCAGCCGTGGAAACGCAATCCACAAAAACATCAACACATACAAACTAAAATGAAGAAAACACTCTCGCCTAATTCTCATCAATCCTCAAAACTAATAACTATAAACTAAAACTATAAACTAAAACCATTAACCCACAACCTTCATATACAAACCAGCAAAAAAACGGGCAACTGTAGTCTGAAAAACACGCCTCTTCCAAATAACAAACGCACCCAACCTCGAAAAACTAAAAGATACTGGATTCAACTTCAAAACACTCAGAATATCCGCAAAACCCTCATCAAACGCTCTAATACCAAATTTCGCTTCTGCCCTACTCCTATAAGCCCTACAAAAATGAGGATCAAGATCAATCGCAATATTATAATGGAAAACCGCTTCTTCATACAACCCTATTTCCTTTTTCATATCGCCTTCCCTTGTCTCAATATACGCACGCACATACGGATCATTATGCCACGACTTCAACGAAAGCGGCATCCTTTCCAATTCAATCAGACGTCGTAATTCATTAGAAGGAATAGCATAACTGTAAAGTTCATCACCAGATACATCTACACCAATAACTTCTCCATCGCTATTCAGTACAGGACACCCACTACTACCTGCAGAGGTATCAATATTCATCTTAATTTGATTACAACAACACTGTGAACCATTAACTGTACCATGATTTATTTTAGCGACACCTTCAGGATAGCCAACTGCCCAAATAGAATCCGCATCTCCAACAGTATTGCTATCCCCAAGACTAAGAGGCATCCCTTCACCAGCAACCTTCAAAACAACTAAATCATTTCTTATATCAAAAGCCTCAACACCCTCTACTGCCAACTCGCGCTCTGACCCAGCAAGCTTCGCGAATATAGAATAAGCTCCTATCGCAACATGAAAATTGGTAACTATCAAACATTCTGATATGAAAAACCCACTCCCACCACTCATTTCAAACAGAGAAAACCTATGGTTAATCCTATTTTCAGATTTATTTATCTTTGAATACGAAACAGACTGCTCCACACCGAAAGCCGTAACATAATCAGGATAAGTGATTGGTTTTTCTACATCCAAACGAACCACAGAAGAAATCAATGCTTTCTTAGCAAATACATTCAATCCCGCATCTCTTATATATTCCATAAAAATCCTTATGGTATCTGCAATAAAAAAACTGGTGGTTTGTACCCCAGCTTCTAATCCATGTATATTTATCGTATTTATATAATTGAATATCTCAATAGAAATTACGCTAAGCTACACCCATCTGTTACATACATCCATCATATCCCCACTTCTGAGTCCTGTAGGGACGAAATGTTTATAGAAAAAATGCTTCACACAACTGAGTCCTGTAGGGACGAAATGTTTATAGAAAAGAAGATTGCTCCAGGATATTGAAGCCCAGGAATGCGCGGGGAACCCCTAAATGGGTTCATACCGTTGATTCGCGATTTCCTAACTGAACCGTTCTAATCGAACATATCGAGTCGGGTAGACTTTTCCGTAGAAACCTGATAATCAAACACTCCTATCCGCGAAATCCGCGGAATCCGTGATTCTAAAAAATAACAGTAAACGGTAAACTGAAAACCGTAAACTAACAACTATAAACTAACAACTAAAGACTATCCCATCACATCTATACCGTTAATCTCGTAATAATAAAATTAAAATGAAGAAAATCCAAACATCAAACAACTAACATATATAACAACTACATAAAACACATAATATTCCTAAAATATAATTGTCAAAACAAAAATAATATTATATAATGCTATATCGTTAAATAATATTAAATATAATATGCCGTCAGAAGAATAGGATTACCCATGTTAGAATTACAACAACAACAATATTCCAATTTACAAACCTTTGAGAATCGTTCAAAATACACATATAGTAAGAACCAAAAATATCAGATACAGAGGAATATAAACCCGAATACAACACCATATTTTTCAAGTTTTTCAAATTTTAATATTTTACACCTATTAATCAAATCCTTTGTAAACCCAACTACCAACAGGGTTTACCGCCAATTAAAAAATCATTACTTAAAAAGTAACTTGAAAAACTTGAAAAACTTGAACAGCTCAAAAAACTTGAAAACACACCAACTTCAGACAAAACAGATTCATAAAAACAACATCTCTATGCCAGCTCAAAACACTGTAAAGGTCAATATCATAAAATCATCAGATTATATGATTCATGAGATAGATACGATTATATTATCAAAATGGACAGGTAATACCATTTCAAATAAATAATATGTCATTACAAAATTTCTATGGAATTGAATATTATTGGAAGCTATCTTCTGTAGGCGGGGAATGCCTTATGGCATTCATACTCGGGGAATGACAAATGTCATTCATACCGTTGATTTCTTGATTCCAGATCTCCGAATCACGACTCCTTTCTTTCCAAAAGCCTCGGAGAGGCGAAAGGTGTGTAGAAAACATCATTATACGAATACTACAAAAGCCCCGGAGAGGCGAAAGGTGTGTAGAAAACATCATTATACGAATACTACTAAAGCCTCGGAGAGGCGAAAGGTGTGTAGAAAACATCATTATACGAATACTACAAAAGCCCCGGAGGGGCGAAAGGTGTGTAGAAAACATCATTATACGAATACTACTAAAGCCTCGGAGAGGCGAAAAGTGTGTAGAAAACATCATTATAC
>JAGFCA010000213.1 GCA_022394755.1 Candidatus Poribacteria bacterium
TTACGGCACGTTGGGTGATACTGTCATCTATGGCGTTTTCATGATTGTAATACTCGCCATATTCCTGTCACGAATTAAGCGACTTGAATATCTGAATCTACTGGGAATAGGTATCTTGCTGTTGTTCATTGCACGTTCTTATTCTCGTGCAGCAACTTTTTCTGCTATGTTGGCATGCGTTGTTTGGTTTTTCTTTCAATTTGGATGGAAAAAGACGCTTCGCCTATCACTCATTGCCCTATTAATATTCAGTGTTTTCTTGGCAATTGTAAACCCGTTTGAGTTAGAATATGTTAATCCAAGAAAAGCAAAAGTTGGACTTACAGGAAATATAACGGGTGTTTTTTCTGGTTCTTATGTCAAGGTAGCACAGAAACAACGACTCGGCGCACTTCTTGGGAATGTTCCGACTGTCATCTCAAATAAACCATTATTGGGCTATGGTGCAGATCAAAACACAACTATTGAAAGACTAAACAATAGTAAACGATCGTTTTTATTTAAGATACTGAGCAAGAAAGGATTCAAGGATGTATATTGGGTTGCGATCCTTTGTTTCTATGGATTATTAGGATTAGGTCTGTTTATGTTGATCTTTTATAAGCTTTTTACTGCATCATTGAGAATCTACAGGAGGACAGTCAGCAAAATTACAAAGGAAACGGCATTAGTCATGCTTTGTCTTGTGGTCGTTACAGTTTTTCTACTGTTTTTTAATAGAACTCTCGAATTTCGTGGTTACGGTTTTTACTTCTGGATGTGTGCTGCTTTAATGTTCGTAAGTGATTCTACCATTCAAACATATAGACCACTGAGGATTACGTTATGAATTTTCTTTTAACTCTCCTAAGTAGAATGTGGAAATCTAAAATCACAAGGATTATATCTGTAATTGTTATTTTGATTTTGTGTATGATATTTTATAGAAACGTCTTTAAACGTGATATAATTGAATCGACTGTTGAGACCCTACATATAGAAATTGACACCCAAACAAGCACACCATTGAGAAAAGAACTCTATGGCTTCAATTCAAACATGATGACTGGAGATTACGGGTATCTTGATGGGGACTTTGTTGCATTAACGAAAGCATTACGACCCAAAACATTGAGGTTTCCTGGTGGGACAGTTGGCAATTTCTATCATTGGAACATATCAGGTTTCAAACAAGAGGAGATGAATTCCACACTTAGTACTCAGTTGAATAGGCGGAATCGAGGGAATTATACAAAACTACAGAAACGTCGTGATGGTATTATCTCTTTTGATGATTACATGAAACTCTGTCAAGACTTGAATATTACGCCTGTCATAGTTGTCAATATGTGGACAGGTAACCCAGAGCAGAGTGCTGCATGGGTTCGTTATACAATGGAGAAAGGGTACAAAGTTGATTATTGGGAACTTGGTAACGAATACTATTTGCCGCACTATGTAAAGAAATTTCGTACTGCTAATATATATATGAATGAAGCAAAAAAGCATGCATTAGCGATGAAAGCTGTCAATCCTGAAATAAAAGTATCTGTGTGCGTGAGTCCTGTGGCATTTCACAAGGAAGGGTTCTTAATTAAAACTGTTCAGCGTAAATGGGATGAAAAGTTAGCAAGTTATTCTGATCCATCTACCACAGAATGGTATGATGCATTTACCGTTCATGTGTATGCTTACAAAGCAGTAAAAGATGTTGAAATAGACACAATGCGTCGTTACTTATTCGGTTGGATTCATTTTGGATTTGATATAGCGATGGAATATTATCATGGTCTATTTCCAGACAAAGAGATGTGGGTTACAGAATGGAATATAGCCAATCCAGCAAATCGTGTAGCGAACACACAACTGCATGCGATGTATGTCGGTGATTTTCTCATCAGATTACTGAGTTACCCTAACATCAAACATGCGAACTTTCATGTGATTACAGGACCTGGAAAGGGATTTCCAGTATTCTCTCGAATCACGCCAATAAATACAAAAACCTTTTGGAAATATGGTGGAGAACCGAAATCAGATTATGGTGACACTATTCGTCGTACAGTATATTCCTCATTTCAGTTAATTGGAGAAGCATTTGCAGAATCAGATACCCAGTATGCTATCTCAATGGGTAACATACCTCAACTTGCAGGTAAGTTGGATTATGAGAATAAAAATATACCGGGTGTGCAGATTCAAGCAATTGGAAGTAGTCAGACAGTTTTTCTAACGGTAAGTAATCGCACCGCAGATGATCTCGTTCCTAATTTCAAAATTGATGGTAGGGACATGAACAAAGATGTCGTATATCGTTTTGTTGCAAATGACAATCTATCTGCATCGAACGGCGGAAATGCTGAGATGGAAGGCTCTGGAAAAATTGAGGTGAAAATCCAGGAATGGCGAGGGCATGTAAATATCTTGTAATTCCAAAAAACAGTTTTGGTATTCTTGAGGTAAGTAAGTGAGAAGTGATAAAATGCTCTTTGTTGTTGGTAACAGTCGTAGTGGAACAACAATGATGGGACGTATTTTGGGAAATCATAGTGATGTGTTTACATTTGGTGAACTACACTTTTTTGGTCAGTTATGGTCTCCGAATCTCACATCTGGATTGAACGAAACAGAAGCAATTGAATTAGCCTCAAAACTATTCTGTATACAACGAGTAGGTTATCGTAAACAGGGCGATACACGAGATTTCCAAGTGGATGCACAGGAATTTTGTGCTGATTTTAGTGATTATCCAGTCTCTCCAACTAAGCTTTTCTCAACATTTCTTCAATCTGAAACGAATCTGAATGATAAATCAATACCTTGTGATCAGACTCCGCGAAATGTGTTTTATATTGATGAAATACTAAAAGTCTATCCTCAAGCAAAAATAATAAATATGATACGTGACCCACGAGATGTGTTGTTGTCTCAGAAACGAAAATGGCAACGTAGATTCCTTGGCGGGACAGACTTACCACTAATTGAATCACTGCGTGATTGGATCAATTACCACCCACTTACAATTAGCAGAATATGGCATACAGCAGTTAATACAGCAGATAGATTTTCAAAGTGTGACAAAGTCTATACAGTCTATTTTGAACAACTACTGAGTTCACCTGAAAAGACAGTTGCAGATTTATGTAGATTTGTGGATATAGAATATACTCCGTGTATGCTGCAAGTTCCCCAAGTAGGTTCTTCAGTGGATTCAGATAAACCAACGACTACGGGTATTAATCCTAACAGAGCAGGAAATTGGAATGTAAACAGTACTTATGAGAGCAAACTTAACTCGTCTGAAATAT
>JAGFCA010000146.1 GCA_022394755.1 Candidatus Poribacteria bacterium
GTCTTCTCTAAAGGTTTTATGATACTGCTCCAAGATTGTCGGCATTATATTCCTCTGTTCCTAGATATTTCAAATTCGGTGAGAATATAATTCTATAATACATCAATAGAGACCTAATGTCAATCAAAATGAAAGAACAGCAGTGTGTATAGTATTTGTAATACTGACATATAATTGTCAAATCGTAGGTCTGTTTTCAGAGGTAATTTCATCAATGCATTCAACTCAATTTAATACCATTTGGTATTAAATCTTATACCACTGGTATTAAGCGAAAATTGCCTTTTAATTCAGTGAATAAAAGGGTTTACAGGTGGTCATATTGTTACTGAATAAAAAATTTAGTCCCTCGCTCTTTGGTTCTGTTTTGTTGAAATGATCGTTGTTATTACTTCTCTTCAATCTGCGACTGGTGAATGATTTTAGTATTTTCATTGATTATTCTTGAATGACCAATCATTTAACAGAATGCATATCACAGTCAATCAGAAAACCACCTTAATCCACTTTTTATCAGGATTCTGTCCGCCACATCTCTGTCATGATTGTCGCGATTGGAATATTTCGGTATTTTCCACAGTTCATGTGTAGATGCATGTTTCCGTATCCTTGCTACGATTTCTTGTCCTTCTATTATAATTGATCGTTGGTGGGTATGTAGTGTTTATAAAGGATAGAAACAATGGATTCGCAATAGGATTGCATGTGTGATTGAAATGAATGTGCTGTTTTAAGAATCTCAGATTTTACGGTTAGATGGATTTCTTGGATTGTGTCTGATTACTTGACGCAGATTAAATCTTCTTTACGTGCGCAGTTGGATATTATGTATTATCTGTGTAATCCCTGCTCTCATAAATAGACTGGTATATTTCGTCTTAAGAATATAGAATGTAGATCACTACTCTGCTTTTTACTTTCTCTCAAGTTTTGCACCCTTTTTATCACAAAAATGTGTCATGTATAATCGTGAACCAAACTATGGCGGAGGTTAATGATGGAAAAAGACGATGTTCAACTTATCCACCAAATATTGTCTGGTAATGGCAATGCATTTAGTGATTTATTCCAAAAATACCAAAAGAGTATTCACGCTATCGTATGGCAAAGAATTGGAGATTATCACGTAGCTGAAGAGATCACACAAGATGTCTTTCTACAAGCACACAACAAACTATCTACGTTAAAAGACCCGAGCAAGTTTTCCAGATGGATTTACATAATCGCCAAACGCAGATGTGCGAACTGGCTGC
>JAGFCA010000129.1 GCA_022394755.1 Candidatus Poribacteria bacterium
TTTATCGTTCGCAGTCGCAAGAACCCTGATTCTGTATTGACAGACCATGCTGAATGGTGTCATTTGTGGGTTGATGCTTTTGAAAACCCACGTGGTCTTGCAAAACATAGATCAATATAACTGTTGTATAGAACCATTTTAAGTTTATTTTATTGTATTATTGCGAATTTTGTGATAATATCAGTCAAAATTTGAGTTGGTAAAGTCGTATTTACATAGAGAATAAAAGCAATTCTCTATTTTTACATTTTACAGGAGGTATATTTTGATAAGAAATTTCACATTTTTATTTATTATGCTGCTAATTCTGTGTGTTAGTATGCCCAGCTTAGCAGAGATATCGGAAGAAACTATAGTCGCTGCATGGCTTTTTGATGGTGATGCTAAAGATATTTCTGCAAACGATTTTAATGGTGAAACTCAAGGCGGGAAATATGTTGATGGGCAAAAAGGTCAAGCAATTGAATTAAATGGGACAAACGAATGGATTAATATTCCTAAGAGATTAGGTTCTTTTGAGGAAATAACTTTTATTCACTGGGTAAAATCTACTGGTAGAGAAGGACAGTGGCGCGTTTTCTACAACGTCACCGGTTGGAAAGCGGGTGATATCCATTATCAGCTGCATCCTGACAAAAGAGTTGAATTTTCTATTCACAGTAATGCTGGTGGAAATGACACGTTTGCAAAATATACGTTAGCTGGTGACGAGATGAATAAATGGGTCCACATTGCTACTACATACAGTGCTAAAGAGAAGAAAATCAGGTTTTACATCGACGGTGAACTTGATGCTGAAAACGATTGGGGAGGTAATCCTGGTGTTCTCGACCCTGGTAGAATTGGTGACTGGGGTGGAAGTCGTCAGTGGCAAGGTCTCATTGATGAGTTTGCTATCTTCAATACCGTGTTGAGTGAGGGAGATATTAAAACTGTCATGGATGAAGGCATTGAAGCTGGACTTGCTGTTGATCCAAAGGAAAAAATAGCGGTAACTTGGGGAAGTTTAAAAAAGTAGTCATAATCTATGTTTAAGAAATTTTGTAGGAGGTCCATTGTGTTTAGATTAACAACGAGCATTTTATGTATATTGATACTAGTACTCATTAGTCTACCATTATCAGCAGAAGTGTCGTTAGATATGGTTGCTGCTGCATGGCTCTTTGATGGGAATACTGATGATTTTTCTGGTAACGGTTTTGACGGTGAAGCACAGGGTGGAAGTTATGTTGATGGAAAATTTGGTAAGGCAATCCAATTGAACGGTTCAAATGAATGGGTAAATATACCTAATAGGATAGGTTCATTTGAGGAATTAACGTTCACGCACTGGGTTAATTTAACCGGACGTGTAGGTGGATGGCGTACTTTCTTCAACAACACAGGCTGGAAGGCAGGTGATATCCACTATCAATTACATCCGAATAATAAAGTAGAGTTTTCTATCAACGGTAATGCTGGTGGCAATGATGCGTTTGCTGATTTTGCATTTACAGCGGGTGAAACAAATAAATGGGTTCATGTTGCTACTGCTTACAGTGCCACAGAGAAGAAAATTAGATTTTTTATTAATGGTGAACTTGATGCTGAGAGAGATTGGGGTGGTAACCCTTGTGTCCTTGACCCTGGAAGAATTGGAGACTGGGGTGGCAGCAGGCAGTGGCAAGGCATGTTAGATGAATTCGTTGTTTTTAATGCATTCTTGGATGAAGGGGATGTCCAAGATGTTATGAAAAATGGTTTGGAAACAAATGTTACTGCTGTTGACCCTAAGGAAAAGATTGCAGTCACTTGGGGAAGTTTAAAAAAAT
>JAGFCA010000192.1 GCA_022394755.1 Candidatus Poribacteria bacterium
CCTGGTACTCCTGAATTACAAGCAAATGGACGTGGGGATATAGACCTTGTAGGGTACATCCGTGTGTTACATGAAAACGGGTATACCGGACCGCTCAACCTTGAAGTAATCGGGGCAAAAGAATATAGTTTGGAACAGTGTT
This sequence comes from Candidatus Poribacteria bacterium, assembly GCA_022394755.1. Classification (GTDB taxonomy): domain Bacteria; phylum Poribacteria; class WGA-4E; order WGA-4E; family WGA-3G; genus MSPOR6. The sequence goes on from JAGFCA010000192.1 coordinate 143, forward strand.
GCACAATAGCAGCAGAATCAAGAGGACACATGCAGGCGTGTTTGCAAGCATGTGGTGCGCGTTAGGATTTAAATAGTAGGTGGGTTTATTACCTGCCTACGCTTGATCTGTTTAGATTTAATTCATCTTGGAGGAACCACCATGAAACGGAATCCACTCAAACTCTCTTTAATTGGAGGAGGAATTACGTTCCTTTGTTTCTTTCTCCCATGGATGAAATATGATTTTTCGTCTTTTCCAAATTTTTCGTCTTTTCCAAGTAGAAATGCACCGAATTTACAAGAGACTGGTTATATCTTGGGTATTCAGAAAGTAATTAATGGTGCGACTTTTGACACACTTACCTTCCTCGCTACATTGGCAATTATAGGCGTCTGTTTTTATATGCATAAACAGCAAACACCATGGAAAGCCAGAACTCCAGTCCTAATTTGTAGCGGTTGTGGAGTGATATATTATTTTTCTTCTATAATTCTAGCCATCATAGGAAGTATATCTATTAAATCTAAAACACTTGAATTTGCCCAGGAGACAGGAATAGACATCGGAAATGTATTCAGTCTTCAATTCGGTATATATGGCGTATTGATTGGATTTGTACTGGCACTTATCGGTGCGTGGAAAATACCAAAATCAGTTACTTCTATTGACGAAAATGAACAAACGGAATAGTTTGTTGTAACTGTTTAAGTTGATGAATTTGATGGAGGCAATCAGGAATGAAGATGTCTCAGCGGTTCTTCCTATTGGGCAGTAGTCTATTTACATTTTTCTGCTTCTGTCTTCCGTGGATTGATGGCGAATCAGGATTTGAACATATTGATGACGATGGTCCATATACTCTCATAGTTGTTCTTATTTCAATTGGATGTATACTCTTATGGAAATCAAAAATACCTATAGTTTGTAGCAGTTTGATCGGCATAATTCTCCTTATGATATTATTAAATAATAATCTGTATTATACTGAATACGGTTTGACACTGACCATTATGAGCTTTTTTCTTACAATTGCCGGTGCCAGGTTTTTTCCTAAAGAAAATTAAGAACTAAATCAAACGACGAAGAATAGCATAGAGTGGTCTATTTAATAAGGAAGAAGTATGAGGGAATATGCAAGATTAATTTCACTAGCAGGTGGCATATTAGCGTTTTACTGTTTTACTTTACCTTGGGTAGACACTAATTCAGGTGTGGAAATTGTTATTGAGGAATCCCATCTTGTTTTAGTTATCTTAATTGCATTCTTTACTTTGATAGGTTTCGGTATTTACGCTTTTCGATCTAATTCCATAGTACTCGGGATTGTTTTAATAGGCAGTGGACTTTTCTTTAGTCTGATTCTGACGTTAATATTCTATGAGATTAAAAGGCCATTTGGTCATGATGACATCAGTTTCGTAATATCACTTGCTTTCTTCGCATCATTAGCCATTATTGGTAGTAGCCTACTGCTAAACCGGCAAGGTCATTGGCACGCCGCTTCCAAAGTGTTCGTCCTCACTAATGCTGTTCTTGGACTTATCTGCTTTATGATTGTCGTATTTAGTTCGAAATTTGACCTGGAAATCACAGATTCAAGAACTTTTGAAATCAAATACGGTGC
>JAGFCA010000200.1 GCA_022394755.1 Candidatus Poribacteria bacterium
CTCATCTGAATTCGCTGGACACCCCTCATCTGTATTTGAGGATTCAGTGTCTTCATGCTCATGACAGTGTGCGTGGTCATGGACATGTTCATGAAAATGCATGAACGGCATCAGACTGAGAAGTGATACGACACAAATTAATCCAAGAAAGAATTGTGTGTTCGTAGTAGATTTGAGTTGTTTCAAGTATCCGTTCCTATCGTGTTTCTGAGTTAATGCTTATATTATACTATACAAAAAGATGAATTGCAATATTTTGTGAAAATTAGGGCGTGTAAAGATTCGTGTCTATGTCTGAAAAGTATACCAAAAAGTGCGTTTTTCTGTTTTTTGGTATACTTTTTAAATTGGTTGTTCTGTTAGTCTACATAAGGGTTTATGGCGTGTTTTCCCGATTTTAAAATTTTCTTTGCTGGTATATTTGGTATACTTTTTGTTCTTTGGTTTTTTCTTGTTGTTTTGTGTGGTGAGTGTGTAAAGTTTTTGGCACTAAATCTCATTAATTGTTCTCCATTTGTTCTTTGTCAATTGGCATCTATCAAAATCATCAGGATAATTGAAATTAGGACGTTATTGCACGTCCTACAGACGTGCTAAAGTCAAGCAACGTAAGGATTGGGACGTGAGTTTGTGTTTTTATTTTTATCTTGCTTCTTGTTAGCATTTTGTCAATACACATTTAACACATTTCTCTTGTTATTTATATGTTAACATATTTAGATATGTTTGTCAAGTGTAATTTCATTTTTTTAGTAGTTTTGTTATAGAGGAGGAAGTCCAGCTATGGTTTTGCCCTGATTTACCAAATGGATAGTATGAATGTCGATTAGGTATCATTGAGTATTTAGTGTGGTTGGGAATTTATTTGGCAGAATCGCGGACAACGCTTTGCTTTTTTATCGACATCTATGATAATATATGTATACATATAAGCTTAAATCTGATAAATTAGTCTGAAATAAATAACATACTTAAAAGGATAAACCTAAATGCCAATAGACACAGCTACATTACCACCAGGACACTTTATTATTGCTGACCCTGATTATTTTAAGGATTATGAACCCTATACATATTTTTGGACTGGTGGTGATGGTGGATTCTATGATAATTTTGATAATTGTTATTATGTCGACTCAGCAATGCTTTCAGTATTTCAAGTTGAATACAAACCACAAAATATCCCTGAAGGAACACACTACTTCTATTTTACCACACCATGGCAAATTGACTTTAATCAACATGGTGTTTTAGAACAACTCAAAATCACAGTTCTCTCATTCAAAGATATTAGTCCTGATTTTTTCAAACCTATGGTTTTCAATAGTTGAATTGCTTTCGTGTGATCAAATTGCTTCT
>JAGFCA010000104.1 GCA_022394755.1 Candidatus Poribacteria bacterium
AAACCTCCAGAGATCATAGAAAGTGTTTCAGAGTTGAAGCGTTTGATAAGAAAATCTCCATATGGTTTTCAAAAGCAGAGAATCACAATGCTATATCTATATCGGAGTGGTCAGGTAAAGACTCGTAAAGACGCATCAAAGATGATAGGTGTCCATCGAAAAACGATTGGAACTTGGTTATCAACTTATGCCTCCGAAGGTCTTGATGGACTTTTGAAACGAGATTATTCACCAGGACGCCCTTCGCAACTCAGTAAAGAACAACAAGAACTTTTTAGAGAGAAACTCAAAGATCCAGAAGGTTTCTCAAACTACCAACAGATTACAGATTATATTGAAAAGACTTATGGTGTCAAAATGAGTTATCATGCTGTTCATGTTTTAGTCCGCTATAAATTGGATGCCAAACTCAAGGTGCCCCGCAAAAGTCACGAAAAAAACGAAGAAGCGTGCGATAAGTTTAAGCTAAACTTCGGAGAAACAATCAAGACTGCCATTTCAGATAAAGATTCTTCTTTTGAAACGATCCGGAACTTTTGCCAAGATGAGACAAGAATAGGTCTATTGCCTGTTTCAAATCGGCGTATTACTTTGTCCGGTATCAAACCGGTTACTAAAGTCAATTATACTTTTGAGAGTTTCTATCTATATGGTGCTGTAGAACCGATAACAGGACAAAGTTTCTTTATTGAGATGCCTTGGCTCAATGGTTCTTGTTTTCGAGTATTCCTTGATGAGTTTGCTAAGGTTTATCCTTCATCTCTAAATATCCTTGTTCTTGATAATGGTCGTTTCCATCACGGGAAATCGCTACAAATACCGGATAATGTGGCTTTAGTTTTTCTACCACCTTATAGCCCCGAGCTAAATCCTATAGAAAGACTTTGGCAAGACACTAAAGCAAAGTTGTTTGAAAATATCTTTACAGCCATAACAGAAATGCAGAACAAACTTACTGAAATATTATGTAAATATACGGAAACCACTATTGCAAGTATAACAAATGCAGAATATATAACTAAAGTTGCAAATGGAATATAATTTATTTCAAATGGTATTATTTCATAACCGCTTTATCTTTTATGGGCAACCCTTGAATACTGTGAAACTAATACCTCTAAATTTCTAAACATACAGAAAGAAATAAATAAAAAAGATGACATAACAAGCAAAGTAAGGTAATATGAAAATCGTATTCGTCTGCTATAGTTTAGACAGTCAATCAGATTTGTAAATATGTTTAGGAGAAGATATTATGAATAAACAGTATACAGGTTGTATGTATCTAATTATTATAGTATGTATGTCAGGTATGTTTATAGTTCAAAATGGTAATGCTAAAATATCCCCAAACATAATACAAGGTATGTGGATATTTGAAGAGGGAAATGGTGAAACTGTCAAAGATCTTTCTGGAAACGGAAGTGATGGCGTATTTGTAGGTGATATCAAATGGGTTGAAGGTAAATTTGGTGGTGGTATAGAATTTACCGGTATTGAAGCACAAAACCATGTACGCATAGGTACGAAAGGTGATCCCGATAGTTTGGCAGCTTTGAATTTCAAAGAATCTGAAGGTTTCTCAATTCATGCATGGGTATTATCATCGGTGCCACCTAATGGTAAATGTGTTATATGGAAAGGACAAGGATGTTCAAGTTGGTCACAATATCTACTTGGAACGGGCGCACATGAGAATCCTGGTGGAAGAATTAACCAAGCTTCATTTCATTATCGAATAAAGAGTTCACCTGATAAATTTGAGGCACTCGGAGATCCTTTACCAGTTAATGAATGGGTACATTTAGTTGGTGTATGGGATGGAAAGAAAATACACATATACGTTAATGGGAAACTACAGAACAGTGCTGACGCTGTTGGACAGCCATGGGATTCTCCCGAGGCTGTATTCATCGGATCTGATACTGGTTGTAATGCAGGTAAAGGTAGATGTCATTGGGCAGGTATCATCGACGAAGTTGTTATCTTTAATACCCCACTTACCAAAGACCAAGTTATTTCACTTGGGAATGGTATTGAAGGAGTTTTAACGGTTGATGCTGCTGGAAAAACAACTACTACATGGGGGAAACTAAAATCTAAAAACTAAATTTATAAAATTGTGTAATTGTATATTATAGAAAACTACGAGGGCTTCAAACTTTTTCAATGTTTATCTGTCATATATTAGGGGAGCAAGATTAACTTTCCACTGTAAAATGAACCGGATTTTGTTCTCCTGCCTTCAGGAAATTAACACAAGATAACAGATATTGATATTATTTATGTGATGTCATTATTTTTTACTCTATAATTTATACATCTTGATACAATCAATACAGATTATCCTGGCAATGAAAATGAAAACTTGAAAATTTTCTATAAATGTAATATGATAAAATCTATAAGAACGTATGATTAGATACTCAGAGTATTTCTGATGTAATTCAATTCATAAAATCACTGAGTGGTTGTAATTATGATAATCCCTGTTAGGTTTATAGGGGAAATAGGAGAATATAATTATGGTGAAAACTATAAGTGTAATCGGAATCTTCAGTTTATTGTTTACTACTTGTTGGTATGTAAATACTGCTGATGCAAATATTGATGAAGGTACAATTGCCGGTATGTGGACTTTTGAAGATGGTAATGGCGAAACTGTTACGGATGAATCAGGAAACGGTAGTGATGGAACATTTGTTGGCGACCTCAAATGGGTAAAAGGTAAATTCGGAGGAGGATTAGAATTTGACGGTGCCGACACATGGGTTAGAATTGGTGAAAAAGGTGACGCTGATTCTTTAGCTGCGTTAGATTTTGCAGATTCTGAAGGTTTTTCTATCCATGCATGGGTTATGGCAGAAGAAACACCAAATGGAAAATGTGTGATTTGGAAGGGACGCGGATGTTCAACTTGGTCACAATACCTTCTTGGTACAGGGGCACATGAAAATGGAGAAAATAAGGCTGAAGCATCATTCCATATACGCGCCGCAAATGGGGGTGGCAAGCTTGAAGTACTCGGGGATCCACTTCCCGCTAATGAGTGGATACACCTCGTTGGTGTTTGGGATAGCGCTCAATTACATATTTACGTGAATGGTAAATTGCAAAATAGTGCTGATGCAGCAGGTCCACCATGGGCTTCACCTGAAGAAGTATATATGGGAGCAGATCCCGGATGTAACAAACGATGTCAGTGGAAAGGTATAATGGATGAGATTGTCATCTTTAACACCATACTTACTGATAATGATGTTAAGGCACTTGGGAACGGTATTGAAGGGGCGTTAGCCGTCGATGCAGGTGGGAAAACCACTACTACATGGGGAAAGCTCAAATCCTTCAAATAAAAACCTAATTACTATACTGTCTATAATGCGTAGTGCATTGACAATGCGATGTCTGCGGAGTTAAGTAGACATCGCATTTTTGTTTCTAAATTGGTCAGAACATTGAGATACAATCTATGCCATCTATAAAAAAAGCAATAATACCTATCGCCGGATATGGAACACGTCTGTTCCCTGCCACGAAAGGCATTCCAAAAGCACTTTTTCCAATTATTGATAGAGATGGGTTCGCTAAACCGATCATCCAATTAATTATTGAGGAAGCATTATCGGCTGGTGTGGAAGAGGTGTGTATTGTCGCTCAACCACATCAGGTTGAGCCTATTACCGATTATTTCTCTGGGGATGTACCGCAAGCAATAAGGGAAAAGCCAGAACTCGCAATACAAGCAGATAAATTGCTGGAAATTGGAAGAAGATTACAATTCGCCATTCAATCTGTGCCTGAAGGATTCGGACACGCTATCTATTGTGCTATGGATTTTGCCGCAAATGATCCGGTTATCGTTTTACTTGGAGACCATCTTTATATCCCTGATAAAGATACCACGTGTGCAAAGCAGTTGGTAGATGTTTATGATAATGTTGGTAAATCAGTAACAAGTCTTGATATTTGTGATGAAAGTGAGTTATCAGTGAATGGAATTGTACAAGGAATTGCTTCTGAGGATAATTCGAACCTATTCCAATTAACTCGTATAGCAGAAAAACCTGACGTCGATTTTGCTCGTGAATATATGCGTGTTGATGGTATTTGGGATAATGACACTAACTATAAATATCTGTGTCACTTTGGGATTGACCTACTTACACCACTTCTGTTTGACATATTAAACTACAATTATAAAAATAAAATTTTAACTCATGGTGAAATACAACTGCGGGATGCAATGGCTGAGATGGTAACACAGGAAGGAATGTATGGTTACAGTGTAGAGGGTAAACGTTACGACACGGGCAATCCGCAGGAATTATTAAAGACAGAATATGCTTTTGGACGCCAAGGTCCATATCAAGATAAACTACTCTAATGTCTCTCCAATCTGCATTTCATAGATATTTACATCTTGAGAGGCTGTTAGTTTCCGAAATTCTTCCACTGTACCCGTTAATATTGGAAATGTACCGTAATGCATTGGGATTACTGAAGGGATATTTAGGAGTTGTGTGGCATAAGCTGCTTCACGTGGTCCCATTGTAAAGTGATCACCAATAGGAAGTAGTGCTAAATCTGGTTGGTAGATTTCACCGATAATCTTCATATCACCAAATACATTCGTATCTCCTGCATGGTAAATCTTATATCCGTTGGCAAACTCAAGTATAATACCCGCTGCCTCACCTAAATATGCTATAGTGCCATCATCCTCGGTGATACTGCTACTATGATTAGCAGTGACCATCGTCACCTTAACTCCACATACTGTTACTGTCCCACCCTTATTAAATCCTATCGTATTTTCGACGCCTTTATTTTCAAGCCATTTTGCTATTTCAATGATACCAACGACAGTAGGTGTATATTTCTTAGCTATTGGAATAGCATCAACCATATGATCCGCATGTCCATGTGTTAATATGATCGCATCAAGTTTTTCAAACGTTTTGAGTTTATCCGGACAGACTGGATTGCTATCCACCCAAGGGTCAATTAAAAGGGTATTATCCTCTACTTCAATTTTATAGGTTGCATGTCCCAACCATGTTAGTTTTATACCGTTGTTTAGTTTCATGATGTATTCCAAAATTATTGGTTTTTCAATTATAATGTATCAACAAGCCAAACGGATGTGTTATAAATTAACTATGATCTCCTTTATCCTATTTCCTATAATCTCTACTTCACCCGGCATTAGTGTCTGACCATTAATAAGAACACCGTTTACCCCGGCCCCCGCAATATCAATTGCTGGTTCACCTGTATGAAGTTGGTGAAGTATTTCATCTCGTGTAATACCAAGTTGTTCTGCATCAAATCTGATCTCTGTTCGCGGCATCGGTTGTCCCGCTTCAGATGGAAAACTCCTATGTACAGAGACACCTTGAATATCTGTAAATAATTCACTATAGTACGTGACTTGGTCTTCATAAGACTGCATGACTTCTTCAGGGTCTTGCTTTAAATACCACTCAACAGCAGCCAGCAACCCAACCATTTCTTCTTTGCCAACCTTCATTCCTCTACCAATATAAGGATTCGGAGGACCATTAAATGCAATTGCATCAATAAGTGATTTTTTACCAACGATAAGTCCACTACTCTGTGGACCACACAATCCTTTTCCACCACTAAACATAACTAAATCTGCCCCCATCTGAGTAAACCGCCAAAGATTTTCTGGAGGAGGTAATTGTGCTGCAGCATCAACTATCAAAGGGACACCATGTTTTTGGGCAATTTCAATACCATCCTCATAGGATACCCAAAGATGTTCTCTACTCGGATTGGCGAAGTAGAAGATTGCAGCCGTCTTATCCGATATAGCATTCTCAAGTTCGTCAGGTGTTGTACCGTTTTCGTCTCCAATTTCAATAAACCTAACACCTACTTGTCTCACAGCATAATCATAACCAACTCTGCCGTGACGATGCACGATAACTTCGTTCTTCATTGAACTATCAAGATGTGGGAGTTTTTCACGTTTTTCACTGTCAAGACCTGTGATACAGGCTGCAGTGGAAAGTGTTAAAGCTGCTGCAGCACCACAAGATACGTAGGCTGCTTCGTTATGGGTAAGTATTGCTAATTCTTCTCCAATCCGTTGTTGGAGTTCTATGATGTCGACAAAATGTTTAGAGGCTTCAGCCATGGCATCAACAACTACGGACGGCATAATCGATCCACCAAGGCGAGTTAGGGTGGCATTACCATTTATCACTGTCCGGATGCCTAAACGTCTATAAATGGACATTATATATTTTATCCGACCTCTTGACCGTCCAACCTTCCAACGTGTAAGTCAATCTCATCACGAGATTCAATCTTGTCAACTTTTCCATCTGCCATATGGAAGATTCGGTCTGATACATCAAGCATCTTATGATCATGGGTGGCAGTGATAATTGTTACTCCGTTTTCCTCGTTCAGACGACGAAGTAACGCTATGATTTCCAAACCTGTTTTTGTGTCCAGATTACCTGTTGGTTCATCCGCAAGAACTATAGCTGGATCATTGGCAAGAGAACGAGCAATTGCAACACGTTGTTGCTGACCACCTGAAAGTTCTAACGGTTTATGCTGGATACGGTCACCTAATCCAACAAGTGAAAGTTTGTCTACCGCGTTATCTCTACTCTCATCAGCACTCATCCCGGCAAAAATCATTGGAAGCGATACATTTTCAAGTGCTGTCATAACAGGGATAAGGTTAAAGGACTGGAATATATAACCAATTTTTCGACAACGCAGCCACGCTAATTCATAGGCATCAAGTTGAGCAATGTCCACCTCATCAATATAAACGCGTCCCTCAGTTGGCTTATCCAATCCGCCAATCATATTAAAGAGTGTAGATTTACCTGAACCGGATGGTCCCATAATAGAGATGTATTCACCACGTTGGATCTGGAAGTTTACGCCACGTAACGCATCCACAGTCTGTGTACCCATTTCATAACGTTTTATTAAATTCCGAACTCGGACTGTATTCTCTTTTGGTAATTCGCGTTTGAATCGCCTCGGAGTTTCCGTAAGATCTGCCTGAACACCACCCATTTCTACTTGCATATCCTTTCTCCTTTATAGACACCTTATCCTTTTGATAAAAAACCGAAACGTTTTTGTTCAGGAGGTTTCTGTGCGATATCTTCAATTGTTTTGTCTTCTGTTGGTATAGCAAAACCGATAAAATTTCTTTTTCCGAGTTGTTTGATAAAAGTAAACAGTGAGGTTTCGGCTTCTTTACGGGTTAACTGGTGTTTCTTTTGCAGTGCTTTAATAATCTGCGAAATCGTGTGTTCACCATCACATAACTCCCATACGAAGGCTCCTATGCTATCCAATACTACCACACGTTTGTCAGGTAACATAAACAGTTTGCTGGTAAGTCGCACCAAGAGTTTATCTTTTTGCGGAATTACAAGTGAGGCTTCTCCTTTATCATCCATTTCCCATGTAATGAGCTGATTTCTTAACGGAAATGCATCAAGAATCTTCCCTCGATCAACATCCGGACGCTTTTTTATTTTTAATCCGTATAATATCTTATTTAACATGTTTGTATACTATATGAATAGATTGAGTATATTCTAATTTTAATCGTCATAGAAAGTTAAATCAATCTCATCAAGAGTTTGAGCAGTAGCAACTTTCTCAAATAATACATCAAGACTTAATATATCTTTAATTGACGTAATCTTCTTAAAAACACCATCCGGTACAACATCAAACTTGATTTTTAACAGTTTAAGAACTGCTTGTTGTTTAGCTTGTATCTCCCCTTGTTCTATTCCCTGTTCTATTCCCTGTTCTTTTCCTTGTTCTTTGAGAACATCAGCCATTGACTTAGCCATGGTTTTCACCACCATGTTAATTTGTTTGGAATATCCACATTCAGGAAAATAAACCTGTTAGGAATTAAATAAGGATATCAATCCGGATTAATGACAGTGTATACTATCTGCTACTTCTTTACCAAGTTTTTCCGATACATCACTACGACCAATGGATTGAACAACATAGATTCGATTCGTATGATGGCATCGCCACATGTAGAAAACAAGTCGTGTACGCTTTTTCAGTTTATCAAGAATCAGTACTGGCGACAGTGGCACGCTATCATAGAAACGGGTTTGTTGACCAAGAAAAGTTATACGTTCGTCTCCATGATATTCATAAGGTGTTACTTCAAAACCGTAACCGCGGATTGCTTTGGCATAACGTGCCCGAAACCATGTTTCCAATTGTTTATCGTCAGAATTATACTCGTTCAATAGGACTTCAGCTGGACCGTAACGTTCTACACTTATCTTCCGAGATTTACCTCTTGAAAAGGTAAAAAGAAGATATCCACTCAATAACTTTTGACTCTCTAATTTGTAGTTTGCCGGAACAGCAAGACTTAGACCGTAGGCACTCCACACTTTGTGTTTTGGATCTTCCTTATCAGATATTGATTGGAAGATTCTATGTACAATCGGACGCCAATTCTCTTTTAAACGCCCCATTACCTGTACAATGGTAATCCGTTTTGTACCGGGAGTATGTACTATCAATCCATTTGCACGTATACTTCCTTTCCAACTGAATCCGAGGTAATTACTCCCTTTTAAAAAATCTTCATCTTTAATAAGGGTTACATTTCTACGAAAGGAAACATTTCCTGCACGTTTGTAGTTTTTACGGACTAATTTGAAATATTCATCAAGGGTTGCGTGGAGATCCGGCTTCTTTTTTCGTGTTTTTGCCCATTTTAGTTCCAACCGTGGCATCTCTTGGTCATCCATTCGCATATAACCATTTTTTTCATCACCGCTGATGCCACTAATCTCCCACTCAGTTGGTATCTCTAATTGAATTCCTGCCCATCCGAAAAGAGTCCAGTCCATATCTCTATCCAACTACAGAATGTTACTACCTAAAACGGTTTAACAATAACTGCTTTCGAGACAAGGGCAACTGCAACAGTACCCATCCCTACCAATCCGACGCCGCATGCAAAACCTGCTGCCAATACCGGATTAAACATAAACCATCGCTTCAAACCGAATCGCTTAATCATATAGAATCTACCGATGATGGCACCGAGTAATCGCGCAACCATGCTACCCGGGTCAGCCCCAATTCCACCGATGATACCGTAAAACCACATTGATGGGTATTTAAAGACCCAGAGAAGTCCGTAGATTGCAAGACTGGAGGTAAATCCAGCTGCAACGTAATCCCCTCGAATGGCTTGTATGATCTCACTATTACCATCACGCAGGGACGTTTTCATGAGACATTCGTTTGTCGCGTTAATCGGCCACATCATCTGCACAAATGGATATTGTGCACTGGGTATTGGTGCGATTTGCCAAATAAAGTGTTGTACCACAATTCCACTAACAATCAGGATAGGCATAATAAGTAATGTTGCAGCAAGGTTTGATGTAAAGGTAGTTCCTGTTAGTTCAAGTACGCGCCACCCTTGGGTGCCTGCTCCGTAATCTTCATCTGGTAGCGGGGCAAACCAGATATCAATCTCCTCGTAGCGACTAAGAATAAAGGTGATTTCATGTAAATAAGGTATTTCAAATAAATCGCGTCCGAGCACACCGAACGTCCTTGCAGTGATGTACGAATTTATTGGCGTATATAAGAACGCGAACCCAAGTAAGAAACTCAATGGGAAATTCGGAACCATCCAATGGATGAGCCAAACAAATCCTCCCATACCGATCAGCCATAATATCCCCATAAGCCATAATGGGAAATCACCACGGTTCGGTGGTGTGGCAAGTGAACCACGTTCCCCTGCCTTTTTCTTTGAACTGCGAAGTTTGAAAAGCATTGGGAGGGAGGCTGCCAAACCAACAAGACCAAGGCTAAAGTTTTTCCCCATGCCGTAACTTCTATAGAAATCAAGATCGTTGAAAAGCCCAACCGCACGCACATCAAGTCCAGATGTCCATTGATGTAGTATCTCGTTTCTATAGAGAATTTGAGGATTAAGAACAAATTGCGATAGCAAGGCAGTAACAAACTCTGACATCACCACTGGAAACGGTAAGACAAATCCAAAGAGCATCTGTCCGAAGTCTGTACGGAGCGCAAAAACACCTGTCGGCGCGAATCCTTCTATACTTTGGGTAAAGTCTATCCACGGGATCTTCAGAATCTGAATCGGTTCACTCATCATTACACCGGTGAGTGCAGGGACACCGATATAAATGAATCCCCAAATTAACCCTGCCATTGATCCAATTGAAAAGACTTGCCATCGCCAAGTCTCTTGTTTACCGGTTGTTTCAGCTAAGGCAGTTGCTCCTTGAGCACTAATGGGTGCCATCGGGTATGGTAATCGTTCAAGATCAGCTGTAAGTCTAAAGAGAATATACTGACCACTAACGAAACGTAGTGTTCCGAGCAATTTACTAATAAGGTAAATTCCTATAGGTAACAGCCAGTCAGGATGGAGTAAACTACGCGTCATTACCCCAGCAGAATCTCCTGCAGGAACAACCCAAGCAGGTATTTTGTCTGCTATCTCGTAGGAAATGGCTTGAGGGGTGTTAACAAAATATGCATACCAGATAAAATTCCGGTATTGCATACCACTACCGACTGCTGCCCCAGTTAAACTTAAGAGCATGTACAGTTCTTGTCGGCGTGCGGTAGTAAAGGATCGTCTGGCTAATTCAGTAAAAAGAATAACAGCCACCCAGGGAGCAGCCGCTGCACCTGATTGACCAGATACATAACTGAGATAAATGGATCCTGGCATCATCAGCAATCCGACAAACAATGCGCCAAAGAACACTTTGACTGTCAAACCTGATTCAAAGGTCCGTATGCCGCCTTCTATGTCGTAGCGTTGTGCCCACGATTGCCATTCGTCTGCTTGTGATACTCTCTCTCGCGCCAATTAAAATTTCTCCTTTGTAGAGCCAATCAGCCCTCGGTATTCCCAATATATCTTAATGCCGAGAATATATGATCCCGCAAAAAACCGAGAACCGTTACATTCATTCATCTTTCGGTGTGTTTTTCTTTTCTTCGCTGAGTTCTTCCCAAAAATGTGCAAGAAAAATTCCTATTGTCAATATCAGTGCCGCTAACATTTGCCACTGCCAACGTCCACCTAAAAAAAGAACGCTAACCAACCATAATCCTGTTCCAATAAAGATTATAAAACTTGCTAATTTTTCCATATATTCTTCCTATTCTATTAGGTGCTGTTAATTCTAATCTGCTGTAGTTGGTACTGGATCCAATTGTGGAGATGCTTCAGGTGTATTGGCACTTTCTGTTCTACCACGTTCATGGAATTCTGCACGGGTATCAACACTAAATGTACGCCAAATAAGCAATTGTTTACGTAACAGATTAAGGAAACGACGATTAACACGTTTCCAAGAGGCTATTTCACCACTCTCTCGATTTACCTCTAATGTTATCTTATATAGATCTTCTTCTTCTCCACCCACAGGAGACGTAATAAACTGAATTGACTGACTCACCCCTAAATCATAAGGGGCTAACCACACCATCATACCAATGGTGTATAAATCTTCTTCCTCGACAGTCTTAAACCCAACATTATCAGTATAGAAATCACTCGCAGATTCATCAGCATGCGCATCAAAGTAATCTCGCATGAATACATTCAACCCTAATGCTTCTTCTGCTAAAACAGTAAATGGTAAATTAAAGTGCCATACATCACCTTCTGGCTCAGGTAACTTCCATTTACGCTCAATATCTGGGACTGCCATACGAGAGGCTTTAATCGCAGGATATAATGTGCTTAGGAGCACAACTATCATTACAATTACTGTTGCCACTACCGTAGACATGGATGAGTAGTTGAGTGTTAATCCTGCAAGCCAGCCAAAATGTACTAAGGTCGTAGCGATGACCTGACCCATCAGATATCCTAAAACCGCACCAACAATCGCATACACACATGCTTCAGCAAGGAATAGGAAGGCAATATGGATAGGAGCAAGACCAACAGAACTATAGATACTGATTTCACGTACACGTTCATAAACTGCCCCCAGCATTGTATTCAAAACGATCAAGGCAGCAATTAGAATGGGGACAAATAGGTTACCCATACCACTAAAACTTGTCATACCTATACTACTGTAAAGGTATGTATCTTTGTCGCGACCGACAAAGAAGTCAAGTGCAATACGGTTCATCAATGGTGCCATGATTAAATCAAGTTTATCAATTGCACCTAAGAGTGCAGGATCATCCTCTTGAGGTTCCATGTTGACTGCCACACTTCGTAACGTACCACCTTGATTCATTACAACTTCATAAGGCAGAATAGCAATACTATCTGGCGTGAGATGGAGATATTTCTGTAACTCGCCTTCAAGAGTCTCATCACCTGTTCCACCCCGACTTTGCTGTTGCTGCATTAACTGGTAATCTACAGGTGTGAGTTCTTCACCATCATTATCCGTCAAATCCTTAAATCCGATTCCCAATACACCTACTACGGTAAAATCCGCACCATAAACAGAAATCGTTGCTTTCCCCATATCACTTTCAGTGATTTTCAGTAAGTCTGCCATGCCTTTTGGTAACACTATCGCATAAGGCCAATCTGTTGGCCAATTACCAGCATCTTCACGATCAAACCATTTTCCGTATTGTAGATAACGATCAATCCCTGTAACTGAAGGCTCTGCTTCACTCATACCAACAAGCATGTTGGCTGCAAACCGTAAGTCTTCACCCGTAAGCGGATGTGTAGGTGGTGATGTGTCTTCTGAATTTGCACTTCGTGTAAGTTGTACAAAGGATTGATCACCTGTTCCTGAAGATTGATACCAGGAACGGGGTGATACCACATTCTTAACTGCAAGAATCCTTTCTTCATCAACATTAACAATCATACCACTCTGTTCTAATTGTGCTATGGCTGCAGGGATATCTATTTCCGTTTGTCCTTGTTTAGCCAAAAGTTGGTTCTTCTGATTAAGAAGACGTTCTAAATCATTAACAGTAATTTGCGTTTTCTGCATATCGTTGAGTATTGAGTTTAGAACGGGTTCTTCAAGTGGACGCCAATACTGATCTCGGATGAGTAACCCAGTGTAACGAGGGGTAACCTGTGGGAGACTTGTCCGATTTGGATGCATAAATGTCCGCACAGAAGTAAATGAGATAACAGTAAATGTTAGGATTACCAATGTCGCACAGGTGAGAATGGTACGACCTTTTCGTTTCCGCATATTAGAAATACCAAGACTGAATGCAGCGGCACTCGCACTCAACCTACCCACATCAGCTTTGTAAACTTTGTTACCTTGCTGACGTATTTTCTCAAGTTGTTCCTCAAATTTCCTAACGATAATACTGATTACAATCACCGTCAAGGCAAGAACAACAAAGGCGATGAGTATAATAATTGGTGTTGTTGTGATCTGGAATGCAGGATGAACTTGACTTAAGAAGTAAAAGACTACAAGGAAAATACCGAAGGTACCTAAAATCTGTTTATTGATATTTGGAAAACCAAATATCAGTCGTTCCATGAAATATGCAAACGGCATCAACAATGCAAGGTAGAACATTATACCATTTACAACATCATTACCTGTCCTTTTAACATCTGGATAAGCCCGAGATTCGTACCCCCATGCAGCCCTTGCTAATTTAAGTGCCTGTTGGTAATCGTTTTGGAAGAGAGCTGTTTCTGCCCGAGTTAGATATTCATTTGCAAATTGATGTAATTTGTCAAGACGGTCACTTGAAATTCCAAACCTCTTATAGAGTCGCGATCTGTTTTCATCAAGCCACCACATATCACGTACAACAACATACGGCGTAAGTCGTATACTACCGTTTTCTCTAACAACAAACCCTTCTCCAGTATAAAGAGTTGGATTTTTCATACCACTTTTTGTTGCTTTAATAAGCAGCAGACGTTTTCCGATTTGTCCGTATGCCATTCCTATTTTAATACGAGTTTCTGGTTCACTATATACAAGCGCAATGGGTTCAGCTGCTGAAACACCTTCTTGCTGCCACGGTTTCGATACACCAAATTTTTCTGGTGGACTATCGGACAAGGCGTCATATACCTCTAATTCTCGTAAGGTACGAAGGTAACGCTGGTCAACTAAATCGTAGATTGTTGTAGAAACACATGGGAATGTGACAACACGACATCCGCGGCGACGGGTATTTATTGATACCTTATTTGGAAGGAGTTTCGCTCCGTAATTTCCAAGATCTGGGGCATAGACAATATCTCCGGAGTCCGGATCAAGAATATAAGCTTCAACTTCCTGCACACCCCCAAGTCGGCGAGTTGCTCTCCCTTCCATTGCTAAACCAGCAACTTCAAAATTACCCTTGTTGTCACCCATTACAAATAGATCACCACGTACACCCATCATTGATTTATGCTTACGTCTTAGGGTAAGAATTGGATAGGGGACAGGTTTGTTGGGTAGAGCGGATTCACGAGCATCAAATTCAACTACGTCCCCGAATAGGTTACAGTAAAAGTTACCTACGCGTGCTGCAGTAGGCATTTGGGGATCACGCAATGCCTGTATTAGAAGAGAGGCTAAGGTTTGTGCTTGTTGGTGTAAATTTCCATCTTCATTCAAATCCACACGATCAATTGTGTCAAGTGGTGTATCAGTTAGAACGCGCGCATCTTCAATAGTCGCAAATGCTATACCGGTTTTTCCTACGAGTGTGGCA
The DNA here is from genome assembly GCA_022394755.1 of Candidatus Poribacteria bacterium. Lineage (GTDB taxonomy): Bacteria > Poribacteria > WGA-4E > WGA-4E > WGA-3G > MSPOR6. The sequence goes on from JAGFCA010000104.1 coordinate 14,731, forward strand.
ACTTCACTATCAAATGCAATTTTTCCGGGTATATATGTTTTCCAAGTCTTTCCACCACTGGCTGAGATAGCATTTACGAAATTTGTATCACCACCGAGACCAACAATAGAGATGAGTGTTTTAATATCCTCTATTTCATCCTCCGTAAAAGCATCTGGATCCTCGTTACGAAGTCGGAGCATTGCATCTAACTGCTCACGCATACGAATACTGTTTTTACGGTTTTTCTTTGCGCTTCGAACATCGTTCCGTATAAACCGTTCAACCTCTTTACGGATATAGTCCATATCCTTGAGCATATCTTCCGATGGTTCACCACGGTTCCGCCACTGCTCAAACTGCATTTTCATCAAACGACTGACACCACCTAAACCCGTTAGTTTGCCATAATGGGCGCTAAGGAGAGTTTCAAGCGTCTTTCCTTCAAGTGCTTCCTTATCAGAAATTTGACTTGCAACCGACCATTGTCGTTCCATCACCGCTTGTCGAATTTGGTCATCTGTCGCTTGCCATAACTTTCTCACTCGTACACCAAAATCTGCGTCCGCAGCATAAGCAGCAAGTTTATTACCAATACTTGCAAATTCCCTGCGTAATACAAACTCAGGTTCTTGGTCGTAGAACCACCCTTTATTGAATACACCAAACTGGCTGGATTGAGATGATAGGTCAATACTACAGAAGAGAGAGGTATAATATCGATTGAATAGATCTTGTAAGGCTACAGCCGCTTCAATTTGTTCGAGTTTTTTATTGTATTCTATATCACTGATACGTGACATCTTCTCTACTCTACTCTGGATATTTCGAAATCGAGCATTTCTCAGCGTGAGCATATTATCACGCAGTAGAACTTTAGTATGGGCATCTAAATCACGGGTGATAGATGGTAGTTGAATGATTAGGTTTTCAAGAGAAATAATGTCAGATGCAGCTGTGTTTTTAACGGATTCAAGAATTTGTGCCTCAACTAAATAAGCTGCGATGTGTTTGCGAGCTTCTTTCGTCTGTTCAACTTCTTCTTTAGTTAAGTATCCATTCAGTATGATTAATTCTTCGTCCAGATATTCTCGTGTAAGGTCTTGGTGGGAATCCAGTAGGTTCTGAATTCGCGATGCTTCCAGCCGTGCATTCCGTAATGCAATTTCAAATACACCTTGTTTGTCGCGTGTTAAGTCCTCAATTAGTATAGTTGCCGATGAATCATCAAAACCATCAGTCTCTGTTGCTGCTTCTGCTTCAGTTAAACGCTGTCGTAGTTGAGCATTAACTGTTTCTATTCGATCTTTTGATGTATCTGTTAGGTATTGTTCTTGAATTTCAGTCGTGAGATTATATTCTTGATCATCTCGTAATCTCGTGATAGCATTTTTTATTTCTTGCTCAATTGCATCGCTATCTCTAAGGTTGTTACTTATTTTTTCGAGAAATGTTCGTTCTCTTGATATGGCATTTTCCAGGGATTCGTCGGTATTGGCAAGAACTTTACGTGCTTTTCGTGCATCTTTTAGTGAAGGTAAATCCAAATGACGATCTAAGATTTTATCTGGTGTCCACATCAATGCGAATTTTCTCTGATCACTCATTTCCCAATTTGCCAATGTATTATTAAGCAGTTCAATATCTGCTACCAATTCTGTTGGCAAGTCATTCGGTGTTGGAATACTGTAATCCGATCCAGATTTCACAGGTAGGAGATAAGATGTATTCGGATGTGTTCCATACGAATCACCTATTTTATCAGATTCAAGTTCTTTTATTAATTTATCAATTGCCCAAATATCTAAACGGGCAGTTGGCAGTGCAATGCTATCAATAAGTTCACGTTGAGCATCCCTGCTTGTATTCAATGCGTCTTTTCGAATCTGTCCAAGTCTATTAACAATGTCTCTTAGAAAGTGGGTTGTTTGGAGTGCTTCTTTTTCAAAACGTACGAGATTTGCATTTAGTCGGGATTTCTCCTCTTCTGTAAATCCTTGTTTTTCGCGCTTTCTGCTACGGTCAGCCTGTTTCTTTTGACGTTCAGAAAAATCTCGCTGTGCTGTATGTAGAGAATCTATTTGAGAACGAGTAGTAGAGAGTCCTTCAAGGGTAGTCTCAAGCGATTCAAGATCTTCGCGTATACCGTGTAAACCGTGATAGAAGGTCGCATCAAGGTCAACTAAAATACTTCTATCAATTGAGAGAAGTAATTTACGGCCTAACTCTTCGAATTCAATAATGTCGGTAGATAAGCCTCGTCGTAATCCATGTAAAGTTGGTGTTCCTGGAGAATCGGTTGTTGTACCAACGATATCTTGTCCAATACCCTCCATAAATGCACGCATTCCTGCTAAACCTTGGAAATGGGCATCAACTGCAACGAATAGGACAGAACGGCCTGGACGGTATTGTGGTAGACTAAATAAACGAGCAATCTCCATTAACACTGCAATTCCACACGTAGGATCAGCCCCAGGCGAAAGCGCAGGTACTACAGACATTGAGTCATAATAGGCAGTTAATACGACTAATTCATCTCGTAATACAGGATCACCACCCTCTAAGAAGCCACGTATATTCTGTCCTACGCGTCGTTCCCAAGACATTTTGCCATGTAATTGGACATTTACTTGCTCACCTGTATCAAGAAGATTTTTAATTTCATTCGCATCTTCTTTTGAAAGCCAAAATCGTGGTATATTTGCTGGTACTGTAAGAAATTTGTTTTCTGCTTCACCACGGATTGTTGTTTCCGGTTCTATAAAAATAACTGCAGAGGCACCAAGCATCGCAGCATTAATCCATCGGGTTCCTGAGTTAAAATCAGTAAGGATGATAGCACCTTTCGGAATAAAGAGATGAGATTCGCTTGCAGCAATAAATTCGTCCGGTTCATCAATTTGACCATCTTTATTGTTATCAATACCGTCTGTGTCATCCCCAGGGACTTCATCAGTCCATCCGTCAGCATTGTTATCAATCCCATCAGTTGCCCATCCAAGTATTTCTGAGAGTAAAGGGATTTCACCATATTCATCAACTATTCCATCTTCGTCGTTATCAATTCCGTCAGATGCTTTCTGAAGATGTCCATTAAGCACGTCATCGGTAATACTTGCTTGGGTGACGCGGAAACGTCTTGCCAAGGAGACGAGAGTATCCCCCTCTTGTAAAGGATACCAGAACCCCCCAACGTTTCTACCATTAAAATCTGCGAGTTGAGAATTCCCAGCATAGATGAGTTCTCCGGTAAGACCACCAGTTGGTATGAAAACAACATTCCCTTCAACAACCGGTGTTGGAAGGTGTTGATTATGTGTATTCTGCTGGATTTCTGTTAATGGTACGGCATAGTTGTTCGCTATCTCTTCAAGGGTTTCACCGGTTTCAACTGTATGTTTGATACCATCTGTAAGTAGAGATGTTCTGACCAGATTAGGCCATAGAGGTCTTAATGGGAAGGAATGTAATATAGAACCATCAGCAGAAATAACATCAACACCGCTATCATTATGATCAATGGGAACGGTTACAGAAAACTCACGACTTTCAACGTTCTGTAATCCCATTTCAACGAAGCGATCAAATATATATTTACTACCATTTGCTGCCTGCGGGTAACCGGTAACACGGCTTTCAAGACTGGATAATCGGGCAAGGTCTTTACGAATGTTTCGGATGGAGAGCTCATCTCGGATCTGTATCGCAGCTTCCGATAAACCTAATGTTTTCTTACCTTCTGCTGCATAACTAAGAGAAATATTACTCCATAATAACAGTAAAAATACAACTATATATCTCTTGGTCCTCATATAATTCCTCAAATGCATGATTTCGCTTTTCTAAGTGTAACAAAATATATATTTCTTGTCAATACAAATTCGGTAGAATACTAAGTAAACATATACCTTTAAATATATTAACAATTAATAATTAATATGATTTTATTAATTTTCAATGATAGTTGAGTGTTTGATAGTTATACACAAGTATTACTTACAGTATTTTACAATCAAAATAGTAGAACACTAAGGTATTCCTCACAGTGTTTATGCTGTTGATTCTGATTTTTTGAATAGAATATAAGAGTTCTTAGTTTAATACTCACGGTATCTAATTGCACATTTAGTATAGATGTGTAAGGTTTAGCCCTTGATAATCAGCAAATGAACGGATCATACATCTAAAAAATGAAGAAAATGTACTTCTATATCAACTAACATACATATAGTGTGAATATGACAACTGGTATATAAGCTTTATTTTTTTGAATATGATACACATATACCCGTCAATACCTTCGTCAGAATAAACGCTTTTGTATTTTTAACAAACCATACATGACTCATTAGAATAGCCGCAGCGGGGCGAAATGTGTATTGAATCATGTGGATTCAAATACCTGTTTTAACATTACATAATACATTATATAGAATTAAATAACATCAGCAAAAACCACAGGTTATTTTTATTATTGAAATATCGGATCATCACTGTTCATTTGGTTTATACCCTATAACGACATTTCAATATATTCAATATTAAATGAAGAAAATATAATAACATGCATCAAAAGATATTACACAAACAAAATGTTGTTGATTCATTAATTTACATTTTCAACTATAGATAAGAATAGAGGAATTTGCCTGTACACCAAATTTACATAATCTTATGATATTTGTAATACAAAGTATAGTTATGAAGAAAAATAACTTTTTATTGATCTCTTAACTTTCATAACAACTTTAGATTTCATAACAGAAGAAAATATCCAATGTTCATAACAGACTGAAAACTCACGATGGAATTAGCGTTAGAACAGCTTTGAATAGACGGCATAATAATGAAATTAGGAAGATCAGAATTCAATTATGGTAAATAAACAAGACAATGTTGAATTGTAAGTATTATTTGAAATCAACTATCCTGTTTTCATAAAAATTAGATCACACAACATCGACAAAATACTGTAAATTATAACTTTTTTAAATTCGAGAAATCCTAACTTAAATATGCTATAAAATCAGACAGGGACTGTAGTCAAAGAATATATAATTACATGAATTAAAACTACACTTTGTAGGAAAAGTGTAACATTTTACCACATATCTAATAGAATGTACTAAGCTGGAAAAATGAATAAAATCATCAGAAACATACAACCTGAGAGTTAATGATTGTGTAAACTGTAATATAACATATGTGATTCACGAAGAATTGGTATAGTTTAAATTATAAACCCTTATAGAATAAGGGTTCGTAAAATTGCTTCGTGCAGGTTTTCGTGAAAGTGCCATCATTTCAAAACGATAAATATTAACAATGTTGGCAATGTACTCTATCCATACATCTAACATAGCTGGCGTAGAAATGATTAATAAAATTAAAACATGATATAAGATTGGTATCGATATACGTTAGCAACGTAATGTTTAGTGCCAAAATGTAAAACACCCCACTAAATAAACTTGCTTGACAAAAACTGTTATAACCTATTTAATAAAATGAATCTTTACATTAATAATGTCGTGTATATATGATCTAATACACGAGTTTATTCAGGAGAAAATATTGTATGAAAATAGAAAAACGTCTTGAAGAATTAGGTATAGAATTACCAGATCCCGCGATCCCCGTTGCAAATTATGTTACAACTGTCCAAACAGGAAATCTCATCTTTACATCTGGACACGGTCCAGGTTCAGGAGAAGGTCCAATCTATAAGAGCCAACTTGGAACTGATGCAACCATAGAAGAAGGTTATGAATCCGCACGGCAGGTTGCTATCGGTCTAATTAGTACACTCAAACATGCATTAGGCGATCTTGATAGAATCAAACGAGTTGTAAAGGTTGTGGGTTTTGTTAACTCTTCTGCTGATTTTACAGATCAACCTGCTGTTGTTAATGGTGCTTCTGATTTCTTTGTAGAAGTATTTGGAGATAAAGGTAAACATGCACGGTCTGCCGTCGGTATGGTGCAGTTGCCAGGTGGCATTCCAGTTGAAGTTGAAATGGTTGTAGAAATAGAAGACTAAACACCTTACATCGGAAGGAATTATGGCAGTTCAAATTGTTGAATCACGTATACGCGGTTTTATCTGTACCAATGCACATCCTGCCGGTTGTTCGGTAAATGTTCAGAATCAGATAGCGTTAATTAAGGAGAAAACCCAACAGAAAGACGAGGGAATTAATGCTCTTATTGTTGGGGCATCTACAGGATATGGTCTCGCTTCACGTATCGCATTAACATGGGGATATGGAGCTAAGACCTTAGGTCTCCTTTACGAACGACCCGCAGATAGCAGAAGAACTGCCACTGCAGGTTATTACAATACATACGCTTTCCATCAACAGGCTGAGCAGGATGGTTATCATGCCGAAAGTCTAAATGGAGATGCATTCTCTGATGAGATGAAACAGGAGACGATTACAAAACTGAAATCCAATTTTGGGAAAGTAGATGTCCTTGTTTATAGTATTGCTGCACCTCGTCGAATCCATCCACATACAGGTGAATCTCATAAATCGGAATTAAAACCTATCGGTGAATCCTATACTGGAAAGACTATAGATCTAAATAATGAGACTGTTGTTCCAGTAACCATTGAACCGGCAAATGAGCAAGAAATTACGGATACTATTGCTGTGATGGGTGGAGAGGATCTTGAAATGTGGATGGATATGTTAATTGATGAAGATCTTCTTGCTCCAGAGGTTGCTGTTGTCGCATATACCTATATAGGAAGCGAATTAACATGGCCTATTTATCGAGATGGAACTATAGGAAAAGCAAAAGATGATTTGAAGGAACGAGTGGATGCACTTGATGAGAAACTGTCAAACCAATATGGGGGTAATGCCTACATTTCAGTTAATAAAGCTGTTGTTACTCAAGCCTCCGCAGCAATTCCTGTTGTTCCTCTTTACATTAGCATCCTTTATGATATTATGAATGAAAAAGGAATTAATGAAGCTCCTATAGGTCAAATGCAACGACTTTTTTCAGAACATCTCGGACCGGGTCTACAACCGCAACTTGATAGGGATAGATATATCCGATTAGATGACAGAGAATTGCGAAATGATGTGACAGACATTGTCAACCAACGTTGGGATAAGATTAATACCGATAATTTCTATGATCTTTCAGATTATGCAGGTTACAGAAGGCGTTTCCGTAACCTTTTTGGTTTTGAGGTTGAGGGTGTTGATTATAATGAGGCAGTGGAGACAGAATTGATATTTTAAGGAGAAAATCATGGCAGGACCTTTAGTTACGGTTTGGAACGAATTTAGACATGAAAAAACGAACGAAACTATTAAAAAAATATATCCAAAAGGTATACACTCAGCAATCGCAGATGGATTGAGTGAACACGGAATCGAAACGTTGACAGCTACATTAGATGAGCCAGAACACGGTTTAACTGATGCAGTGTTGGATAAAACGGATGTATTGATTTGGTGGGGACACGCTGCTCACGGTGCTGTAGAAGATGAAATTGCAGACAAAGTTAAACAACGCGTCTTACAAGGTATGGGATTGATTGTCTTACATTCAGGCCATTATTCAAAACCCTTTGTCAGATTAATGGGAACATCCTGTAGTTTGAAATGGCGTGAAGCAGCTGAAAAAGAACGGATCTGGGTCATTGAACATGGACACCCGATTGTTGAAGGACTTGGAGAGTACTTTGAAATCGAACATGCAGAAATGTATGGCGAACCCTTCGATATACCTGAACCAGATACACTTGTTTTTATTAGTTGGTTCCCTGGGGGAGAAGTCTTCAGAAGTGGGTGTTGTTATTATCGCGGTAGAGGTAAGATATTCTATTTCCGTCCGGGACATGAAACCTATCCGATTTATTATGACAAGAATGTTCGACAGGTAATTGCAAATGCAGCCAAATGGGCAACACTTGGAGATGCACCGAAACCTGTTTTCGGAAATGCAAAACCCTTAGAACCACTTAGTTAAGATTCATTTGCCTTTAACTAACAAGAATCAAGTTGATTAGGTGTTATACTTAATCAACTTGATTAATTTAACAATGAAAAACGACGATTCTCATAATATAGAAAAGATTGAAATTCCACCTGTAACAGGAGCATTTTCTGAACCGTGGTCATTAAAGAAGATATTTGCCTTGGCGTCTGTCTTCGGTCCTGCCGCAATTGTAGCATCAGTGAGTATTGGAGCGGGTGAGACGATCGTCGTCGTCCGTGCCGGGGCATGGGCAGGATATGATTTACTTTGGCTTGTACTTCTAAGTTGCGTAGTTAAAGGGGTATTCGTTACCTATTTACTTGGTCGCTATACAGCTGTTAGTGGTGAATATATTGGTAATCGTCTTGCGAAATTACCTGGACCCCGTGGTTGGTTATTAATCGCAATTGTTATATTTGAAATGGTCGGTGCCCCATTAGCTTGGGTTCCAATTGCCAAACCGTGTGGTGCGTTGCTCCATTTTCTCATGGAGAGCAGACTACCCTCAACGGTTTCGGTGACAGTCTGGCAAAACCTTCTAACCTCATGCTTCATTACATTAGCTTTACTCTTCGGTTTACGTCTCTCCTTTGAAAAGTTAGAAAAACAACAACTCATTATCTGTGGTATACTTGTTGTTGGGACAGTTATTGGAACACTTATGGTTCGACCAGATATTGGTAAGACCATTATTGGAAGTATAAGTATTGGACATATACCCGAATTTCCTGAATGGACACCAAAGGATGCCGTGAAAAATCCATTATTAACTATGGCGACAACCTTCGGCTATGTCGGGGGATCCGTAATGGGATATATTGTCTATGCAAATTGGGTAAGTATTCATAAGTGGGGGATGACTGCACATAAAAACATAATTGGTATACGTAACCTTGCTGGAACTCGGGATAGGATCGATTACCTACCTGAAGACCGTGATGGAGTTAGTCAACTTCAAAAAATCCTCTCTCCGTTACGATGGGATATAGGGATGGGGGCAGTTGTCTTGTTCATTGTAACCGGTGCATTTATGCTTTCTGGTGCGGCTGTGCTGTATGACCTTAGGAGTTCTTTTGATGGATGGAGTCTACTTACGGATCAAGCGAGTGTCTGGAAGAATATTCATTCTTCACTTGTATGGGTTTATTATATCTGTATAGTTGTCGCCATATGGGGAACTTTACAAGCACTTCCAGAAATTTATGCGCGTGTAATCCAAGAATTCTTTCAAGCAATATGGCAAGATCGGGAATGGGATTATGATAAGATCCGTCGGTGGATTTGCCTATATATTTTTATTACAACGATGGTAATTATCTGGTTGAACATACCGTTTGATATCTTGACACAGATAGCAGGTTTTATATTGGCAAATTTCTCTATTGCATTGATGATGCTTGCAGCGATTTATCTGAATTTCAAGCTTCCACGCATCTACCGTACTCGATCATTTATGTTAATCGGTTCTCTGATATCTGCTGTTGTACTCATTCTGTTTGCTGGAATTAGTGGTTGGGGGTTGTTTGCTAAACTATTTACAGGAAGTTAGAATAGTTAGAGAACCGTTTTGATATTGATACAAATATGTTGACACCATAATAGTTAAAAATGTAAAATTTACAACAACACTTATGTACTAAGGAGATGACCCATGGAAAATAATAAAGCAAACGTTGAGCAATTGCTACAGAATGGATATTTTCTAATTGAAGGCGCATTATCCCCTGAAGAGACCGAAAATATCAGACAACGCGTGAATTTTGCACGTGAACAGGGTTGGGAAGAGGGGTTGAATGCTGTAGGAAATATGTGGTTTGATTCCCTGCTTGATCGCGAACCTGATACCTATGCACCTCTTGTAGGACATCCGAGTGTGCGTCCCTATCTTGAAGGTTTGATGGGCAAACAATGTCAACTACGCAGTCTTCGCGCACATATCAATCCCGGCCCTTATCTACAAGAATGGCACATGGATTTTTACGGTTATTGGCATGAGAAACGGTATGTTGAAGAACATCCTTTTGCAATGGCACCAGCTGGTATCAATACTACTTACTATTTTCAGGATAATGATCCGGGTGAAGGACACCTTAAGTTCGTAAAAGATGGACATATAAATGAACCACCCCATCTATATCCTTTAGACCGTCCTAAATTTGAAGAATGGTGTGAGTCACAAGAGCATGTTATTTTGTATCCAAAGGCAGGGGATTGTGTTGTTTTTATCAATCATATGCCACACCAAGGTGCGAAAGAACGAGATGATATGGAGCGGAGTAATGTTGTATGTCACTATCAAGTTACACCGATGTATGATGGTGTTTGGCATGTTTCTCGGCCCCGTGGATATCAAGGAACCTTCCCGTTTGCATAATAAAATGTGTTTGTAGGACAGATGTACATGCTTCTGTCCTAACTTTTCTATTCAAGTAAGTTTGTCTTTACGGCCATAAAAACCACATTAGCCAATTCATAATCCATAGAATTGATTGTGTACTCTTGATTTATACCATTCTAATTAAACTATAGTTTGGACAGTTTTTTAAGTTTTCAGATTGGACCTGATTAGTAGAACTATTTAGATCAATGTTATCCTTTGGATTCACCTTTCGCCCCGCTGGGTTTATTGTTTTAGACCATTACGTTTTCTACAGACCTTTCGCCCCGCTGGGGCGGTTCTTATTTGTATATGACAGATTTTCTACAAGTTAATTCCGTGAACTATATCAGAGACAATTTCTGAGAACTACTTCACCTATTTTGCAAGTCTTTTGGTTTTTCTCCTCGTTTCTCACACCTATCGAACTCTGAGAAAAATCAACTAAGATGGGCAAGAGTTTAGCCCCAGAGGGGCGAAAGGTGTGTAGAAACGCCATTCTATCCCAAGATCAAAGCCCCAGAGGGGCGAAAGATGTATCGCTTAAACTGTCCAAACTATAGTAATTAAAGAAATCTCTTTTTATAATAGAAAACTATTGTTTTGTAACGTAGTTAGATCAGATTTTACAAAATCCTGTAATGCAGTACCTTTCTTTAGAATTGGTATTGCCTTCCACCTAATTGAAGTAGTATATTGGAGCTTAATATGGGCAAGTACATTACTTTTATAATTACAGTTGTCTATCTCATAGTGTCGTATCAACCATTTTGTTTAGCACAAGAATTAGAAGGATTAGTCGTATATTTTGCATTTGAAGATGGTAGTGGAAAAACCGTTACAGATCTTTCAGGTAATGGGAACGATGGCACATTAGAAGGTGATACCGGTTGGGGAGATGGAAAATATGGTAAAGGACTCAATTTCGGTGGGAAGGATGGAATTGTTCGTGTTAAACATTCTCATCACTTTGAATTCACAGAGGAAATTACTATTTGTGCCTGGGTTCGTCCTACGTTAGAGGTCGGTGCCGGAACATGGCAACTGATTGCTGCAAAAGGACCTGATGTAGATGAGTTCTTTGAGATCTTACTTCATCCAGATGGGTTTATTTGGATGGGATGGAGATTGACAGGTGGACGCGTGGTGCCTGAACAGAGTCCCAGAAGTGTAGTTCCAGATAAATGGCAGCATATCGCCGTTTCCTTTAAGACAAAGGATTTCTGGACTGCCTATCTTGATGGTAAGGTGTTAATTAACTACCCGAATCAGAATGAGAAATTATTTCCTGTTGAATCTCCTCTCCTTCTCGGTACTGAAGAACCACTCAATTTGAATCGATTCTATAACGGTGTTATGGATGAGTTTGCGATTTTTAATCGAGGACTTAATGAAAAAGAAATTGGAATGGTTCAAGACGGTATTCGAGATCTCCTACCCGTACAACCTACAGAAAAACTCCCAATTGTATGGGGAACACTCAAAAGTAATCCAATATAATGTATGCCAAATTGGCAGACAACACTATATTTTACTATCTAAAATAACTGCCAAATTGACTTGTAGAAATATCTAATCCCTACTATATCAACTTCTAAGGTTGGCACAGATATTGCTGTTAACATATCAGATGTTTTCTAAAAAACAATAATATAGTAATTTGGAGATATAAAATGGGAAAAGTAATAGGGATTGATTTAGGGACAACTAACTCGTGTGTTGCAATTTTAGAAAGTGGCGAACCGAAGGTAATTGAAAATGCAGAAGGAAACCGTACAACTCCCTCTGTTGTTGGATTTACCAAAGAAGGAGAACGACCTGTCGGACAAGTTGCAAAACGACAAGCTATCACGAACCCTGAAAATACAATATTCTCAATAAAACGATTTATGGGAAGAAAATTCAACGAAATTGGAGATGAAACTTCCCGGGTGCCTTATGAATTAAAAAGCGATAAAGACGGTGACATTGCGGTTAATATTGAGGGTAAAGACTATAGTCCACCAGAACTATCGGCTATGGTTCTACGGAAAATGAAAGAAACCGCGGAAGCATACCTCGGTGAAGAAGTCACACAAGCCGTTATCACTGTACCGGCATATTTCAATGATTCACAACGACAATCAACTGCTGATGCAGGAAAAATTGCAGGATTGGAAGTATTACGAATTATCAACGAACCCACTGCTGCATCTCTCGCATACGGATTACAAAATGAAGGCGATAAGAAAATTGCTGTCTACGACCTTGGTGGTGGAACGTTTGATATTTCTATATTGGAAATCGGAGATGGCGTTTTTGAAGTAAAAAGTACTAACGGCGATACACACCTCGGTGGTGATGACTTTGACCAAGCGATTATTGATTGGATGGCACAAGAGTTCTTGAGTAGTCAAGGAATTGATTTACGTAATGACCAGATGGCACTCCAACGGTTGAAAGAGTCCGCGGAAACCGCAAAGTGTGAACTCTCAAGTACTCTTCAGACAGATATCAATTTACCGTTCATTAGTGTTGATGCAAGTGGACCGAAGCACCTAAATCTAACACTCACACGAGCGAAATTGGAGCAGATTACAGACGATTTAGTAAATAGATCTTTAGAGCCGTGTCGACAAGCACTCAGTGATGCCGAGATGCAACCTTCCGAAATTGATGAAGTTATTCTCGTCGGTGGTCAAACGCGGATGCCGAAAGTACAGGAAGCAGTTCAAGAACTCTTTGGAAAAGAACCACATAAAGGTGTCAATCCTGATGAAGTTGTTGCAGTTGGAGCCGCAATACAAGGCGGAGTACTTGCTGGTGATGAGGAAGTGAAGGATATCCTCCTATTGGATGTTACTCCGCTTTCACTCGGTATTGAAACGCTGGGTGGTATGTTTACAAGGTTAATCGAAAAGAACACTACTATTCCTACGAAAAAATCTGAGAAGTTTACAACCGCAGAGGATAACCAAACGGCAGTGGATGTACATGTCCTTCAAGGTGAACGTGAACAGGCAGTTTACAATAAGACTATCGGAAGATTTAGACTTGATGAAATTCCTGCTGCACGAAGAGGTATGCCACAAATTGAAGTAACATTTGATATTGATGCCAACGGTATTCTTAACGTATCTGCAAAGGACACTGGAACAGGGAAAGAGCAAAAAATAACAATTACTGCATCCTCTGGTCTGAGTGACGAAGAAATCGAACAGATGGTAAAAGATGCTGAAGCAAATGCTGAAGAAGATAAACAGAAAAGAGAGGAAGTTGAAACACGTAATCAAGCTGATTCATTAGTTTATGAGACAGAAAAAAATCTCAATGAATTCGGTGATAAGATTGATGATGCAACGAAAGAAAAGGTGAATGCTGCTGTTGAACGTGTTAAACAGGCATTGGAAGCCAATAACAATGCAGAAATTAAAGCTTCATCTGATGATCTCATGCAGCTATGGCATGAAGCCTCAGCACAAATTTACCAACAGGCTGCAGGTGCTGAACCTGGTGCAGCTCCAGAAGGAGATCCTTCCGCTGAATCTGCTCCTGAAGGTGATGTTGTTGATGCTGAATACGAAGTTGTTGATGAAGATGAGGAACAGGATAAGAAGTAGCACGCCATATTTCTCTTGTCAATGACTTTTCAAATATACACAATGATAAGATTAACCCCTCTCTGAAGAGGGGTTAATCTTATATAATATAGATAATATAACCACTTGTGCTAAGCTGTTTTCTGTAAAAAGCTCGGAAGAATTAGCTTACTGACATAAGTCGTGCATATTATAAGGAGTTATATGATATTAAAGCAAATTTGGACTTATCTGATTTTCCTACTAGTTCTTTATCCATTTACCGCTTATACTCAAACAACACTAAATAGACTTGATTCGACAGATAATTCTTTCGGTTTTAGTCTAAGTAAACAGGATATCGGTACTTTAACAATAAGAGATACTACAGTATTTGGCGGTAATTTAGACTACGGAATACAAGATGGTATGTTTTTCTCCTTCAAAGCAGGGGTTGGACTTACAGATGATACCAGAGTGACACCTTCACCTATTGGAGGAATTGGAATTGTAAAAATTGACGAGTTAGGTGATACCGATTTAGAATATTATTGGGATGGGAATTTTGGAGCAACATTCTTTAGAGAGGTACAAGAGTCAACAAACAGAGTTTTGGAGCGGTCACGGATACTACAACTTTCTGGCGGAGTCGGTATATTAAAACGTTTAGAAACAGAAGATGGACAGGAAATTACGCCGTTTTTCGGTTTATCCTATACAAGGTATTGGGAGTCATCTGAAGTAAATGCAGAATTTGTTGAGGTAGTGGAAAAGGTGGTTTTTAAGGAAAGTGTTGAATACGATGATTTTGAAGGTAAGGTAGGTGTGGAAATCGAGTTAACACCTATGGTCACAGGGATCGCATCCTTTAGATTTTCCTTTGAGAAATTTGGTGCTGCTTTTCTAATTGGATTAAACTTTCGTTAGCTCTTATATTTTAGATTTAGGCTTTTAAGGTCTTTTCTAACGATTTTCTAAGGTTCATATCAATTCTGTGCAATTACATATATTACCCAAGTAGTATGAATTAAAATAAAAAAGTCCTAACAACATTCTTACTGATTGTTGTTAGGACTTTTTTATATCTGAAATTCTTAGTACCCTAATAATGCAATGCCTTCACGATACGTTTGTGCGGATGTCTGTAGAGCATTTAATTCTTCGTCTGTCAATTCAATCTCAATAATCTCTTCAATTCCGTTCGCTCCAAGTTTAATTGGTACACCAATATAGAGATCATCGATTCCATATTGTCCTGTAAGATGAGCAGAACAAGGAAGTAGACGTTT
Source organism: Candidatus Poribacteria bacterium (assembly GCA_022394755.1). GTDB lineage: Bacteria > Poribacteria > WGA-4E > WGA-4E > WGA-3G > MSPOR6. The sequence continues at coordinate 29,934 of JAGFCA010000104.1, forward strand.
CTTATCTAAGATGATCGCTTCTGCCATCTGTGCTAACGAAGCACCAGCTGCATAATATCCACTCGTCTTGAGAAGGTTTACTACTTCAGCTCCACCATCTCGGGTACGTTGCGCCATTTCTTCAATCCGTTCATTAGAAATCAATTGGGGTATAGGGATACCGTTAACAGTCGTATAACGGGGGAGTGGTACCATTGTATCGCCATGTCCACCAAGAACGAGGGCATGAATATCTTCTACTGAAACACCCAGTTCAAGAGAAATAAAATAACGAAATCGAGCAGAATCCAATACACCGGCTTGTCCAACAACACGTTGAGAGGGAAATCCTGAAACTTTCCAAGCATGGTATGTCATGATATCCAGTGGATTGGTAAGCATCATTATGATAGTATCAGGTGAATGTTCTACAACATTTTCCGTGACAGTTCCCACGATATTCGCATTCGTTTGTAATAGGTCTTCGCGTGTCATCCCAGGTTTTCGTGGCGAACCCGATGTAATAATTACCAAATCGGAACCTGCTGTAGCAGAATAATCAAGGTCACCACTAATTGCAGCATCAAACAGTTCTACCGGTCCCATTTCTGCCATATCCAGTGCCTTACCTTGAGGCACACCATCCACAATGTCAATCATCACGACATCGCCAAGCTGCTTCTGCGCGATGAGAAATGCTGCTGTCGCTCCGACATTACCTGCACCAATTACACTAATTTTTTTTCTTGCCACTTCTTCCTCCGTTTCTTAATCCTTCTACTATTTCATTTTCTCTTAAATGTACTATTGTATATAAATAATTTCAATGTTTTAAAGAATGAATATAATTAAAAGTTCTCAATAATTGCTTCACCAAATTCGGATGTGCGGACCTTTGTTGCACCATCCATTAAACGTTCCAAATCGTATGTAACCCGTTTCTGAAGAATAGTCTTTTCCAGTCCAGAGATAATTAAATCTGCTGCATCTTGCCAGCCAAGATGCTCTAACATCATAACCGCAGAAAGAATAATCGAGCTTGGATTGACTACATCTTGATCAGCATATTTTGGGGCAGTGCCGTGTGTCGCTTCAAATAATGCCACTTCATCGTTGAGATTACCACCGGGTGCCATACCGATACCACCAACTTGTGCCGCTGCAGCATCAGAAAGATAGTCACCATTCAAATTAGGAGTTACAATTACATCGTACTCATCTGTTCGGGTTAATATCTGTTGGAGCATACTATCTGCAATTCTGTCATTTATGACTATTTTTCCTTCAGGAACATTTCCGTCATATTCATCATACACTTCGGATTCGGTTATCGTTTCATTAGGAAATTCCTCTTTAGCAAGTTCATATCCCCAGGCACAGAATGCCCCTTCAGTAAATTTCATGATGTTTCCTTTATGCACAAAGGTAACACTTTTTCTGCCGTGGTCAATTGCATATTGAATTGCCATTCGTGCTAAACGTTTGGTAGCAAAAATACTGATAGGCTTAATTCCAATCCCCGAATCTTCACGGATTTCCACCCCCATCTCAGTTTTCAGGAGATCAATGACTTTCTTTACTTCTGGTGTTCCTTGTTCCCACTCAATACCAGCGTAAACATCTTCAGTATTTTCACGGAAGATAACAACATCCATCTTTTCAGGATGTGTAACTGGTGCGGGAACACCTTGAAAATATCGGACAGGTCGTATACATGCATATAATTCAAGAACTTGTCGTAAAGTTACATTTAAACTCCGGAAACCGCCACCAACAGGAGTCGTCAACGGACCTTTTAAAGCAACACGAAAATGTTCAATCGCATTAAATGTATCTTGTGGCAACCATTCATTGTACTTTTCCATCGCGTTTTCACCTGCATAGACATCAAACCATACAATCTGCTTATTGCCACCATAAGCATTCTTGACTGCAGCATCAACAACACGACGGGTTGTTTTCATAATGTCGCGTCCAATGCCGTCACCTTCAATTACAGGGATAATAGGTTTATTAGGGATAACACTCTGTCCATTGACGGAGTGGATTGTCTCACCATCGGATGGAGGGGTTAATTGGTCAAATTCAATCACTGGTATTCCTCTCTGATTCACAGAATATCTGTACTATTTTTTATTAATAGGGAGTATTCCAGAAACATTCAATTATTCAAAAATATTAGAACCCGCCATCATGTTGTGTAATGAAACAACCTCGTCTGGTACGGTCATATCATCAGATGGTGAGGGAATAATATCTGGATCTGGGGGAATGACAGGTCGGATAATCTTCATCTGAAATTGTTCCCGGGCATCCATTATCCAACCAAATCCTCGGAAGATATAAGTCAGGAATGTTCTGTCGGTTTCATATATATCCAAACCTTCCTGAACCGCCCAACCACCGAAGTCTGTGTTTGGTGTTAGACGTAGAGGTGGTTCGTTTTCACGTCCTGGACGCACCATCCCTTCAATAAAGGCGATCTGATAAATACGTTGTATAATTGCTAAACGTTTTTTCTGTTTATCTGTGAGGTTGATTTCACCTTTGTTAACAGCGTCTAAGAAAGGATTGAAATATATTGCAGGTCTCGGATCTTGTTGGATTTCATCTGTTCGACCAGCTGCAGCAATTTCAGGATGTCCGAAAGTAGGAAGAGCAATTGTCATTCTCTCACGAATAGCAGCTTCTCTTGCAGCATCATCAAGAGGTTCAATCTGATTAATAAAGGATGTCATATCATGAATAGCACCAAAATGACGATCACCGTCTAAAGCCATTTGAGAGGCAACAAAGAAATCTGACACTGCACCAGCATACAAGGTAGCAAGGTATCGAGCAACGACGTTTGATCCAGCAGACCCATGATGTGTCTGAATAATCCCCATACGTTCTAATATGTTCGATTCAACAGAACTGGCTTCTCTACCTAAGAGAAGGCTGTAACAAGTTTGGAAGGCTGTCTTCCCGCTTTCTTTATGCTCCTCAATAAGATCATTTGCTCGCATCGCCAAGACTTGTGGGTGTAACGCATTACTATTTCTTAACTGATGGCGCATGTATACAGACAATGTTCCCAAGGCAACATTTTCCATATGTGTTGTAATCAGTTCAAATAGAAGTGCACCGGGTTTTCTTGTGCCTTTAATGCCTTTTTGATTCGGATGGCTTAATTTGCGTAGTGTGGAGAAATGTTGAATGACTGATTCAGGTCCAGCATCAGGGAATGCTTTTACAAATTCAGCGACCTGATTGATGAGACGATGATTACCTGTAAGTCCCTCTTGTCGAAGGTTTGTGAAACGATAGAATTTCTTATCTATTAATTCTGAAAGAATAGCTTCTTCATCTATTTCGTCAGATTGAACAGGTTTTCTGCCAAAGAGTCCGGCAAAGATAACAAAAGCCGGTGAAAGTTGGTTAGCTATAATTTCGCTTTCAGTTACAACACCGCGTATTCCGAAACTTCTGATATTGAGTGTGATTTGAGTGTCTCCACAGTTCACGCCAGTCTTGTGTAAAACAGGATTAGCGAATACGTTCGTGGATTGCGGCATTGAACTATAGTTCTTTAATGCTGATGCTATTCCGTCCTCCCCTAATTCTGTTGCCCGAGCAATTGATTCTGTTACAGGGGAATACTCGGAGGCAGCGGGAACTTCAGACAGGATTTTTTTCACACCCGCTACCTGTTTCGCCTCCATTTTCTTATCCAACATGTAGTCTCCTTCGTTCAGAATCTGAGCCGTCCAAAGGTATATTATTTCAAGCACAACTGGAAATCCAACATAAAAAGTCGTGTGCGGACGATGAAGTATATTCAGATTCTATTAATTAAGAAAGTTTGCTGACTGATTGTTATTCGTCTATACAAGATATTTTATCAAATATCCTATTAAAAGTCAAGATTAAGTTGAATTAACTAAGCTATTCCTATACATATTTATATTAGGTAAACTTATATAAAATACTTGAAATTTGATTTGCAGAAAACACGCATTTATAGTATCATATAAATAAGTTCGTAATGATTAAAACGACTGCCTTTATTATCATCTTCTAAGTGTTATTGAAGGTTATTAGTCCGTCTTATTTTACATATATAGAACAGATAAGGAGCATATGATATGAGCAATGAAGCATTAGGAATGGTTGAAACTCGAGGATTGGTTGGTGCTGTTGAGGCTGCTGACACAATGGTAAAAGCCGCGAATGTAAAATTAATTGGAAAAGAACAAGTCGGCGGTGGATTCGTTACCGTCATGGTTCGTGGCGATGTTGGCGCAGTGCAAGCAGCAACAGATGCTGGTGCTGAAGCTGCAAAAGCTGTTGGTGAATTGGTATCGGTACATGTTATTCCTCGTCCACATTCTGATGTCGAAGCAATTCTTGGTGCAGGTTCCGATGATTCGGATGCCTAATCCGGTGTTTGCGTTAGGATCAATATAGCTTGGAATACCGTCTAATACCTGTAAAACAATAGTATATTGTATTATCACTGTTTAGATTCGGATTTACTTTACAAGATTAATTGATTTTTTCGTTTTCAGTTTATATCTGCCAGATTTGAAGTATTGGAGGACTGAATGGCGCAAATTGATGAGAAACAAATAGAACAAATTGTTTCCCAAGTCCTATCTACACTGCAACAAGACAAAACTGTCACACCACCTTCTCCTACTGTTACAACAGTATCTTCACGTTCAGGAGTTTTTAGTACTGTTGAGGAGGCAATTGCAGCTGCTAAGACTGCCCAAACTGATCTCATAAAACTGGGATTTGCCAAACGCCGTGAGATAATAGATGCTATAAAACAGGTCTCACTTGAAAATGCAAAGAGACTTGCGGAATTAGCAGTTCAAGAAACAAAAATGGGGAATCCTGAACATAAGGTGATGAAGAATGAGGGTGCGGTTAATTTGTCACCTGGTATGGAAGACCTGATTTCAGAGTCTATCTCTGGTGATAATGGAACACTCCTAATAGAATACGTGCCTTATGGAATTATAAATTCGATTACCCCCACAACAAATCCTACATCAACAGTTATAAATCATGCGATAATTATGATTGCTGCTGGTAATGCTGTTATATTTAGTCCACACCCAAATGCACGAGATTGTACCGAAGAGACAATGCATATAATCAATGAAGCAATTGTGAAAGCTGGCGGTCCAGCAAATTTACTGGCATCCGTTGCTAATGCTACATTGCGGACTGCTAAAGAGATTATGGATCATGATGACATTGCTATGGTTGTGGCTACTGGTGGTAAGAGTGTAGTAAAAGCCGCCTTATCAAGTGGGAAAAAAGCAATTGCTGCTGGGCCTGGTAATCCGCCTGCAATTATTGATGAAACAGCTGATATTCCAAACGCCGCAAGACATGTTATTTCAGGAACAAGTTTTGATAATAATTTATTGTGTATAGGAGAAAAAGCACTTTTTGTTATTGAATCAGTAGCAAATGATACAATTCGAGAATTAACGCAAAATGGTGGACACCTTCTTGATACAAGCCAGCGCGAAGCACTTGAAGCGGTTGTGATAGAAAATGGGGAATCAAATAAAGAATATATTGGAAAAGACGCTAAGACCATATTAGATGCAGCAGGAATAACTGCTCCCACTAATACCATTGCAATTGTTGTTGAAGTCCCCGCTGACCATAGTTTTGTTATAAATGAATATCTTATGCCAATTTTGCCAGTAGTTCGTGTTAAGGATTTTGATGAAGCCTTAAATGGGGCTGTTACTGCAGATGGCGGAAGAGGACATACCGCAATGATTCATACCAACAATACAGCACGAATCACCCAATATACTAAAGCGATGAATTGTACTGTAGTGGTTGTCAATGCCCCATCGTTTGCATCTTGTGGATTAGAAGGTGAAGGTTTTTTAGCAATGACTATCGCCGGACCCACAGGTGAAGGATATACACGACCTCGAACATTTACGCGTCAAAGACGATTAACACTCGCGAACAATTTATCTAATCATACATTGTGAGGAAAATAGTTCACGGCAAGTTCATGTCGTCCAATATATTTATAGTCATAATTAAGACGGAGTTTCTCCGTCTTTTTTTATGTAATCTTATATAAATTGATACGTTTATATAGGATATAATATCAACAAGAAATATAGATATAGCAAAGAAATGAAAACAGATATAAACAAACTTAGAGAAGTCATACGTCACCATGAGCGTAAATACTATGTTGATGACCAACCTGAGATTTCCGATGCTGAGTTTGACAAACTCATGCGTGAACTTGAGGAACTTGAAAAAACATCACCAGACGAGGTTCCATCAGATTCACCGACACAACGGGTTGGAGGGAGTGTATCATTAGGTTCGCGTATACCTCACCGTAGTCCAATGTTAAGCCTTGATAACTGTTTTGGTAAAGAGGAGTTGCTGGCGTTTGGTGACAGAGTAAACAAAATATTAGAGGATGAACCTGTCGAATATGTTACCGAATTAAAGATAGATGGATTGGGGGTGTCTTTACTCTATGAGAATGGTATTTTCAGTCGAGGTCTAACACGTGGTGATGGTGAATTTGGTGAGGATGTATCCGGTAATTTACGAACAATTCGTGCTGTCCCTTTACGGCTAACGGGGGCAGACCCTAATGCTATTCCACCGGTTTTAGAAGTACGGGGCGAGGTGTTTATTCCAAAACATTTACTTGATGAAATTAATGTACAGCGTGAAGCACAAAAGGAAACACCTTTTGCAAATCCCAGGAATGCTGCCGCTGGTTCTGTCCGTACCCAAAGTACTTCTGTTACTGCCCAAAGACCTTTAGATATATTTGTCTATTCTCTTAATTACGTAGAGGGCTATGAATTTACCACCCATAGCGAAGCACTTGAAAAAATTAAATCTCTCGGTTTCAAATGTAATCCTTATACGCAAGTACATGATTCCCTTGAAGATGTTGTGACATATTATGATGAATGGGTTGCGAAACGTGAGGATATACCTTATGAAGTTGATGGAATTGTTGTTAAGGTCAATGATCTTTCACAACAGAACGAACTTGGATCAACAGCTAAAAGTCCGCGATGGGCTACCTCCTACAAGTTTCCTGCACATAGGTCTACAACGACAATTGAGAAAATAGAAGTCCAGGTTGGTCGTACAGGCGTACTAACACCTGTAGCAATTTTAGCCCCTGTAAAGCTTGCTGGTGCCACTATTACACATTCTACACTCCATAACGAACAGGAAATTGTTGCTAAAGATATCCGCATTGGTGATACAGTTGTTCTTGAACGAGCAGGTGATGTTATCCCTAAAATCCTTGATGTATTAAAGGATAAACGGACTGGTAGTGAAGTTGAGTTTAGTTTTCCTGATCAATGTCCATCTTGTGATACACCTGTTCAACGTAGTGAAAGTGAAGTTGCAATAAGGTGTGTAAATGCTGGATGTTCTGCGCAATTAAAACGTAGGATAGAGCATTATGCTTCTCGGAATGCACTTGAAATTGAAGGATTAGGTCCCGCTACAACCAACCAATTAGTTGATAACGGATTGGTTAGTGATGTTGCCGATCTCTATTCCTTAAAAAGTGAGAATGTGAGTAAATTGGAGCGAATGGGACCTGGTCTAACGGGTTATCTTATTCATGAGATTGAACGTAGTAAAGAAGCCGCTGCAGCTAAGGTTTTGGTGGGATTGAGTATATTTCATGTTGGTGAAACTGTTGCTGAGCTTCTCATAGAGCACTTTTTATCTATAGATGCTCTTAGTCAAGCAGATGCAAAATCGATTGAAGCGATTCCGGGTATTGGTCCACAGATTGCTGAGAGTGTTTGTAGTTTCTTTACGCAAAACCATCAATTGATAGAGAAATTAAAAGCAGCAGGTTTACGATGTTTTACTGAAGAAGTTGCCAAGAAACCACCTATTATAGAAGATAGCTTTTTTACTGGAAAAACATTTGTCGTTACTGGTAGTCTTACAGATATGACACGAACGGAAGCATCAACCCAGATTAAGACACGTGGTGGAAAGGTTACATCCAGTGTAACAGGAAAGACAGACTATCTTATTGCCGGTGAAGGTGCAGGATCTAAATACGATAAAGCGGTTGAATTAGGTGTGTCGATTCTCACTGCAGAAACATTTTTAGAACAAATAAAAGAAAATTGAACGATATGTATGTAGGATTAATATTACATACTATTTTCTTATAGGCAGTTGTTGAATCTGTGATGGAGAAAGGTATTAGTCGTTAGTTAGGGATATGTAGGAAAGTGATAACTTGTTTTGTATTTGGAATTCGTCGTGAATGTTCAATAATCTTGTCGTTTTTTCCTGCCGAATGATTAGGTTGACACCAATATTCTAACGGAATTTCATCCATTTCATCGTCAATACATACCTCATTATTGAATCGAGATGCTAACGCCTTAGGGGGAATTGGCTGTCCGTTAACCAGATAGCAATCTTTATTTTTTCGAAATTTATTGGAATAAGCAAAATACCGAATGATTCCTGCCTCAGAGAACACAATTGCACAAGCCTGATTAGATAACCTTGTATAATGAATTCCTGTACTTGTAAAAGATGTACCGTATTGTGACGCCAAAGTATTGATAGCTGGTAAACCTATCAGTGGAAGTGATGTTGAGTCTACTAAAAAGATAGGAGTAGGCATCAACAGTTCAACTGCAAATTGATTGGCTCGAGTTTCACTCTGAAGATATGCTTTTTTTTCTAAATTTTCCTTTGTCCCGTATTCGCTCGGTTTTTCAAATACAGTATTTCGCTGATCTCCATCTGTATCGTTTTCTAACAGATAGTGTCCAATTTCATGGGCAATGGTAAACTTTCTTCTGGTTTCAGATCGTATACGTGCATTGATGAGGATACCTGAAGCACTTCCAACCCGCATCAAACAACCATCACAATTATCAGGAAGTTCCCGTTCCCAAATTACAATCCCAAGTAATTCTGCGATACATCTGGGGTCAATTGGAAAATCTTGTATTTTTAAGGAGCGAAGGATACCCCACGCTTTAGCAGCGGGACTACCCTTCGTATATTTGAATCGGCTACTCAGCATCCTCTGAACCTTCGCCTGGTAGTGATTCTGCTTTTGACTTAAGAAATGCATAGAATTCATAAAGTGTGTCTTTATCTTTTTCTGTAAATTCCATCATTCCTCTGAACATCAAGTTGACCTTTGGATCAGCCAGTAAATCGTCATAACCCCGCTCTTTTTTCCCAAGCAGGAAATCAGTTGTAACCTTCAATGCATCGGACAAACTTGAAAGTGTATTAAAAGAAGGTTTACGAGTTCCAGACTCAAACTGGGAAATGGCGGCAGGAGTTAAATTCGCTGCTTTTGCCAATTCTGTTTGTGTCATTTTAAGCTCACGACGGCGTTGTTTTATACGCGAAATGACTTCGTCACTCATATTATAATTCCTTTATGTATATAATTGAAGATTAAGGAATGCAAAACCTTAATGATTTTGATACAAAAAAAATTCATGTTCGTCTTCCACCTTATTTACACTTTACTCTTGTAAAATAATGATTCTGCGTCCCTCTCAAACTAATGGTAAATTGAATCTGAATATCAACATGATTAATTTACGTTATAAATACAAGATATAATTAATGAAAAACGTGAAATATAGTTTAACATAAGATTTTATTTATTGCAAATAAATTTTTTAGGAACTAAGTAATACGTCTAAGTGTGAATTTATTAAATTCAGAAATATATAACACATAGTAAACTGTAATCGAATGAGACAAAGGTACGCTCTAATGGCATGATACAATTCTTTGGCTGTTAATCCTAATATACTCTAAATCTCTTGTAGGATTATCAAGTTTAGTAATCCAAGGTTGAGATTGAAAATGTCATGAGTATGAATACTAAATTTATCAATTGAGTAAGAATGTGAGAACATAAAATACACATAATTGTATTAACACAAATTTTTTAATTGACCTTAGATAGTAAGAATTATTTTACAATTAGCAATATTAAAAATCGTAGTTAGAGCTTCTTTTAATTGAATATAACACAATATTATAGAAAATATGATTTGAAGGATGTTTCTTATATTATATTTTGAAACCTACTAACCGAGGTAGTCAATGAATTTACATATCACAAATTGAAAGTCTATGGTATAATATCGAAAAGTAACGGAGAGTTGAGATGGTTATTGCTGTAGATACAGCTTATCTTGAAGAACGAAATCGAACAGAAAAACAATTATTTTCAGTTGTTGAACAAAACACACCAAATGACATCAAAGAACCCCTATTTCCTCAAGATGAACCTAATGCCTTCACGTTCATACTCAATAAGGAAGTAGTTGACCGTTTGAAGTTATGGGATTGGTATAGAAATTATGCAAAGGAAGCACAGGTATCAACTGCTGGAATACGAGGTCCACAGAATATACTTTACCCTTGGGATACAAGGTTTCCAATAAATCAGATTGGTGTTATTTTAGCTACGCTTGGTAAAAGCCTTGTAGCGAAAGAATCGTCAGAAGGAGTAAAAATAAAAAAACTTGCTGGATGTGAGGTGCGTTATAATTCACAGAAATATGTTGAATTCATCGCACGGATCCAAGCAGCAAATAATATAACGACATATGTTCCAAAAGGTTTTGGCACCCTGCCGATATGGATGGCATCATTTCTAATTTATATTTTAGATTTGGATGGTGGGGAACATGTAACCTCAAGTCATTCAGTTAGTACAAAGAATGCAACTAAAGATCTCAACAATCAAGGAAGTCAATATTTACCAGTAGAGTCAATGCAGTTTGTAAAAAAAATCGAAGAGATACTAAAAACTGCTGAAACAAAAGGGTATACAATTGAATTTAGTTCTGTTGATCACGAAAACATTGACTATGAAAGGTTAGACGAACTTCATGATGGTATACATCTCTATGTTGGCTACCTAAAAAGTGGAGTTGCAACTGACGCTAATCTTAAGCTGATTCGTGAGGAAAGACCATCTATTGTAGTCGATTGTGTCGGTGGTTGTATGTACCGTCCTATGCGTTCTATTTTTGAGCGATTAGGTATTGCGGATTCCGTTCGCTGGCTACATGTTGAACCTGATCCATTATACCACAACATCGGAAAGTTAGATAGAAATCCAAAAACTGGTAATAGTGAGTTCTATGACCTGGGTTGCGATTTTAGTATAATTGATGTAGTTAAATCTGCAGAGTATGCCTCGAAACTAAAAGATCTACCCATTGGAACTGTCATTGAAACGACTGATCCGGATGGAGACCGTCTAATTGTTTGTGAGATAGAGCCTATCTCACGGTCAGAATTTTTAGATCTGCTTGGTATCACATATTTAACCCTTGATGAAGAACGACTTTTGACAGTCTATACCCCAAATCAGGCTTTTCTGATGTTGATGGATTTTCATAGAAAACAGCTGATTACAGCAGGTCTATGGGAAAAGTATCCGCGTTTTATGATAAAGACCACACCTTCGGCACTTGCTTGGGATCAGTGGGGATCTACTAATAATGTGAATGTAATCAACGTTCCAGTAGGTTTTAAAGAAATCGCTTCAGTGATGAAAAAGATTGAACGACAACTTGTTGATACACCAGATGAAGATGTGGTTGTTCAGGATGTTTTTGGTAATACTGTGAATCTGGGTATACAACCGCGTTTGGTGTTTGCCGGTGAAGAGAGTGGAGGAATGATAACTGGACCTGAAGAGTTGATACGTAGTCAAGGTGGCAGGTCTGCCATTGCAATGCGTGAAAAATCTGCTGGGGAATCTATGGTATTGGTGACTGCTCTTGCTGCACATTGTAAAAAGCTGGACATACCCTTATCAGATTATCTTGATACTGTTTTTAATGAAAGTCGAATTACTGCAACTTGTGATGTGAGAGAAGATATTACCTATTACAACGAGTCTGAACCGAATCCAGAAAAACTAAGAAGTGCAAAATTGGAAGGGGAGGCTAAACGGGATAAGAACGATCTATTCTTTATAGGACTTGCAATTGCCTTACGTGAAGGAAAAATTGATATAAATCAAGTACGACAAATTCTATTAGAAACACTACCAGACCTCGATTTTTCTTCTCTTGAGAATTTACTATTTGTAGGTGATGGGAGTTATCTGATTTTTCGTGATATGTTTGTTGAAATTCGAAAATCAGGTACAGATGCAAAAACGAAGGCATATGCCTCTGGACCTGATAAGGATGTATGTCGTAAATATGCGAAGTCATTTGGGGAAGTGAGTGGGAATTTGACGCAATCCTACATAGAGCACGTTGGACAGAATTATCTTCAAGATGTGGAAAGTAAAGCACAACAAATTTATGAGGAGTTTCAATCAAATCAGGTATGAAATATAACATATTTAGACAAACTACTATAAAGGAGAATCCTATGGTCAGAATAAATATCACATTTTTCATAGCATTGATAGCAATCGTAGGTTTTTTCACCCTTACGATAGCTGATGCGAAATGGACAGTACTCCGTGAAGATGATATCCTTCGAGGTGACGGAATTGAGGGCATGTTGCAGGATGTTTATTTTACTGATAATCAGAATGGATTGGTGGTAGGAAATGGTGGTTTAATGCTTGTGACAACTGATGGTGGAAAGACCTGGACGAAAAAGGATGTAAATATGCAACCACCTGGATCACGACAAGGAGCTGGAGGACCTCCGGGTGGATTTGGCCGTGGTGGTTCACCGGCACTTAATACTATCTACTTTGTAGATGAAAAAATCGGGTTTATCACTGGAGAAAGAGGTATGATCCTGAAAACAGAAGATGGTGGTGAAACCTGGAATCGTAAAATAGCGAGAAATGAGAGTAGTGGACAGAATAATAACCCTCGACCAATTCGGGCAAGGTTATTAGGAATTCAGATGATAAGCGATACAACAGGTTTTATTGCAGGATCGGAAAATACTATTCTTAAAACTACTGACGGTGGTGAAACTTGGATAGGAAGTTCAGAACGCGCTCGTGTTGGGGAAACACGAAATAATCTTGAAAATATATGGTTCGTTTCATCCACCAACGGTTGGATTATCGGATCATTTGGTACACTTCTACACACTACCAATGGTGGAGAATCATGGGAGAAACGTCAAGCAGGATTTGATAATAATTTGTTCGGTATTCACTTTTTTGATGAAAAGACTGGGTGGATTTGTGGACAAGAAGGGTTAATTTTGCACACCAACGATGGTGTTACATGGAAACAACAAGAAACCAATTCCATTGATAATTTATATGATATTTTCTTTATTGATAATATGATAGGTTGGGCAGTTGGGGATTATAGTGCTGTGCTACATACCACGGATGGAGGTAAAACATGGAATGCTTCAAAAGCAGGTGGAAGTGGAACAATTAAAGGTATACATGCCACAGATAAAAATCATTGCTGGACAGTTGATGATTGGGGCGTGATTTCAGCTTTTAAGGATGAATAGGATTTTATATACGGTCTAAAAATACAGACCACCTACGTAATTATCAGTATATCATGGAGATACGAATGTCAGAACAGAAAAGTCATAAAGTTACAATGCTTGGGTCTGGTCTTATTGGAATGTTTTACACAATGACCATGCACAACCAACGAGGTGCCGACAGGGTACATTCTGTATACTCTCGTCGCGAAGAACGGGCAACAGCATTTGCTGAAGAATGGAATATACCGCATGCAACAACAGATATAGAAGAAGCAATTAATCATCCAGATACGGATGTTGTAGTCATCGGATTACCGAATAATTTACACCTGAAGGCAGTAGAACTTTCTGCAAAAGCCGGCAAGGCAATCCTATGTACAAAACCGCTAGGACGAACGAGTGAAGAAGCAAAAGCAATGCTTGATATTGTTGAAAACGCTGGTGTGTTTGGGGGCTATCTTGAAGATTTAGTTTATCCCCCGAAGACTTTGAAGGCATTAGAGTCCGTACAAAACGGCGCGTTAGGGAAAATCTTATGGGTACGGTCTCGCGAAACACATCCAGGTCCACATAGTGATTGGTTTTGGGATTTGGAACAAGCAGGTGGCGGGGCAATCGTTGATATGGGGTGTCATTGTATTGAGATTATTAGAAATTTCGTCGGAAAAGATAATAAACCACTTGAGGTGATGTGTTGGGCGGACACACTTGTCCATCCAATAGATGCTGAAGATCATGGAATTGCTCTAATACGTTTTGAAAGTGGTGCGATGGGACAGTTTGAAGTGAGTTGGGCATTTCGAGGGGGTATGGATTTACGTGATGAGGTATCTGGCAGTGAAGGAACAATTTGGTTGAATCACTGGCTACGGACCGGTTTTGAGATGTTTTCTGCTGTTGGTCAAGAAGGTTATGTTGCCGAAAAAGCAGAAAGTGACACGGGTTGGTTATTTCCTGTTGGTGATGAGGTGGCAGAACTTGGCTACCGGGATATGTTCTTGGATATGTTCAATGCTATTGATGAAGAACGTGAACCACTTGAAACCTTTTATGATGGGTATGTAGTAAATGCTATCATTGATGCTTGTTATAAATCTGCTAAGTCTAAACAGTGGGAGAGTGTTGAAATTGAAGATTGGCGTGGATCATTAGCAACTGAGGATATCCATGCAAGTAAGACAGATGCTGATGAACGTCTTGCACATCTTAAAGATGAACGGATGCCTGATGGTAGAATGAAACGTATCTATAGAGACCGACAGACTGGTGAGATAATCGAAAAAGTTGAAGAATAAATTTGACTATTATTGGATGTTATTATGGATACAAGTTGGCTTGATTACTGTGCTACTGCTGATCAACTAAAATCGTTTAATGATAACGGATACCTAATTGTTGAGGACGCAATTAGTCAGGAGATGGTGGATGCGTTAGAGATAGTGGCTGACCGTCTTGATGCTGAGGAACGTGAGAAAACAGGATTAGCCTCACATAAATTATTATCAAAGTTCCGTACTATTCTTGATGATGACATTTTATTAGAACTGCTTGACAACAAGAAAGTTTTTCCGCTGCTATGGGATATTTTAGGATGGAATATCCAACTGTATATTTCACATCTTATCATGTATCCGCCTGAACCGTCTGAAACAAAACGTATTGAAAAAGCTGCACATTGGCATCAAGATGGAGGACGACCTGTTCCAGAAATGGAACGACCGCATCCTCGTCTCTCATTAAAGGTAAGTTACTGGTTAACTGATGTTACGTATCGTGACAATGGTGCCATGCGGCTTATTCCTGGGAGTCACAAACTTGATTTATTACCACCACGAGATGACCCTGATTCTGATCCAGAAGGAGCTATAGACCTTCTTGTCAAACGCGGTACAGCAGTACTGTTTGATAGAAGAATGTGGCATTCAAGGGGTTGGAATTTCTCTAATATAACACGGAAAGTCTTCTTTATAGGGTATAGTTATCGATGGTTACGTGGTTTGGATTACAATCTGATGCCACAAGAAATTTTGGATAAGTGTGATCCGATTCGACGTCAGTTGTTAGGTGATGGTGTGGATATTAAGGGTTGGTGGCAACCCACTGATGCTGATGTACCATTGAAGACTTGGATTGCGGAGCATCGCGGTGAGGAGTATGTTCGTTAAACAAGTGTATAAAATCTACTCTAAGGTCTAATGCAATATGAAAGATTCGACCTTTATTACAAGGGTTATCCTAAAAAACTACAAGAGTATTGCTGCATGTGATGTAAAGTTACAACCGTTGACTTTCCTTGTAGGTCGTAATGGATCAGGTAAGAGCAATTTTCTGGATGCGTTGAGATTCGTTGCAGACGCTTTAAATACATCTCTTGACCATGCTATACGGGTTCGGGGTAGTATAAGAGATGTGTGTAAACGAACTGATAATCCCAGAGATCATCATCAATATATGAGCATTCATCTTGAATTCGCTCTTTCAAATGGTACTAAAGGATACTATACCTTCAGAATTGAAACACGTTTATCAGGATTTATAGTACAGACTGAAGAATGTAACTTTCGTAATGAGACTATATCCAATTCCGATATTTTCTTCAATGTCGAAAAGGGTAATGTTATTGACTCAAGTGCTAAAGTCGCACCTGCAGCAGCAAAAGATCGTCTTTACTTAGCAAACGCCTCAGGTCTACCAGAATTTCGTCCAGTTTACGATGCATTTTCTCAGATGGGATTTTACAATCTCAATCCAGATATAATCCGAAACTTACAAGATCCTGACTTTGGGAACGGGTTGCTCCCAGATGGAAGTAATTTGACCACAGTTTTTGACCAACTATCATCTGATACAAAAACAGGTATCCAAGAATATCTTAAAGTTATCACCCCTGGCATAGAAAGAGTACGGGTACGCAAGTTTGGACATAAGGAGACATTTGAATTCAAACAATATGTTGCTGAAGGCAGACGTCCACTAACATTTCTTGCAAATAATATGTCTGATGGTACACTCCGCGCTTTAGGTATATTAGTAGCTCTGTTTCAGGAAAATTCAGATAGGGAGAAAAGCGTAACACTTGTAGGAATCGAAGAACCGGAAATTGCACTTCATCCTGCATCAGTAGGGGTATTGTTAGATGCGTTTCAAGATGCAACAGATAAGACGCAGGTAATCATCACCAGTCACAGTCCAGATCTTCTTGATAATAAGGATCTGGATATTGAATCAATCATAGCAGTTGGAACCTTTGATGGAAATACAGTAATAGGTCCTGTTGATGATGCAAGTAGATCTGTTTTACGTGATAAACTGTTTACCACTGGTGAACTACTACAACGAGATCAATTACAACCTACTCAAGAATCTGTTATTTCGGATGAAACATAGAATCAAAATCTTATGTTGCACGGTGTAAGACTCTATTTAATGAAGGAGTAACAGACGTATATAGAATGAATAAAATCGGTTGTATTGTTGAAGGGTATGGAGATGTAGGAGCAGTTCCAGTGCTGATCAGAAGGATTGCCTCAGACCTTTACCCAGAATTGCCAATTAATGTCCTTCGTCCTAACCGCGTTCATAGGAACCGAGTTATTAAGCAAGGTGAACTTGAACGTGAGGTTAAATTAGTTGCACAAAAGGTAAGTGGAAAAGGAGCAATATTTATCATTTTTGATAGCGATGATGACTGTCCAGCAGAATTGGGACCAGCCCTTCTTCAAAGAGCATTAGATGTTCATGGTAATATACCAATTACAGTTGTACTTGCTAAGTATGAATTTGAGGCATGGTTTATCACCGCGATTGAATCACTTAGTGATCAAAGAGGATTAAGGAAAGATATTTCATCTCCAGACAACCCTGAAGGGATACGTAATGCAAAAGGATGGTTGAGTCAGCAAATGGAAGGTAATAGGAAATATCGTGAAACACTTGACCAAGCTGCATTTTCTGCAAGTTTCAACTTAGAACAAGCACGCCACGCAGATTCGTTTGACAAATGCTATCAAGAAATCGTTCGATTACTTGAAGAATTACAAAAGCAACATGAAAATGGATAACCTTTAAAAGAGAGAAGTTTATTGCAATTTTACCAACCATAAGATGGAGAATATATAATGGATAACCAACCAAATGTCATTTTTGTTTTAACAGACGATCAGGGACCATGGGCAATGGGTTGCAGCGGAAACGATGAAGTGTGTACCCCCTATATAGATCAATTAGCATCAGAAGGTACATATTTTCCCAACTTCTTCTGTACAAGTCCAGTATGCTCTCCTGCACGAGCAAGTCTAATGACTGGACGTATACCATCAGCACACGGAGTACACGATTGGATACGCGATGGAAACATGCCACCAGACCCAGCAAGATATTTGGATGGATTAACATGCTATACAGATGTACTTGCGGAGAATAACTATACGGTAGGATTAAGTGGTAAATGGCATCTTGGTGATAGTTTAACACCACAACACGGGTTTAGTCATTGGTTTTCACTACTCACGGGTGGGAGTAAATATAATGATGCGGATATGATTCGTGATGGGGAAGTTGAAATGCAACCCGGTTACCTTACCGATGTCATTACAGATGATGCATTAGATTTCATCTCAACAAATAGTGAAGGACCATTCTATCTTAGCGTGAACTATAATGCACCACATACACCATTTTCAGGTCACCCACAAGACATTGTGGATTCCTATGACGATTGTCCATTCAAGACATGTCCACAGGAAGCATTACACCCTTGGGCAGTGCAAGGAGCTGCAGCTCACATGGGAAATCGTGAATCCCTCAAAGGGTATTTCGCTGCGATTACAGCACTTGATCTAAACGTAGGACGTATAATAGACCGACTCACTGAATTAGGTATTAGGGATAACACACTAATTATCTTCAGTAGTGATAACGGTTATTCGTGCGGACATAACGGATTTTGGCATAAAGGAAACGGTACATTTCCATTGAATATGTATGAAAATTCTGTTAAAGTTCCATTCGTTATTAGCCATCCCGGTAGAATACCTGAAGGACGGGTGAACGAAGCGATGATGAGTCAATACGATTTCATGCCGACTCTTTTGGACTATCTCGGTTTACCTGATCCAAATGACGATATGTCCCCTGGAAAGAGTTTTGTATCAGCCTTAACGGGTGAAACGAATGATGCGAAAGATGAAATTGTGGTTTTTGATGAATACGGTCCCGTCCGTATGATCCGGACTCAAGAGTGGAAATATGTTCACCGTTATGCATACGGTCCGCATGAGTTGTATAACTTAGTAAATGATCCACGTGAACGCAATAATCTCATTGATGATAAATCCCATAATGCATTGGTTAGTGATATGCGGCAACAGATGGGGGCTTGGTTTGACCGGTATGTTGTACCAGAATTAGATGGTGCCAGATGTGCTGTTACAGGTGGTGGACAAGCAGCAAAGCTCGGTGATGGACGATTTGGAGAGGATTCTTTCCATCCAAGATATGCGGCACCGAGACAGAACGTATGAGATTTAATTTTATCAGGATAGATGTTCTTATCAAAGAGAATAAGATGTGGCAAATCAAAAGAAAAAAACACCTTCAAATATAACACGTCGGGCATTTTTAAAGAATGTAGGTACAGGTACTGTAGCTGCAGCTGTTGCTCCAAGTGTGCTGATAGGTGATGAGGTAGAGGTAAAAGTGGATAAACCTACAAATGTAATTTTTATATTAACTGATGACCAGGGACCTTGGGCAGCGGGGTGCTGTGGCAATGATGAAATAAGGACACCCTTTATCGATCAGCTTGCTGCAGAAGGAACTCGATTCTCTAATTTCTTTTGTACGAGTCCCGTTTGTTCACCGGCTCGTGCCAGTCTTATGACAGGTCGTATTCCATCTGCCCACGGAGTACATGATTTTCTCCGTACTGGCAGTATGCCTCCAAATAATGAGCGTTATCTTGAAGAATTAACCTGCTATACCGATGTTCTGGTCGAGAATGATTACACTGTTGGTTTAAGTGGTAAGTGGCATTTGGGGGATAGTCTTACACCCCAACATGGATTCAGTCATTGGTTTGCAATGCCTTTAGGTGGCAGTAAATATAACAACGCCAATATGATTCGTGACGGAAGGGTAGAACAACAGTCAGGTTATCTCACTGATGTTATTACTGATGATGCCTTGAATTTCATATCAGAAAATCAAGATGGACCGTTTTATCTTAGTGTAAACTATAATGCCCCACATACTCCGTTTAAAGGGCATCCGAAGGATATAGTGGATTCTTACGCGGATTGTCTGTTTGAAAGCTGCCCACAAGAGGCTTTACATCCGTGGGCAGGACGTGGAAGTCATTCACATATGGGGAATCGTGAATCACTAAAGGGTTATTTCGCTGCCATTACTGCTCTTGATTTAAATATCGGTAGAATCTTAGAACGACTTGATCAGCATAATATCAGAGAGAATACACTAATTGTCTTCAGTAGTGATAACGGATATTCATGCGGACATAACGGATTTTGGCATAAAGGAAACGGTACATTTCCATTGAATATGTATGAAAATTCTGTAAAAGTGCCTTTCATCATGAGTCATCAAGGTAGAATTCCTGAAGGACAGGTCAGTCAGGCTATGGTGAGTCAATACGATTTTATGTCAACACTTCTTGATTATCTTGATTTACCCGATCCGAACGATGATACGTCACCTGGTAGGAGTTTTGTCCCTACTCTATCTGGTGAGACAAATGATGTCAAAGATAGAATTGTCGTGTTTGATGAATACGGTCCCGTCCGTATGATACGAACCCAAGAGTGGAAATATGTTCATCGTTATCCTTATGGTCCTCATGAACTATATGACTTAAAGAAAGATCCAAGAGAACGAAAAAACCTAATTGACGAGAAGTCAAAAAGAGCTTTGATTAAAGATTTACGACAACAGCTGGGAACATGGTTTCAACAGTACGTTATACCACGATTAGATGGAACCAGATGTTCGGTATCTGGAAGAGGACAAGCCGCAAAGATTGTGGATAACAAGTATTGTGAAGACGCATTTCATCAAAGGAACAATTGAGCATTATAGATTATAGAAGTAGATTGTCTGTAATGATAATAACCACCTACTATACGAATACTATATTGTAGAAAGGAGTGGTATGGCGAGTGCTTTTGCACCAGGGAATATATCGTGTGTTTTCAAAATTATACCACACACAGATCCCGCACGTATGCATTCTCTGGGTATGGGGTTTACAGTAAAAGATGGGGTTAAAGTCACAGTTTCACTAGCTGACAGTACAATAGTATTGTTTAATGGACAAGAAATCAATTTTCCTACTGTTCAAGCAGTTATTAATCAATTAAATCCTAATTCTGATAGTGGTATTCGGGTAGATATTACAACTTCACTTCCCTTAGGTTGTGGTTTTGGTTTAAGTGGTGCTGCGTCTTTGGCAAGTGCGTATGCAATAAATAGTCTTTTTGAATTGGATATAACAAATCAAGAGTTGGCAATGATTACGCATATTGCCGAAGTAGAAAATAGGACTGGGTTGGGAGATGTATGTTCTCAGTTCCACGGTGGATGTTTGGTGAAATTGAAAGAAGGGGCACCATTAGTAGCGGATAAATTGCCGATTTCTGATCAACCCATCTATTACAAGTATTTTGGTCCAATCCACACCAGTGAAGTACTTAGGAATCCGGAGCAAACCGTACGTATTAATAATGCTGCTGATACCGCATTAGCTACATTAAAACAACTGACAAATACAAAGACGGATTCAGAGTTATTCACTTCATGCTTTGCTGTATCAAAACAATTTTCAGTAGATAGTGGCTTATTGAGCGATGAACGCGTTATCCATACCATCAAGCAAATTGAGAAATCCGGGGGAGTGGCGTCCATGATAATGTTGGGAAATGGCGTTTTTAGTACAAAGGCTTTCGAAGGGGCAACTGAGACCCAACTTTCACATAAACCGGCACGGCTGATCTGATCGTACAGAGAATTCAGAACACTCCATATAAAATTCTGGAGATGTAATGAGGTATATTCTAACATACTTTTTCCTGTTCTTTATCACTACTTCAGTTTTTTCCGCTATAGATATTGAGAATATGACATTAGGGTATAACAATAAATATAAAACCGGAAAATGGGTTCCATTTACGGTTCTTGTCCGAAGTCAGAATGAACTTGTTGCTTTTTCTGGTGAAATTGTTGTTGAAATCAAAAATCTGATTTCTGATGATATATTATTTAGGTATGCTACCCCATTTCAATTGAGTAAAACAGATCGAAAGAATTTGCGACTTAATATTTACATCCCTGTAAACCCTGTCAAACTATTCATACAAGTAATACGAACAACAGAAGAATCGGATAATGAGAAAATATCCAAACCCCTTATTTCAAGAACTTTCACACCATCCCCACCTATTGAGAATAAAGACAATTACTTACTCGCATTAACTCCTAATGCCGATAAATTAAAGGGGTTAATAGACAAGAAACGTTTAAATGGTGATGAGACCAATGTTTATGTTCAATACCTTCAGAATACAAATGAAATGCCAACGGCATGGATAGGTTATAGTATTGTCGATGTATTAGTCATACGTGAGGTCTCACTATCAGATAGACGTATTTCAAAAAGACAACAGACAGCATTAATTAATTGGATTCAGGATGGAGGTACTCTGATCGTATCTGGTGGCAGCAATTACCGCTACATAAAAGGGAGTTTCATAGAAAAGATTCTACCTGTGAAATTACTACGTGAAGAAATAATTGAAAATGTTCCAACCATATTAAAACATCGGTTTGAAATTAGTTCAGAAGATACAGTATTAGATTCAAGAAATTCGTCAAAAACCACGAAAAAGTTCAATAGTATCGGTTTTGAACTTAAACCCAGGTGTGACGTTATATTAGAAGACAATGATAAGATATACATTGCGAAGCGAAATTTTGGTAGTGGACAAATTATCTGTTTTGCATTTGATTACAACGCTTATCTGTTTTCAAGACCTAAAGGTGGAGAAGTATTTTGGGGTTGGTTACTTAACAACTATGGAAAATCAGAAAAATATATAAGCGATGAATATACACCTTATCGGCAACATGAAGAGAAAATACATAAACTGTTCCTATCTAAAATGCCAATACAACTACCCATTATAAAATCATTTGCTTTAATATTACCAATATATGTCTTCTGTTTAGGTTTTTTATTCTTCTTTATCAGAAATAAAGGGAATTCATCTAAGAATAGAACTCGGATATATTGGATTGGAAGTTTCATTTTTGTTATGTTTTCTATAGGTAGTATAAGTATAGCGAAAGTTATAATTCCTAAGAGAATACAAAAGGATAGTTTTTCAATACTTACTATTTATCCAGAACTAAATCAGGCAAGCTTAAAGAGTTTTGTCTCGCTTCGAACACCTTCACACGACATATCCTCTATTCCCATGTCCTCAAAAACTTTTATACGTCCGTTAAATGCTGATGGTATTCAACCAACTCCTAAATCCTTACAAGGAAAATCTTTTGAACTGAGAGATGTTGAGATTGATCCATGGGGTCCAAGTACGTATACCTATCAGTCAATGATCCCAATGGATCAACAACAGGATAATATAGAACTTGAGAATACATGGAAAATAACAGGTAATCAAGGTATATACTTAGGGACGATACAAACTGAGAATAGTGATTACTCTAAAATAGATACGCCAAGTGAGACCTTGACAAAACTTCCTATGAACCGAAACATTATAGGATCTCGAAAAGCATTTACACAGATTTTGCAAAACGAAGGTGTTCTACAATATCTTTTAAATGGTGAAAGATTGCGTGAATTGGATACACGAAAAAATAGTGCAAAATTAATTGGCTGGACTAATAAATTGTATAGATATTTACGAACAGATCAGCTGATGTCAGATAGAATTGTTACCTCTAATGATGAAACATTGGTTATAATATATCTTGATGATCCTAAATCTGAAATGTAATTCATTTTGTTGTAGATATGTTGAGGGCATATATATATGGATGTGTTATCCTTAGGTATTTTCGTCGTTGATGTACTTGGAAGACCAATTGATCGTTTTCCTGAGAAAGGGAAGTTAGAATTGTTTGACCAATTAGAAATCCATTCTGGTGGTTGTGCAAACAATACAGCTATTGTTCTTTCACGCTTGGGTGTTTCCGTTGGAGTTAGCGGAAAGATCGGTAATGACCAATTTGGTGATATAATTCAGCACGCTCTTACAGAAAACGGTGTCAACACAACTGGTCTAATTAGGGATGCAAACGTAAATACCTCATTTACCTTTGTAGCGATTGCTTCCGATGGAGAGAGGAGTTTCTGCCACTACATTGGTGCTAATGGCACATTCAGTGAAGACGCAATCAATTGGGATCAAATAAGAAACACGAAAATACTACATGTCGCAGGGGCACTTGTCATGCCTCAGTTCGATGGAAAACCGATGGCGAATGTCCTGAAAAAGGCAAAAGAATTAGGGATTACGACATCACTTGACACTGCTTGGGATGCATCAGGAAAATGGCTGGATACTCTGGAGCCATGCCTTCCATATGTTGACATTTTTCTGCCAAGTATGACAGAAGCAGAACGACTTACAGGACAGTCTGATCTAAAGTCTATTGCTACATTTTTTAAAGATTATGGGATAAGTACGATTGGTATTAAAATGGGTAAAGAAGGCAGTTTTGTATCAACACCAGATGATGAGTTTTATGTTCCAGCATATTCTGTTGACATTGTTGATGCGACAGGTGCTGGAGACGCATACGTCGCAGGTTTTCTGGCTGGAATCATAAAAGGTTGGGATATTGAGAAGACTGCACAATTAGCCTCTGCGTCTGGTGCAGCGTGTGTTACTGCTATAGGAACAACGACGGGGATTGAGAGTCTTGAAGCAACTATCAAAATTACTGAAGGGAATACAGTATCGTAGATTATATAGAGGTTAAAATATGAATGATACTGTTATAATTCAGGCAGAAAATATATCCAAATGGTACGGCGAGGTGATGGGTGTAAACGATGTTACATTAAATGTATATCCTGGTATAACTGGTTTACTCGGTCCTAATGGTGCTGGCAAAACAACTTTGCTAAAATTAATGACGGGACAACTAAAACCCAATCAGGGTAACATTAAAGTTTTAAATGAATCAGTTTGGAACAATTATGAATTAACCCGCCGTGTTGGATATTGTCCAGATATTGAAATTGCTTACCAATTCATGAGTGGTTATGAATTCCTAACATTTTTTGCTACATTAAGTGGATATGATAAAGATGAAGCACTCGAAAAAACAAATCAGATGTTAAAAACTGTTGATATGGAATCCGCTGCAGAAAAACCAATTGGCTCCTACAGTAAAGGAATGCGTCAACGGATCAAACTGGCACAAGCTCTTATACATGAACCTGAACTACTTTTTTTAGACGAACCCCTTACCGGACTTGATCCAATTGGCAGACGACATGTCATGGAATTAATTTCTCAACTGGCGGAGCAAGGAATCAGTATGTTGGTTTCAAGTCATATCCTATATGAAATTGAAGCAATTACACAAACGATTCTTTTGATTCATCAAGGACGCATCCTCGCCGAGGGGAATATCTCTGATATACGAGAATTGATTGATGAACACCCGCACAAGGTCTACTTGAGCGCAGATGACCCACGAAGACTTGCGCAAACATGTCTTATCTATGAAGATATTCTAAGCGTTACCTTCGGGGATAAACCGGGGGATGTGATCATTGAAACTGCGAAACCTGACGCTTTTTATGCACGACTTCCACAAATCATCATTGAGAATGATTTTAATATATCTCAACTGTACTCTCCTGATGACAACCTGTCTGCTGTCTTCAAATACTTAGTAGGATAGTTCTACTCTACTTTCTTCAAACCGTATACTTTACATAAATCCTGTCTATATTACTTGTTTCTATCCTACGAAATAACACAGAATTATGTAACCATTTTATACTATAACCGCGTCTCTATATATTAAAATGGGATTACTCTGTTTTTACTTACAAAAGGTATCCAATGAAAATTGAAGATGTAGAATTAATACATCATATCCTCGCTGGTGATGAAAGCGCATTTGTGCTATTGGTAGAGAAATATCAAAAGCAGGTACATGCCCTTGTATGGCGTAAAATTGGTGATTTTCATATTGCTGAGGAGATTACACAAGACACCTTCCTAAAAGTTCATCAGAAACTCTCAACTCTGAAAGACCCAAGACAATTCTCTGGATGGTTATATGTGATTGCAACACGAGAATGTCTCTCTTGGCTTCGTAAGAAGAAGATAGAAACTGAATCGTTGGAGGAGTCTGAGAATGAGTGGATAGATGAATCAGTCTATTCCCAATATGTTGTCGAAGAAAACGCAAAAGCGAGAGTTGATTCACAACGCGAAGTAGTAAAAAAGTTGCTTGCGAAACTTAAAGATAGTGAACGTACAGTAATGACACTCCACTATCTTGGTGAAATGACGGTTGAAGAGATCAGTCGTTTTTTAGGTGTATCTACAAGTGTTATTAAGATTCGTCTTCACAGGGCTCGACAACGGTTACAAAAGGAGGAAACTATGATTCGAGAAGCACTCAGGAACTTCCAACTTTCTCCAAATCTTACTGAAAACATCATTCAAAGGGTAGAAAACATCAAACCTACACCGACAAGTGCGAAACCGTTGATCCCTTGGATGGTAGGAGCATCGACAGTTCTTTTGATAGTCTTGATGCTTGGTATGGGTACCAAATACTTAGCGCGTTTCCAACAACCTTATAGTTTAGATTTACAGTCTGAAACAACGGTGGAACTTGTTGACACACCTATTACTCAGAATTTTGAAGTAACACCTGATACCCGCAATCGGTTAGGGATAAGTTTTGATGGACAAAGTAATAGTAATGGTAATGGACAAGAATCGAATCACGTATTAGCTGATACCGGAGACTATATCCAGTTGAAATTACCAGTAGGTGCTAAAGCACGACTTAGCAAAGGGAGAATCAATGACATAAGTTATTCACCAGATGGTACTCGTATTGCTATAGGATGTTCTACAGGTGTATGGTTTTACGATGCTAACACAGGTGCTGAACTATCTTTATTTACCGAACACACAGTCCCGGTTGATAGTTTAGGATTTTCATCGGATGGAAAGATACTGGCAAGTGGAGAATATGATAGGATACTCTTATGGGATAATACGACCGGAAAACTTCTGAAGACACTTATAAGAGGTAAGGGAAAAATAGAGAAACTTAGATTCTTTGATAACGGCAGAGACCTTCTCTGTGAGGGTAGGAATATTGACTTAAGTGTAGTCTGGAATGTTGTTACTGGTGTGAAAACAAAGGATGTATACGATGAAATTCCACATAGAGGATATGGATTATTAAATAAAATTTTTGGAAATCAACCTACTGCATGGCGTGTTTACCTTAAGAATATTAAGGATGATGGAATTTTGGCTATCGGGTATGATAATGGGAATATTAGGTTGAAGGACGCGGCAACTGGGAAAACTCTAAAATTTATTAAAGGCAATAAAGGATCTGTTACCTTGTTGATGTTTTCGCCGGATGGAAGACTACTTGTAGTAGGAGATGTAGATGGTACACTCAGTTTATGGGATGTCCCTACCGGTCAATTACTAAAGACCATATCTACCTATCACCTACATAATAGTAAAACCCTCACCTTCTCAAATGATGGAAAAATTTTGGCTTGTCAAGCAAGGACTGGTGGAATAGAACTGTGGGATGTTACCACAAGAACATTACGCGTTATACTTGAGGGGTCAATAGATAATAAATTTCTTGTGTTAGCATTCTCACCTGATGGACAAAGGATTTCTGGAGGAAATAAAAAGGGTGGAATAGAGACTTGGGACACCACTACTGGCGAAAAAGTGATCTCTTTTGCAACAAGACATATATCTGGAAATAACAAGCTGATTTATTCCCCTGACAGTAAAGTCATAGTGAGTAATTCTATAGAAACGATTTATTTTTGGGATGTCTTAAACTACACCCAATTATCCAAACGTATAACAATAGATCATGGGAATTCTGCTATAGTTTTTTCTCCTGGTGGCAGGACATTGGCAATTGCAGAAGGTTTTAAATATAATAAACATACCCATAGGACACATGTCAAAGAAGGTCTTAATGGCAAAGTGAGTTTATGGCAAACAGAAACAGGTATCAAGTTATACGATTTTAGGGTTGAATCATATATCGGAGAAATGCCTAAAAAACCCACAAAACGATATTTTCAAGGAGTAAGTCAAGTTGAATTTTCTCAAAATAGTAATCTCCTTGTCGTTGCCCAAAATTCAGATCGTGCTACTAAACAATACCAATTTAGTATATTCTTATGGAAAATCAAGGAGAATCCTAACAATTGGAAAATCAAGGAGAATCCTAACAATTTGTCACACATCACACTTAAAGCCAGTGCAGATACAATTTTAAAAGGGCATACAGATAAAATTATCAAAATGTTATTTACTCAAAATAGTAAAATACTTGGGAGTATGAGTTTTGATGGATCAATAAGACTATGGGATGTCGACACTGGTGACCAAATAGATATTTTTCAATCAGATGGAAGCTATGCATTGGCATTTTCTATGGATAGTAAGATATTTGCGATTGGACGCTATGATGGAACAATAAGTCTATGGGATATAGTTAATCAAAAGCAAATGGGTTTACTGAGTGCTGATGAGTCATCCTGGGAGAGTTTGGCATTTTCAACTAATAACAAAATTCTTGCAAGTGGGGATAAAAATGGAGTAATTCAACTATGGGATATTACTACAAGGGATAAACTCTCTGACTTAAAAGGACATACCCAGACGGTAAACTCCTTAACTTTTTCACCTGATGGTACAACACTTACGAGTGGTAGCGTAGATGGTGCTATTTTTATCTGGGATCTTAACTCAAAAACTGGGGTTAACACACATCCTTAGTAGTCTGTCCTAACCCTACCAACGCACCAATATCCGGTACATCGGATGCAAGGGATGCAAAACTATCATCACAGATTGCACGTCGAATACCACGCATCAGACTGAGATAGAAATGCAAGTTGTGTAAGGTATGCAGCTGTGAACCAAGAATCTCATTTTCGACATGCAGATGTCGGAGATAAGCACGTGTAAAATTCTGGCAAGTATAGCATGTACAATTTGGGTCAAGAGGACTAAAGTCACGCGTATATTTCGAGTTGCGAATTCGTACAATTCCTTCAGATGTAAACAACGATCCATTACGTGCATTCCGTGTCGGCATCACACAGTCAAACATATCAATACCACAACGGACACCATATACCAAATCTTCAGGTGTTCCTACACCCATTAGATAGCGTGGTTTATCTTCTGGTAGTAATGGTGCGGTATATTCAAGCATCTCATACATTAAGTCCTTTTCTTCTCCTACGCTTAAACCACCGATTGCATATCCCGGAAAATCAATTGACACAGTCCCTTTCACACTTGCTTGACGAAGGTCGCGTTCCATCCCTCCCTGCACAATGCCAAATAACAGTTGATCAGAATTCTGATGTGCGTTTTTGCTTCGTTCTGCCCAACGCAGTGTCATCTCCATAGAATTCTTGAGATAGTCGTATTCGTTAGGTAGTGCGGGACACTCATCAAATATCATGATGATATCTGCACCGAGTGCGTTCTGTATTTCAATTGAACGTTCCGGACTAATAAACCGTTCTGTACCATCTATAGGTGAACGAAATTCCACCCCTTCCTCTGTAATCTTTCGAAGTGGACCGAGACTAAATACCTGAAACCCACCACTATCTGTTAAGATGGGTTTATCCCATCCCATAAACTTATGCAAGCCCCCTGCTTCTTGAACAACTTCATGTCCTGGACGTAGGTAAAGGTGATAGGTATTTGCGAGGATTATTTCAGCTTGAATATGGTCAGTTAACGTTTCGGGAGTACACGCTTTCACAGTACCACGTGTGCCAACAGGCATAAAAATAGGGGTATTCACTACCCCGTGGTTTGTTTGAAGTGTACCGATACGTGCTTCTGAATTCTGATCTTTATGTATCAGCTTATATGGGTTTTGGTTTGATTCCATTGTTGCTATTTTAAAGATGGTGAAAGTTCTTTTCTAACTTAGTTCTATATTTACACTAACAATTTGTCCATTCTTAAGTGTGTTTAGCGTATTATTTACCTGAGGAATTAGAGGGGCAAGATGTGTATAGCGATTACTTTCAGCATTCAATAATACAATACCTATTTGTAATTTATCTACGTTTTGCTGATATAGGAACCCTTTGTCCATTGTAATGAATGCATCAAAATTAACCGAGGCTTTGTGCAGCAGTTCTCCATTTTTCATGCCTTTCCATCCTTGATATTCTACAGTGGAGACCTCAAAAGATGACTCAAAGAGTTGTCTCAGCCTGTGAGGAAGATGCTCATCAAGCAACACGCGCATCAACCAACTCCAGAGTCATCTGCAAGTATCCTACTGCCTGTTCCCGTGAAACTGTTGGAAAATCATCCAAAAACATGTCAAGTGAGTCCCCTGCTACAAGATGTTGAATTAGACTTTCTACAGGTACGCGTGTACCTGTGAAGACTAATGTACCATGCATCACACATTGATCTTGGGAGATAATCTGATCTTTTTTCATTGCTCGCTTCTACTCCCGATATATTGTTGGTTTTACCATTTATAGATAGCAAATGACAGGGCATTCGATGTTGGTTTATAACTTGTAGGTATACGTGACAATTCCTAAATAGTCAATGTGACCTCATCTTGCTTCACGATTTCTTTAATGTGTCCATACGGTTCAGAGGCAACTAATTCCAACGTCTCTGGTGATAAGCGATCCAGTATAGGTTGTGGAAGGCTATGTGTTCCAGCGAATTGTGGGAAATATCGTAATACAAGAAACCTTCTGTCCCTATCTTTCGGTTTCCATCGTAATACACCATGTGTAAGCAGTTCAGAAATAATTACAATATCCCCTGCTTTCGGTGTGATATTTACAAAAACCGGATCTTCAATTGGATCAATTCCGTCTGCTTCATCAAGTTCCAAAAGTTGCTTCGGTCTATCAAACTCACTTTTGTGTGACCCAGGAATTACAATCAATCCACCATCCCCAGGATATACGTCTGTAAAATATGGAAAGCATACGAAGTTATCGCAATAGATACTTCCGTTGCTTGCTTCGTACCGTGTGCTATACCAACCGTAATCATCCCGTGCACAATGTAAACCACCCGGATTTACATGTGCGTTTTCTCCTGCTTTCCATAAGTCATGTTTGTCGTGTTTAAGTGAACCTCTGCCAAACCGAGGTTGATTATCTGTGAGTTCTTTTATTATTGGCCAGAGTGCAGAATGCATCGTTAAACACTCAAGGGATTTATCAAAAGCGAAGCCGTGTTGATGTAATCCTTTCTGTTCAAATCCAGGAGGTAATTCATCTGCGGGGGTGTTAATATACTTATCAACTGCTTCTGTTGCTTGAGTCAAGGCATCTCCAGTGATTACATTCTCCAAATGAAGATATCCAGTTACATCAAATAGGTAGCGTTGTTTTGGTGTCATATCTCATCCTTACATCAAACTATCGTATCTATTACACAGACATTTCAAAAGGTGTGCCAGTTACATTCCCTTTTACAAACGCATCACGGAATAGTGTTTGGCGTTTAGGTGGCATTGTTTCAAGGAGTGCTTGTGGTGGTCGTGAAAGTGACCATCGTCTATCAACAGAATTATATGCATTAAAAACAGCCACACGGTCAGTATCAGGATTTTGCCATGCTTGACCACTGTGTGTAATAGCTTCGGTGAAAATCACTACAGATCCAGCAGGACAAGAATAGGTATCCCAATAGTCCCACTCCTGTGTACGTGCTACTTCAGGAGCAGGATACGCTGCTTTATGACTCCCTGTAATGAACATCGTACCACCATCCTTTTTTCCTACAGGATTAAGTTCCCATACAACTCGTGTCAATCCGCTGAATGCTTGTCCGGGTAGGCATTGGTATTCATGACAATCACCAGATATGCGATGAAGACCATTCCCGTTATGTGCGCTAAAGGAGAAAGGTGGATCGTCTTCTGTAGAACGTAATGCCAAGAAACTCATCTCCATGCGGAAACCGTAGCATTCTTCAGATGCTAGATATGGGGATGCGAGAAATTCGTTTCCATACGCAACAACCACCGGATGGTCAATTAACTTCTCTAACGGACCACCGTAGGTAGAACGGTGAATACCTTCAATTGATTCAGGATCGTTTTTGAGACGGTAACAGTGATCCCGCATTTCCTCTATTTCCGACTCTGTCAGTACGCCGGGAACTAAGAGCCATCCGTTTTTATCAAACAGGTATTTTTGTTCTTGTGTCAAAGGCGTAATCTGTTTTCCATCAGCATTTGTTGTGGTAATATCCGACGCAGATTTTGCCATCGGTTTACCTAAATCCTTATTGAATTTGATGCCTATCTGTTCAGTCATAAGAATATCCTTTATTTAAAGTGGATTGAAATCACATTTACAAGTAGCTACCGTGTTCTTTTACCTAAGAAATAATCCAGATTTGACCCCATTTTCTTTAAGAGGGGTAAAGTTAATTTATCAAGTTCTTCGATTATACTGCTTGAAGGTAAATACTCAAATACATGTAGGTTCATCTTTAGTTCATCCACGTTTCGAGTACCAACAAGTATGCATGTAATTCCCTGTTTTGCCAATGTCCAAGCAATAGCAAGTCGACTCATTGGTATCTGTTCCTTTTCAGCGATCTTTCGGATACGTTCTAATGTAGCAAATACTTCCTCTTCTGCTCCGTGTTCACCATGTTTTGCCATGGGACGATCATTGCTAAAATGTCGGAAGCGGGAATGAACAGGCGGTAGTTCATCAGCACTCTTATATTTTCCTGTCAATAAACCTTGTAATAGAGGCATATAACCTAAAATTCCGAGATTGTGTTTTTGACATAATGGTAGAAGTTCGACCTCAATTCCACGTGACAGTAGGTTGTAACATAGTTGATTCGCTATTACTTCAGTTCCAGTGTCAAGGGTTGCAGTCAGTTGTTCAACACCAAAGTTGCAAACGCCAATAGCACGAATGAGACCATCCTCACGTAATTTGTCTAATTCTACCATACTATCTTCAATGGCATAATCATCGTGGTACCAGTGAATCATGTAAATATCAATATAATCTGTTTGCAATCTCTGCAAACTGGCTTTACAACGTTCACGTATAATCTCTGGGTCAGGTGAACTAACTTTCGTACCTATGACCGCTTCGTGTCGTCTATCCTTCAAAGCGATTCCGAGTGCTTCTTCGCTCCGTCCTTCGTTGTAACCTTCAGCAGTATCAAAGAAGTTTATCCCCGCATCTAATGCTGCGTGTGCAACTGCAGTAACATCGGACTGTGCTTGTGGACCCCAGTAATCTCCACCACCATAAGACCAACATCCAATACCCATCGGTGAAATTTCTATTTCGCTTTTTCCACAAGGACGCATTTCCATTTTCAATCTCCGTGGAGGATTATTGATAGCCCGAAAACACGATCTATTCTAATTCTGCACATATTTCAGTAATCATTGCAGCATTTTCACCGATCTGATCAGAGAATTGCTGATACATTCCTAACAACAAGGCATCATTTGGTTTTGAGTTGTCTATGGCATATTTGAACTCATCACGTATTTGCTGCTGACTACCGATTGTTCTACCAGCAGCAAGTACTTTGAATATAAGGCAGGGCTTATTTGTTCGTTGAATAGTTTCGGACATCTCCTCACGATCTTCACGTGCGTACACCTCTCCTAATGGAGCATAGCCAAACTTTTCACGAAACTTGTCACTACCACCATGAAGGTTATAGAGAGCAGTCATATAATAGTCTATGTCCCATCCCTTATCTTCAGCAATATGTAGAAGCTTAGGATCATGTACAGATAACCCAACAAGAACACCTGTATCACGAATTCGTTTGAGGATGTCTTGTAACAGATCAAATTTCTTTTCTCTGAGACAACGTTGACCGACCCCACCGCCGTGAGGTGCCATTCCAATAGGCTTCATTTTTACATCTTCAAAAACCTTATCAGGGTTTTCGTACCATTCAGTACTCCAACTCAAACAGAACCAATGCATCGTTCCACCGGCATCACGGAATCGTTGTAGGTCAGATTGAGAACGTTCCGTAATACTATTTTGCCAACCGTTAATCCCCACTTCCTCTGCCCTTTTTAACGTCTTTACAACTTGCTCTGGTGTATTGAATTCTTTTTGATGCTGTGACAAAAGATGATTAAAGTGAGAGAAACCGTAAAACGGATTATCACCAATGACCAATTTACTTAGCTCGTGATTACAAAATGATATTTTCGGTAAGGTTGTTTCCACTATCTTCCTCCATACAATTGAATACTGTTATCGTATATAATGGATTTTGGATTAGGTGAATTAAGGCCATCTTCTAATCAAAGAGAAATCCTTCAAAAACGGAAGTATCAATATCTCGTACAAGATGCAACGTCAAATCCAACGCAGCTGTATAGTCATCAACATGTATAATGGATACATGGCTATGGATATATCTGGCAGGTACACCGAGTACTATAGATGGAACACCTCTACTGTATTGATGAATTGCACCTCCATCTGTGCCACCAGATTGGCGTACACCCAGCTGATACGGGATTTCATGTTTCTTTGCAGTTTCAATGACATAATCGGATAATTTTGGATTTACAATCATTGAAGAATCAATCAATCGAATTTGAACTCCTTCACCAAGTTTTCCTTCTGATACACCCCCATCTATTCCTGGCGTATCGTCAGCTGGAGGTCCTTCAAGGATAATTGCCAAGTCAGGTTCCACACTTGTTGCTAATGTTTTTGCACCACGCAAGCCGATTTCTTCTTGTACACATCCAGCACCGATAACAGTGTTTGGATGGTCATCAAGATTCAAGAGTGAATCAATTACAAGTGCAACCCCGACACGATTATCAAATGCTTTTGCAGTGAGTAATTTCTCATTTTTTAATCCCATAAAGGGACCATAAGGGGCGATGGGACAACCGGGTATTACGCCATATTCTTCCTTCGCTTGTTCTTCGTTTTCAGCCCCAATATCAATATATAGGTCTTTTACCTCTAAGACTTTATCGCGACCGCCTCCGAGTAGGTGCGGTGGTGTTGAACCTACAACGCCTGGGACTTTGCCATTCTTAGTTGTGATATTTACCCGTTGTGCTAATAACGTGTGTCCCCACCATCCTCCAAGAGGAAGGAATTTTACATATCCATTATCTGTTATCTTTTGGACAATAAACCCGATTTCGTCTAAATGTGAATCAAGGAGAATGCGCGGGCTTTTTGAACTACCCTCCCGTGTGCAATAAATACTTCCTAATCTATCGGTGCCGATTGCACCTACATCTGCAACTCTATCACGAAAAATATCTCGTACTTCGCCTTCAAAACCGGGAATTCCATCGGCTTGTGTCAACGCTTCAAGTAGTTCGATTGAGTTTTTATTCATCTATGTTTCCTTTATCAATTGTGTTATAATTTCATTGGAATTATAGCACGTATTGTCTTTACTGACAATTCTTAACTCATGTTAGGGTATGTAAAGTTTTTGGCATAAATATCGTCCTGTCTCTGTTTGGATACAATAATTATCCTAATTCTCATTCTAACATAATTGTTACTTGGGTAGTGTCTGAACCATGGATTGCCCGGAAAAGATGGTTTTGTAAATCAGTTTTTTCTATGGTGGAAGGGATTGTGTGATATGTTTGGACAGTGTGAGTGGCAAAAAATTGTTAATATCTTCCGTTTTTAGATCATGGCACTTTCACGCAAACCTGCACGAAGCAATTTTACGAATCCTTATTCTATAAGGGTTTATGAATTTAAAAGCATCAATTCTTCGTGAATCACGTATGTTAAATACATTTTAACTTAAGTGTGTATGTAATGGTTTTTTGGTTACCATCTGAATTATAAATGTACTTTATAGTTACCATCTCATGTAGCTATTTTCTCATTTTGTATTGATTTGCTTTGTGCCTTATTTACACTTAATGTCGTTTATAGAAATAAGAAAATATTTATTATCGTAAAGTGTCTAAAAAGGATTCTAAGCGATAATAATAAAACTATTATTATCATAAATCGGTCTAAAAGCAGGGATAACGATAATAATAAAACCCTTATTATCGTTAAGGGATTAAAATGAATCCAGATAATTTCAAAAATTCAAGTGCGGGTAAATGTACTCGCAGTTTAAGTAAGCACCCGTATTGGTATTATGTTCCAAATCCATTACCACCGCAAATAGACTTGGATTGGGAGTGGGTGAATCTTCTCTCTGAAGCAAACATAAAATTGGTAGAGTTGTTTGGGGCAGGACAACTATTACCTAATCCGAACTTATTAATTCGTCCATTCATTCGACGGGAAGCCGCAATGAGTTCCAGAATTGAAAATACCCAATCAGGTTTAGATCAATTATTTCTGTTTGAAGCAGATAAAACTGTAACACCTGAAATACCTGATGTGGAGGAACTTGCAAATTATGTTGACGCAATGGAGTACGGAATTAAGAGAATGCAGGAATTACCTGTCAGTTCAAGATTAATCTGCGAAATACATAAAGTCCTAATGCGTGGTGTCCGTGGAAAACATGCAACCCCAGGATTGATGCGTACAAGTCAAAACTGGATAGGGGAATCGGGATGTACCTTGATGAATGCCACTTATGTACCACCACCTGTATCTGAAATGAAAGATTGTTTTCCGGAACTTGAAAGGTATATCCATTCTGATGCAAAAGAACCAGACTTAATTCAGTGTGCATTGGTCCACTATCAATTTGAAGCAATCCACCCATTCATTGATGGAAATGGTAGAATTGGAAGACTCCTGATTATTTTACTGTTAATGGAAAGAGAGATAATATCTCAACCACTTCTTTACCTTTCGGAGTATTTTGAACGGCATAAAGACACTTATTATGAACACCTATTAAATGTAAGTCAGCAAGGGGATTGGAATAGTTGGATTACATTTTTCTTACAAGGGATATGTGAACAATCAGTAGATGCATTGTTCACAATTGAAAGGTTACTTGCCTTAAGAGAGCAGTTTATAGAGTTAGCTTTGGGGACAAGGGTGCCAAAAGTTGTAAATACCTTAATTGATCATCTGTTTAGCACGCCAATTGTCTCTGTTTCAGAGTTATCAAAAGAATGGGAAGAGACATTTACTGCGGTTCAACGTGCTGTGGATTATCTTGTGGAAAAAGATATACTCAGAGAAATGACAGGTCGACGGCGGAATCGTTTGTTTGTTGCAGATGATATTCTTAGTGTAATTATGACTGAAAGGGCAAAAGCAGTAGTTAAAAACAAGTAGATTAAAGACAAATGTAAAATTATGACATGTGATAGTTAATTGAAAGTATTTGTTATTTTGTATAGATTGGGATCATTGATATAACATATAGTCACTACCAAAATACAACTCGTTATCTTTGATATTGATATAATTCCTCTATATAAACGTTGGTTTCCAACACGATATTTGTTTCGCAATTTTGCAGATACCGTATTATGTTATAGCACAAATAAACAGTTCAATCTATACAATTGCAGGGTTATTTAGTTTTCGATAATTTTAGACACAATGTTCACACTCGTGAATAATGTCTGTAGGTCGGGTAGAACGAAGTGAAACCCGACATCTTTTGTTCCTGTTGAATTTCGCAAATTCAACC
>JAGFCA010000083.1 GCA_022394755.1 Candidatus Poribacteria bacterium
ACTATACAAGAACTTGTTACTGAACATTTTCAATTAACCAACGGTGATTTAACATCAGCAAAACGGACAAAAGTTCTGGTCTATCCTCGTCAAATTGCAATGTATCTTTGCAGGGAACTAACACAACTTTCTTTGATAGATATTGCTGAAGCATTTAATAGACAAAATCATAGGACCATTACTTATGCTTGCGAACAGATTGAAAAGCTCCTTGAAGATGTTGAAACAAAAAAGGTTATACAACTTTTGACCGATGAATTGACGTAAATTCAGTTAGAAAACCTCGCCAACACACGATATTTGTTAGTTATTATCAAAACTTGATAATAACTTGATAATAACTGATAATAACTCCTAATCCTTGCTAATAACTTTTCTATAAAAAAATGGATTGATAAATTGTTAATAAACCCGGATTTGTTATCAAATTATTATCAACTACAAACGCAGTCCTAAATAGGATTTAGAGTAGTTATTAACATATTATCGTCACTACTACTACTACTAAGTACAATTAAATTTTAAACTGTACTTAATAATATAATTAGAACCTTTCAATAATCAGAAAACATAAATTTTTTCGAATATAATACAGAATAGGAAAATTCTCTGACAAAATGGAAAGATGGTAATCTTTAGATGTTTATAGAACGTATATGCTTACGTAATTTTCGGAATTATAAGGAGTGTGACATAACATTTCATTCACCAGTAACTTTAGTTGTTGGAAAGAATGCTATGGGCAAGACAAGTCTGCTGGAATCACTCTATTTTCTTTGCACCGGTGAATCACATCGTGCGAATTCTGCGGTTGAGTTAATTCGCCATACATCTGAAGGGTTTGCTGTTACCGGATATTTTCATAGTGATAAAAGACCAGATACGCATATACGGCTTGATGCTGTTAAACCGCGTCAAGGAGCATTTCGCCTGAAAACAGATGGTGTATTACAACGTAGAAGGTCTGATTGGATAGGCAAATTCAACGTTGTCATTTTTTCACCTGAATCTCTGGATATTGTCAAAGGATCCCCAAAGTCTCGCAGACGTTGGCTTGATCTACTATTGTCACAACTGAATCGCGAATATTTGGAGGAACTTACACGTTATCGTGACGTTTTGCAGCATCGGAATGCATTGTTAAAAAGGTTGAGTATAGGAAAAGGGGCAGTAAATGAGATTTCTGTTTGGGATGGGCTTCTACTTGAATCTGGAGTAGCGTTGATTGATGCCAGGTATACTGCGTTAGCACGGTTAAGTGTTGTTTTGGAAAGGACACATCTATCTTTGACTGGCGAACGCGAACGACTATTTTTAAATTATGTTCCAGGTCTTACTTCTTCAGAGGTGGAACTTTCTGATATTACAAATCTTTCTGACTGTTTTCGTGATGCTTTAGAACGAGCGCGACGAGATGAACTACGACGGGGTGTAACGCTCGTTGGACCGCACCGGGATGATTTTATGTTAACTTTGGAAACTACGAATGGTATACGTGAAATAGCACGTACTTATGCATCCCAAGGACAGTGTAGAACGATAGCACTTGCACTAAAACTTGCTGAGTTAGAATTTATTCGAGAGGATACCGGTGTTTCTCCACTTTTCCTACTTGATGATGTGTTATCTGAATTAGATATGAAAAGGCGGGAATATCTATTAGCGTACCTCCAAGATGTTTCTGCCCAGACTGTGATAACTGCAACAGATAAGGATGTGATGGGAGATGATCTCAATGATGTTCATCTGTTAGTTGTTGACGAAGGTGTTATTGTTAGCGATGATTAAATGTTATGTTTATAGCAAATTTTAGAATTACTTGGACATAATTCGGATGAGACATCGGAAGTCTGGAAGAACAAATACTGGCAAATCACCTGTAAAGAAGCGAAGCACACGAATGCAAAGTGTTGTAGAGACAGTGGTGCGCGAACGGGAGTGGGCTGATAAACTTTATGAGATGAGTGTTTTCGATATATGGGAATCGGTTGTTGGGGAGGCTATTGCTGGACAAACTGCGCCTGTGCTATTGTTAGATGGTGTTTTGCGAGTTGATGTGGCACATCAAGTATATGCTAATGAGTTGTCCTTGATGAAAACTAACATCTTGTCAAAAATGGGAGAGAAACTTGAAGGACTAAATTCATTGGGACGACAGTCTGACCCTAAGAATAGGGTGAGTGATATCCGTTTTCGCCTGAATCCACAAATTTCTAACGTGAAAAATTCTGAAAATGGAACTACACCTGAAACAAGTCAACAACAAAAGGTTGATGACATTCAAAAGGACACCAAATCCATTTCTCCTGAATTGTTGGAACGGATTGAAACTGCGGTTTCAGTTGTAAATGACAACGATTTGCGAGAGGCATTAAAGACGCTTTTTCTAACACAGTGTAGTGATATAGAACTTGTAGAATAGTAAAAGTTTACCCAACAGAATAAATATGTGAAATTTTCACAAAATAGATAAAAAATAGGTTGCGATTATATGGTGATTTATGGTATACTAAATGGAGTCTATATAAATTTTA
Organism: Candidatus Poribacteria bacterium; assembly: GCA_022394755.1. Lineage (GTDB taxonomy): Bacteria > Poribacteria > WGA-4E > WGA-4E > WGA-3G > MSPOR6. Next base: position 2,535 of record JAGFCA010000083.1, read on the forward strand.
AATATAAAAACTATCAGATTTTTTCTTACTCTGTTTTGATTGGAGAAAGTTGTTAAATAAATTAGTGTTTTATAACATTTTGTTAAAAAATACGCTCAAAAAAATGTTGGCTTTTGTAGGATAAGTTGAACATATCACGCCTCAAAACGAACAAACACCTATCAG
>JAGFCA010000186.1 GCA_022394755.1 Candidatus Poribacteria bacterium
ACTTTGACTATATATTCTTCATTTTAATTTTAATTATTTGAAGATACGGGTAATTTGGATTTAAAAGCATAGATTTTGTGATCTTAAGCCTATAGGGGTGTATCTGAATCGCGGATTACACAGATTTCGTAGAATGCGCGGATAAGAGGGTTATTGGGTGATCAGTGGTTTAGTGAATGGATGTGGTGTCCCTGTATTTTATACACTTTTCCCCCTACGAATCAACGGAATGAATACCATTTAGTCAGTCCCCCACTTCAAGTATTAACATTAAAGTATTCTCTCCCTGTTAAATTAGTGTGTATTACAGACAGATATACAACTATCCTTAAATAATCCTGTCATTGTATATGTTTACAGCGTATCTCATAAATAGTAATATGATCATATTTTCTTTTAATTCTCCATATTTCCTGTTAAACTGTACTTTATATCCAAATATTATTAAGTGGCAGATTTAATGGAACTAAGTGATAAAGAATGGGCATTGATTGAACCTGAGTTACCTTTACTTCCATCAGACATACGAGGAAGACCTATTGATATTTTGATTTGTAGTGCTTCTTGTCATGAAGTGAGTCTTGTTGAACCGACATTAGATGCTTGTTTTGTGAGTGAGACGCCGGCAGTACTGATAGGAGACAAAGCGTATGACTCAGATCCTTTAGATGCGCCGTTGCGGGGCAGAGGTAATGAGATGGTAGCCCCTCATAGAAAGAACCGTAAGCGTCCGTCGACACAGGATCGTCGTCGTGAACGACGGTATAAACACCTTTTCAAAGTAGAGCGTTTTTTCAGTTGGTTAGAGGACTATCGTCGTTTGGTCGTGCGTTGAGAATATCATGCTGAAAACTACTTAGGTTTTGTACTTCTTGCTTGTATGCGTATGTTATAAAATATTTATGAGATACGCTGTAGTATAACTCATAAAATTTACCATAAACCTTTAAAATATCTATTAATGTCAATAACTTTACACACCTGAAAATAAAGGTATTGTTGACTGCAAATTAGGTCTGTTATATTATAAGCAAGTTATAGTATAGAAGTAAATTTAAACAAAATCAGAATTCAGGAGGGATAGATGGCAAAAGTAGGTCTTATTGGTGTAGGGAACATGGGTATGGGGATGTCAAAGAATATCTTGAAAAATGGACACGAATTGATAGTTTATGATGTAAGGACTGAACCTCTTGAAGAATTATCTCAATTAGGTGCGAAAACAGCAGCGACCCCCAAAGAAGTAGGTGTAGCTGCTGATTTTGTTTTCATAATGGTACTTAATGTTGATCAGGTAAAAGAGGCATTGCTGTCTGACAATGGATTGTTAGCAGGATTAAGACCAGGAGGAACAGTTATTTGCACTGCCACAATTGGCCGTTCTCAAGTAATAGAGGTATCGGAATTAATGAAGGAAACCGGTATCAATCTTGTAGACTCACCTGTTAGTGGGGGAGCGCCGGGTGCAGCGAATGGAACTCTTACTATGATGGTAGCAGCGAATAAAAAGACGTATGATTCCACTTTACCTGTTCTTGAAGCCGTTGCTAAGGATATATATCATGTTGGTGAAGATGTTGGTATGGGACAAACGGTAAAATCAGCTCTGGCAGTATTGATTGGTTGTAGTTATGCAGGGATATTTGAATCTCTCGCTTTGGCTGTAAAAGCTGGTGTTAAACCTGAAATACTACGTGAGGTAGTTAGCACAAGTGTTGTAGGTAATTTCCTGTTCAGAGATACTACAGAGAATATATTAGAAAGAAATTTTAGGGGACAGAGTAATATCGGTACAATGTATAAGGACCTAAATCTTGCGAAAGACATGGCAAACGATTGTGGTGTTCCTTTGTTTGCAACTGGGGCAGCATTTGAACTTTTTCAAGCTGGAAAAGCAGTGAATCCTGATGAGGATAATTGGACAATAATTAAAATACTTGAAAATATAGCAGGTATTGAAGTTAAAAAATCTGAATAAGGTAGCGTAATTGAAAGGGAAATTTATGGATACAATTCAACAAGATATTACTACGGCCGATAACTTACCAAGAATAGGAATTATCACTGATGGTATTAGTAGAGATTTTGAATATGCTCTTGACACTATGGTTGAAACTGGATTGGAATACGTCGAATTACAATACCTTTGGGACAAACAGGTTGGTGAACTAACAGACCCAGACATTGAGAAAGTTAAAGATCTTATCAACAAACGAAATTTAAAGGTATCATGTATTTCACACCATAATCTATCTGGGATTCCAGTTGATATTCCTGTTGAATCGTCAATATATAGTGAACAATTAAATACTTTACAGAAATGTATAGAAATTGCTCAGGAACTTGGTACAAAATTAGTACGTATCTTTAGTTTTAAGAAGGAGATGGTTCTATTTGGTGCTGAACCGATTATCTCAGATGGTGCCTGGACAACACTCTTAAACCGATTAGAACAACCCCTAAAAATGGCAGATGATGCTAAAATTACTTTAGTAGTTGAAACAGCAATTTCTGGTAACATCACATCTGCATTACTTGCAAGAAAACTTATAGATGAACTGGATGTAGATCATCTTAAGGTATTATGGGATCCGTGTAGTTCACTATATTGCACTGAGGTACCGTATCCAGATGGGTATGAGATTATACGAGAACATATTGCTCATATCCACCTTAAAGATGGTGTTGTGAATTTACCTGCTGCAACATTTGATTTTTGCACAATTGGAAAAGGACAGATGAAAGAGTTTTATAAGCCTATCTTAGACGCTTTAAAAAAGGATGGATATACTGGGACAATCTCATTTGAAAGTGTGTATACACCTGAGAATGGAACTCGTGAGGATGGATTTTGGGAATCGTTACCAGTATTTATGGAACTGATGGATATGCTGAAATAATACCAATTCTAATAAATAATATGCTATTACATAGATTTTATGAAATTGAATATTATTGGAGCTATCTTCTGTAGGAGCAACCTCCCGGTCGCGATATTGGATATTGTCCCTGCTGAATCTCCAATATCAATGGGACAAGATATTTTGGAAATGGTATAAGTTATTGAAATATTTAAAATATAAAGGGTAGTGTTAAGACACTACCCTTTATATTTTAAATAATCATGATCCAGAGATTGAATAATAACCAATACAGACTATCTCGATAAAATTAAAGATCTCTATTTGCGTTTAATATCTGCCCAAATAGTCGTTACTTTTCCTGCTGGTTCAACTGCTGTCAATGGTGCTATCTCATCAAAGAAACTTGCTTGGTCAGTAGCATCTTTTGGGTAAACAGTGACTGCATCATTAGTGGCATCATCAAAGTGTAAGTTCAGATACGCGGAGCCACCGCCTTCACCACATCTATAAAGAAGTACATTCGCTCCTTTTTGGAATGTAACTTCAATATTAAAATCTACTGTATAAACACCACCTGTCCATCTTGAGTTGTTATACCATTTCTCTCCATTTATCCAGATTTGAGCGAAATCATCATGAGTTGGTGAGAGAATTGTTGATCTTTCTTCAGGTGAATCAATAACAATAATAGCATAAGTGTCAAAATTATCAGCTGGACCGCCTCGTACCATATTGTTTCCATCTGCAGGATCAATTTCAAAAACTCCCCATCCACGGGTTCCACCATTGTCTGCACTCCACTCAACATCAAATTCCTGAGTTAGGAATAATCCTTCAAGTGTTGATAGAGACACATCAGTAATTTTTCCCCCTGTTCCTTCAGACATTAAATCAATAGGTCCGGTTGTATTGAATCCACCACTATTTTCATAGTTTCCATCTGGACCGTACCATTTGGTAATCCATTGTTGATCAGCAGTGTGGTCTTCATTTAGTTGATCTGCATCAGGTGGTGTGAAAGTGAGATCATCACCTTGTAATGGTCCACCTTTTATATTAGCCTCGCCAATAGCGTTTGCATGATGTGCATAAGAAAAGGTGAATGTAAAAACCACTGCAAAAATTAGTGTAAAAATGTTAGACTTCTTCATTTTTCTCCTTCATTTGTTATAGAACAATCTGACAATTAGACATAAAGAGTAATTATCTTTAGTTAATCAAACTCCCTAGACTGTTGTAATCTTAAGTTGAATCACTGAAAACGTAAATTATACTCTAATAAAAAAAATTATCAAGGAATATAATACTTTATTCAAATTAGAATAACTTGAATCATTTATGTAATCAAATCTAATGACGTTTAATATCAGACCAAGTCGTAGTTAACTTATTTATAGGTTCAACGGATAAAATATCATCAATTTCATTAAAAAAGGTCGCTTGGTCAGTAGCTTTATCAGGATATATTTTTACCGTATCATGTGTTTCGTCATCAAAGTGCAAGTTTAAATATGCTGATCCTCCACCTTCTCCACAACGATAAACAAGTACATTTGTTCCTTTTTGGATAGGCACTTCAATATTGAAATCTACATTATGGACTCCACCAGTCCATCTTGAATTATTATACCATTTCTCACCATTAAGCCAGATTTGCGCAAAATCGTCATGAGAAGGGGACATCACGGAGGTTAACTGTTTTGGAGAATCAATAACTATGACTCCATACATATCGAAATTATCGGCAGGTCCACCTCGAACCATATTATTTGCATCTGCATGATTAATATCAAAAACAGTCCAACCTCGAGTACCACCATTCGCATCATCCCAATCAACATCAATCCTCTTTGTCTTAAGTATTCCGTTCATCGTTGAAAGGGAAACATCAGTGATACTTCCATTTGTTCCTTTTGACATTAAGTCTATAGGTCCAGAAGTATTAAACCCACTGTTATTAGTGTAGTTACCATCTGGTCCATACCATTTAGTAATCCAAGTGTTTACACCACTATGATCTTCGTTCAGATGATCTCCATCAGGTGGTGTGACCAATAGTTCATTGTTTTTTAATGGTCCATCTTTTATATTAACTTCACCTATGGCATATACATAAGGTATACCACAAAAAAAGAGTAAAGTAATTCCAATAATAAGTATTGGATGTATAATGTATTTCTTCATATTTCTTCCTCATTAGATCAGTTGTTATGAGAGTTAATTCTCAATAATCAAGTAAGTAATGTTGCAAACAAAGTAATTTATCAACAATATGTAGCATAATTAATAATGTGAAATCAATACGGACATTCACTATCATTAAATCCTTAGAATTAATTTGGATACTGCACCTACCAAATTGGAGAATTAAATTTTAAATAATCTCTGAATTCTTTTCATAGCAAAACACAGTATTTAATGTTTATTAAACCATCAACATATTATATAAAAATTTAGCAGTTTAGGTTAAAAGTATAAAGGGTAGTGATACAGCACTACCCTTTATATTTTTATAATCAATATACAAAATTTGATTACTTTTTACTCTTCAAGTTGCCCCATGTGGTAGCGTATTTACCAGCAGCTTCAACTGCAGTACCGACTTCAGGTGCTCTGTACGTAGTTTCTACTTCGGCATTAATCCCTGCGAACATTCCCCAACCACCACCACGTTCACTAACTTTGATGAGTAGAAGGTTGTCACCTTTTACAAGGTTAACTGAGAATGTATCTTGGAAACTTCCTGCACCACCGCGTCCACGGTTGACAGGATTATTATGTACGACTTCACCATTGAGCCAGACTTTTACTGAATCATCACTACTGACACCCATCATAGCACCTTCAACTGCTTCAGCAGAGACGAGTGTAATAAGTGCGTAAGATGATACATCGTTGAAATCAGCATTCTCTGTAACACCTGCAGCAACGAGCATTGCATTGATGTCACCATTTTCAGGTAATTCAGCAAGCACCCAATCGTAATCGCCAACGCTATCGCCTTCTGCAGCACCATTTTTGGCAACCATTTCTTCAGTTACTTCATCATCACTGGCAACAGCAAGTGAATCAATATCTGTAGAATTTGCACCACCTTGATTTGCTTCTGTTGGGGCAATCATCCAGAGATATTCACCTGTAATACTAACAATAGGAGGAGGAGGAGCTTTATAACCAGAAGTTACATCGGCATCAATCCCGGCGAACATTCCCCAACCGCCGCCACGTTCACTTACCTTAATTAGAAGAAGATTATCACCTGCAACCAAGTTTACTTGTATGCTATCTTGATAACTACCGGCAGCGCCACGTCCACGGTTAACGGCATTTGTGTGAACAACTTCGCCATTAAGCCAGACTTTGATGGAATCATCACTACTAACACCCAAGGTAACATCAGTTTGTGCATCGGCAGATTCAAGGGTTGTAAGAGCATAAGAACTTACATCGTTGAAATCAGCGTTTTCTACGACACCAAGTTCTACGAGCATAGCATTGATGTCACCATTTTCTGGTAGTTCACCAAGAGTCCACTTATAATCTCCGACGGTATCACCTTCATTGGCACCATTTTTTGCTACCATATCTTCGGTAACGGCATTATCGCTGGCAACTGCGAGTGAATCAATATCGGTAGAAGCTTGTCCACCTTGATTTGCTTCAGTTGGTGCAATCATCCAAAGCCATTCACCTGTTATTGGTTCTTGTGCATCAACTGAGCTCGTAATCAATGAAAAACTCATCAGGCACGCTAATGATAAGACAAATAATTTCATATACATTAATTAATTTTAACCTCCATTGGTTTTATCAACATATTTAACAACAATATCAAATTCCGTTAATCCTTCTCTTAAATGTTCTGGATTTCTAACAACTTACTTAAGGATAAACGAGTAATTTGAAGTTAGTTTAACAATAAATCTCATTTAAATCAACTTAAAACATTAACGATTAAATCTCAAATGAATGAAATAAAATGAATTTTATAATTGGTTTACTGTATAGATAACTAAACACATGATTTACATTATCTGAAATTCATCTATTATTCTTAATTTTTGCCCAGCGGGTCGTCAATTTGTTCATGGGTTCAACAGGTAAGACAGCATCAATGTCATTTATTTCATAATCGCCACCAACACCGATGAACATTCCCCATCCACCTCCACGTTCACTAACTTTCACCATCAATAGGTTATTTCCTTTTTTTAAATCAACCTTGAAGTTATCTTGGAATGTATTCGCACCTCCACGGCCTCTGTTAACAGCATTCTTGTGTACAACTTCACCGTTAAGCCATATTTTGATGGAATCATCACTGCTTGCACCCATTGACACGCCGTTTTGTGCTTTTTTTGTTTCAAGGACTATCAGAGCGTATGATGTGATGTCATTCAGGTCCGCATTCTTGTCCATACCTTTTGAAACAACAAGAGCGTTGATGTCTCCATCATTAGCTAACGTACCAAGTGTCCATTCATAATTACCAACTTCATCGCCCTCTTTAGCTCCTTTTTTTGCTACTTCTTCTTCTGTGACATCGCCATCACTGGCTTCATCAAGTGAATCTATATCAGTTGAAGCTTGGCCACCTTGATTCGCGTCGGTTGGAGCAATCATCCAAAGCCATGGTCCCGAAATCTTCTGTTGGGCGTTTGCACTTAATGACATTAGAGATAAACTCATTAAGCATATTACAATTAGTATAAAAAACTTCTTTACCATTAATTCCTCCTATTCTCAATAATAAATATCAGATATATATTATCAAGATTTGATAAAATTGTAAACTATTTTACTTATATTTATTCTGATACTTGCTTTTTAACGCTATCTATTTTCTCTTCCATCGAGTGGTTCTTATCAATTCGTGTCCCAAATTTCAACGTTGTTGTAATACGCGGTGCTCCAATCTCATGAACTACTTCATGACAACGTTTGATTACTTCAAATACAACATCCCATTCCCCTTCAATGTTCGTTCCATAAGCATGTAACTTGGTTTTCAAACCAGCTTGTTTTAGTACTTTTTCGCATGCAGCTACATATTTTGAAACTGATACACCAACCCCGATTGGAACTACACACAGATCCGCTATTACCTTCATAAGTATCCCCTAATTCTCACGCAACTGAATTAATATGGTTAGATCAAGGTTCGAAACTTGCAAGGTAGCAACTCCATCATCAATTTGGTCAGGTGTCATCATACCGGGTATAACACAGCAGATCGCTGGATGTGCCAAGATAAATTTTAGTGATGCCTGAGGCAAACTCCAAACTGGATTTTTACCTAAGAGGGACTTTATTTCTTCAACACTTTCCAAATCAGTATTCAATTTTTCTATCGTCTAATTCTTACGGTAATCGTTTTCTGCAAGCTTTGTATCTTTAGTGATCATTCCTGAGAGGAGTCCTGATGATAATGGCTGGCGTGCAACTACAGCTATCCCTTTATCTTCCTGTTTATATGCTATGTAATTACCGTTTTTGTCTTCCGGAAGGTCATCACTATCCGAAGGAGAAAAAGGTTTGCTGGGATCAAGACTTGTCAGTGTCACCATAAGGGTGCCAACCGCACCACCATTTTCACAACGAACCGTGATTGTAAAAGAGAACGTAACAAAATTCGACTTCGAGGTAAACTTCACAGTAACGCTATCCGATACTTCTGTCCCGTTCCAACTATCCTCACTCCATGTCAGTCCGTCAGGAAGCTCCGTCTGATCCGTAAAATAGAATCGAAAATCTTTCTCGGATTTCGGATCTGTTCGCGGATAGTTCATGTAAATACCAGGACAGTTCGTTATCTGCGAAAAAGTCAGATTAACCGTCCATTTAGAAAAACCAATGGTACTATCGTAGAGATTCTTAACAAGAACAGTGAAAGTCATCTTGGCACCGTCCGCCGGCAACCAATCACTATACGTAGTGCCTTCAGGACGCTGTAACTCTACAGTCGGAGCAGCACTAACTTCGGACAGTGAAAAACTGAAAAATAACACCATTGGACTAAACAGTATCAATAAGGTAGTAAAACGTAGTTTCATCTATCATATCCTCCTCTTCTTATTGACTCCACCTGCTCTAAAAATGAAAACCCTGCCGTTCTCTATGAATATGGTCTTTTGCCACATCCAATTTGTTTGGAAAATACCTGAACTCATGACCAACACCCTCAGCATAAACATAATCCATACTTTGATATGTTGAAACTGCTTTCTCCCATTTGCCTACTGCATAGTAACACTTGACTAATAGAGGATTTGTTTTAGCGATACGACTATCCAGTTGGGACGCTTTTCTTATACTGAGTAGAATAGCAATAAATGGTAATAACATTGTAAAGTGTCGTATACGAAGTTTCATTGTACATCTCCTTCTGTATTTAGGGTTGATTGTTTCATGGTTTCTATATCTTCACCAGAAACATCTTGTAGCAATCCATCGGACATATCTTGCTTTTCAATCCCATGTTGGAAGAAAAATATCAGTAGGTTCTATCCTTAACTTGTCCGATGAAATTGGGACCTGTTCGGCACCTTGTAAGAAAAACGGACACACAATAATGGCAATCAGTAGTATTAGATAAACATAAAAGTTCTTATTCATTGGTGATTTTTCCTTTGTTGTTGTCGGTTGATAATCCAATTCTTCCAAACTTATATCCTTCCTCTATATCCACAAGATATTCTGTCGCGCGCTTTCTGGTGGCATCGTCAGTTGTTATTTGCTGCAGATATTGAAAGGTTGCTCTTGACTTCTGTTTTTCACCTTCCCAAAAATATATTTTTGCTAACTCTTGAAGTGCCCAATCTCTTACATGGATGCCTTTGTCTCCGCTACCATATTTTTCTGGTGGTGCGTATTGCACCGCTTTTTTGAAGAGTTCAATACTTTCTTGGCGATTTTTAAACCTTAAGGTTAGACCTAACCGAAGCAATACGTAAGCATTGTTTGGACGCTTCTGGAGCAGTTGACGGTAACCTCTTTCGATGTTTTCACTCTTATAAGGTTGTGCTTCTGTCCAAATCAAAAGTGTATGGAAATCGTCAGGGTTCGCGTCAAGGGCATGCTGAGCCACTTCTAACAAATACGGATTGTTATTCGGACTATTAGTGCCAACAGATAACATAGCTTTTGCTGCATTGAGTGGTGTCAAGTGACTATATCCCATCTTCCGATAGATATATCCTCGTTCTACTCGTGAGAGATGTCCACCTCGTTCTTTCCTCAGTTGTTCTATCTTTGTGTTGAAAACTTTAACATCAAGAGCAGGAATATCAGGGAAACTACGATAATTATCTATAGGCCCATGATTTATTCCATCCCATTCCTTTGTATAATTCAATTCGGGCACCCAATAGACAGGGTTGTTGTAAAAAACAAAGGGCGGGGCTTCGTTGGTTATTGTAATATCTTGATACGGGTTTTCTGTCGGCGTTAACTCAGCTGGCAACCCTGCAGCAATCTGATATTCCATGATTGTATTGGGTTCTGGCGTTGCTTTTTTTGCCAACTCAGTTTTCTGAGCACATCCACTGGAGCCAACCAGTAAAATAGAAACTAATACAAATAACAGAGTCACCTGCCTTATAAAACATTTCATCCGTGTATTCTCCTTTATACATTCATTAGAAGAGGATAATTCTTATGTTAGATTATTCTTGAATACCTTTCAAATGAAGAAACTGTTGCTGGGCATGAAGTAAATCATGGTGCTGATCTAAATACAACCACTCGCTACTTTGATACGCTGCAATCGCCTTCTCCCACTCACAGCGTTTGGCATAACATTGTGCGAGTAAAGCTTTATTTTTTGACCGACGGCTATCAAGTTGCATCGCTTTCTGAATATGACTTTGGGCTGAATCCATATCGCCTTCTTCAAAAAACAGGTGTGCAATACGCTCATGGGCAAACGCAGCATTGGGAAACTTTTTTAAGATCCGCTGATAGCCCATCATCTGCTGTTTATGGGGTAAACAATTCGCCCAGTA
>JAGFCA010000115.1 GCA_022394755.1 Candidatus Poribacteria bacterium
GGGCGAAAGGTGTGTAGAAAACCCTTCACTCACCAATACACAAGCCACGGAGGGGCGAAAGGTGTGTAGAAAACCCATCACTCACCAATACAACCTACAAGATGAACTCTGAGTAACACACATGTACAGGTAATTCTTAAAACTAAATAACCGTGATTTTTTGACGAAGGTATTGACATAACATGAGATATAAAATATTCTATTGATTTTCTGATCTTTTCTTCGCAGCCAATAACCGTGTGATAGTATTATCTTCAGTTAAGGAGGGTGATGTCTGAGGTTGGGTTGTTGCAGGTGATTTCTCTCGGATTGGATCTGATCCTTTGCTAAGATTCATGTCATCAGGTATAGTAGGCACAAACTTCTTTTTCTCAGTTAATGCAGATAATGTATTAGGAATTAAATCAGATTTCTTACGAAATTGTGATCGAAGGTCATTGATATAACCAATTGCGATACTAAAACGACGGAGTATCATCTCTAATGTAAACAAAACTACTGAAATAATCAGTAATCCGATGTAAAACGGTTTTACCGTCTCTACTGCAACATCAGAAGATGTAGAAATATCAGATATAGATGGTTGGTAAATTCCATGAGTCTCTTTGGAAAGCGTCTTTAACAATGAAATGTTAGTTTCAAAATTCGCATATTCTACGGGGTATGACATATTAATGGATTTAGTTTTCTTTTTTTCATCTCCATCCTGTTTTGCAGTAACAATATAAGATCCGATATCTGTCATTTGGAACTCACCTTGATACTGCCTTGTATTGACTCGCTTCATATCAACTATCTCATTTTGCTGATGTGGACCTGCTACATTCACTGTAAATGTCATATCAGATGACGAAGTAGATTCTATTATTACTTCCCCTCTTCCATCTCTATTTGATAGGATTAGATCATATTTATCATTTATATCAGTTGTAGGAAGTGTTGAATTAATGACCTGTCCCCAGAACTTACCAAAATCTGTCCACTGTATCCAATTTTTACTCCAAACTGAATTGACATCTGATGTCCATGCCACTGTTTTTCCAAAACCGTAATTCCATCCTACAAGAATTGGTTCATTTTCATGGGATGTGATGTATACTTGTGCAAGTGATTTTTCAGCTGTTGATACATACCCATATAATAGGGGTAATTTTGTAATTCCATCAAGAAACGGAGTCGGTGTCTCAGTAATTATTGGCTGAAATTCTTCCTGAACAATATAATTTTGTGTGTTACGGACTGCCTCCATCAATACTTTTGGTAATTCATGAATATTGTCAACATACACATACTTTCCATCACCCTTACTTGCAATATTTTCGAGTAATTCTTTGACAGCATCACCAATTGCTATTGTCGTTATTCCAATACCTAAATCATTACATTCCTTTGCTTTTTGCAATATATCCTCATCTTGTTCATTGGATTTCCCATCAGATAGTAGAATTATGTGTCTTCGTTTCGCTTCAGATGATTTTAGATATATTTTTGCTTGCTCAATTACGGCTGCAATTTTATTTGTGCCACCTGTTGGTTTTAGTCTTCCAACAATTTCAATTAATTTATCAAGGTTAGTGGTTAACTCAGAAATGTATCGGAGTTCAACATCGAAACCAATAACCCCTGCTTGATCCTCATTTTCCAAATTGCGAATTCCTGTACGAATTGCTTCAATAGCAAGCTCAATCTTTTTCTGTGAACCGATAAAATTTGCCATACTGCCAGATGTATCTACAGCAAATACTATTGCAACTGATTCTTTTTTCTCTTTCGGAGTCATCTCCACTGGGAGTAATTCTTCTAACTTCGTTTCTGTATAACCCCCAGGTGCATAAGCTTGATTACCACCAATAACAATCAAACCGTGTCCAAGGTCTCTGACAAATATCTCGAAATTATTCAGTTGATCTTTCGAAAATAGATCAATTGGGGTGTTAGCCAATATTATAAGATCATAGAACTGTAGATCGACAAGTTCTTTAGGTATCTGGTTAGCAGATATTACTTTAACTGAAAAACCATTTTCTTCAATTACAGTCTTTAAATTAGCAGACTCTTGTACCCCATTATCGACCAATAACACATTCGGTTTATCCTCAAGTTGTACAACACCATAGGCTTGATTGTTCTCTAATATCTCATCTGAAACTTCTAATTTTACCTGATAATTATGGGTTATTTCATCAAAAATCTGCTGGGACTCAAACGAAAACCACGTTTTTCCAACTTTGAGAGGTATTATAGAATCTGCAATGAATTGAGCATTATGGTATAAAGTAGCCTTAACATTAGGTACACTTCCATCAGATTCAATTTCCACAGTTATATCAAAATATTGACCCTTTCGAACCCTCTTAGGCAATGACAATTCTGTGATACGCAAACTGTCTTTAACACTCTGTAATGGAATTGTCATTATTTCAACATCACTTGCTGAGAATAGTGGAATGTAATCTAAGATAGCCTGATTATCAACATTGTGTATACCATCAGAAAACAGAATTATCCGTCGATGATAATTCTCTGGTAGGATTTCAAGGCACTGTTTGATTCCAGATAATATATCTGTATTACTACCAACTATTGATTCAATTGAATCGAAAGATTCAATTTCTAAATCTGAAACAGGTGTCAAATTTTTCCATAGAGTTGGCTCAGACGAGAAACCTATAATAGCAATTTGGTCAGTGGGTTCTAATTCAGATTTGATTGAATTAATCTTATCTATAGTATTTTTAATTTGAGTAGGTTCAATACTCTCAGAAATATCTATAAGAAAAACTAAAGCAAGTCTTTGATCTTTACGACTTCCTTGAAGATTCGCTAAAGCAAAAATTGCACATAACAGAACTCCGCATCGAAGAAAAAAAGTTACCCACTTTCGCCATTTTGATGCAACCACAGTTGTGCTTCTTAGAATTAATATGGATATTGGTATTGTTAGAAGTAGAATTAGGAAAAGAGGAGTTGTGAATTCAAACATCCTGAAAATTTAGAATGAAACTTTCTATTCCTTAATACCCTAAGGGAAGAGGTTATTGGAAGGTTAGATTAGAATGTACCTATCTTCAATCCTTGTTTAACCGTTCAATTTCAGCTAAAGCTTCAGCCAGTGCCTGTTCAGCATTATCTAAGCGTTTTTCGGCTACTTGGCGTGCAGTTGTTTCTATTTGTACACGTGTTTCAGCATCTTCGATACGTTCAATTCGTGATTTCAACCAGTAGGATAAGGTCGGTTCATATAAACGCAATTCACCCATATATTCACCCAATTCTAAACCTAAAACGTTCGAGCGTAGACGTTCTTCAACGAAATCAATTTCTTGGTATACACCATCAATTAAACGATATCCAATAAAACTTGGAACGACTTGTCCAAGTGGGTCGTAAATAAAATACTCCTTCACCTTAAGTACCGACTCATATAAATCTTTTTTAGGTCCAATATCATCATTAAATGTACTTGGACTCGCAACTTCAAGAATAAAATCCGGTGGTTGACCTTCTTCCCAGATCCGATATATCCGTCTTTGTTTTTTTTCAATACCACATACAACAAACACATCAGGGGCGACTGATTTTCTTGGATTGCCTTCCTCATAATACATAAACATATTCCCAGAAACACAAACATCCTCATTGATATAATAGTCCTGTAGTGTTTGAATGAAATCAATCATCAAATCACGATGTATTTCTGTTTCCGCCATCGGTTTACCATCTGATTCCGGATAGAATATTGTCGGAGCAGATTGGATTTTATTCTGCATCGTTTTATCTCCCAGTCTCGGTGTTTGTAATTAAGTATATTCTTTATGTAATAGAGATGTCAAGGATAAGTTCAACCCAACCAAGAAACGATCTGTAGCTCTCAATCCAGTTAATGCATAAGATTATATATGTCTGCAGATTAATGATTCTACGACAATCCTATTTTTGCAATTCTTCAAAATAGTTTTCAGCTGTTTGATGTTCAGCAGCATGTGTCATTCCATAACGATTACAGAGTTCGATATATTCCTGGATAGTTTTTCGCCGTTTATCCCCATCAATATCCCCAGCAACTATCAATGCTTTATATGTTGGAATTGATGCTTTTTCTACACGTGCTTTAATCTCTGAATTAGTAGCAAGTTTTTTTGCTTCTTGGAAATAGCCGAAAATTCGTTCTGAACTTTCAGGATTTAATCCAACATCCTCTGGTGAAGGGAAGGTCCCGGGGTGTAATCCCTTTGTCTCAGCATTATCATGAAGAAAATCTATATAGCTTATTATTGCAGATGAGGCACTTTTATAATGGAGTTCTACAAATTCTCTAAGAATCTCCTGGTCATCTAAATGGGGATTCCAAATAAGATGTGAAATAATATAATTTCTTAAATCTGAGAACTCACCAGTCAAACCGTTTCCATTGGCTTGCATAAATACACCCTTCGCATTATTCTCCAGAAAATATCTTACATTTGGTCCAATACAACGAAGGTTTGGGTGAGGGAGATCATAACATCTGAAATTGGTGTTGTAATTCCAAATCCAGATATCATTACAGATTTTACCCCAATCATTCGTATCAGAACAAAAGGCTCTGTTCTTTTCACAATCTGGATTATCAATAGCATGTAATGTACAACATTCAATGCTACAGAGTTGAATTTGTACATTCGGTCGTGGTCTAACGGTTTTTGGGGCTTGACGGGTGTACCAATATGCCAGTGTGCCAACTTTTACCTCAGGATGTACTTTTTCAATTCTTTCAGCAACAGCGTTTACAAATGTCAACTGTGAACCCATAGGGGTTCCTTCATCCTCATTGAGTTCCTCACATTTATCGCATCTACAATATCTGGCAGTATCTGCTTGACTAACACTAATGTTAGAAATATTCGGATTATCAGTTAAATACTCTATTGCTGTATTTGCAGCAATTTCAATAACATCCTGATTTGTAACACATAGTTGAGGACCACCACCATGGGTATCAGTATCTCTTTGACCTTCATGTAAAGCATAATATTCTGGATGCTCATTACCATAAGAACTATATGGAACTAAAAAATGGAAGGAATGGTTAATAAGATTTTGTTGGGTTTTACCTCCGAGATTCTCACTATCTGTGACTGTATTAACTTTCCGTTTTGCTGCAAATTCGGGAAAGTTTGAATTCTCACGATAATAACTCCACCTAAAGGAGAAGGGCGGGTTAAATGAATACGTTCCACAAGGGATGGTGATTTCAGTTTTATCAGGAACAAATGTATGGTCAGCAGTTAGGAATCGAATACCGATAAATTCTTCAAGAAATTGGTATACCCCATATAAAACTCCTCTCGGTAAACCGCCAGTAATCTGGATATGGGACTTATCAATAGTAATAGAAATTTCCTCATCGTCTAATGAGGTTAATGAAGATATCTTTACTTGATGATCATTCTTATTAACATCTTCAATAGTACCGAGTGTCAATTCTAACTGAGTTGCTTGGTTGAACCATTTTTTAAATTCTTCTGCAGCATATTGTTCTGAATTTGTAATATTATTGGAAGTCACAATCTTCCAACTCTTCATTTCGGATACGATTAAATTACCATCTGAAGACTCATAATTTAGTGTTTTATTATTCGACATATTCCACCTCAATTAGATGTATCTGTTTCATTTACAATACTATCAGCATCTTCTTGATATTTACGTTCATTAAAAAGTATAAAGAATAGAATCGCAGCAATAATTGTTAAGAATATTGGTAATAAAAAGATCTTAGTCCATGCATGACCACCACTTGTTATACTACCATCAGTTAATACAATATCGGGGTAAGCGAAATAGTCATGTAATCGTCCACTGATTATATGTCCTACAAACATACCGAGACCATTCGTAAAGAATAAAAGGAGTGCTTGCGAACTTGCCCGAATATCTGAAGGACTTAGACGTTCGATTGCTATCATCCCACCAACAAAAAAGAAAGAATAGCATATTCCGTGAAGACCTTGTGATCCTATTACTAACCAAACTGGTTCACCAATAGCAAAAATTGTATACCGTACAGGCCATGCGAGAATACCTAAGAAAATAGTCCATCTCATACCTAAATAGCGTAGACATGGTAAAAGAAGTACCATCAGAGCGACTTCTGCAACTTGACCCAGACTCATTGCAAATGTTGCAGTACTATCGGCTAACCCAACTCCATGTTGTGTCTCTGTCAAAAATAAAAATGTAAGATTATAGTAAAAAGGTAATTCTATTGCTACAACAAACGATATTATGAGGAGAATAGCAAAATTTCTATTTTTTGTAAGTGAGAATGCCTCAAGAAAAGCATACGGATTCTTTGCTTCTTTACTTGGCGGTGTATTAGGTAAGGTAAAACAGTATACACCCATTATAAAGGAGATGATTGCACCAAATAAGAGACAATCACCCACATGAGGTAAAGTTGTTTCCTGCCTTTCCCAATATCTAAGATAAAAACCCAAACCCCAATTGACGACTATCCATCCTAATGTGCCAAAGACCCGTATATTCCCAAATTCATCTGACTTACCCATATTATGAAAAGCAACTGAATTCGTTAATGCAATTGTCGGCATATATAAAATTGCATGAAGAAAAATCATTAACCAAAGCATCGGGAAGGTAGTTTGCTTCCAAGCGATTAGTAGGCAGATTCCACTGAGTATATGGGAAATACCAGCGAAGAGTTGCGCAGACATGAGTCTATCAGCTATCCACCCAGCAATTATTGGAGATATAATTGCACCGATAGCAGTTGTACCGAAAACATAACTTAGCTGCTTACCTGAGAACCCAAGATTCTGCATGTGTCCTGCAATTAAAACTGCCCATGCTCCCCAAATCGCAAACTGTAGGAACATCATGACAGATAAACGGATATGTGTTAGAAATGTCGGTTTACTATTTTGCATAGGTATTTCCTAAATATAGTTTTATTATTTCTGTTTAATGTTAGTAAAATGTAATGTATATTGGATAATAGGTAATTAACCCTTTACCTTGTCCGGTAGGTGCGGTTTCCCAACCGAAACGAAATTCAAAATTCTACTTGTCCAACTTATCTTATGGTTTACCAACTTTCGATCGGTTCTGTAGATTTAACTACATGCATACCCACTTCTTGGAAATCTATAAAAGCACTATTGGCAGAGTCCGTATAATCCACAACACCCGGTACAACAACAGGTGAAGTTAAATCTTCTACAAGATATATCTTATCAGTTAGATTCTGATCAATTGTTTGTATTTCTGAGAATAAATCGTTGATTGTCCACACAACACAATGACTTTTAGCCTGACCTGTAATAATTAATCTATCATATTCTAAGAACATCTTAAGAAATTCCGTATTCTTATCGGCAATTGTATTACCATCTCGGTCCTCAAGAACTTCTGGACGTAATACTGAATAATTCTCTGTGAGTGGATTTAATCCCTTAATTTCATAACGTGTCTGACTATTTTTAGTAATTGATTGGAAGAAACAGGCTTCATCAACAGCGGATACCATCGAATGTCCAATTCCACCCAACATTGCATGGTAGGGCCATATTGTAAGTGGATATTTCCCATCAGAGGTAAGAGTTCTCACATAATGTTCAATGTATTCTCTTAACCAGTGAACATCTCTATTATGATTATCAAGATTATCTGCAATGGCAGGATTAACCCGCCATTTTCCATTTTCTACATCGCTAAGAGTGATCAAGGTTCGTAATGGGACTGGATGAATTCCATTACTATCGACCCAAAATATCTCATGAAAAATCTGCATCGCAACATGTGTATCTAAAGTACATACAATTTTTGTGATGTCATTCAGATTTCGATATATGAATTCACACAAACGTACATTATCCTCAACCGCCCCATTTCCTGATCTACCTGCAACGAAAAGTTCGAATTCTGGAATACAAAAGGTATTCTGAACATCTACAAGGAGTAGACATGTTCTTATACTATCCTCAGATGCAGGGGTAATACTATGCTGTTCTTTCCATACACGGGCAAGGTTTATACGTTCTTGATAGGGAATCCGCCAAACTTCACCAACTTTTGAGCGATCAAAGAATTTTGGTATAGGAATTTGTGCTTTAGTTACATTATTATGCATTTTTTCTATCTTTTTTATTGATAATATGTCTATAATATATAGATAAGAACACTAAAGATTGTTTGATAGTCTAATAGAATTCTAATGGACATTGTGAAAATATACAATAAAAAACTATAGTAACTAATGATGATATGGAGATAAATCATATAAAAGTAGGATATTGTGAATTCTTTTACAGAATTCTACGTAATTAATTTAATGGGAATGTAAGAATATGACAGTCTAATATCGTTATTAAGATATATTAGGTCATTTATTCCCAGATTCATTATAGGATAGACATTAAATGCGAAGATGGAAGAAACGACGTCCGGAAATTGAGGAAAAGCTTGAACAAGCAAACAGACGTTTTCGTGAAGCACGGGGTAGATTACGTTGGCAAGTGGATGATGCCCTTCTCCCACTTACAATCCAAGAGAATCATAGTATATCTGAATTGAAAGGTGATGTCATAATTATTTCACATAATCATGACTTACAGAATAGGATACGAGATGTACTTGAGTCAGAAAATCTAAAATGTGATGCAGTTGGTAGAAGTGCAGAAGCAGTGTCAATGTTAAAAATTAGAAAATATAGATTGGTAATTGCTGATTTTACACGGTTTAGACGAACTCGTATATTTGACTTTGTTAGAAGGTATCAACCCTATGTCAAAATTATCTCAATTGTATCCAGTGAAGAGTGGGCAAAAGTCCTTATGAAACGAGGTAGTTATAGTTTTTTAGTAGGACGAGGTTTTGATCCTGAGCAATTACGTACCTGTCTCGTTAGTTCACTCAGATTACAACACAGAGTGTGCAGTCTACAATCAAATGGTGAACGTTGTAATAAATCATGTATAAATAGTTATCAAACTGAAGAAGATATAGATTTTGAACTTATGGATTTAGAATAAATGAAGTTGATTATTTAAGGAAGCATCTTAGAAGAAAGAAATTATGGCAAGGAACTTAGAGTTTAAAGTTCGGTATGATACGCTTGATAACTTACTACCCAAATTAAAAGAATTAAAGGCAGAATTTAAAGCATTAATCCATCAAGAAGATACTTACTTTCATAACCCTAAGGGACGTTTGAAATTACGTGAAACACCTGATACAGATGATGGATGGTTGATTTATTACGAACGTCCAAATAAAGAGGAATCAAGATATAGCATATACCAATTATATCAATTTCCTCAACCTGAGCAATTAAAAAGTCTCTTGGCTGTTTCATTAGGTATTAAAACTATTGTTAAGAAAGAAAGATCTTATTGGTTGTATAATAATACAAGAATTCATTTGGATAGAGTAGAAGGATTAGGGGAGTTTGTTGAATTAGAGACTGTTTTTCAAGGACAATCAGATACAGAAGCACAGCAGGAACATCAACATGTGAAGTCTTCACTTGCGTTGAATTTAGCTGATCCAATTGCTGTTTCCTATAGTGAATTACCAAGAGAAATAACTGAATAAGATTAATCTCGAAGTTTTAATCATCTTAGAATCTGAATAGTGGCGAATTATGAAGAATATACAATCACGGAAACTCTTGAATGCTTTAGATGAAATGGATTGTGCACAACGTGAAAATCTGTTAAGAATCAATACATATAAACACCCATTATCAAAATTAAAGACATCAAAAGCTACACTTTTAGAATTGAAAAGTAAATTGGAGTGTAGTGAAAGGAAAGAGAATAACAGGACACCAAGAATTAGACATATACTTGAGAAAAAACGTTCCAATTGAAATAGTTTAAAACCTTATAGAGTATCAAGGTCGAAATCCTATGGTTTCGACCTTTTTATTATTAAGACTGATATATTAATGTGAAGTAGCTCGAGAGATATTCCTTTACCTCATATTTTACTAAGAATAGCTTGGAATAAGAGTGGGATCATTAACTCATGGTGTCCAGTAAATGTATAACCTGTTCCTCCCATTTCTGTAGGTCTTCTAACAACATTCTCAGATGGACGGTATTGTTGAATCATATCAAAGTCTGCTGCAGTAAAATTAGAAATCGTATGTCCTAAATTTCTTGCTATTGTTAGAGCTTTTAAAAAGACTTCAGGTAGAATTACTGCCGAACCAAAATTCATAATTACACCCCCGTCTTCTAATTCAATAATAGACTGCGTGAATAATTGGAAATCTGTGAAACTTGCTTGTCCAATTGCCGCCCCATTAGCAGATGGATGTTGATGTATTATATCTGTTCCAATTGCCACATGAACAGTAATAGGGATATTATATTTAATTCCAGTAGCGAGTAGACTATATTCATTGTATGGGGCATTTATATCAATCAGTAGTTTACCTAATGCTTCGCCCATACCAATATCAGATTCTGCTGCACTAATTATTGCATCATTCATCAACTTACCTGTCTCTTCCCACATTCCAAATTTACCATCTTGTAGATATTCAGACACGTCTTCTGATGTCTCTCCAATTAATGCAATTTCAAAATCATGTATGCTGCTTGCACCATTAAATACAAAACCTGAAATTACACCTTTTTTAACTAATGATATCAAGAGTGGTGATAATCCACACTTGATTACATGTCCACCCATCATGACAATTACTGATTTTTCTTTTCGATATGCTGAAACAATACAATCAACAAGATGAAGGAATTGTTCTCCCTTCAGTAAATTTGGCAAACAGTTTAATAATGATGAAATATCAATATTGTGATCTGAAATCTTAGCAAAATCCTTAACTGATACTTTACTGATTCTATCTTTTAGTGAGTAGGTTGAAACAGCAGACATATCAATTGGTATCAATTTCTTTTTCATTTTCCTCGTTCCTTAATATCTGTATATAGAAGATTATGCCAACAATAAACCAAAAAAGCAATATGGTTCGCTGGTGAAATATGTTATCCGCTAAACCATAGATCAGACTTGAAATGAAAAAACCACTACATCCAAGGAATATCCCCAATCCCCAAAAATATCCTTGCATATCAAGGGTGTTACGTAAACCCCAAACCCTTTTTGTTATAATTACAATTATCCAGAATAGTATAAAAAGGGAAGGTATACCATGTTCAACTGCAGTATGGAGATAAATGTTGTGTGCATGATAAGGTATATTATACTGTTCTTTTGGTCCATTGTGTTGATATTCATATCGAAATCTACCCATACCAATTCCAGTAATTGGATATTCCTGAATTAATTCTATAGATGTTTTCCACCAAATTGGACGTTCTCCTATAAATCCTGATGGTTGTTGGATAATACTGTTTAGTCTCATTTTTATATGATTAGGTAACAAGAATGGCATTGCTACAATGAAAAGAATGAAAATTGTAGATATAATCATAACTGGTCTCATAGATTTGGATTCATTTCTTTGAAAAAATAAATAACGAAAAATATAATATGAGATAATACATGTAATACTTATAGCTACACTAACCCATGCAGCACGGGTTAGAGTTAATACCAAATTAATACCCATCAATAAGACAATTACACCCAATCCTAATGATCCCCATTTTGTTATTCGTGTATATCCATTTCCTCCAAAACTTACTACAAAGAAACCAAATACTAAAGGGAAGCTAAGAGCGAGATATGCCCCAAGATCGTTTGGCATTTTAAATGTTCCAGTTAGTCGTTTCTCAATCATGAATATCCTGAGTTCATTTTCAGTCTTTTGAACAACATATTTTCTACTTCGAGGTGAATCAGTGATATACCATTCATTTTGATTATCTTTGCTTGAAATGGTGGCTTGCTGGGATAATGGAATGTTAATTTTTCTTAGATCATCTCTTAAACTCTTAGAAAAACCCGTAGCTTCATCCAGTTCTTGTTTATATTCTAAATTCACATTTCCCATATAATCACGTCCTAATCTTGTCTCGTTAATATAATACCATACTCCTAATGCTGATGAGATTCCTGAAACAATAAAAAACACTATTAGAACATACCGAAAGCGAATTCCGATTCCAGAATGTATAACCGCATAACATAATAGGATTCCTCGTAATAATTTCCAAAAATATCCATAGCTACTGCTGGTTGGATTAGGGGCAAATATACATGCAACTAAACTCAATAGAAGGAAGATGATGATTGGAAGATCTAATCCCGTTTTATACCATGTGAAACGTCTGACGGTGATTACTCTACCTATCCAGCCAATTAATACAAGAAAGAGTCCAATATTCATGAATATTGTTGAATAGCCAAATGGGAGAGATAAAATAAATAGGATTAAACCTATATAGCTTGATAATGAGAAAAATTTGAATTGGTTTGAATCAGGGGTTTGTTTCAATTCGCTTGTCTCTTTTGTGAATAGTGATTAACTTGAAAATGGATGCCTATATTTGATATATCTATGAATGTAATATTCATTCTACTATAATCCTTCATAAATTAGGTTTAAATTCATTGTTGGATTACATGATGATATGGTATGATAAGGTAAAGATACATTCATATTAAATATACGTATTTATGGGGTAGACCATGTTAATTATGCAAAGATTTAAATTTATATTAATTATGACATTTCTGTTGATAATATTTGGAACAACTCCTGCCTTCAGTTTCATCGAAAGGGAATATACTATTCGTGAAGTTCTTGATGCTTGTACAAATATTATATTTGGTGAAATAAAATCTGTTAATTCAAGACGATTGCAGGCTGTTGTTAATGTAAGAGATAATGTTAAGGGTGAAAGTCATCTGAATGAGATAAAAATGAACTTTGCAACAGGTCAATACAAGGAAGGCACATCACCCCAAAAAATGGTCAAATTAGTAAAAAAGGGAATGCCTATTATTGTTTTTTACAGAGATCATTACGGTATTGATAGTATGTGTTTTATTGATAATACGTGGTTTCAATTGCGTGCATATCGTGGTACAAGTGGAAAATCTTGGTGGAGTTTTACTCACATTGACCCAATGATGGACCGTACATACAAAGGGAAAACAATAGACTTTCAGCAAGTCGTGCGTGATATACTTGCTGGTAAAATGTGGGTAACTGCTGGTGAAAATGCTGTTAAAATATTGGTATTATCGGGAAATAGTACGCCTCCTACTTGGAGTCAATCACATGTATATACAAATACTATGACTTATGAATATCAGGCTTTACGAAATATCAAGAATGTTGGCAAACGTGAAACTGTGTTTGAATCAACAAAGAACAGAAAACTAACTTTCTTGAAAGATGCTGATATATTATGGATTGGTTATGAAGAGATTTCAAGTTTCGGTAGACATTTACTCCCAAAAGATACAGAAAATAAGATTAAACAATTTGTCAATGAGGGTGGAATTGTAGTTATTTCTGGACAAGATAGCACTGAAAAGAAATCCTGTGGAATTGGTTGGCTCAATGGGAATTTGAGGGGTGTTGAAAGTTCTCCAAATAGGAACTTTGTTTTATCGAATGAAAAATCTACTATCTTCTCACAACCACATAAAGTAGAATCTGGACGAATTTATCTTGATGATGCATGGGTTGATTGGGAAAAGACTGACAAAGTCATTGCTACAACCCCTGAAACAAATCAGCTTGTCATAGGTATTAGAGAATACGGTAAAGGACTATATATTATCACAAGCTTATGCAACTATAAAAAGCAGGATGTTTCATTGAATAAATACATTATGGAAAATATAATCTACTATGCAGTAAACCAATTATAATTAATTTGTAAATTGGTGTAATTGAGTTTACACTTCCCCAAACTTTGCTACAACTAATGTAATGTCATCATAGGGTAAATTTCCCTCTTGAAAACAATTTAGGTCCGATAGAATCCTTTGTTTGATTTCATTTGGTGTACATTCTTTATTTTCTAATACCAATTGTTTAAATCTGTCAAGACCATACATTTCACTATCCTCATTAACAGCTTCAGTTATACCATCTGAATACATTACTAACAGATCACCTGGATTCCATGTTTCTTGAAGGCTATGATAGTCATTTTGAATTAATTCAACAGGCAAAGGAATACCGACTGGTGTGTATTGAGAATCTAATTCAATTATCTCATCACTCTCAGAACGAAAGAGTAATATTGATGGGTGGCCTGCATTAATAAACTCAAACTTATTGTCTTTATGAATTACTACATAGCAACAGGTCATATAAATGAATGTTTGTGCATCCTCTTCTGTAACCCGTTTTACTGCCTTCATGACTTCTGGTACAGATGCATCAAACCGAATTTGTGTTTGTATACAACTCTTGGTCATAGCAGCGACTAATGCAGAATGAAAACCGTGTCCCATCACATCCCCTATGAAAATTGCAGTTTTTTCATCTGGGAGATGTAAGTAATCATAATAATCTCCACCTATATCATTCGTTGGTTGACAATATCCCGCAGAACTAATATATCTATTTTCAATTTCTTCATTTGGTAAAATAGACTGTTGTACCTCGGCAGCAAGACGTATTGATTCTTCTTGTGCTATCTCCTTTCGAATTGAACTCATCTGCACTTCGAGATCATGACGTATCTTATTATTTAGTACGCGAAAAATACCTCTACCAATTAGGGGTTCTCGAGCCAATGCGATAAAAAAGTCATCTCTTGAAATCTTTAACAGTTTCGTTGGAGATAGTGTCTTAATTGTTGCACTTCTTGGTTTATCATCAATTAAGGCGACTTCTCCAAAACAATATCCTACGTCATTGAAAGTTAACACCTCTGTATCTGCCTTGATGATACTAATCTCACCTTCGACAAGTAGGTATAGTGAGTCTCCATCATCTCCTTCCTCAAAAAGAATATGATCTGCTGGTAGTACAACTTCATGTGCAACCTCACATATCGGCTTAATTCTATCTAAAGTTAATTCTGAAAAAAGTTCTGAACTATGTAGAAATCGAAACTTTTCTTCTTCTAACATAAAAGACAAGATCCTTAAAGAGTATTCTATTGACGATATTTGTACATTTTAATCCAGGATAAAGATGTGTTATCAACTTAATTTATTATATTCACCTACATGTATTTTGTCAAACTACTGATAGGATTAAGGTATGTAAAATTCTTTTCACTATACGATAGTTTATCAGAATATACCTTGAATATCACTTAAGTCCCTGGGAATGCCAAATGGCATTCATACACGGTGATTCTTATTAGGTAGGGACGGAATGTTGATAGACAAAGCTTACATACACAATCTTGAGTCCCATAGGGACGAAATGTTTAGTCCAATATGGACGAATGTTGATACATTTCTATAATGATAACTATAGTTTGAAAAGTTAATCGATTCACATTTCGCCCGCGCTGGGGTTGATTCTATGGACTAATATGGTGTTTCTACAAAAATTCGCCCCACTGGGACATTAGATATTAGAAATTGATAGGAGTAAAAAATGTTCCTTCCATATCAAACTACGTAAGTACTGAACTAACAACTATCAACAAATATAGCAAATTCAATACACGAAGAAATCGGAATGTTTAGTAACAGAAGCTTTTCACACACAGGATTTTAGTATGTAGATATTTTTGTCACTAAAACCGTGAATTCATAGATTAATTTTTTGAAATACCTTATACGCATTAATTACACAATTTGGAAGAATAGGATACAGTCATAGATGTAATGCCCATCTAAAAAGAGAACATTTTTCAATACGAATAATTCGTATCTATCAGATTTATAATAAATTTCCTAAAAGAATTGATGTGAAATGCGTATTAACAAATAAGTATTGGACTATTATATTAAAATTGAATAAGATAGTAATTTTGTATTAGGAGGTGTTATTAATGATTTCAATGTATAAGATAAAACCAAAGTTTCAGCAATTAGTAAAACCATTATTAAGAATATTCTACAAGGTGGGATTCACAGCTAACGGAATAACATGGTTAGCTATATTGCTTTCATTTACAATTGGTATCTTGTTTTGGTTTTATCCGTCAGGCCATATGTTGTGGATTTTCTCTGTTGGTTTATTGATAAGAATGGGATTGAATGCTTTGGATGGGATGATGGCAAAAGAATATGATATGACAAGTCAGGGCGGGGAAATCTTAAATGAACTTGGTGATGTCCTATCTGATGCTGCACTATATTTGCCATTAATTAAATTAACAGGTGTTTATTCATGGTTAGTTTTACTTTTTGTATTTCTATCTACACTAAATGAGTATATAGGTATTTTAACAAAGGCTGCAACAGGGACAAGGAGATATGATGGTCCAATGGGGAAAAGTGATAGAGCAACAATCTTAGGTTTGTCATGTCTCATCTTTTTCTTTTGGCAACCAATCATGACAGCATTCAATTATATATTTGCAATAATGTGCTTATTATTGTTGCTAAGTTCAGCAATTCGACTAAAGAATGGGTTATCTGATGATGGGAGTTGAAGATGAAACTATTGATTGAACAAAGTGAAATTGCTATAGTCGTAGGATTGATATTCGGTATATTAGTCTTTGCAAGTATCCTATTTTGGATCATGGGAAGATTAAAACCAAAATCAGATTTTACTGAATTGAAGATGCGAACAAGATCGTGGTGGGTAATGGCAACAATCTTTGTCTTAGCCACATTAGTGCATACTGTTATAACCTACATTTCTTTTGCTTTACTATCCTTTATGGCATTAAGAGAATTATCATCTATCAGTAAAAATGTAAGGGAAGTTGACCGTAAAGTTCTAATTTGGTGTTTTCTATGCATACCTATACAGTATTATTGGGCATATATAGGCCATCTAACTCTGTTCCTAATCTTTATTCCAGTGTTTATGTATCTATGGTTAGCCTTTATATTAGTCATCAAAGGGGTTACAGAGGATATTAGTCGTTCAATGAGTGTATTGCCATCACAGTTAATGTTGACAGTTTTTGGTGTAAGTCATTTGGCATTCTTGGTTTCATTGCCAGATATTGAAGAATTTAATGCTGGTGGACGTGCACTTTTGTTATTCATAGTATTTATTACAGAGATGAATGATGTATTTCAATTTATTTGGGGTCGTTTCTTAGGGAGATTTAAGATTATTCCTAAGATTAGTCCAAATAAGACCTGGGAAGGTTTAATTGGTGGTGTGGTTACAACAATGGCTGTAGGTTACTTTATTCGTTTTTTAACCCCATTCTCAATAATTGAGATACTTATTACGTGTGGAAGTATCGCTGTTATTGGTTTTATTGGAGATGTAGTTGTATCAGCTATTAAGAGGGACATTGGATTGAAAGATACAGGTACGACGATTCCCGGTCACGGTGGAATTTTGGATAGAATAGATTCTTTAGCAGTCACAGGTCCAATTTTCTTTCATATTGTCTATTACTTATACTATATGTAATGATTATTAGTGTAAATCCATTTTACTGAGCAAATTATTCAAATAAATTGAAGGTTAATCATATACGGTATATCTCATAAATACGGATCGTTCAAACCGAAATAATTATTCGTTCAAATGGTCGGATTGCTGTCCAATATTTTAGGTCTATCTTATAATATAGTGGGATGTGACATATTTACTAATGAACAGTCTATTCTATAAATTTCACGATTTATATGGCAAATTTTTTACACACCCTTATATGGACGTGTGTGTAGTTTTTGGCATTAACAAATATTTTAAAGGTCTATGGTATATTTTATGAGATATACTAATTGTTGTTAATATCTTCAAGCAAAATCGATTCTATGTTATAGACATTCCGTCCCTACCAAGTCTGAATCAGGAATCAACGGAATGAACCCCATTTAGGAGTTCCCCGGGTATGAATGCCGTAGGGCATTCCCCGTGACTCCAAAGAATCTTAATTACTGAATGGTATAGATAAGAATTTTTGTTCATGTGAAACTATCGGTTATTAAAAGTTATTTACACAACTCGTAATTATCTAATGCATTTATAATCAGATTAAGACCCAAAACACATACTCAGACACTTAAGTTATAATACATATAACATACGTGATTCACGGAGACCTAGGGCAGTCAAATTCATAAACCCTTATAGAATAAGTGTTTGTAAAATTGCTTCGTGCAGGTTTCCGTGAAAGTGTCATCATTTAAAAACGAAACATATTCACAACTTCACGTGTTACGCAGTTTTTACCAGAAAAGCCAAACCGAAAACTAATAACAAACAACTATTAAGATAATTATTGTATTCGAACACAAAGAATGGGTTAAATTTCTGCCAAAACTTTACATACCTTATCAGGACTACACGTTTGACTTTTCATAACAAATTATGTTAAAATACACCATATTATCTTATAAGATACAATCCAATTTACAACGGAATAGTCAGACATCAGCAAATTAGACAGGATTTTATAGACCATACTCGGTAACAACTGTAATTTGCCAACAGACAAAAGGAAAAAATGTCAATAGCCGATTTCTTTCGTGGGAAGGTTTTATTGATTACAGGTGGAACCGCCTTCCTGGGGCAACCTATGGTTGCCAAAATACTTACCTCTCTCCCTGATGTAAAGCATATCTACCTTCTAATCAGAAACCGAACCGAGTCAAATGGCAAAATTACGACCGCAGTGGAACGATTTAAGAATGAGTTATTATGTTCTGATGTTTTTGATGAATTACGCAAGATACATGGAACGGATTTTGAATCATGGGTATCAGATAAAGTCACTCCAGTTGAAGGTGAACTTACAGATGAACGTCTTGGTTTCAGTGATACTTTATATGAACAACTTCAAAATGAAGTAGATGTATTCTTCAATATTGCTGGTTTAGTTCAGTTCGATCCACCATTTGATGCATCATTAAAAGGGAATGCTCTTGCCGCAAGACATACTGTAACATTTGCTAAAGGGTGTGCTAATGCAGTATTTCTTCATGTATCAACTGCGTATGTATGTGGAGATAACCCTGGAATTGTATCTGAAAAACTACACTCCCCTTTTGAGCAATTTGCACAAGAATTGAGTACAAATACTGGTGAGTCTATACCTCCCAGCCTCTTTGAGGAAATTGAATACCTACAAACTTACAGCGAATCAATTCGACAAGAAGCAGACACCCCCTCACAAATATCAGAATTCCAACTCGAAGCAGAAAAACTATCCAAGACTGATAAACGAAATAAGCCTAAAGATATTCAAACCCTAACAGATGAGGTAAAAGCTGATTGGTTGGAAACCCGTCTTGTTGAAGCAGGTCTATCACATGCCCGTTCCCGAGGATGGAATGACACATATACGTATATGAAATTCCTTGCTGAGCATGTTGTCATGGAATTGCGTGATACGATGCCGACTGCAATTGTCCGTCCCTCCATAATAGAAAGTAGTCTTGCTGAACCTCATCCTGGATGGCTTGGTAAGTATCGTATGTCTGAACCTCTCATAGTTGGTTTCGCAAAAGGACGTATACCTGATTTTCCAGCAGATCCGGATATTATTTTAGACATAATTCCCGTAGACTTTGTAGTGAATGCTATGTTAGCTGCTGCAGAGGCTGTTGCATTAAATGGTGGAATAGAGGTATATCACGTAGCAACAGGTTCACAGAATCCCTTATATTTTCGAGGAATTGTAGATGCCACCTCAGAGTATTTCACTGAAAATCCTATGATGGAAAACGGAGAACCCATACAAGTTCCTGTATGGGAATTTCCCAGTCTTGAACAATTTGAGAAGAAGGTTGAAGGAAAAGTACGACTTCTTAATGGTGTAATTCAATTACTCACAATGCTTCCTACACGTTCTGCCAAGAGAAGGCGACGAAAGTTGGTTGTAAAACAGAGTAGTATTAAAGCCTTACTACACTATATCCGTATCTATGCTCCATACACACGTACGAACTTTGAATTTGAAACTAAGAAAACACAAGCACTATATGATAATCTTGATCCTACTGAACAGAAAAAATTTGGTTTTGATGTTTCACAAATTCATTGGAATCAGTATTTTCAAGAGATACATATTCCAGGAATCAAAAGGCATGTTCTAAAAATTGAGGATTCAGCTCATAGTAACGCAAAAGTAAAAGATGCTTCATCAGAAGATGAAGTAGATGAATATCCTGCACAAGCTCCTAATCCAATTGATGAAGTCTCACCCAAAACAATAGTTGATTTAATTCAGATCCAAGCCGAACGCATTCCAAATAAAATTGCCTTACAAATGATTCATGAAGGGGAATGTCAGCAATATACATACGCAGAAACATACCACAGATCCCGTCAAGTCGCATATCACTTATGGAAGAGTGGATTAAGACAGAATGACAAGGTAATATTGGTATCAGAAAACCAACCTGAATGGTGCATTTCATATTTGGCTGCAGTACAAATAGGAAGTGCGGTTGTTCCTCTTGATTCACAAACACCTACAGAAGAAATTTTAGCAATTTCCAAATATACAAATGCTAAATCTATTTTGGCATCTGAGAATGTTCTTAAGAAATCTGAGATACAATTCAACGACTATAATATTCCTATACACAATATAAATAATATTGAGGAATTGATTGATAGCGACGAACAGATCCCTATAGAATTTCCGAATGTAGAAATTACTCCTGACACTGTAGCATCAATTATCTTCACAATGGGTACAATTGTGGATCCAAAAGGAGCAATGTTAACCCATGGTGGCTTTATATCTAATGTAAAATCAGTTGCACAAGCATTAACCCCAAGAGAAGAGGAACGTATTCTTTCTGCACTACCGTTATATCATGCATTAAGCTTTTCATGTAGTCTATTGATGGCACTCTATAGTGGAACAACCGCTACTTATGTCAATGCTTTGCGTCCAACTACTCTACTGAAGGCAATGCGTGATGACAAAACGACTGCTTTTATCGGTGTACCACGATTATTTCAAATGATTTATGATACAATCGTTAGACAATCAGCACGGTATGAAACCCAAGGTGAAACTGCATCAGAAAAAGCAATGGCTGTTATGGGTGGTCATTTACGCGTACTTGTGTGTGGTGGAGCTGCACTTGCAGATTCAATATATGACGGATATCAAAGTTTAGGGATGACAATATATCAAGGATACGGGATGACAGAAACTGCTCCTGTATTGAGTGTAAATCCTTATCAGAAAAGTAAACGCGGATCAGTTGGACCTCCTGTGGATGGTGTTGAGTTCAAGATTTCTAATCCTGACAGTGATGGAGTCGGTGAAATCATCGCTAAGGGACCCAGTACAATGA
Organism: Candidatus Poribacteria bacterium; assembly: GCA_022394755.1. Lineage (GTDB taxonomy): Bacteria > Poribacteria > WGA-4E > WGA-4E > WGA-3G > MSPOR6. Next base: position 21,313 of record JAGFCA010000115.1, read on the forward strand.
AAGGTTATTATAAGAATAAGGTGGCAACAGATAAAGCGATCAAAGATGGTTGGTTATACACCGGAGATCTTGGCTATATTGATGACACAGGTTATCTATACATTACTGGACTTTCTAAGGATGTAATTGTACCTGCTTCAGGCAAAAACATTTATCCTGTTGAGTTAGAGGCACTTTATCAAAATCATGAAGACATCATCGAGATGTGTGTGGTTGGAATTCCTTATGAAGATGGATCTGATACTGCAATTCAAGCAGTAATTCTACCCTCTAATTCTGATCAGAATACCATTGATGAGATTCAAAAACACCTACAAGTCAGATCAAAACAGTTGCCAAGTTATCAGCATTTTCATCGTACTCATTTTATTAATGAATCGTTACAGAAAGATGAAAACGGTGTTATAGACCGAGTTGCTGTAAGAGAATCTATTAAACAGATTCTTTCACTTGAGAGTTCTGAATCTCACAATAAACAGGATGATCTACAAGATGAAAAAACAATAACAGATGAGTCTGAAAATATACCTGAAGAGATATTATTACCAATTGCTCGTTTAGCACGACTATCACCAAATAAGATACGTCTAAACAATAGGTTAGATACTGATTTGGGACTTGATTCACTTACACGATTAGATCTATTGTTCTTACTTGAATCTCGACTTGGAGAAACAATTCCTGATGCTATGATCGGTAATTTACAGACGGTTGGTGATGTAGTAGATTTAGTAACTGCATTTGATAAAGATTCTTCAGAACAGCAATCTGAATCAGAGAATAAGATAATTAAACTCAGTGAAAAACCACAATGGTACGCTCGTGCTTTCAGAGCAGGAATCAGAAGTATTTACAACAGACGCTTTTCTTTTCAATGTTATGGACTTGAAAATATCCCTGATGGTAAGCCGTTTATCATTACACCAAATCATTGTAGTCATTTAGATACACTTACAGTTATAACTGCATTAGGACAAGAATCTCATCGAATGTGGACTCTGGCTGCAAGGGATTATTGGTTTGGTAACAGATTACAAGGATGGTTTGCACATAAGTGTTTGAATGCACTTCCAATAGAACGAGACGGTGATTTTACACAATTTTTAAAAGATTTGAGAATGGCTAATGAAGTCATGGAAAAGAATAATGGTCTTTTGATTTTTCCTGAAGGCACAAGATCTCTGGATGGCAATTTACAACCGTTCAAACCGGGTGTCCTTAGCTTACTAATTTATGGCCAACAAGTCCCAATTATACCCACATATATTAAGGGTACATTTCAAGTACTTCCAAAGGGGCAGAATATACCTAAGAAACATCCTGTTCAGATTGTATTTGGCAAACCACTCTATTTAGACGTATCACAAAGTCCTGAAGATATAGGAGATAATGCAGAAATTTATCAGCAATTTTTGGCTGAACTTGAAAATCGGGTTGCTGAACTTGGTAAGGAGCTAAATTAATTAATTATGGAATCCAATCAGGAAAATGCAATTGCATTTTTTGATGTAGATGGGACATTGTTGAGTTCTACAATAGTGCATTGCTACTTGTGGATACGGACATCAACAATGTCTTCGATACAGAAGTTTTTTTGGATGATAGGATTTATTCCAAAAGTAGTATATTATTTAATTTTAGATAGGTTTAACCGATCGCGTTTCAACCAAGTCTTTTATCGAAATTACCGAAATATGGATGCATTACAAATTCAATCTTCTGCTAATGATATGTTTAATGAATACCTAATTAAGAAAGTGTTTCCTGATGCTAAGACACAAATTGATGAACACAAAGAACTTAATCATCAAATAGTTCTTGTCACTGGTTCTCTCGACTTTATTACAGAACCGATTGCAGCATATTTCTCTGCTGACCATGTCTTATCAGCGAAACTTGAGGTGCAGGGGAGTAGATATACAGGTGAATTGACAACATCTCCTGTAATTGGAAATGAAAAGGCAAAAATTATGGCTGAATATGCAAAACAAGAAGGGGTTTCACTTGATGACTGCTATGCATATAGTGATAGTCTTTCTGATTTGGCAATGTTAGAATGTGTTGGAATTCCAGTTGTTGTCAATCCAAATAAAGCACTACGTAAAAAAGCATCAGAAACTGGTTGGGAAATACACGAATGGATGGATGAATCTTAATCCATTTTGGATAATAATTGTAGACTATTATTTATTTACAACATTATGATTTTAATAGTCTAAAATGAAAATGAGGATTGATATGGAGATCAAAAGACATTTAGAATCTATGTCTGAACCAAATGATACGATGTACGTTGAAATTGATGGGATGTATCGATTTACACGTCGTGGTGATGACTGGGTGAAATTTCGTGAAGATTTAATAGAATTAATCGAACAGACTATTTCAGAGGATTTATCAAAGAATTTTGCAAAAGCAACAGAGGATTGGATTCCTGAAACTGAAGAAGAATAATACCTTGCAGAATTCGGAATTCTGTGGATAGATAGGAATTAAAGGCTGAATTACAATGAAAACATATTACATTACCACACCTATATATTATGCGAATGGTGAACCTCATGCGGGTCATGCCTATACTACAATTGCTGCAGATGCATTAGCACGATATCATCGTGTAAATGGGGACGATGTCTTTTATCTCACAGGTGTAGATGAACATGGGGCAAATATTGATAAAACCGCTGAGAGTAAGGGGTATTCTCCTCAAGAATACTGTGATATGTTAGCTCCAATTTTTACTAATTTATGGAAAAGACTTAATATCTCTAACGATATTTTTCTACGGACAACAAGCGATCTCCATAAACGGGGTATCCATAAATTTCTGACTGCATTGTATGAAAGTGGTGATGTCTATAAAGGACACTATGAAGGGTATTACTGTCGTCCCTGTGAGAGATTCTTTCCAGATAAAGAAATACCAGAAGATAAGACATGTCCTGATCATAAAATACCATTGGAATTAGTGAAAGAAGAAAATTATTTTTTTCGTCTGTCCAAGTATCAGGATAAGCTATTAAAACTATATAGTGATCAACCCGATTTTGTGTATCCTGATAGTCGTCGAAATGAACTCCTAAATGTATTGGAATCCGGATTAGAGGACATTAGCATTTCGCGATCATCTGTCTCGTGGGGGATAACTTTACCATTTGATCCAGAACACATTGCTTATGTTTGGATTGATGCATTACCCAATTACATTACTGCACTTGGTTATGACATAGATGACCAGAAGTTTCATAGCTATTGGCCAGCAAATGTACACATGATGGCTAAAGAGATAACCCGTTTTCATGCTATCATTTGGCCAGCAATGTTAATGGCAATCGGATTACCTTTACCAAAACAGATTGTTGCACACGGTTGGTTAACAAAAGATGGTGAAGCACTTAGTAAAACACGCGGTATTTTCATTGATATGGATGGAGACATTGAAACCTATGGTGTTGATGCATTCCGTTATTATCTACTTCGTGAATTTAGTTTTGGTAATGATGGTGATTATCGTCCTGCTCGCTTACATGCAAGATACAATGCTGACCTTGCAAATGATTTAGGAAATCTACTCAATCGGGTATTAGGTCTCCTAAACAAGAATTTTGATGCTATCCCTTCCCCAACAACACCAGGTGAATTCGATGATGAGATTAAGACACTCACAGAAGAAACTATTACATCTTTAGATGAACATATTAAGGCATTTGCATTTGATAGTGCCTTGGAATCAATTTGGGTGTTAATTCGGCGTGTAAACCGATATGTTCAACAAACAGAGGTATGGACTCTAACTAAACCTGAGACTAAACCCAGAATGGGAACTATTCTATATAACTGTCTTGAAGCATTACGAATCATTTCTGTTTTACTTTCACCCTTCATCCCAGAAACATCAGAGAAGATACAACTTCAGATTGGATTAAAGAATTTTGATTCTGATACTAACTGGGGAAATCTACAAGAAGGAATCTTAGTTAGTAAAGGTGAACCTATCTTTCCAAGAGTTGATTTGAAGAAAGAAGAAAAAACCGAAACAATGAAACCAAAACAAGCAAAACCTAAATCAAAAAAGAAAATTTCTGAAAATATCTCTTTTTCAGATTTCCAGAAACTTGATCTGCGTATTGGAATAATAATAAGTGCCGAACCCGTAGAAGGTGCCGATAGGTTATTAAAGTTGCAAGTAGATATTGGTGATGAAACACGTCAAGTTGTGGCTGGCATAGCAGAACACTACACATCTGATACACTAATTGGTCAACAGGTTGTAATCGTGGTGAATTTAGAACCAGCGACCATACGGAATGTTGAATCCCAAGGTATGATTCTTGCTGCCAGTGGGGAGTCTGTGGTATTGGTTACTCCTGAAGCTGAAGTTCCTCTTGGTACAGAAGTAAGATAATTCTATCTTCTTCAAATCCATACTTTTCTTAAAATCCAAATGCAAAATATAGAGAATATTATTAAATCTCGTATTCAAAAGAACGAGGCACATACCTTTGTAGTTGTTGTTCCAAATGAATCTACTCGATTAATACGCCAAAGTGAATTGGTTTCATATCATGAAAATAATTCTGTAGCCAAGTTACAGATCTTTGATATTGAAAATTTCATACAAAGATTATATTCTCAGGTCTATCCACCAAGACAGACTATTTCAAGAGGAATTCAACACCTATGGTTGCACGAAATTGCCAATCCTGATGACAAATCACAATACAATTCATTTCGACCTGTTGATGATAACAATATTCCTGATAGCACACTAAACTTGATTGCTAAATCAATCAACAATCTCAGAGATCGTGGAGAGTCCGTAAATTCAGTTACATCCCAAGACAACCTTGAATCAGATCTAATTAATATCTATCAAGAATATGAGAATAAGTTAAATACATCTTGGATTGATGATAGAGGAAAACATTTATACCTTGCAAAGAACTTTGACCGTGGGTATTTCAAACGTGCATTTCCATCAACTAATCTGTTAGTGATTGAGGGATTTTCGATTTTGTCAAAATCTGACATTGAGATATTTAAACGTACTGCTCGTATACCAAATCTTGAAGTCTGGTTTCGGACTGATTGTTTAGAGAGTAATACAGATCTATATACGAATATTATTAGCCTTTTATCAAATTTTCATGAGGAAAATGTCAAAATTGATTCTGGGTTTGACAGGAAATCGGATGAACACCAATATTTAGCAGAGAATTTATTCAAGTCAGATTCTCCTTTAGATAACAGAAGAAAACTTTCCAAGATAAATGTTATTAGACCAAAGGATCGTTTAGAAGAAGTCGAACAAATCGCATATCAAATTAGGAAACATATTGATGAAGATGGCTTTAATTTAAATGATATTTGTGTTTCATTCTACAATATAAATCACTATCAACAACGAATTGCAGAAACTTTTCCTGCCTTCGGTATCCCTTATACGCTGTCTGAAAGTATTCCGCTTACAAAATCAACAGTTATAAAAGAAATCTTAAGTTGTCTAACACCTAACATATCCCCTATGGGATTAACTTATTTTTCTGAAGATGAAATAACCTTCCCTCAAAGTTTACAGCCAGATGAATTTTCTGAATATATAGATGCTTTTCTCGAGAATAGCGATATATATAATAAAATCATAAACCCTATGATAACAGGAAATAGAGAAATTATTGAAGGGGAGATTAACGCATTACAACATTTCAAGAGAATTGTTACTGAATTTTGTGATTTATTCAATACAGAGGATGACATATCATATCCGTATAGAATCTTCATTACAAAACTGCAGTATATAGCAAGACAAACATACTATCAAAATAGATCAATAAGAAATCAACAGTCCGTCAATATTCTACCAGTTAGTGAACTGAGAAGTTTAGAGTATAAGCTTGTGATATTAGGTGATTTTGTGGATGGTGGCTTCCCTCAAAACTATAATGTAGATCCATTATTGTCAGAAACGCCATATCATACAAGAGATGAACAAATCTACGATAATCGTTTTTTATTTTATCGATTATTAAAATCATATAGTGAACATCTATACCTGTTTATACCTAAAACTGATCAAGAAGCAGAATTAATACCATCCTTATTTCTGTCCTATCTTCAAGAAATTGCAGATTTTGGAGAAATCAATATAGAGAATCCTGCTGAAAGAAGTGTTTATGGATTCCTTACTTCTTATGGTAAATCTGTATTCGATATTGAATCTTCAAACAATTATGATTTTCCACATTCACATACCGATTTAGGTACATTAATTGACCATGTTGCAAGAGTAGAAAAAAGTCGAGAGAAAACGAACAAACACCCATCATACGAAGGTAAATTAACTGAGAAAGACCTTTTGGCAAATCGCACAATATCACAGGCAAGTCTTGGTAGACTAAAACAGTACCAAGATAGAATTTATTCTGTTACGGACTTAGAAACCTATGCAAATTGTCCGTATCAGTATTTTGTAAGTATTTTATTAAAACCAAAATCTCAAGAGGACGAAGAGAATGAAGAACTAAATCCATTAGATAAAGGATCATTAATTCACGATGTAGTTGCAGAATTCTATACAAATCGAAGGATAAAGAAAGATCCACCAATTTCTCTATGTAATGACGAAGATTTTGATATTGCAATCGATCAAATTAATCAGATAATAGAAAATAAACAATCGATATTACGCGTTAAAGATTATGAATCATTACAAGAAAACAATCTCTATTGGACTATCGACATGGATAAAATAAAAGTGTCATTGCACAAATGGTTGGCTGCAGAACGGCAGTATGAATTAGGTGTCTTACCATCCTATTTTGAAGTTGGAATTGGTAAAACAGGGGACATGGTTGATCAAACATTACACAGTAGCGAACCAATCACAATTGGAAATGTGAAGATGAGTGGGAAAATAGATCGTATTGATATTGGATCACAGAGCTTTAATATCGTTGATTATAAATCAGGAAGTTCAACCCCAACAATAAACAATATTAATGAAGGTCGGGCATTACAAGTTCCAATTTATCTACAATTAGTAAAGAGTATATTAGATGAGACATTTGAGGGTGAATTCAATCCTACAGCTGGTCTCTACCACAAAATAAGATTAGATGAATGTAATGTTGTTCTTGGAATTGGTATGTCAACCTATAATGGAGAAACATATCAGGTCTATAATGGTAAAAAATGGTATTCTTCAGGAAAAAATAGTGGACAGCTCTTAGATGATGATCAATTTGAATCCACTCTTGATAGAGTTAACGGGTATGTTCAACAATATGTAAAGGATATATCTAACGGTATTTTCCCAATTATCACCAGAGTTAATACGTATGTAAATTCTGTTGATGAAGGAGAAAGACCTATTAGACCTAAGGTTCCTACTACTCCATGTAGTTATTGTAATTACCTACGAATATGTCGTGTTGGAGCATTCACTGAAAAGAGTGATGATGAGAGTTGATTTAGAAAAACACAAAGCTACAAATCTTCTGTAACTTGAATTAGTATAATACTTGCACGCTTAATAAAATTTTGATATACTGACACTAACCAAATATATTTAGGAGGCTATTATTAAATGGCACATACATTACCTGCACTTCCTTATGCACACGATGCTTTAGAACCACATATTGATGCACAAACAATGGAAATACATCACGGAAAACACCATCAAGGATATGTCAACAATCTAAATGCTGCTTTAGAAGGTCATGATGATCTTGCAAATTTAGACGTTGAAGAACTCCTCAGAAATATTGATGATGTTCCTGAAGATATTAGACAGGCTGTCATTAACAACGGTGGTGGTCATGCAAATCATTCACTTTTCTGGTCAATCATGAGTCCAAATGGTGGTGAACCCAGTGGTGGAGAAATTGGAGATGCAATTAAATCCGCATTTGGATCACTTGAAGCTGCCAACGAAGAATTCACAACAGCAGCAACAAAACGGTTCGGCTCTGGTTGGGCATGGCTTGTTATTGGTGATGATGGATTGGAAATTTATTCCACAGCAAATCAAGATAGTCCGCTCATGCAGGGACATACACCTATTCTTGGTATAGATGTATGGGAACATGCATACTATCTAAATTATCAGAATCGACGTCCAGATTATGTTGATGCATGGAAGAATGTAATAAACTGGTCACGAGTCAATGAACTCTACGTTGCAAATAAGTAAAGTACAACAACATTGAAATTGATGTAAGTGTAATGAACCTTAGAATACTTACATTTGTTTCACAACCTTGGTAGATACGGTTATTAACCCGGTGAATCCTCGTTGAATTCCTTTAAGGTTATTCATACCACTTATTATTGGATTCACCGAATCTTCCATACATATACAAAGTAATTTAGTAATACTAACCTTTGTAAGAAGATAATAAGGAGATCTTGCCTACTTACAATATTGATTTCTAATAAATTTCCTACCTAGCACTTTTTAATTTACAATTCGTAACTAATCAGACTATGTTCAATGGGCACTTCAAAAAATAGGTCCAATCAACCAATAACATTTCTAATAATTCTATCTGAAATATATCTACTATTCAAAGTTTATAATACTGTAGAACTAACAGTTTGACTTACACTTAAGCATCAAAGATTATCAGATATGAAATAACAATTGGTAATTAAACCAATTCAACTCCATATTAGGAAGACAGTACAATGAAAAGGTTATTTTGTCTTGTTTCAATTTTAACATTTTTATCCATCAGTATTGTATACGGACAAGATGTGGCTGTTCACTATGATGCTGGTTTAGAAAACGGAAATGGGTTGGCTGTACAAAACCCCGCACAGTTAGCAGATCTCATTGTCGAAGAACTAAAGGACAAGAAACTCAATGCAGAAATCGTTGATAGTGATGGTTTAGCAGAATATATGAATGCGAATAAAAATGGTATCTATGTTATCACTCAAGGAAACACACCTGGTACAATCTTTCAGAAAAAAGGAAAAGATATTCTGGTATATCAATGGTTGAGAGAAGGTGGTATAGGTGGTTTCATTGGCGACTATGCATTTTACTACTATTGGCATAAAGGTGCACGTGTAACAGCAGCAGCTGCTGGACAACAGAGTGTTTTTGGTGCAACTATTACAAACGGTACAGTTTCACAGGTTGAACCAACGGAACTTGGTAAGAAGTATATTCCTTCTCTCAAAAAATGGACTTCAAATCGGGCTGCTGGATTAGCAGTTCTGAATCAGAATGACTTTGAATTTGAAAGTTATGCTGACGATGGGACAAATGCCGATCCAATAGCATACCGTACTGAGGATATGAAGGGATGGTTTATTAACTTCCATACATCTTGTTGTGGTACACAAATTCCACCAAATGAACAAATCGCTACTGAATATGCAGAACTTATTTCAAATCGTTTTGCTGTTGCACAAGCTGTTGACCCAAATCGAATAATCAGCACTATATGGGGTCTATTGAAATCACAGTAAGCTGTTAATGATTGTATGAGTCATATAGAGTTATGTTTCCATATTACATGTCTGGTGTGTTATGGAGACATAACACTTTTCAAAATAGTGAATTTCTTGACAATTCTCATCTAAAGTATTATAATTAAAATGTTGATAAACCGTACAATTTTGATTTAGAACAGAAAGAATAAATATATTATAGGTGTTGATAGGGAGGAGTAAGTCGAGAAGACTTGTAAGAGAGGGAGATTCATAGGCTGGAAGATCTCCTCAAGTATAACGACTGAAGGTCGCCCTGGAGCTGCTTTTCTGAACAGGAAATTATTAGAACTTATTAGGATAAGCCGATGTGATGCTCGATAACGCATCCCAATGAGTGCTTTTTTCATGATAGAATGAACTACTCTATATATGAAAAGAGAATTGGAGTGGTACCACGGTAAGGTTGTTTCGGTAATTTTAATACCGAACGTGCTATAATAAGCCGAATCCTTCTCGTCTCCAAAACGGAACGAGAAGGTTTTTTAATTTTAACAATTCTCCGACTTGAATTCGGTAAAATTATTATAAAAGGGAAATTGGCATGGAACTTAAAGGCGCAGAAATCCTTGTTGAGAGTCTCAAACGTGAAGGTGTCGATTATATCTTCGGTGTGAACGGTGGTGCGGCAATGCCGATTTTCGATGCCCTCTACAACGAAACAGATGTTAAATTGATTCCTATGCGGCATGAACAGGGAGCTTCGCATGCTGCGGATGGATATGCACGCGCCACAGGAAAAGCAGGAGTGGTACTCGCAACATCGGGTCCCGGCGCAACAAATCTTGTAACAGGAATTGCAACCGCATATATGGATTCAATTCCAATGATTGCTATTACTGGACAGGTAATGACACATTTCATTGGAAGTGATGCATTTCAAGAATGTGATGTTATCGGGGTAACACGTCCAATCTGTAAACATAGTTATCTTATTAAAGATGCAAATGAAATCGCTGATGTTGTCGCTGAAGCATTTCACATTGCAACTACGGGGAAACAAGGTCCTGTTATCATAGACATTGCTAAAGATGCACAGAATCAAGAGACAGTCTTTAAATATCCTGATTCGGTTGATATTAGAAGTTATAAGCCTCAGGTGAATGGTGATTCGAACCAAATTGCTAAAGCTGCAGAACTCATCAAAGAAGCAAAACAACCTATGCTGTATGCTGGGGGCGGTGTTGTACTTGCAGATGCAAGCGATGAATTACGAGAATTAACACTAAAAACACAAATTCCAATTACTGTAACATTAATGGGGTTAGGAGCATTTCCTGAAACACATCCTTTAGCGATGCAGATGCCAGGAATGCACGGGTCGTGCTGTGCTAATTATGCATTCACCGATTCTGATCTTGTCATTGCTATTGGTGCAAGGTTTGATGATAGAGTTACTGGTGACCTGAACAAATTCGCCCCGAATGCTAAGAAAGTACATATTGATATTGATCCCTCTTGTATAGGTAAAAATGTTCCTGTTGATGTGCCTATTGTTGGTGATGCAAAAAATGTATTAAAAGAACTCACTAAGAAGGTAGACACCCCAGATATAGATCCATGGAGAAATCAAATACAAGAATGGAAACAAAAATATCCCTTTGAATATGAGCAGAAAGGGAATAAGGTGATGCCACAGTTTGTCATTGAAAAGATTTATGAACAGTATAGCGATGCTATTGTCGTAGCAGATGTAGGACAACATCAAATGTGGGCTGCACAATACTTCCAATTTACTGAACCCAGACAGTGGTTAAACTCGGGTGGTCTTGGAACAATGGGATTCAGTCTCCCGGCGGCAATCGGAGCACAACTTGGATGTCCAGAGAAAACCGTTGTTAACATAAATGGTGATGGTTCATATATAATGACTATACAAGAATTAGTTCCGGCAATTTCACTGAAATTACCTCTGAAAGTATTCATCATCAATAATATGTATTTAGGAATGGTTCGTCAGTGGCAAGAACTCTTCCACGGGAAACGGTATTCAGCCGTGGATTATCACGATAATCCTGATTTTGCTTTGCTCGCACAAGCCTTTGGAGCAACCGGTCTTCGAGTTGAACATCCAGAAGATGTTGAACCAGCACTTATAAAAGCAAAAGGTATTAATGATGGTCCTGTAGTGATTGATTTTATTGTTGATGAAGAAGAAAACGTCTTTCCAATGGTACCGGCTGGTAAAGGTCTTGGGGATGTAATCCGAGGATTATCATAGAATCTATCTCTTAGTTGTAGGAACGTTATTTAGTTATCTGTATATATTTCGTATAACTGAAGTAACGTTCCTTCCTCTTTACTCAGTAGGACACACAACCACATTAAGATAAATAAAATATGAATAACGAAGAACGACACATTTTTTCTGTATTGGTCGAAAATCGATTCGGTGTACTTGCGCGAGTTGCAGGTCTTTTCAGTGGACGTGGATTTAATATTGATAGTCTCAATGTTGCAGCCACTCACGATAAGAGTATTTCTCAAATTACGCTTGTTACACACGGAGACGCTCAGATTATTGATCAAATATATCAACACCTAAATAGACTAATAGATGTAATTGAAGTTACAGATTTATCTACTGGTAGGCATGTAGAACGTGAACTGGTACTGATTAAGATTGCTACCGATGATCAACAAAAACGTACTGAGATATTACAGATTGCAGAAGTATTTCGGGGACGTGTTATTGACATGAAACCTGCCTCTATTGTCCTTGAAGTTACTGGAGATGAAGGTAAGTTGGATGCAGCAATTAATATCTTTCGTACCTATGGTATCATAGATTTAGTGCGTACTGGTAAAATTGCAATGATGCGTGGATCAGAAAAATAATTACATTCCAAATTAAGAACTTCATCAGATATTCTTTATCTGAAGTACATTCCCAAAATATTCCCATTTAATCATTTAGAATTCATAGAGAGGAAACATTATGGCAACGATTTATTATGAGAGTGATGCCGATTTTGATTTACTAAAAGATCGTACAGTTGCAGTTATTGGATATGGTGCACAGGGGAGAGCACAATCATTAAATTTACAAGATAGCGGAGCGAATGTTGTTGTTGGTTTATACGAGGGTAGTCGATCAAAACCACGGGCTGAAGCTGATGGATTAACCGTAAAAACTGTTGAAGAAGCCTCAGCAATGGCAGATATCATTCAAGTACTCATCCCAGATGAAAAGCATAGTGAAGTCTACCGTAATGAAATTGCCCCTAATATGCAAGCTGGAAACATGTTGATGGTGTCGCATGGTTTCAGTGTTCACTTTGGACAGATTGTACCTGCAGCTGATGTTGATGTTGCTATGATTGCCCCAAAAGGACCAGGTTCATTAGTACGTGAAGTTTTTGAAGGTGGTGGTGGTGTGCCGTGCCTAATTGCAATACACCAAGACACTTCTGGAAATGCACACAATGTTGCTCTTGCTTACGCTAAAGGTATTGGTGGCACACGGGCTGGTGTAATGGAAACAACGTTTCGTGAGGAAACTGAAACTGACCTATTTGGTGAACAAGCCGTTCTATGTGGTGGAACAGCAGCACTAATAAAAGCAGCGTTTGATACACTGGTTGAGGCTGGATATCAACCTGAGATGGCATATTTTGAATGTCTACATGAACTAAAGTTGATTGTTGACCTGCTATATACTGGTGGGTTGAGTAAGATGCGGAATGATATTAGTAATACTGCAGAATTTGGGGATCTAACACGTGGACCAAAATTAATTGATGATAGTGTTCGTGATAGAATGCGTCAGATTCTTAAGGATGTACAAGGCGGGGTTTTCGCAAGAGAATGGGTGCTCGAAAACCAAGCAAATCAACCTGTATTACAAGCTCTTCGTAGGCAAGAGGAAGAACTTGAGATTGAAGAGGTTGGGAAGAATCTAAGAAGTATGATGAGTTGGTTGGACTAACAACCTTGTTCCTATTATTTGTTAACAAACAATAGATTAAAAATAGGCACGGTTTATACCGTGCCTATTTTTTATTTAGCAATAGTTCATGTAATTTCTGTTTACGATATTCAAAGAGTTTTTCAAAATCTGGTCGAAAAATCAGATTATTCACTAAATCTCCTCCGCGAACACTGTATTGTATCTCATCCCCTACAATTGTTCCAATATCGGTCTCAACAAAAGTATGTGTATGTACCCAACCTCGATAAAGACCTCTACGTTGTTCATCAACGAAGGCGTATGGTGGATGCCATGATGTAATTTCACACTGTAAACGCATTGGAAATCCATGTAGTTTTAATTGGTAATCAATTCTTGTACCTACTTTCATTGTAATGGGTGGAGGATTAAGGATTTGAAAATTTATCCAAGGTGGACTAATTTTTGGTAGATGAAATGCATTTGAAAAAAAGAAAATACCTCTTCTTGAGGTAACTCTATTACAAATTCAGTTGAAAATACGAAGTTAGTCATGTAGGAACACCTAATTGATTCGAAATTATCTAATTAATTTTCAAGATAGTTATCATTAACATAACGGGTTATCAACTCGATCTCTTTTTCCTCAAGAAACAACCCGTGTTCAATCATACGCGAAATGACTTCGTTTGTCTCTTCTTTAGAACGAGGAGGATAATCATCAACATCCGTTGTAGGATGGCACTGCGAACATTTATCTTCAAAAAGTACTTTTGCAATCTCTTCATTATAATTGTCAATCACCAAATCCATATCTGGTTCTTCATTCATGACTGAGGATGCGATTTGAGCCGCTGCCATAGCTTCATCTGTACGCATCTTCTCTTCACGCTGTTTTTTTACTGCTGTTTTTAGGTTTGGCGTGATTGCGATTAAGTATGTGGAGACACTCCATTCCTCTTCAGGGAAAATTGGCTCACCTATAATTGGTTTTGCTGCCATACGATTCACAAGACGTACCCAATCTGGCGGAGTACGAGGTTTAGCAAGTATAGTTCGAAGATCATGACATACTACACATTTTCTCTGTAGTACATGTTGACCATCACGTAATTTACGTTTTGTTGCCAGTTCATCAAGTGGTGCTTCAGATGGTAAACCTGCGTTTTCTATTAATTGGCGAGTTCTGACTATACCTTCTTCACTGAATGCACCTGTCTGTGTTCTAAGAACTGTTTCTCGAAATGTAAATGGTACTGACAATCCAATTAGCAAATAGGTGCATATCAATAAGGCTACACCAATATATGGCATTACTTCTTCAAAATGTCTAAAGAAACGGAGGATTGCAATTTTAACAAGAATTAAAACCCCTATCGTGATCCCAAGCATTAGATGTGCAACAGTACGAGGTGGTAATTCAACCTGGTAATTCCACAGACGCGGTACCATATACCACATCATAAATATATAGAGTATGGCATAAGAATAACCCAATATACGATGCAATAAGGTTAATGCAGCCGGTGCTTCACTTTTATGTCTTTCCTTATTAAAAGGATACCCCCATAACTTGAACATTAAAAATACTGATGCATTCGCTAAACCTAAAAATACGAGCCCAAGAATGGCACTTGTTGAAGACGACATGATTATATATCCTTATTACAGTTGATATGCTTATTGGATAACCAACTTCTGATTTAATTACTCTTCTAATGTGGGACGATTCAAACGTGAATGATAAGGTGGTTCCATTACTGCACGTTGTCTTTCATTTGCCCACTCTGGTATTGTATATGCTGGTACATAAGCCATATTACCAGCAGTATAACGTGTGAGAATTGATCTTCTTGGATGGTCTGCTGTCCAAGGTAATGTACCGTGTGTAACTGCTTCTGTGAAAATTATCACATCCCCCGCATCACAGACGAGTTGCCGTATATGTTCCTGATGATCTTGATTTAACCGCATTTCCTGTGGACAAGGATAATTGCTTTTATGACTACCCGGGATGACAATCAAACCTCCAGCACCCGGTGGAACATCCGTTAACTGGAATGTGACAACCGTCAAACCGTTATGCATACGACCATCCCGGAATATGTAATACTGGTTAGGATCAAATCCTGGTCCAGATGAACCGTGGAAGATAAATCCTTCAGCTCCTTTATCCATAGACAATAAGAACATCTGATGATCCATACGGAAACCTTTGCCTAATATCACGTTTAAATAAGGCACCAACTTGGGATGTGCTAACATGTGGCGAAATGGATTACACCAGGGTTCCTCCCATGACAACATACCACCCATTTCCCCTCTGCCATGTTCACCTCGTAATTCTGGTGATCCACCATCAAGGGTTTGTTCTTTCGCACGGATATTCATACTATCACTATGCTTGTCTATTGCTTCGTTTGCTAATGTCACCTCTTCAGTGGTAAGAACATTTTTTATTCTCAAATAACCATTTAAATCAAAAAGATATTTCTCATCAGCATTCATCAGTGATACCTCCTATACTGCGTAGGCAACAGAACCATCTTCACGTAATGGTGTAGAACCGGTATTCATGGGTTTGAATGGCGTTTTTTCAATTAAACTATCATCAAGTTCAACACCCAAACCCGGTGCTTCTGGAATCGGTATATATCCACCTTCACGTTGATAGGATACTTTATAAACAGCAAACTGATCCGATTCATCTGCTTTGGTATATTCTTGGGTAATAAAGTTTGGAATACTTGCATCTAAGTGTAATGATGCAGCAGTTATCAGTGGTCCAAGGAAGTTATGTGTTACAACTGCACTATGATAGGATTCAGCAATGGCAGCTATCTTCTTACAATGGGTTAATCCACCAGCTAATCCGACATCTGGACGTACATACTGGGGTCCACCGTGTTCTAAGAGTTCTCGGAATTCCCAGATAGTTGTAAATCGTTCACCTATCGCGAGTGGGGTTGTCATACGTTTTGCCAATTCCCCTTGTGTTGTAATGGTATCTATCTGTATAGGATCTTCTATAAAATACAAATTAAAGGGTGCTAAAGCAGTTTCCAAGACGATACTGTTCATTGGTGTAAGTTTACGATGAACTTCAACAATCAGATCAAGATCTGGACCTCCACCTTCACGTGCTGCTGCGACAAGATCACGTGCAGTTTTTACCAGACGGTCAACCGTCATATCTTGAAAATTACCAACTAAAGGATCAAACTTCAGGGCAGTGAAACCTTCATCTACTGCTGCCTTTGCAGCTTCAAACATGCTTTCAGGTGTGCCACCACCACCGAGTAGATGTAAACGTATCTTATCACGGCAATTACCACCGAGTAATTCCCAAATCGGCACTTCGAAATGTTTACCCTTGATGTCCCATAATGCTATATCAACTGCACTAATCGCTCCACACAAAGCTGTACCTTTGAACGGTCCCATTCTGTATAAGTATTGCCAATGATGTTCGATACGTAAAGGATTCTGTCCAATAAGGTATTTCTCAAAGGTCTTTACAATTTGATCAACTGCTTCTGGATATCCCCAACACGCTGTTTGCCCGATTCCACTTATACCTGTATCGGTATGAATCCGAATTACATACCCATTTCCAATGAAAAACGACTCTATTTTGTCTATTTTCATACTACCCTCCGAATAGAAATATAATCTATGTTGATATTGTTTATTGTATCACAAGGACATGAAAAATGACAATCTATAACTCAGGTGCATCAGGATAATTTTCCTTAACCATAAGTTCAACCAATGTAGAATAAGCAGGACTCAAGTCCCGAAACTTATACCGCATATTTGTCACACACGGTGTATTAATTAAACTGTTTAATTCATTCTGATTTATAGCACCTTGTGCTAATTGTCCGATCTCAGTTGTACATTCAGCGATCAATTCATCAAGTAATACCGATGCTGCACCGTCACGTACATGACTATTTAATTGAGTTCCAGCAAGTCTACCCGATTCACTATCAAGTGAGTTTAGCAAATGGACACCCAATATTTCTTTCAATTCAACATCAAGTGTTGAAAAAGAGGTCTTGACATCAGGAATAGACATCGAATTTATTATAGACGTTAGATCTTCAGGTGTTATTTCTTGAAATGGTGTTGAGATGGGTTGGTCAAGTGCCTCTACAGGATCCCCACATCCTGATATTGACACAACAAAACTCAAAATTGTGAATATCAAAAGTATGTTTTTCATAGCTCACCTCTAATGTATATTATGGACAGGTTTTATTGCTAAAGATTGCTCAACTAACTAAATTTTTGTTACTTAATAGTATCCTTATAATGATGGTATTTTCAACAGGAATTAATCAGTTAGTCAATTAAATACTCACATAAAATAGTTGGATGCTTTTCTTTAAAAACTATAAAAATGTTACACTTTTCCTACAATGTGTAGGATTTATTCTTGTTATTTCATTGTCTTTCGTATTAGTCCCTATCTGGGTTTGGAAGCGAATTTAACCTTTAATTCTAAAATATGAAAAAAGTTACAATTTTGTAGTTTTCCCGGATGAACGATGATTCTGTTTTTACTATTAATATTCTCATAACAAAATTTTTATTAGTAAGGTCACTCCTGAAAATTTAGGTTATTGGCTTAGGTAATAGTTGTCTATATATTAGTATAAGTATTATATTTATTTTCTATATGTTATTGTAACGTTTATTTACTATTATGTCAATATAAAAAAGTCTATATGATATTAGTTGCATTATAATTTTTTTTATTCAATTTATTTTTATGAATCGCGGATAGCACGTATTACACTGATTATACGGGGAAGAGGGGTTTGGGTGAGGATTGTATTCTTGTCTGAATCGCTGATTACACAGATTACACGGATTGCGCTGAGAAGAGAGGTTTGGGTGGAGATGGATTTCTTGTCTGAATCGCAGATTACACGGAATGCACAGATTGCGCGGAGAAGAAAGGTTAGGGTGCTGGTTCTTTTCTTGTCTGAATCGCAGATTACACGGATTACGCGGAAAGTATTTTGTTATAATGATTATTGTTGTTCTTAGGGCAGTTTCAATCTCGTAATCGAGAATCTTCTAATTGCTACATACAAGACTAACAATTTCTGGGTTCACCACTGCCAGCGTTTCAATCTCGTAATCGAGAATCTTCTAATTGCTACAATCTCCGTATGCCCCTCCCCCGTTAAATTTCCTTCATGGTTTCAATCTCGTAATCGAGAATCTTCTAATTCCTACTTTGTATTCAAGCCTATGCAGCAAACGAAATTGATGAGTTTCAATCTCGTAATCGAGAATCTTCTAATTGCTACATTGGTTTCAAGTAATTCTTTATGGATATTACCAACCAAGTTTCAATCTCGTAATCGAGAATCTTCTAATTGCTACACCAAGCGACCCGAACTCAAACGACTTGTCTGCTACGTTTCAATCTCGTAATCAAGAATCTTCTAATTGCTACATACGTTGCGTTTCCGTGTTCGTCTTTGTTCACGATGTGTTTCAATCTCGTAATCGAGAATCTTCTAATTGCTACCCACAATTTAGGTATCATCACCACCTCCAAGAATCGTTTCAATCTCGTAATCGAGAATCTTCTAATTGCTACCCAGCAAGTTTCGGCTTTCGGCCGCTATGAAGTAATACGGTTTCAATCTCGTAATCGAGAATCTTCTAATTGCTACGAAGACATGAGAGCGGATACTGATATGTCTGAAAGAGAGTTTCAATCTCGTAATCGAGAATCTTCTAATTGCTACCATCAAAGAGCGCCATCTGACGCTTTACTAAGTCTATAGTTTCAATCTCGTAATCGAGAATCTTCTAATTGCTACAATATACCTTTTGAAAATACAAAATTGTTTGTAAATCCGTTTCAATCTCGTAATCGAGAATCTTCTAATTGCTACTTACCACTGTTCCATCTGCCGCTTTTGCTTTCATGAGTTTCAATCTCGTAATCGAGAATCTTCTAATTGCTACATCATCGGAGGAACACCACCGACTTGAAGCACTCCAACGTTTCAATCTCGTAATCAAGAATCTTCTAATTGCTACTACCTTATATCAAGTCATAAACATATCAGAATTAACGCAGTTTCAATCTCGTAATCGAGAATCTTCTAATTGCTACCAAAACTAAATACAACGGCAGACTGGGATGAATACTGTTTCAATCTCGTAATCGAGAATCTTCTAATTGCTACGTGAAACACCCCCCAGAAGGACGGCATGAAATAGTCGTTTCAATCTCGT
>JAGFCA010000152.1 GCA_022394755.1 Candidatus Poribacteria bacterium
AACGCGATGTACTGAAATACGACGATTGTGGCAAACAGGAAGAGGTGTTGAGTCTATGAAGGAAACACCACGACATTTACCGAAAAGGGTCTTCAAAAAAATAGACAACGGAACCAATATCTCTTGTGAAAGCTGCACAAAACGACTATAGTTAACAAGGTTTGGAAACGCCCAACGCAGGTAGCAGCAGACATAATCCTGATAATAGGCTTTGAAATTCTTGTATTGCTTATGATGAAATGTACAAGTATCGTCATGACTTCACTCGGATGTAGATTCCTCGGTCTACCTTTTGTGTTGCCTGATCTAAATATGTCCGGCAACTGGTGTTGTACTTGATATTGTTCATAGTGAATGAAAAAGTCGTCAATTTCGCAGAAAAGTGTTATTATATCCATCAGAGAACTCCTTAGTTTTTTGTTTTAGGCTAAAAATCATAATAACTAAAGGGTTCTCTATTTACAAGTTTAATTATCAAACTCACGTTATACTATTTTCGGATGCACTTTTGGGAGTATTTGTAAATCGTATCTGTATTGTGAATAAGAATCACAATACAGATTGCTTATACAGAATGAAGTTGGGTTACTCTTCTATAAGTTCTCCGCCAAACTTAATTGAAGAAACAGGAAGTTTTTTGAGATCTGGCAGATGAATCGTAGATACATCCGGTTCCATGCGTATAGGCAGACAAACACCGGAAAAATTAGGATTTCCATGAAGTACAACTTGGGTATCAATTGATAGAAAATCTAAGTCTTTAATCACACGAACAGACGAGATTTTGTCTTCAAATCCAGCAGATGTAAGTTGCTCTTGTAGATTTTCAATGTCTTGGAGTATGGTTATTTTTTTACCTTTAAATTCTACGCGTTCATAACATTCTACAGTTAACATTTTTTCCTCCATTAGACGTATCCGTGCTCTTCGTAGCCGACTCGTAATTGTGTTTACTGAAATATCCAAGAATTCGCTAATTTCTTCGGTTGTCATTTCCCCGAGATAATAGAGAGTTATCACTGTACGTTCACTTTCTGACAGTATGTCCAACAAGGAATTTACAACTTCACGAAGATGCTCGGATTCTGCCGTTTTACACTGTTCTGCAATATAATGCTCATAAGCGGCTTTCACCAGTGTAAATCCATCCGTAGTTTCTAATGATTCCACATTTGTTTTTTTCCTTTGTAGCCAGTTAGCACATCGTCGTTTTGAAATTACATACAGCCATCTTGCAAACTTATCTGGATCTTTTAACGTAGACAACTTATCGTATACTTGCAGAAACACATCTTGAGCAATTTCTTCTGCTATGTGATAGTCCTTCACTCTCTGCCAAGCGATCGTATGGACACGCTTTTGGTATTTTTGTACCAAGGTAGTGAACGCAGTATTATCACCTGATAAAATACTTGTAATAAGTTCTGTGTCTGTTTTATTCATTATAGTTCTCCATCATTAATATGTTTACGACTATACATGACACAATTTAGAGGTGAAAAACGTGCATAAATTAGATTTAATTTTTATATTTTCAACATTCCACCATTAGTCAGAAATTTAGCTGACTACTTCTGTCTTAATTATTTAATCTTTGTAATGCTCCATCATATAAAGCTTTTCCTTGATTTCTGAACGGTTCTGGTTTGGATTGGTTTTCTGGATAATCCGAGAACAGTTTAGCAGTACTTACTTCGTTAAGATCTGTTGGAATCCCTAAGTTTTCAATCTCCCCTAAGTAAGCGATTCCCCAGTATTCGAGATCATACATGAAACAATGTATGTAACATAATACTTCAAAGTTTTTCAGTGTAGCACCGGTTTCCTCCATGAGTTCACGGTGTAAAGTTTCTTCTGCTGTTTCATTCGGTTCAATCCGTCCACCCGGTAATACCCAGAGATCCTCATTACGCCATTTACAGAAGAGTATCTGTTTGTGTTGATACGCAAGGCAATTAACAAACACCAATTCTCCTGTTTTTTCTGGTGGGTTGTCAAAATAGAGCAACATGTATCCATCTGGTTCCTTGATTCTCTGAACTATATTACTATTTACAGAGTGATTTTTCATAACAGCATATTCCATCGGTTGTGATTAGTTTTATGTTTTAAATAGTATGCTGGTTTAGATATCTGGAAGAAAGGTTTTTAGGACTGCTGTTGTTGTCAGTAGGACAAGAAACAACATAACAATTATTTATTGTTACAAATCATTGTGAATAAAGTCGCAGGAGATTAGTTTTAAATCAAATACAGACTTACAATCCCAACAGTGTGTTCTTATATGTTTCAACAATTTGAATCAAAACAGATTTTGGGATATAATCTAATTGAGATGCTAACTCCTCTTCAACATTAACCATAAGACTATGATCGAACGTGTCGCGTTCGGCACAAGGATCAAATGATTCACCGTGTTCTGTCAATAATTCAGCCAAACGAACAGGAGTCATTCCTGCGGAAATACCGTACAAACCCCATGCCGTACCTCGGTAACCTTTTTCATAGTCTTCTTCAAAATGTTTCTGTAAGATTTCTTCTCTTTCAGCACCTTGCAGATTGCTATTTTCAAGTTCTTCCGCTGCAGCAATTGCACGTGGGTCTAATTCTATCTGAAAAGCAATGGATGCGTCTGCCGCTGCAACTGGGTAGATTTTATATGTTTTCATTTTCCTCTTAATTATGTTATGCCATTTCTATAGATGTTTATCCCATGAATAGTTGTAAAGGATGTCTTGAAATACTGCACAAATTGGAAGTTTATGCTACTGAAATGGTGTTAGTTTGATACCAAGGAAGAGATTGTTTGTGGCAATGCATTAAGCACATCAGTTGCAATGAGTCCGTGCATGCCCTTCTGCTCCGCGACAATATCCCCTGCTAATCCGTGTAAATAAACACCAAGAGTTGCTGCTTTTGCGATAGGCACATTCTGCGCAATCAATCCAGCAATTACACCTGTCAATACATCGCCCATTCCGGCAGTTGCCATACCAGCATTACCTGTCGAGTTTATCCATGTATTTCCATTTGAATCTGAGGTTATGGTGGGAGCACCTTTTAATACAAGTGTTACACCATTTTCTTTTGCAAATTCTTCGGATATACCGATCCTATCTACCTCAAATTCTGTTACTGGAATGTCTATTAATCGAGACATTTCACCTGGGTGTGGTGTTAGTACTACCTTTTCATTTATTAATTGTAATAGATCTTTTTCTTGTGCTAAAGCATTTAACCCATCTGCATCAATAACTATACGAAGATCAAGTTCTTGCCGGTAGTTTTCCTGTATTAGTTGGTGTACGAATGTGACCGTTTCAGGATGTTGTGACAAACCAGGTCCTATGGCAAGAACTGATTTATTTTTTATTGCATATTCAAGGACAGGTGATACTGAAGATGCAGTGAAACTACCATTATCAGTTTCAGGTAGTGGTAAGGTCATTACCTCAGATAGTTTTTCCTCCAGAATTGGATTTAAACTTTCTGGAATTGCAAGTGTTACTAAACCCGCACCAATTCGCAAAGCTGCTTCACTTGCTAATGCTGCTGCCCCAGTCATACCTGTTGAACCTGCTACAACAAGGACACGGCCATAACTACCTTTGTAAGAGGATGGTTTACGCTGTGGTATCCATTCTACTGCTTCATCCTCAGTTATCCAATTAACATTAATATTTTGTGCATCAATAACTTGGCGTGGAAAACCTATATCTACAACATCCAATTCTCCCGAAAGCTCCGCACCTGGATGGACTAACAATCCTCGTTTAGGTAATCCAATTGTTACTGTTCTATCGGCCTGAATACAAGTTCCTAATGGATTTCCAGTATCAGCGTCCAGTCCGGATGGTAAATCCACTGCAAGGATAGGGATAGATTGATCATTTATCGCATTGATCACATTTGATATACGGGGACGCACATCCCCTCGTAAACCGGTCCCCAGAATCGCATCTACAAACAAATCGAAATTTGCGATATTCCTATGTGGTATTTTAGATGATTCTGCTTTTCCCTTTATATTATCAAAACCGAGTATATCAGTAAATGAAGTATCTGTCAGTATTTCCTCAATATGCAACCCCAGTTTTTCTGATATTTCCAGATTTAGATAAGCTTCTTCTGTGAAACTGTCCTGTGGTGAGAGGAGAAAAATAGATACATCTCGGCCAGAGTGGGCAAGTTGGCGAGCAATTACTAACCCATCACCACCATTGTTGCCTTTGCCGACAAATATACCTATCCGATGTGCATTTGGGTAGTAATCTACGATTCTTTTAACTATCTCACTACCCGCAGTTTCCATCAGCACAATGCCGGGAATACCAATGTCTTCAATGGTATTTTGGTCAATTCTACGCATTTCAGCTGCTGTTACAACTTTCATGCAGTATCGCCTTGTAGTTTGTCTGCAAAATCCAATAACTGTGTTTCCATTTTTTCCGTTGCCATATCCAAACTTTCTCGGTTAATCTGAGTTTGCTGTATACGTTCATCCTGATGTGTTTGTAGACAAAAAGAGAGATTCGACCGAAGATCAAACAGGCTCTGTTTAATGTGGTCACGGAATGAACCTTCAGGATACATCCATCTTCTTCCACGTGTTTGCCGTAAATTAAAATGACAATGTCCATTATCTCCACCGAAACAATCAAAACGCATGATCTCATCATCAAAGACATATAGGGATGCTGCTGGACCTCGTCCACCTGCATCATCACGCCAGTATACTTCTAATCGCACATCGTCTTGGATACGATATATAACCATATCATGTTTTTGGTTTGCCATCTGCCGTTCCTCCATCAAATACATAAAAGAAACATACAATTCTGTTGATTGATTTTGAAGTGTAAAGAGTCTTGAGTTACAGAAGATTTAATGGTAGATTATAACACAGTGATAGGTAGTGTTCAAGATTAACAGGAAAAAGTGTTATCAGAATGTATGCTAAGAAAATAGGATAAAGTGCAAATATCTATTGATGCAGCCCGAGAACTTGCAGAAGCTTTTCTTAATCAGTGCGGTATGTCTGTAAATGATGCTGCTATAATTTCAGATATACTATTAGAAGCTGAACTGCGAGGACGAAAAACACATGGATTTATACGTCTACCAGCAATAAAAAATAAGTACCAACAGAGTGAACATACGGAAATTCAGATTGATAAAGAAGAGGGGCAGTGTGTTCATGTTAATGGTGGCAATCAACCTGGTTATCTTGTTGCATACCGCGCAATGGAAATTGCCATAAACAAGGCTAAACTTAATGGCACAGCTATTGTTGGTGTTTACAACACTTCTCATTGTGGGATGGCTGGCTATTATGCAGACATGGCAAGGAAGGAAGATCTTGTAGGGTTATTCTTTGCAGATTGCCTACCACGCATTACACCTGAAGGTGGAACAGAGTCGGTTTTAGGCACTAACCCAATTGCAATCGGAATTCCGTCTAATACTATACCAATCTTGTTTGACATGTCTACTGCCTCAATTACAAATGGAGATCTGCTTGTTGCGATGCGGGATGGTGTGTCTATTCCGGCAGGTATAGCATTTGATTCTGACGGTGAACCTACTACTGATCCTGAACAAGCTTTAAAAGGTAGTGTAAAACCGTATGGTGGACACAAAGGTTTCGGACTTGCACTGATTACACAAATTCTCGCTGGTGCACTTGTTAATGCATCTACAATTCCGTTCCCAGGAACTAACTACGGGTTGTTAATCATCGTTCTCAACCCGACTATCTTTGTTACGTCTGAACACTTTAAAAATGAAGTAGATAGTTTAATTGATCGTGTTAAGAATAGTAGACATGAAACGAATGTGGACGAAATTCTTATCCCTGGTGAACGGGCATATCGTCAACGGGAAATAAATATAAAATTGGGGATTAATTTAGATAACGAACTTGTGACTCAATTAACTGTGTAAGTTGAATATGGTATAATGTGTATTTTCTTTATGATGTAACCATGCGATAAGACAGTTTGGTAGTATAATGTAAGCAAAAAACGAATTTATTCAATTGAAAGGAAAATATATGGCAACTTTTAAAGCAGGTGTTATAGGTTGTGGTGGCCGTGGACGTGCTCACGCTCAAGGGTATCAGGCATCTCCTGATGTTGAGATCGTAGCCTGTTCAGATCCAGCTGAAGGGGCACGAAAAAACTTTTCTGAACAGTTTGATGTTCCACGTACTTATGAAGATTATAATGAGATGTTGGAAAAGGAATCCCTCGATTTTGTGAGTGTCTGTACATGGATTGCATTACACAGAGATATGGTGGTTGCCGCTGCAAACAGCGGAATCAAAGCAATACATTCCGAGAAACCCATGGCTCCTACATGGGGTGACGCAAAAGCACTTTATCAGGCGTGCGAAGACAATAATGTTGTCATTACTTTTTGTCATCAACGACGTTTTGGAGCACAGTTTATCAAAGCTAAACAATTGGCTAATGATGGATCAATTGGTGATGTGCGACGCCTTGAGGGGTCATGTTCAAATCTACTTGATTGGGGTACACACTGGTTCGATACGTTCTTTTTTTATAATAATGACGAACCTGCAGAGTGGGTTATCGGTCAAATAGGTGTGACTGAAGAAAGAATCGTATTTGGGACACAGGTCGAGACAAGTGGATTGTCATGGATACGATGGAAGAATGGTGTTGAGGGTTTGTTGACTACTGGTGGTGTTTCTCTAAATGGATTTGCTAATAGAATTATAGGTACGCAAGGGATCATTGATGTGGGTGGTGGTGCTCCTGTACGGATGTTACGTGAAGGTTCAACTGAATGGGAAGTGCCAGATTTAAGCGATGTTACCCCTAAAGGTAATGATACAACTCTTTCTGTTCTTGACCTTATTGATAGTGTTAAAACCGGACGTGAACCTGAACTTAGTGGACGTAAAGCACTTCAGGCTACAGAACTAATTTTTGCAACCTATCACTCAAGCAGAGAACGAGCAAAGATTACTTTACCCCTCACAGCAGACGATTCTGCACTCCTTACTATGGTTGATAACGGTGATATAGGGTAAAATTCTTTCTCATGTTTCGTTCATACATAAGCAGGTATATTCCTGCTTTTGTATGAACTGTTATTATAAACGTGAATTTGAAATAAGTCTGTAAGTTTCATTTTTTCCAAAATATCGCACCTAATACGGCGGTAGGTGGAGTTTATCAGGAATATCTGATGACATTCATATCAAGAACGCCTAAATGCGTTCATACCGTTGATTTCTTGATTCACTAACGGGATATAATGATCTTGGTTCTCAAACTCACGCGATTATTAAGTATTCGGTTTTTATCAACCTAATTTAGAATTTTGCGTCTTAACATCAATTCTACAACTGCCCTATCTGTTAAAATATTGACATCTCAAATTAGATATAAAGGTGCACCAACATCATAAGACGTAGATATTTACTATTGGTGCAATTCCATTTTTTGCTGAATTCTATCTGTTGAAAAGAAATATAATGTGTGATTCCACGGAGAGT
This sequence comes from Candidatus Poribacteria bacterium, assembly GCA_022394755.1. Taxonomy (GTDB): domain Bacteria; phylum Poribacteria; class WGA-4E; order WGA-4E; family WGA-3G; genus MSPOR6. Next base: position 7,526 of record JAGFCA010000152.1, read on the forward strand.
TAAGAGATTAGGTATAGAACAAACTTTGTGATATCGGGGGAAACGCGTGTCAAAAATCATAAATTGTTTATCAGTTTTGGATAATTACAAAAAGAAGTTCATATTTCCGCAAGGGTTTAGGAGTATTCCTATACTCATTTTTACTATGTTATTTGTCTTCTTGGTTGTCCAACCAATTGCTTGGGCAGGACTTTCAAGTTTATCAGTTGATGCCGAAGGAGATTCCATATTCAATGGTGAAAATGAAAAACTAAGGATAAACTTTTCTACCAGTGATTTTGGGGATGAAAACCAAGAATATAAGTACAAGGTTTTGGTGGATAATCGGGTCGAACCAATTTTTGAAGGTCCTGAGGAAGGCTTTAAACTATCAAAAAACCAATCCGTAAGTTTACTATGGGATGGTAGGTTTAAAAAAGGTGATAATCGTGAAAAATTCCCAGATGGCGACTATACAATTAAAGTTATACTTGAGGATAATACTGGGACGACACTACCACTCGAAGTGGTGGTTGAACTCACTGCAGATGCCACTATAGATACCAAAGCTCCAGAGATCTCTATTGATGTTGGCCATAATGAATTTTCACCAGATTTATATTCCATTCCTGTTTACTATAGTATTGACGAGGATGTCAAGGAATCAACCCTACTGTTTCAACGAGCCCCTGGTGACGCTTCAACAGGGAGACCTGTTCCATTAAATCTGACAAGTGGAAGCCATACATACTATTGGGATGGGGATGATAATAGTCGTAGAGCCTTTGATGATGGACAGTACACATTAAAACTAAAGGTAATAGATAAAGCTGGAAATGAAGTAACAAGTAATAAAACTGAAAACATAACAATTGACTCTGAAGAACCTCGTATTACCGGTATCTCTATTAACAATTCTATATCACTCGTAGGTGGTCTCTTTACTAATGCAATTGTTCAGACAATTAGTTTTAGTGCAGATGCTGATGGAGGGACACCTTTGGATCTAAATGGTCGTGATACCGAAGTATTTATAAGACCAGTTGATGGACAGAATATCAAAGGAACTATAACTTATGGGAATCAACCTACTTTTACATTAGGGAATCCACTTGACGATCTTGCAGAAAATGGTGAGTATGAGGTTACTGTCTTTATCTCTGACAGAGTAGGAAATCTTGCCTCAGATCGAGTTAAATTTACCTTTGATAATGTTCCCCCAATCCTAAAAAGCGTTGCTACCAACAGAGGTGAATTAACCCCAGGGACAGGACTGAATGGATGGACGAATTATGTTGAAGCCGTTTTGGAAGACAATATCCAACTAAATCTTGCAAGTTCATCTATACGCCTAAAAGGTCCAGATGGAAGTGTCGTTCTCGGACAACAATCACAACATAACAACGAGAAAATACGGTGGAAATTACTATCCCCTCTTTTGGCAAAAGATGGACTACAGGATGGTCAATATACCATAGAAATCATTGGGAAAGATAAAGCAGAGAATGATACAACTCCTATACAAATTTCATTCTTATTCGATAACCTACCACCAGAACTTGTTTCCCTTAAACCTTCGAGAGATGGTGAACCCTTTAATATCTTAGGTGATACAATCTATTATAATTCTCCTATAAACCAATTTGTGGCAACTTACTCTGACGGAGAATTTGGTACTGGGGCAGTCTATAACAATCCAAGCAATAACTCACGTATTGAAATCGGCACAAAAAAAGAAGACGGGGAGATTAATAGAAAATCTGGTCGTACATTTACAGATAGTACAAATGATGTTGTTACTTTTATATTGAATACACCTCTTATAAAAACAGATGGAAGTCAGGATGGTGAGTATCTCATTAATGTCAAGGCTGTTGATAAACTGGGTAATTCAGATACTTATCCACTCCGGTTCGTGTTTGACACACAACTTCCAACTCTCCGTTCAACAATTCCCGCAGCAAATAAAACAGTCACAGATTTAACTGAAGTTGTTGTTAAACTCAATGAAGTAACCAGCGGAATTGACTTTGTTCAGAGCAATTTTCAATTGAAACGTTCTGACGCAGAAAATCAGGTGGATATACCTGTTAATATTAAAACAAACGGCATTGATACTGTTACTCTCACCCTATTACAACCCATCGCATTAGATGGTTCGGATGATGGCACATACACAATAGAAGTCATTCCTACGGACCTCGCAGGGAACACAGGGGCAGTTGTACGCCGACAATTCTACCTTGTCAGCCAGACACAGCCTAAGGTAAAACTAACAATTCCTGATACCAGTGCTGTTAGTACTTTAGGGGACATTACTGTTGCAATTGAGAATTATATTGGTTCTGGTATTGATTTTGATGTCTCAACTATTACAGTAAGTAACCCTCAAGGAATCGCTGTACCACAAGCTAAGGTTGAAGCAGATGAAGCAAATAATCAGTTAATTTGGAGTACAGAAGCTGCAATTCCTCGAAACGGTACGGCTGATGGTGAATATACTGTCACTGTCGTTTTTGTTGATTTTTCAGGACAATATTTTACTGGCAACTTTACTATTGGATTGGATACACAGTTTCCTGATATTACCGCTGTCTCTGTGGGGACAGATCCACAACAAAACCTTTCAATTAATAGTGCTACAGACATTAATGAAACTTTTTCACAGATTACTGTAGAATTTGATGAACAAGATATTGATTTTGAAAATACTATTGCAACACTAACAACACCTGATGCAACAGAAATTGCCATACATCGAAGTGATGATGGTATTAACAATTTAGTGCTTGATTTTCAGAATCTTTCACAACTGGGAACATATACTCTCGCTGTTACACCAATAGATAGAATAGGCAATGTATCTGTTACACCGTTTATTTATAGATTCCACTTAGATATAGATGTGCCTGTTGTTACGTCGGTATTGATTGGTAATCAGAGTGGGGCAGTTGCCTATGTGAACGCAAGTGCCGGCGCAGTTATCGCAACTTTAACTGATTCAACTGGTACAGGTTTGGCATTAGGTGAAGGGGAATCCAGCATTATTGTAACCGCTGAATCAGGGCTTCCTGTCCCAGGAATAACTATCTCAAACGATGATAACCAATTAATTTGGACACCAATAGCACTTCCAACAGATGGTAGTGCTGATGGACGGTATACAGTGGCTATCACACCTGTTGATAAGGCTGGTCGAACTGGTGATATCGTTTATCGTTCATTCATATTTGATACACAAGTGCCTCGTATTTCTGACTCTTCACCTGTGGTATTACATCAACCGATTTCTTATATTGGCGGTAGTTTGACACAGTTGCAGTTTACTGTTGAAGACGTTGGACCTGCCCTTCTTGATCTTGATGTGCAGACAATTAGTCTACAAAAGAAAGATGGGCAAACAGTTCAAGGACAAATAACAAATGATGGTATTAATCAACTCTTCTATACGCTTTCCGCTCCTTTAGCGACAGATGGAAGTGCTGATGGAGAATATATCCTGACAGTTAACCTCGTTGATCAGTCAGAAAATTCATATCAGGTTGAACACACTATTTTTTATGATTCTCAAGCACCTCGGCTGACATCTGTCTCTTTAAGTACAGAGACGCCTTTAGATCTAACACCTTATCAGGTTACCGATCTTTCTGATTCTATTAATAGTCTTACACTTACTTTCCAAGAGATGACACGGGTTGATTTTGCGAATACTACCACCACCTTAATTGGTCCTGATGGTTCATCTATTCCACTGAGTTTAGAGAACAATGGTGTAGACCAATTGAAATTGAGTTTTGTTACCTTGACGCAAGGAGGATTATATACCTTATCTGTAACACCTCAAGATATAGCACAGAATGTTGCACAAGGAGCAGTACCATATCCATTCCGTCTGCAATTTGAAGTTCCAGGCCTATCATCTGTATTTGCAAACACACCCAATAAGTCTATAGAGCTGATACCACATGAGATTATTCAAATTTCTGAAACTATCAATAGTTTAGTAATCGGATTTACAGATAACTCAAGGATAGACTTTGAGAATACACATGTAATGTTGACTGATATAAATGGACAAGAGATTTCTGTCACCACCGAAAAGAATGCGGATACAGAATTGGTCGTACGGTTTGTTTCACTAAGGCAAAGTGGTCTCTATGTGTTAGCAGTCACACCTCAGGATAGATCAGGAAACACAGTACAATCACCAATTCGATACCAGTTCCGACTTGATATTGCACTACCTACTGTCAAGTCAGTTCTGATTGATGGCAAATCAAGCCCAATTATATATGTAAATGATGCTGATTTTTCCATAATTGCTACTTTCATTGAACCTACTGGTGTAGGATTAGCATTTGGTGATGAGGGGTCAAATATCGTTGTTACAAATGCAAATGGACTTACAATTCCTGGTATAGCAGAATCTAATGGTACGGATCAAATTGACTGGGTGACCACGGCACTGCCACCCGATGGAAGTGCAGACGGAAGGTATACCGTTTCTATTACTCCAATAGATAAAACGGGACGTACAGGAAAAGTTGTCAATCAAGAATTCATTTATGATACGCAAGCACCTCGGATCACCTCTTCAACACCTGCAACACTCCATCAACCTATTTCCTATATTGGTGGTAGTTTGACACAGTTCCAGTTTACTATTGAAGATATTGGACCAGCATCATTTGACATTGATTCACAAACTATCGGTTTAAATCAGATGGATGGTCAACCCGTTAAAGGTGAAATTACACATGATGGTACAAACCAACTGTTCTTCACTCTAACAAATCCAATACCTACTGATGGTAGTGCTGATGGGAAGTATATATTAAATGTTACACTTGTTGACAAAGCTGATAATTTATATCAGACTGAACACGACATTTTTTACGATTCCCAAGCACCGGAAATATCTTCAGTTTCTTTGAATACTCAGACACCCTTAGATCTTATACCTTATCAAGTTGCAGACCTATCAGAGACTATAAATGAAGTGTCTCTCAAATTTGACGAAACTACTCGCGTTGATTTTTCAAATACTACGATTACACTTATGGGACCTGATAATTCAGTAATACCTCTAACCCTAAAGAACAATGGTGTCGATGAACTAATTGTAAGTTTTGTTACCTTAACACGAGGAGGGGAATATACATTATCGGTCACCCCTCAAGATATTGCTGGTAATGCTGCACAAGGAGCAGTTTCATACCCATTCCGTCTTAAGTTGGAAGTTCCAGGTCTATCTTCAGTAGCAGCGAATACATCTGATGGTTCTATTGCCCTTACACCTTACGAGAGTGTAGATATTTCAGAATCAGTGAATAGTATTACCTTGTCATTCACAGATTCAAATCGGATTGACTTTGAAAATACGGTTGTCTCTCTAACAAGCGAGAATGGTCAAGAGATCTCAGTGAATATGGAGGTTGATGGTTCTAACTTATATGTTCGTTTTGTGCCCTTGACGCAAAGTGCGATGTATATACTTTCAGTTACGCCACAAGACATTACAGGAAACATTGCTAAAAATACTGCTCAATATCAGTTTAGACTTACTTTTCCTCTTCCGTCCGTTAGTTCTGTTCTAATTGATGGAAAACCTGGTTCAACTGTTTACGTAAGTAAATCTATTCCTATAGTAATTGCCACGTTCTCAGATAATAACGGTATTGACTTATCACTTGAAGAGGATGGTTCAACAATTGTTGTGACGAATCCTGAAGGAATAATCGTTCCGGGTGTTACAACATCCAATGGAACAGATCAGTTGACTTGGAGACCCGCACCACTTCCAACAGATGGTACTGCCGATGGTAGATACGCTGTCACTATCACACCTGTTGATAAATCTGGTCGAACAGGTACTGTTGTCAATCAGCAGTTTATATATGATAGTCAAGCTCCTCGTATTACTTCTGCAACACCTTTAACAATACATGCTCCAGTTTCTTATATTGGTGGTGGATTAAGTCAATTTGTCATAAGTATTGAAGATGTTGGTCCAGCTGGTATTGTATTAGCTTCACAAGTTGCTGCTTTGCAGGATGCTTCAGGAAACTCTATTCTTGCCACACTGACATACGATGAAATCGCTGGTCAGGTATATCTGACGCTTACACAACCATTCGCAAATGATGGAAGTATGGATGGTACATATACATTAAATGTTCTACTGATAGATAAAGCTGGAAATCGTCTGAATTCTCGGTTTAACATTATTTATGATTCCAAAATGCCACAAGTCGCATCAGTTACAGCAAATACTGTTGGCAACCCTACCGCACTTGTTCATAATCAAGTAACAAATATTACTGAGTCTATCAGTAAAATTACTATTAAGTTTGCAGAAGCAACACTCGTCGACTTTGCTAATACTACCGTCTCATTACTTGATCCAGATTTCCTGACTGTTCCAATAACATCAGAAGATGATGGTGTTTCACAAATCACATTGAATTTTGTTGGTTTGACGCAGATTGGTCAGTATACACTAACTATAATTCCTCAAGATGTAGCAGGAAACACTACACAAATTCCAATACAATATTCATTTGTGCTTGAATTCATCCTACCAGATATAGAATCTATCGTTATTGGTGATACTGTAACTTTGGGAAGTGGCGATATTGCTTATGTTAATGCAGATAACTTGACAATCATTGCTAACTTACTTGATCCAGCAGAAACAGGTTTGTCTTTCGATGTTATCACTGGATCAGAAATCTTGGTAGCTACGATTGATAATATAATTGTACCTGGAGCAACTGCATCGAATGGGACAGATTTACTTATTTGGGAACCGGTAACACTTTCTACTGATGGTAGCTCTGATGGGAGATATGCAGTATATATCACACCTGTTGATAAAGAAGGACGTGCAGGGAATACCGCTTATCGAGAGTTTATCTATGATACTCAAGAACCCGAAATCACTTCTGCAGATCCTATTAATCTAAGCCAACCTGTATCTTATATTAGTGATAGTTTGACGCAACTTAGTTTTACATTACAGGATGTTGGTCCAGCAGATATAATACTTGATGATCAGAAAGTTAGCATCCTAAATCAGAATGGAGTCCTTATTCCTACACAATTAACACATGATTCTAATAATCAATTCTACCTCACATTAGATGAACCTCTACCCCTTGATGGTAGTAGAGATGGGGAATACACAGTTGTTACAGCCTTCTCTGATAAAGCAGGAAACGTATTGGATATTGAACATCCAATAGTCTACGACACACAGGCACCGACACTTGTCAGTACTGTCCCTGCCAATGGCGCACAACTTACTGATGATGTAACACAGATACAAGTGAATTTGGATGATAAAGGAGATAGTGGGATAGATTGGGCATCAACAACTATCATCTTAATAGATCCTAACGGTGAAACAATTTCTGGTGAGTTGACCAGTAACGGTAAAACGCAATTGACTCTCCATACGAATCAGCTTGTAGCTGATGGACGGTATGTTATACGAGTTCAAGCTATCGACAGAGCAGGGAATGGAAGCAATTCTGTTTTTGAAAATAGTTTCCTATTATCAAGACGTTTACCCGCAATCCTCTCAACATCGCCAACCACCGCACCCGCTGAGGAAGCATATACAAATGAAGAAGTTGAAGAAGTTGAGGTTAGACTTGAGACAGCTGATGACAATCATCTCTCCACACTTCGCTTGTTAAATGCAGATGGTCAGGTTGTCGCAGGACAACAAAAACGTTCATCTGGTCGCTTGGTGTATACACTCATTCGACCCCTCGCAACTGATGGATCTGAGGATGGTATTTACACTATTCAGTTTACGCCAATTAGCGCATCCGGAAGAAGTGGCGAAGTACAACAGTTGGCTTTTACTTACGATACACAGGTACCGGAAATTGAAGTAGAAGACATAACCTTGGTTGTAACTGAACCGGAAGTTAACAATTCACTTATAGAAATTCAGGTCCCAATAACTGATAACCAATCCGGTATAGATTGGGAGAATCTCGATGAAGAGTGGATCCACTTTGAACGGGTTTCACCAAATGCAACGGATATTGAGGGACGAGTGTCTTTCAATGAACAAGATAATCTTGTTTTCCGGCTTGCTGTGCCCTTGGCTGACAACGGCTCCGCAGATGGAAAATACAGAATTGAAGTTACACCTGCAGATCAAGCAGGAAATGGTGATGAAACTTACGAAAAAGTCTTCACTTATGATACAAGTCCGCCTGTTATTGATCCTAATTCACTTCTCCTAAACGATCTACCCCTACTAACAGATATTACTGCTGAGGATTACCCAAGCGCAATATCCACGACTGGTGGTGTTGTCATACAAGCAAGTGTTACGGATACTGGCTTAGGAGTTAATCTATCACAGTCAAGAATTGTAATTACCAATCCTAACGGACAAGAGGTATCAGGGACTACACATCAAAATGGTGTGGATACGATCATATTTAAATCTAACGGATTACCTGTAGAAGGCATATATCAGGTCAATGTTACAGGGATAGGGAATGACTCTGAACTCCTTGGATTTGCTCCTAAAGGCTCCATTACTACGGAGTTCCTATATGAAACAACAAAACCTGTCGGTGTCGTCACAGACGATGGTGGGAAAACAGAACTCACTGATGAACCTATACCTTTCCAAGGAACTGCGACTGATCCGCAGGGGGTACGCCGAGTGCCTCCACAACAAGGAGATGGAGAGATACCTATTCCCGCTTCAGGCGTATGGTTAGTCGAGATTGTTGGAACAGGTCCTGATGGACAACCTATTGAACCTGTCCCCGCAGAAGATGAGAGCGACGCACAGGAACAACCGTGGAGTAGTTGGACCGCTGACTTTCTACCCACACGATCCGGTGAGTATGATTTAGATCTCAGAGTTACTGATAAAGCAGGAAATTTCGATGTTTATGACATCGGTGAGTATACCATGTCGGTTTCCTTCTCTTTCAGTGGAAACACATTCGGATGGCCAAACCCGTTACGGCACTCAAAAAGTGATGTTGCATTTTTCTCCTTCGATCTAAACGCAGCTGCTGAAGAGAATGTTGAATTGGTTTTGTATATTTATGATTGGGGTGGAGATTTGGTTTACTCCAAAACATACACTGATATTATCCCCGGTGAACGGAGTGATACACATATAAAATGGAATTTGGAAAACCAGTCTGGAAACCCTGTAGCGCGTGGCATTTACGTGTTCCGTTTAGAAGCAGTCAATGGAGCAGGAAATCGCGCCAACGCCGTCGGCAAGATACTTGTCGTTGACTAAGGCTTAAATAACGGAAAACAGAAAAGGAGATTGACAATGCACAAGAGTATGGTTATAGTAGTCGTTATTTTGTGTGCACTATGGTGTATTCCCTATAGTTACGCAAATGATAATATCCATGACAGTGCTGGTACGGCAGGTGCAGCATTTCTCAAAATTGAACCTGGCAGCAGACCTGTCGGTATGGGTGGGGCATTCGCTGGACTCGCAAATGATATTAACACTATTTTTTGGAATCCAGCAGGTTTAACTACTGTTCAAACACGAGAATTAACCGCTATGCAGCATTTCTCGTTTGTTGATATAAATAATCAATCTATTGGATATGCACAACGCGCAAATCAATTAGTTTGGGGAGCAAGTTTTCTCGGGAGCTTTACTGAAATTGAACGCCGTATCGGACCGACTGAAACCCCCGATAGTACTGTTACAGTCGGAGGGTTTGCAACAGGATTATCTCTCGCATATCCACTCGGGAGTATGGCTTCTATCGGTGGTACCGCAAAGCTAATATCACAACAATTGGATATACAAAATATATATGGAATTGGGGCAGATATCGGTGTAATATTAAGATTAATTGATAATCATTTAGGTATTGGACTTACTGTACAGAATGCTGGGGTATTGAGTGGTGAGGAAAATTTACCTATGGCACTTCGAGCAGGTCTCGCTTACAGAATTTGGGATGAACCACAATCAGACACCGAGGAAGTTATGCTACCTCAAGATGTCTGGGCACTCGTCGCTGACGCATACCTTCCACTCATTGACGCAAACCCAAGTTTTCATCTTGGGATCGAGCGGTGGTTTTACAGTAGCGTGGCTGCACGAGTAGGATATCGAGTGGGGCTAAATGAAAACCCAAATGACGGATTGTCTATCGGATTAGGCGTAAGGCGTAGTGGTATGGACTCATTAGCTGGTATTGATTTCCAATTCGATTATGCTTTTGTTCCAGATGCTTATGTCGGAAATTCTCATAGAATCTCTGTTATTACAAGATTCTAATTCTCAATCAAAGGATTTTGAAGTTCAAAAACACTCTATTTAACTAAAAACCGAATGGGAAGCATGGATTCCATGCTTCCCATTCGATTTAAAATTATAATACGTAAATGTGATTAGGTCTTTTGAATTACTTATACGCTTTACACACTTGCTTCAAGCATTCGTTCAATTGGTAAGCGTGCTTTATCAATTACATCCGCATCCAATGTTACCTCGTATTCGGTAAGATCGTCACCACTATCGATTGCTTCTAAGATATTGGCAATCTTATCCAAACGGACTTTTGCCATGTGTGAACATCGTACCGAACAGGCTGTCCAAAACTGTACTTGTGGAAATTCCTGAGATAAATTGGAGGTTAACTCACACTCAGAGGCAACAAACGCTCGTTCTAACTGATCATTTTCTACACGGGCAGCTATATCCTTCATAATTTGGCTTGTACTTCCATAGAAATCTGATTCTTTTAGAACATCCGGTCGACATTCCCAATGCGCATATAATTTTCTACGCTCATGTCCTTTTGGGATCTCAAAAGATTCTCGAATTGCAACTAAATCTGAAAGCGTAAATCGTTCATGTACTTCACAGACTGCACCACGAGCAGTATTATCTTTTCCTGGGTATACGACGTTTTTCTCACCCTTCAACTCTTCTTCTAAGTTTTGGGCAAAGAAAATGTCAGGTACGAATATTATTGTATCTCCAGGCATCGTTTTGGCAATGTGTGCAGCATTAGCTGATGTACAGCAAATATCGGATTCTGCTTTGGCATCCGCATAACTATTTACATAGATCATTACTGGAGCACCAGGATACAAGTCTTTTAGCTTCTTTACATCTTCCGCACCGAAGTTATCTGCTAATGAACATCCAGCTGTTTTGTCTGCAACTAACACAGTTTTATCCGGACTCAATATTTTAGCCGTCTCTGCCATAAACGGGACACCATTAAAGATGAGATAAGATGCTTCTGTGTTTGCAGCATACATACTCAACCCTAACGAGTCACCTTGTTCCTCCTTTGTGGATAAACCAAATACCAAAGGTTCCATGTAATTGTGACCTAACATCACAACGTCATGCTTCTCTTTTAATGTCCGTATTCTATGGACTGTCTTTGCGTGTGCTTCTATATCAAGTGATGTTAAACTCGGATGGTGTCGTTTATGTAACTCAGTCTTAACCTCATCAAGCGACAACGCTTTATTACCATTCAAGGGGCTTTCTTCATTGGGAGTTTTTCCCGTAGGATGCATGCTAATCACGCTCCAAGTGTTCGCTAATATGTTGAAGATATTTATCAACTGTTAATGTTTGAATCCGATATTCCAGAAACAAATAATATAGTATAATGGTCTATGGATGCATACAGACTTTATTAGCAATTCTTCATAATTCTTATTAGGATACCTACTATTTTAGTTTTTGTCAAGAAGAACACATACAAAAGTGTGTTTATTCACAATATATAAAATGAATTTAAATAAAACTATTTCGCTTATATTAATAATAGGGTTGGTATTATGTTTCTGTATACCGGCAGAAAGTATTTCAGTGAAACTTAGAGGAAAACTAACACTCGCAGGAATCCTGGCAGGATTGACTTATGCAACATATACATTGGTCAGAATAGATAGACATACGGCACAGGAGTTACAGTTCCAACTCGGAACCCCACAGAGGATTATTCAGTTTGAACGTGGATTTGAAAAATGGAGCGTCAATTACTATCAGGATCATTTCTACATGTTTCTAAACAACCGTTTCATAAGGAAAAAGGCTTATTCAACCTCTTCCCTTATGGAACAATCATCTGTTACATCGGACTATAACTTTTCAAGGAATGACTTCTCAGATAGACAAGAATTCTCTATCTATATTAATATGCCTTCTTCAGTGAACCCCAAGTGGTTGTCACCTTTCCTTTGGCATCAACAGCTAATCCTGACACCTGTCTCTTCCGATCTTCATCTGTTGGAAGACGTACATTCGCTGCACCGGCGTCTACCGCTTTCTCATCTGAAGTCACAAAAATAGCATCCAATTTAGTGGCATCTTCACGAACAGCGATTCGTAAAACAGTCTCACCTGCCTGATCAAACTTCCACTCTCTATCAAATGTACCAGCATTTAACCAATGATTGATTCGATCCCAGTGCCATACATTTTTCGTACCAATACTCCATCTATACTGTGTATTTTTCGTTTGCTGAGCATTTTCGTCTGGGTCAGCAGGTTGCCAAGTCACCCAGAATGAATCGCTATTTCCATCCCAGGCAAAGGTATGACCCCACACGGCATACTTGCCTGATTCTGGTATATTAATTATAAATTCTACCCAACCTTGATCACCACCACCGGCAAGCGGTTCACCTTCCATCCAAACATATTTACCATCAGATACCAATTTATCTTCGGCTATAACCATCGGTTCTTCGATAACATTTGCTAATTCCGCTTCAAGAGCGATTTCCACTTCTGCTGAAAACCCTACATTAGATATAATGATTACTGAGAATATAATCATTAGTAAAAAGACTCTATTTTTCATCAGTAGCTCCTTTTCAAGAATGAAGGACGCCCGGTATGGACGGCCTTCAGAATTGTTCTATCTCTGAAATTTTATTTTTCCCCATGTGGTTGTAAGTTTCTCTTTCGCTTCAACAGGCGTTATACTATCTTCAGGTCCAGGCAATCGTGGATTCACATCTGCTTCATCTGCAGACAGATTGTCTGTCAGGAATACCACATCTAACTTAGCTCCATCTTCACGGACTGCGATACGGAGAGTGGATTCTCCTGCAGGTAACTCCCATTCTCTGTCGAATGTTCCACCGTTTAACCAATGGTTGATTCGATCCCAATGCCACTCATTTTTCTTTCCAATACTCCAACGGTATTCTGTGTTTTTTGTAACTTGTGCATCTTCATCTGGATCGGCTGGTTGCCATGTAACCCAAAAGGAATCACTATTTCCATCCCACACAAACACTCTTGCCCATAACGCGTAAGTGCCAGCCGCTGGAATATCAAGCTTATATTCTGCCCAACCTTTGTCACCACCACCAGTCAACGGTTCGCCTTCCATCCAAATATATTTTCCATCAGACGCCTCGTCTTCTTCCGCTACTACCATCGGTTCTTCAAGTGTATCTGCTTTTTCCGCTTCAAACGCACGGTCATAACTAAGACTATTACTGTTTACTATTAACAAACCAACCAAGAGAAAAATCCCCAATAGATATGACTTTGTATACATGCTATATCTCCCTTATATTTTGGTGTAGAAAATACGATTAATTTATTATCCTTACTGAGTTTTAAGTTGACCCCATTGTAGTGTCGTAATAAAAACTTGTCCCACTGACAATTCTTTCGCATCAGGCTGCCATTTTGGTTGTGCAGCCCATGCCCCATTGTCTATTAGTTCACGGCGATCACTTCCGTCAGAATTCATCAAATGAAGTACCCATCTACCATCTTGTTCCGATTGAAAAGCAATCGTCCTTCCATCTGGCGACCACGATGGTACCGCTTCATCAAATAATGTATCTGTCAACGATTTCTTATTACCACCATCAGCAGCACTCATCACATAAAGATCAAAATCTGCCTGATCAACATCTTGTCGCATACTGGAGTAAACGATATATTTTCCATCAGGAGACCAAGCAGGATATGTATCCATTAATGGCTGCTGTGTCAATCTCTGTTCCTTGCCTGAATTCACATTTATGGTATAGATATCCCAGTTTAGATTCCGCTTTGAGTGAAATACCAAAGAATCCCCTTCTGGTGACCAGATCGGCGCTTCATCCTCAAAGGTATTAGTAGTAAGTTCCTCTACTACCCCACTCTCTAATTGAAAAAGATAGATATTAAAATATCCTTTCCTATTTGAGATAAAAGCTAAACGTTTCCCATCAGGAGACCATGACGGTGCTTTATCTGCAGCGGGATGATGAGTTAACCGTTTCTGATGTGTACCGTCTTCCTGCATCACATATAACTCATGATTATCATCTCGACGAGAGAAAAATGCAATTTTTGTGGCATCTGGCGACCACACTGGATAGTAATCCGCTTCTGGATTATGGGTGAGATTGACTGGCGGTTTACCATCTGAATCCGTAACGTAGATTTCCCAATTACCGCTAATATCAGATGCAAACACAATAGGAACTGCTGGTTCTATATCACAATTACCAAGGTTAATCAGTACCCCATTAATAAGGGATAATATTAAACCTATCTGATATATTAACAAGTATCGCATTTTTTGTCAATTTAGGATAATTTCAATGATGTAATTTAGATGTGGGATTTGAGGGTTGTAGGACGATATGTAAATATTTAGAATCTCCCATCACGCACTCCAAAATTAGTTGGCTTCCCATAAGTATTTCCACTACTTAACACCCATTCTGCAACCCATTCAATCATCTTGCCCAAGGAAACTCTCGGATACCCGAACAACCGATGACACAACCCCGCGTTGCTTAACAATGCGGTTTCAGATTCTTCACCCTCAAAATCAACTGTCTTGTTGAAAATAGCACCAAATTGTAATGCCAAATGTCGAATTGAAACAGTCTCAGGACCTGTGACATTTAGATTCAGTGGAGGTGTTTGGCAGTGTGTCAAAGATTGCAGAGCAACAGCATTCGCATCCCTTTGCCATATAACATTCACATGCCCCATTTCAAGAGAAATCGGTTTATCAGTGTAGACTTTCTCAGCAATATCAAGTAGTATTCCATAACGAAGATCAATTGCATAGTTTAGACGCAAAATAGCCATCGGTGTTCCGAATTGTGACGAGAAATGCTCAAAAATTCGTTCTCTACCAAGACACGATTGAGCATATTCACCAATTGGATCTACTTCTGTAGATTCTGTTGCACCACCCTGTGAAACTGCTGTTAAAGGATATACATTTCCAGTAGAAAAAACAACCAACCGGGAGTTACAATACTTCTCTGCAACACGTCCTGGCAGATATGTATTCATCGTCCATGTCAAACTTTCGTTATCAGTCGAACCGAATTTTCGTCCTACCATAAAAATAACATTTGGAATGTCAGGAAGATCCATCAGATCATCTTCACGGAGTAAATTCGCTATAATAGTCTCAATCCCCGCATCAATCAATGACAACTGAATACCGGGCGTCGAAAAGCGAGAAACACCTATAACTTTTTTGTCAATCCCCGCAGAATCGATAGCGCGTTTTGCTTGTTTAGCAAGCGAAGGCCCCATCTTACCGCCAACACCCAGAATAAGAATATCTCCTTCAAGCGATGCAATAGAGGATATTACTTCGTCTGTCGGTTCTGATAGATATGATTCTAATTGAAATTCTGTTTTTATCACAGTTATGTCAGGAATAGTCAAGATTTGATTTATGTAATAGTATTGGCAGCATATCATATACAATTATTACAGTCAAGAAATGGATTGATTGCAATGCTAACAAAAGTGATTATCCCTCAATTTCATGCTATAATTAGCACCAATAAACAGACATATTACCTAACAGAGAACCAGCACCTAAAATCCATAATCACATCGCAGAAGCCGAATTTGAATAGACGTACGCTTCGCAAGCCTCACCAGAGCAAAAAACTGTCACACAATTAAAAACCCTTCTTTTCGCTTCAAGGTACGGAAATGTCGATGCACTTGAGGTATTGATAGATCTCAGGGTTGACATCAATAGTGAGTACAACAATGCTGTAAAAACAGTAATCGGGTTTGGACAGTATCCTATAATTCTGTAGGAGTGATTTTCGATTCACGAAATATCTTGCTATATAAGCATTTTATGGGATACACTATGAATAAGAGGGTATTATATGTTCTATGTTATTTCTTATGACATCCCTGATAACGGCAGACGAAATCAACTTGACAAAGTACTAAAAGGATATGGCACCCGTGTCCAGTACAACGTATTTGAAGCACATCTAAACAAACCACAGTTTGAGGAACTCAGGGACGCTGTTAATAGTGTAATTGATCCCTCTGATGATTCTGTTCGCTACTACACCCTCTGTAGTGATTGTACTGACCGGATTGAAGAGACTGCTGTTAGCGAAGAAACATCAACCCCAAAACAATTGTCGTTGGATAAGCAACTTCCTAACCTTAGCCCCATCAGGTTCGGAGTCGATGTACCGAACAGAGTTTTGAACGCGGTTTAGCATACTTCCTCGCCAACGCAATCAGCAACCCAGTACTTCAAGACTGGACACTGTCGGCAAGGTGTGAAGGATCAGATATAAGACCCTATCGTACATCTGTGGAACTGAAGTCTACAGGAATTGCCAAGACCCGCTGTTCCTGTCCTTATGATTGGGAGGGAGACTGTAAACATATTGTCGCACTCCTTTTAACCTATATTGAAGCACCGGAGACGTTCCATCGTATTGAAGACCTACTTCCCACGCTTGCGTTGAAACCGAAATCTAAACTGCTCCAGATCATTTCCATGCTCATTAAACGGAACCCCAAATTGGCATCTGTGGTACAAACATATATAAACAAGCAGGATACACCGTCACATCCCTGACAACTTACACTCGTTGAGATATACAAAGATATGCGTGTTCAAAGTAATCCGTGATTCAGACAACTCTATTTAACCAACCGCCCCCACTCTTTACGAAGACCAATCGTTGTCTTAATCTTCAATTTCAATGCATCCGCAAGATAACCATTATTAATAGCAATCTTAAATTTACCTGTCGTAGTAGAAAACCGACCTAAATAACCGCCATCAGACACATCACTATAATTCTCAACATATTTAATAGTAATCTTCTGTCCAGTAGAAAAATCAACTTCAAGACTATCTCCAAGTTTCCATCCATTTTTCGTAAATGCTTCAACAGATATATCAGTAACAGCGTTTCCATGGTCATCAATTTCAGTAATTGTTCCAGAAAGAGTTGGCATCTCAGAACTTTCGGTTTCGATTGTTTTTCCACTACATCCGATCATTAACGGAATTGTCATAAGTATACAGGCAATTAAAGAAAAGGATATAGATAAAAAGTTATTGTTATTTTTCAAGGTAACCTCCATAGATTATGAGTGACTACAAATTTTGTTATATTCTGTATAGTAATAAATAGCCCAATGTGTGTCAATATAAATCAGAAACCATTCACACAAAAAAGAATTGACATACTTAACACATACTTGTAGAATACGAAACTATGAAAGCAATAGAATTAACCAAGACACTCATCGCCTATGACACCGTAAGTTACAAAACCAACGTCGAGGTGATGGATTACCTCACAGAAGTGTTAGAGTCCATAGATTGTGAAGTTGAAAGGGTTGAATATACCGATTCCGAAGGTGTTCTGAAAGTCAATCTAATCGGTAGAAAAGGACAAAACTCCGGCGAACGAGGACTCGCCCTGCTTGGACACATTGACACTGTTCCTGCCGTCGGTTGGTCAGAGAATCCATTTGAAGCGAGGATCGTTGATGGTAAAATGTACGGACGCGGAAGTTGCGATATGAAGGGCAGCGTTTCCTGTATGATTGAGGTCGCATCCCGATATTCTTCAGCACAATTAGATGCACCTCTTTATGTTGTCATAACTGCTGACGAAGAAGTCGGTTATTTTGGCGCACAGGCAGTGGCAGAAAAATCTGAGATGTTCAAGAAATACGGATTTCCACAATACGGTGTCGTCGGTGAACCCACAGAGTTGAAAGCTGTATACGCTCATAAAGGGGCAGTTCGTTTTTCTGTTACCGCACACGGACGTGCTGCACATAGCAGTACAGGTGAAGGGGATAACGCTACACTAAAATTGATTCCGTTTCTATCAGAAATGCGAGAGATATATAATGAATTAATGAGCGATACACAATACTATAATAATGAATTCACGCCACCTTTTACAGACTGGAATATCACTATAAACGACGGTGGATGTACAGCAAATATTACCTCACCTAAAAGTGTATGTACAATCAATTACCGACCCATGCCGGGAGATGATACGGAGTTATGGATTAATCGTGCACGAGAATCCGCTGAAAAATACGGGTTAGACTTTGACATGTTTATCAATGCCGAACCTGTTCGCATCGAACCAAATGCAGAAATCATACAAGCAGCAGTTGAAATTACAAATGATTCAAAACCACATACCGTCGCCTATGGTACGGATGCTGCTGTATTTTCTAATCACATGGATACCGTAATCATTGGTCCGGGAAGTATTTTACAAGCACATACTGTTGATGAATGGATGGCATTAGATCAGTTTGATCTGGGGAGTGATATTTTTAGTAAGTTTGTTGAGAAATTCTGTCTGTAATATATTAACTGAAAATATAATCTGAAAACTATTCGCCCTTCTCTGGTTGTTCAAAAAATACAGCATCCGGTTTCACCCATTCTGCCTCTCCATCTGCCCACACCTCACGTTTCCAAATAGGCACAATCTGTTTAAGACGATTCATAGCATACTCACACGCCTTAAACCCATCTTTACGATGTGGAGAAGCAACCGCCACTGCAACACTCACTTCACCGATTTCTAATTTTCCTACACGGTGGATCATCGCAACACGATCAATACCCCACTTCTCAGCAATTTCTTCTGAAATCTCTGACATCTTCTTTTCTGCCATTGGAGGGTATGCTTCATACTCAAGATATTTTGTCGCTCTACCACCTGTATTATTACGAACCGTTCCAAAAAATAATACCACTGCACCAGCATCCGGTGTTTCTACCGCATCTCGAACCTCTTCCCCGGTTATAACTTCAGAAGTGATCTTAAACATCTGTCCCCCCGGTAACAGGTGGAATCAACGCCACTTCATCATCTTCTGTAAGTTCAGTATCTTCTGTTGCATACTCCCAATTAACAGACATTTGCATCACTTCGTAAAATTCAGCAATTTCAGGCCACTCCTCCTCAAGACGTTTTAATATCGTCCTCACAGTAGCACCTTCAGGAAGCTCCATCACCTCTTCGGATCTATCTAACATCTCATGACATACGGCAAAGTATTTGACTGTAACCTTCATTCCGACTCCTTCACAGTTCTATTTAAACCACGATATTTCTCTGTAGCATTGCATCATGCACACTAAAATCAGTATACCATAACAGTTGAATAGAGTCAACTTTGAGAGAGACAGGTAACACACTGTGGGTGTAAACTTTTTGTCACCTTACAACACTGTCTTGATTCATAGTCTTCAATTTATGAATTCTGCTCATTGTATGAGGTATCTCCGAACCCTGATTCCTTGTATTTACGCAAGCTCCATAGGAGCGAAATGTGTAGAAAAGAGGAATGAAAAGAAATTATCCCGGGGGAACCCTAAATAGGGTTCATACCGTTTCTTTACACACCCACACACTGTACATTATTTGCTAACTACACTTATTTATGATATAATTAATAGAAGAATATGATCAACATCTGCTATTAAACTGATCCAGTAACGGGATTACCCCATATTTATAACCATAATGTTATTGAGGCAGAGGTAGAAGAAATTCTATTGAATCCTGGTGAAGATTGGAAAGGAAGAAAAACGCTCCTAATGTACTCGGCAAAACACAGGATGAAGTAATTAAAGAACAGAAATAATATCTTACACCCGCAATTGATAAAGGACGTAATGAACGAAAACATTCAGAACATGATTCAATCCAAAGCACGAAAAGCAAAATCCGCTATGCGTGTTTTGTCCCGGAGTTCTGCCGACATACGAAATAACACCCTCTTAGTAATGGCTGAAAACATACTTAAGTCAAAAAAAGAGATTCAAGAAGTCAACCAGACTGATTTACAGAACGGAGAAAAAACAGGACTCGAAAAACCCCTCATGCAACGTCTACTCTTAGACGATAAGAAAATTGATCGCATGGCTGACAATCTACGCCAGGTTGCAGCACTACCTGACCCGATCGGTGAAGTCATCAGTATGGGTGAACGACCAAACGGACTCAAAATCGGAACCGTACGTGTGCCTATCGGTGTTGTCGGTGTGATTTATGAATCCAGACCAGATGTAACTGTTGAGGTATCTGCCCTATGTATCAAATCTGGAAACGGTGTCATCCTTCGAGGGGGTTCTGAAGCAATCCATTCTAATACGATACTGGCACGTATATTAAGTGATACCGCAGCCAAAGAAGGTGTACCAGAGGCAATACAATTCGTTGATACCATTGACCGCCAAGCTGTTTATGAACTCATCCGTTTACCCGATTATGTTGATCTTGTTATTCCGCGGGGCAGTAATGAATTTGTACAATTTCTGATGAAGGAATCTGATATACCAGTGCTCGGTCATGCAGATGGCATCTGCCATATATATGTGGATGAAGCTGCCGACCTTGATATGGCAAACAATCTTTGTATGAATGCGAAAGTTGGATATAAAGTTGCTGTATGCAATTCCGTAGAGACTTTATTAATTCACGAAGCGGTGGCTGAAGATTACCTACCGAAAATATGCAACAACCTACAAAGTGAAGACGTGGAAATACGCGGATGTGAACGCACACAACAAATAGTTACATCAGCAAAACCTGCAACAGAAGAGGATTGGAAAACAGAATATCTCGATTATATCCTATCAATACGAGTTGTTGATAGTATGGATACTGCAATTGACCATATTGAAATGTACGGATCACATCACTCTGATGCAATTATTACAGAAAGTTATTCGGCTTCCGAACGCTTTTTAAAAGAGGTGGATTCTGCTGCAGTTTATGTCAATGCCAGCACTGTTTTCACTGATGGATATGAATTTGGTTTAGGGGCTGAAGTGGGAATTAGTACACAAAAACTTCACTCCCGCGGTCCAATGGGATTAGAAGGTTTAACCAGCTATAAGTATATTATCTACGGGGATGGTCAGGTACGCGAATAATCTTCAATTATCTTAGAACTTACGCAATCTATCTAAGTCTTGATAGAAGATTGACAACCTATCGGAGCGATATGTGTGTAGAAGGCGTTACCCCCTAAACTAAGCCCAGCGGGGCGAAATGTGTATTGCAAAATGATCTAAACCATTTTGCTGAGCACAGTTTCAACTATGGTATACCTTGGACATTCATAGCCGATAGAATTATCGTTTGCGTCTACGTTTTTGCTTCGTTTGCTTTTTAGGTGTTGTTTCAGGCTCAGGATCAGAAGTCTGAACTGCCAATTCAACCCTCGGACGTTTATACATCCACACCATAAAGAAAATTCCAAAACACACCAGAATTATACTTACGACCTGTGCCGATGTTAACCATGACAAGGAAGATGATTCGGGAAAAACTGAGGGTGTTAACCGCCAAAATTCTGCTATAAATCTCTCCACTCCGACCAACAGAATACTCGCCCCAAAAATTAAACCTTGATTTGAAGCGTATTTGTCACGTTGAGACCAAAGAACACCGAAACAGATAAATGACATTAGCGTTTCATAAATAGGGGTAGGGTGAACAAGTTCTGTGGTTGGGACAGTTCCGTTTGGAAACGACATCGCCCACGGGACATCGGTAGGTGGACCATAATCACCATCACCCGCAAGCAAACATCCAATACGTCCGATACCGTAACCAAGTAAAAGGAGCGGACCAATAGAATCAATTGTTGGTAAGAACGGGTTTGGAGATCTATAAATAAACCAAATTACTGATGCCGTCCCACCGAATAGACCACCATACCAAACCAAGCCACTCGGCGAGAATAATTCTTCCCACTGAATATTAAAATCAAGTAAGACAAAATATATTTTGGCACCGACTATCCCTCCAATTGCACCTACTGCAACCAAGGTTGGGGCAACTTCACCTTGAAGACCTCTTCGATTCAATTCCCGTTGCAACATCAGACTACAAACTATAAACGAGGTAGCCAACATTACACCATAACTATGAATCCCTATAGGCATCGAACCAATTGTGCCAAAATTAATTAGCGTCGGATACATTTAATTTATTCCCCAAGGTATGCTTGTCGAACTCGCTCGTCCGCTAATAGGTCAGAAGAGGTACCATCAATCGTTATCTCACCCGTTTCCATAACATAACCTCTATCTGTAACATTCAAGGCAAGTTGGGCATTCTGCTCAACCAGTAGGATAGTTGTACCCTCCTCATTAATTTGCTCTATAATCTCAAAAATCTGTTTAACAATTAGCGGGGCAAGTCCTAAAGAGGGTTCATCTAAAAGGAGAAGTCTTGGATTAGACATCAACGATCTACCGATCGCCAACATCTGCTGTTCACCACCACTAAGACTACCACCTCTCTGTCTTCGACGTTCGGCAAGTACTGGAAAATACCCAAAGATTTTGTCTATATCCGCTTTTACATTTGCTGCATCGTTTCTTATATATGCCCCAAGTTCAAGGTTTTCAAGAATTGTCATATCAGGGAAAATCAAACGACCTTCAGGCACCTGCGAAATACCGAAAGTAACTCGTTCTTCTGCTGAGGTAGACGTAATATCCTGTCCTTCAAATTCTATATTCCCTTCTGCAGGTACATTAACTCCTGAAATTGTCATGAGTGTCGTTGATTTACCGGCACCATTTGCACCAATCATACACACTTTTTCACCTGCATTAACCTCAAGAGAGATTCCATGTACAGCTCGAATGTTTCCGTAATATGTATGAATATTATTCAGTTTAAGCATCATCAGACGCTCCTAAGTATGCAGCAATTACACGTTCATCATTTTGCACATCAGCAGGTATCCCGGTACTAATTATCTCACCATGATCTAAAACCGATACCCAATCAGATATTTTCATGACCAATTTCATATCGTGTTCTATCAGCAGTACAGATATTTCTTGCTGGCGTATAGTATATATCAAATCAATAAGTTCTTGAGTTTCTTGAGGATTCATACCTGCAGCCGGTTCATCTAAGAGAAGCAGCATCGGTTGCGTGGCTAATGCTCTCGCAATTTCAACACGACGTTGGTCACCGTAGGAAAGGTTCCCCGCTTTCTGGGCACTAATGTCACCTAACCCAACAAAATTGAGCATTTCCATGCCAGAATCTGTAATTTCCCTTTCCTCTTGTCGTTGTTTACGAGACCTAAAGACTGAACCGATAAAGGAACTTGAAGTCCGAGGATGTCTGCCAATCTTTACATTGTCTAATACTGTTAATTCGCTAAATAATCTGATGTTTTGAAAGGTCCTGGCAATTCCAAGTCCTGTCACCTCATCTGGACGTAAACCCGTTATATATTGATCCGAAAAACGGACTTTTCCAAGTGTCGGTTTATCTAATCCAGTTACACAATTAAATAGTGTTGTTTTCCCCGCACCGTTTGGACCGATTAAACTGGAAATTTGACCAGAACGGACTTCAAGATTCACTTTTGATAAGGCTATAACGCCACCATAGTGACGACTTAATTCTTCTGTTTCAAGGATGTTTACAGGTTGTTCTGTCATACTTCTCTCCTACTGTAATCATAACCTATAGGATACCTTAAATAGGTATCAGTGTCAAATGTTATACCGTTTCAACAACAATCTTCTCTCTATTGTAGCATATATTGCCAGTTTATACGGTAACTCAAGACATATTAAGCATCTGTTCATGGTATAAACGCCTCGAAGTAATAGATTCTGATTTTCAAGCTCACGTTATAAATACGAATCGTCCTTACATATATTGTAGTTTTGAAGAATTCTGATTTTTCTCAAAGTTTCTCATACAAATCTAAATTGTGGAAAATAATTTGTTATATCTATAGTTAGCCCCAGCGTGGAGAAATGTTTGTAGAAACTTGAAACTTCACCATAAACCAAGCCCCAGCGGGGTGAAATGTGTATTCCTTAAATACTGTCCAAAGTTTAGTTATATATAATACCTTTTCTGAAGGATGGAACTCCCAGAACAGAAATTACAGAATAGAAAAATCTTGGAAACACAAACCATCCTTCTCAACGTAATCTGAAATTCAGACATAACAACTAAAAATATTGAAGAAAAACAAACGATAACACAACTAATATATAAAATGATTGAAATTATGCTGAATAATAAATAACGAAAGTAAATATACTATAGAAAATACCCACATAAAAAATATTTAACTGGACATAATCGTTTATATTGTGTTATTATATATATTACAAATGATTTATATTAGAAAATACTGTTATGAATTTTCATAACTGTTATGAAAAGGAATTCTAAATCTTATACTCCTACAAACACATACCAGAACAGGGTTCAGGATACTTCGAACAAAAATAAAGTCGGACTATTTAAAAAAAATAAAACATACACTTTTTCAAGTATTTCTAACAAACCCTTTCTGAAACTGGGTTTAGAGCAGTTTGAAACATTGTGCTTTAAAAATTGTGTTAGGAAATTAAAATTACGATGTATATCATAAATATGAGTCATTCCTATAGATAAAATTTTGCACAAATATACCAAAACCGTCAGTTGGTTTGAGGATTTCTATACATTACATAAGAAATGTCGTTTGGATAAACATTTTCGATTTTAAATTAAGATCCAAGAATTTTCCAAATATATGATTTATGAGATAGGTAATAAAATGAAATCACATCTACAAGAATGAAATAGAGAAAGAAATAGGTAATGAGAAATGACAATCCGAAATTTAAAAAATAAAATTAGACAATAAAAATATCGAAAATCGTTCCAGTCGTCAGGAAAACCAGTAAAACCAGAAAATGACATAAAAATAAATTGAAGAAAATAAATGACAAAGCAACTAATACCATATAGATAAACACACATTGACATAATAAATACACGTTACAATAACATAGAGAGAATTATTATAATACATCATAGCAAAATAAAGTGTATTATAATCTAATCCAATAATCTGATTTTTCTGGAGTGAATCTGCCGATAAAATTATGTTATGAGAATATTTAATAGTAAAAACAGAATCATCCCTCATCAAGGAAAACTACAAAATTGTAACTTTTTTCAAATTTTAGAATTAGAGGTTTAATTCGCTACAAACCCAGACAGGGACTAATAGGAAAGGCAGTGTAATAACAAGATACAATCCTACACTTTGTAGGAAAAGTGTAACATT
>JAGFCA010000136.1 GCA_022394755.1 Candidatus Poribacteria bacterium
GGCATTCTTTATTTCTTTTACCAATGTCCAATTTCTATCGGTTGTATGGCTATCTTTTGACACGAACACATCAAATTCAACAACATTATCGGAACGGACAACAATACGTCGAATTTTCTTCTTTTCAGGCAACGTAATTACTATCTCAGAGGGTGGACTCATGCCGACTGCTTCTCCAGGAAAGATTGCATCCCCGATAGTGTTTATATTACCATCAATCGCTTGTGGTGTAGTTGATTGTACACCATCCATTAGGGCATAATTCTCGCTCCACTCCTGAACTGAAAATAAAGCACCACATCCTATGAATAAAACTGAAAGACAAAAAAGGCAAAATGTAAAAGTTGCTCTAATCAACATTTGATAACTCCTTAGTATTATGTTAGTTTGATACTTGATTTTAGACAAATAAATTTCAATTTTCGAAAAATATCGCTCCTATAGGCACGGTAGGTGCAGCTTCCTAACCGCATTCCATCTTTATCCAAAATACCCAATCAATAAAGTAATCTAAACCTTAAGTACTATGATACAATTTTCCATGACGAACCTTCGCGTGAATCTTGGATTTCAATATCAAGTTCTTTTAGTCTATCGCGAATCTTATCGGAGGTCCCCCAATCTTTCTGATCTCTGGCATCTTGTCTAATCTCTAAAAGCAGATCTACCAGAGGATCAAGATACTCAGCACTGTTTCCTGTGTCTTTGTCTTGACCTTCAATCGTATAAATACCGAGAACTTGACTCGTTTCTAATAGTACTTTGTATGCATTTGCTAAAGTGTAAGAAGATACCCCATTTGAAGAACTGACAGATTTATTGACATGGCTGACAAGTGAGTATATTGACCCTACTGCTTTCGCAGTATTAAAATCGTTATCCATCGCCTCAGTAAACTGTAATTCTAAGGTTTTTATCTTATCAACCAGTTCAGAATCTTCATCTGATGTGTCTATTGATCCTGTGCTGCTCTCTTCTTCTATTTCTGGGGTTGCATCATAATATTTTTTTAGCAATTCCACACAGTTATTCAATCGTCGAAGTGCGGATTCAGATTTTTGAAGACTTTCCAAACTATAATCAAGAGGATGTCTGTAATGTGCCGAAATGAGAAAATGGCGGATTATCTCCGCTGAGTATTTGTCTAATGCTTCTCTCAAAAAAATGAAGTTTTTTTCAG
>JAGFCA010000055.1 GCA_022394755.1 Candidatus Poribacteria bacterium
GACATTTTTCAAACAATTCTATAAAACCTTTCAGCAACTGGTTTTAGAGCACTTTTTCTTCTCTGTATTAAAAATTGTGTTGTGAAAATAAAATAGTGTTAGATTCCAGACCAAAAAAAATAAATACTTATGAAAATCTTAAAAGCAATCCTAATTACAATGAATCATTTATGTTAAAAAAACATTCCTATTTAACAAATGGAAATCTCAAAACCAGAAAGGACAAAATCACAGAATTAAACTTTTTTAAAATTATTATAAAGTTAATTTAAAGTGGCGTGAGCCCAGTCTGCAACAGGATTTATAGGGATAATCTACACTGATTTGAATCCTACACTTTGTAGGAAAAGTGTAACATTTTTTTGGTTTTCAACAAATAGATGATTGCATCATTTACACGATTCACCACCAAAGAACATTGGATAAAAAATCTATTTTGTGCCTTATTTTTCTCTGCATATTAGGATTAAATGTCTGTTTGTATTCTTATGGGTAATCATAAATATCAGTTCTTCAAGTACAATCTCAGAACAAAGATACAAAACCAAACAATGAGATGATGTTACAATCTGACTACCTAATATATGCAATATATGTACTCAACACAAGATACTGGAATTCAGATAACTAATATCTACAGCCTATCTCATAAATACGGATCGTGCGATATTATTTAATTCCTCTTTCGTGGGGCGGGTTTCCCAGTCCGTTGTATCAATATATAATGCATGGTAAGATACAAGAATCTTGAAAATATTATTTATGAGCTAAACTCTATATCTAATGTGATAAATTGAATAGATTTATATTGAGATTATAGATCAAGCGAGGATTTAGATGTATTATAAAACAATAAAAAATTATTTTTATATAGTAATTATATGCTTTTGTATTTTACAAATTTTGGGATGTGAAAAAATCACTCAAGTAATTGAACCAAATGAAATTGAAAATAGTAATATCCCAATAGGATTAGTGTTACCTCTGTCTGGTAGATTGTCTAATACATTTGGAGTGCCAATTAACCAGGCATTACAATTAGCAAATGATGAAATCAATGAAAGTACGAAGTACAATTTTGGTTTTAACTTTATTGTAGAAGATAATTATAGTACTGTGGTTGGTGCAACTAATGCATATAATAAATTTATTGAAGACGGTATATCTGTGATTATAGGACCTGCAACTTCAACCGCAACAAAAGAGACATTTCCTATAGCTGATAAAAATGGTGTAATAGCAATCAGTCCAACTTCAGCAGCACGAGGGTTAAGTTCATTAAGTGATTATGCTTTTAGGATAGCGCTGACATCGGATGTTTTAGTTCCAAATGGAGTTGAAGAAATTCTTTCAAGATTTACCTTCTCGAGAGTTGCTACTTTATATGATAGAAACGACGAGTTTTCAAAGGATAGTGAACAAGCCTTACTTGAAATTCTTGATTTAAAAGAAATTGAAGTAGTTGTATCTGAAACATTCATTAGTGGTGATGTTGATTTTTCTCAACAGTTGGCAAATATTGAAATGGAAAAACCTGATGTTGTTTTTGTTTCATCTTTACCACCTGAAAAGGTCAGGATAATGAAGCAAAGTCGTGAATTTGGTATTACAGCTCGTTTGGTAATACGAACTTTGACTGATGCGGATGTTGAAGCCGCGGGAGATGCAGCTGAAGGAACTATTACATTCACTGGATGGGGGACGGCAGTAGATAATCCATTGAATAAAGTATTTGTGAAGAATTTTATTAATAAATACGGAACAGTTCCAAAAAATTATGCTGCTCGTGCTTATGTCACACTATATGTCTTAGCTGAAGCAATTTCTAATAGTACTGCAATTGATACTATGTCAATACGAGATGCACTCGGAAAAATATCTGAATTAGATACAATTGTAGGTAAATTCTCTTTTAATCAAGATGGTGATGCAGTATATGAACCACAAGTGTTGATAGTAAAAGATGGAAAATTAGAAATATTGGATACAGAATAGAATTTCTATTTTCTATACTGTATTAAATCTATTTGGTCTATAAGGGACAAACCATTCTACATTTATACCATCAACAATTTCTATTGTCGCCATTTCACTTATGATAGGTGCTAATGTTACTCCACTATGCATTAGTGTTATATAAAGATTTGATACTGATTTTGTGAATCCGATTACTGGATATCCATCAATTGGCATTGGTCGATACCCAACTGGAGTTGTAATTGCGGATGCCATTCCAACTGCTGGAAAATA
The DNA here is from genome assembly GCA_022394755.1 of Candidatus Poribacteria bacterium. Taxonomy (GTDB): domain Bacteria; phylum Poribacteria; class WGA-4E; order WGA-4E; family WGA-3G; genus MSPOR6. Next base: position 2,251 of record JAGFCA010000055.1, read on the forward strand.
TGTCTTAAGGTTATCTAATAATGCATCCGCATGTTCTTGAGAATCGTCAGAATTAATTCCTTCTTGTGTTCCTTGTCCAATTCTAAGTGTTCCATCATCAAGTTGTCTCATATGAATGTGTTGATGTGTTTCTTTTTTCGATGGTGCATGGATAATTGCAGCATTCTGCATTATCTTTTTACATTTTGTAGTTTTAATGATTACACCTGGACTACATTGCTGTGGTAGATAGACATCGACTTTATCAGCTAAGGAAGTGGTATTCACTCCAGCAGCTAATACTACAATGTCACACGGAAATTCTGTTTCTGATGTGATTACCGAATATATTCTATCATTCTTTCTCTTAAAATCTATGACTGGTGTATTTGAATGTAGTGATATACCATTTTCAATTACCTTATTCAAAATTACAGACATGAACTTATCTGTTTCAATATGAAAATCTGCATTTGAATATGAGGATGCTAATACATTACCTGGTGATAGATCTGGTTCCATACTCACCAATTCATCTTTTGTAATGATACGACAAGGATACCCCCATCCTTGAAGTTGTCGAACTCTATTTATTAGTGTTTTAGCACCATTCTCGGTATTTTCCCAACGTAATTCTCCTCCATGGTGTATACCTATATCCGAATCTAATTGATCTGATAATCGATACCACATATCTAAAGAACGTCTATTGAGTGTATGATAAGTCCGTGGTTCTTTTCCAAAAGCATTTACCCATGCAAACGAATGTTCTGTTGCTCCACTTCCAGGAATATCGCTATCCAGAACAGTAATTGAAATATTATTTCTTATAGATAAATGATAGGCTATGGAGATTCCTATAATTCCTGCACCAACAATGACTATATTTCTGTTTCTACTTGATGTCATGCACACATACCTATCAGAATACAGTTTAAATTACTAATTTATTTTGTCTTTTTTAGACCGGAGTTATGTTGTAAATTATCTATGTCCAACTACAATGAAACCCGTTAATCCGGTGAGTAGTAATTGAAAACCTGTTTGATAAAATAGGATTACAAATGGCTGACATAGAGAAACTAATCCAAGAACAATTAGACCAATTGATAGTCTTTCACACAATGTTATTTTGGAGCTGATTATACAGAATAAGATCATTCCAGGCAGGAGAAGATGGAGGGTTGGTATACTTAAATCTAACAATGGATTTAGATAGAGGAAAAATGTCCCAAAGATGATAGATAGTAGAGCTATGAATATCGGTAATTTAGCGATATTGGTTGATATACCAAATGAGATTGAGAAACAAAATAATAAATGAAAAGAGGAGCTGCGAAAAACCGGTGATACAGGTAAGAATAAGAAAATTAAACCTAATAATAGACCAATAGAGGAAAGAATGTTTGTTGCAAGTTTGTTTTTAAATACAACAGACATTAGTATTGTCGAAATACATAATACAACAAATGAAATACCTTTTAATAGAATATCAAGTTGATTATACTCTATTGAATTATTTAGGAATTTGCTTATATCGAAATATAAGAGAAATAGACCGAGAAATAGACCAATTATTGTTAATATTTGATTACGTTTTATGTGCATTCTATCAATTAAGTGTTATGGGGTTTTAATTATACCAAATCTAATTATAGTTTAAAAAATATTAAGTTAAAAGAAAACATTAGTATGGAAAAAATAGTGTTGAAATATAATGTTATTAATCTATTTCAACATTTGTCGGATATGATCTTTCCAATTTTTTGGGATTTGATCTTGTAATTGGTTGATTTCAATTCGTAGGTCCGAATTCTCTTGTTGTAGAGTTTGAATTGCATTAACAGATTCGAGTTTTTCGGCTTCCAATTTTTCGATAGTTTCTTTCAAATATGCAATATGAACAATCTGACATATCAGATTCTCAATTATGTCATTTGTAGGAATATTAAAACTTAATTGTGTAATCAATGGTGCTAAACCATCAATTCGTAATTGAAGAATTGGTTCTGTTTCAGATTCAGTATCAGTATTTCCGGATGTAACTCTCAAATATGGTTCAATTTCAGGCTCTTTACGTAATAAAGTGTGGGTAATTATATCTTCATCAACACCTATAATATCTGCAACATCCGAAGGATTTAAATAAAGATCCATTCAACTTTCCTGCTTAATAATATTGTTAATTGGTAAGAAACATACACTATTTGTATAGGTAGAATCTTATGTGACTTTTACTTGATTCAGTGCCCTAATCATATTTCTAAAATAACTGATAAATGAAATCACTACAAATACTAATGAAATATACAGAAGATATATTTTTATATTATTAATAAATACATTTTCTAAAGAGGAAATTAAGTAAATTATGACAGTGATAGATAAGGAGAAACTCGTACATTTACCCCATAGGTTTGATCGTGTAATCATTTTCGCTTTTATAGCAAGTATCACATTTCCAATAACTATAGCAGAATCACGTAATATAATAGCAAAAAATGCCCAAATAGGAAATTCTAAGTTTGGACTAGATAAGATAAGGGCAAAAATACCTGCACCAATCGCACACTTATCTGCGATTGGATCTAAAATGTAACCTAATTCAGAATGTTGGTTAAGTAACCTTGCAAAAAAACCATCTAATATGTCAGATAGTACAGCAATACACCCAATACCTACTGCAAGTGTATATTTCTTCTGATATATTAGGATGAATAGTAAAGGTACAATAACCAGTCTAAAGGTTGACAGAAGATTACTAATATAAAGAAACTGACCTGGCGTAATATTTATCTCTTTTGTATCAGTAAATTTGTGGATAGGAGTTTTAAATATCATCGAAACTGTAGAATATTCTGCCAAAGTTTAATGTAAACTAAATTAGCATATATCATTTAGTACAAAGACCAAATTGACATGAAGAAAGCACCTGAAGGTATGTATTAGAATTTAATTATTTCGTGCAGTCAACTGAAAAGCAATTTGTTGATTGAGATGTTTTAAAATCTTAAATTCTTTTCTAAGAAGTTGGTCGAAGGATTCTAATTCAAGTAATTCTTGCTTTTCGTTAAGGGGTAATCGTAAACGTGAACCAATTTGGTAGGCTAATTGTTGAGGATGTTCTGGATTCTCATCAGGTGGTTGCCAACTAAACCTAAGAAAACTTGAAAGAGTCTCATATTCTTTATATACTTCTAAAGTTTCAGCAGCTACATCTGACAGATTAGGATCAGCATCAGACTCAAATGTATCCAATATCCGTACACGTGCATTTAAATAAGGCATATCTTCATTGATTTCCAGAATTTCAAACCGAGAATGTCCTGATGTTACAATATTCATACGTCCGTCCGGAAATCTATTCACATCTACCAAATCTACCTCTGTACCAACTCTACATGGTATTGCAGAATCTCCAGTCTCTCGACCATCTTTTATCATTACTACTCCAAAGGATGATTCATCTCTGATACAGTGTTTTATCATTTCACGATATCGTTGTTCGAAAATGTGTAACGGTAGGTAACCACCTGGGAACAAGACCACATTTAATGGAAAAATTGGGAGTTCTTTTTCATTGATTTGATTTTTATCTAAATTCATCAGAATATCCTCAACACTAAAATTCAACCAATTACATTTCAAAGTAAACAAGAATTAGGATGTGAAATATAGGTGTGTAATATCATTTTACACATCAAGAATTATTTGTCAATTAATATTCAGAAACATGCCGTATTCCGACATTATTGATTAATCGATTTGCCATTCATTTAAACCAGTTGAAATTGGTGCTGGACGTTCAGTAGTACTTTCTATTAGAACGTGCTCACCGGATTCTGATGATTTGTCAAATGCCAGCATTACTTCAAGTACATGATATGCTAAATCACCATTTGCCCTGTGAATACGATCCGATTCAATTGCTGAAACCATATCTACCACCCCAATCATACGTGCGTTATTTGGATAACAGATTGGAACATCCTCCCAATCCCCTCCTGCTGGACATATTGCTACAGGACCTCCAAATGTATTTGGGTCCGGTACACGTAATGTCCCTGTTTCACCATAGATTTCAATACAAGGAAGACTATGCCTCCACATATCAAAACTCATTATCATGGTAATTATTACTCCATTTTCAAATTCAAGTATACCTGTCAAATGCGTTGTAGTATTGACAGGAATTCTTAATCCATTAACAGCTTGACTTGTAGCAATCCGTTCTTCAAATGCTTTTGTTGTAATTGCAGCAACTCGTTTAACAGGACCGAGTAAGTTTACCAAAGCAGTTATATAATACGGTCCCATATCAAGCATAGGACCACCACCAATATCGTAATAGAAGGCGGGGTTAGGGTGCCAACTTTCTGGTCCATGCCCACACATGAATGCTGTACCAGAAAGTGGTTTTCCAATTTTTGTTGAATCAATAGTTAGTCTTGATGTTTGAATACCTCCACCAAGAAATGTGTCTGGAGCTGATCCAACACGTAATCCTTTTTCGGCAGCAGTATCAATGAGTTGTTTACCACTGTCAATATCCACACCTAAAGGTTTTTCACTATAAACATGTTTTCCGGCATTCAACACCTGTAAACCAACATCAACATGTACTCTTGGGATTGTTAGATTAACTACAAGCTCGATCTCCGAATCTAAAAGTAATTCTTCTACAGTGTAAGATTTACAGTTGTATTTTTCAGCTTTTGATCTTGAAGCTTCCTGATTGATATCTGCACAGCCTTTGATTTCTAATATTTCTGTCCTTTTTGCACCTTCAAAATATGCACCGCTTATAGTACCGCATCCAATTATACCAATTTTCATTATAATTTCCTTCAGAGTGTAATTTGTTTAGACCAATATATTCTTTGACTTAACCATGGCAGATATTTCTATAAAATATGATTATTGTGTATCTGATAAAATGGCTACTAATACATTATATTATACCAATCCTTGAACCGATTATCAATTACTATGAATTATGTCCTTGTCCCAATATTATATCCAAAACGATTTAACGTCCATAATTAGTCAGATAATTAAAATCCGAATTGTTTTTTCGGTATTGTTCCTAAAAAATTAACAACTTTTATTATGTGTTTCCAAAGGAGAGGAGATGCGTCCTATACTAAGTAAAAAAGCAACAAGTCATATCATTCAAAGTATAACATCTACATTAATTTTTTTGATTGGAATTGTAACCAATGTACACGGTAAAACAGTTACAATAGAAGATGGTTTAATTAGTTACTGGAGTTTTGATAATGAAATCTATGTTGATACAAAACTTGAAAATTCGACAGATAATCAATCAGGAAATATCTACTAACCCGACCACATCTTCTTTCTAATGTGTCATACAAAGATGACAACGAAGATTTTTCACATAAAGCATAATTGATGGGTGCGTATTTATGAACGACCACTCAGTGAAAAAGAGATTGTTAATAATCTTGAAGCAGAAGGTTTAGCAGTAGAATCGAATGGAAAACTAAGTCTTACGTAGCTTCAAATTAAGTATGATACAATCTAATTACCATAATGGAGTAAGCAGTATGAATATATCTCGGAAATATTATAGTGTGTTTAAGAAGTTCAAAATTATCTTGTTAGCTATTTCACTATTTATTATACCAATATTATCGGTCGATTCACAGGTAACTGGAGTTGAGTATGCTGTTCTTATCGGGGTTGACGGGATGAGTCCAGACGGGGTGGATAAAGCAAACACACCTATTATGGATGATCTCATTAAACAGTGTGCTTATTCTATGAGTGCTCGGGCTGTAATGCCTTCTTCAAGCAGTCCTAATTGGTCATCAATGATTATGGGGGCTGGTCCTGAACAACATGGTATTACTTCTAACGCTTGGAGACCTGATAAATTCCAGCTACCACCAACTGATATTGGGATTGGGGGTATATTTCCAACTATTTTCAGTTTACTTCGGGAACAACAACCATCTGCAGTAACTGCTTGTTTTCATGATTGGGGTGGAATTACACATCTCATTGAACATAATGCAGTTAGTATAATTGAGGATACTGATGGTCCAGTTCACACCACTGAACGTGCTGTATCCTATTTTAAAGAGAAAAAACCAATATTTACATTCATTCACCTTGACCATGTTGATCATGCAGGACATGCACACGGTTATATGTCTCCTGAATATTACAAATCAGTGGAAGAAGCAGATAGATTAATTGGAGAGATAATTAATGGACTAAAGACTGCTGGGATGCACGATAAAACCATCATTATTATTACATCCGACCATGGTGGTGTTGGAAAAGGGCATGGAGGTGCTTCTCAGGCTGAGATATTCATTCCATGGATAATCACTGGACCCGGAGTAGTTCAAGGAAAAGAACTAAAATCCTTCATTAATATCTATGATACCGCGTCAACTATAGCTTACGTTTTAGGTATAAAAACACCAAAATCATGGATTGCAAAGCCTGTATTGGAATCGTTTGAATCTAAGTAAGGATTTTATTCAATAATGAAGACAAGGAATACATCTACCATCAAAAGTGATTAATTCCTTTCTTCCTTATAATCCTGCTGCATGCCTCTTTGCATCCGGGTCACCAGCAGCATAATATATTCCACTCTCTTTATCAACATATATCATCACAGGTACAGCTATCGGACCTGACTTTCTGTCAACCTTATGCCCCCGATTAGCAAGTCCATCTATAACATCCTGACATACGGTAGTATTTATACTTAATGAACCAACCTTTTTAAAAGTTCTCTCCCGTATTGGATTTGGATCGAATGAATCTTGGTGATGAAGAGTCGCAAAACGTGGTGTTGTTACCGCTTCTTCTGGTAACATACCGAATTCAACAAAGTTTAACAGAAGATTCATTGTTGTCTGGTCCTGTAAATCACCACCTGCAACACTAATTGCCAAGACCGGTTCTCCATCTTTTAAGACCAAAGTCGGTGTCAATGTAATTCGTGGACGTTTTCCAGGTTCAATACAATTTGGATGATTTGGATTCGTATTTAAACTTCGCAAACGATTCCCCCAACTAACTCCAGTTGAACCACCCATGTTTTCTTCTACATGCACATTCGCACTTGGGGTAGCAGAAACAACATTTCCCCATTTGTCCGCAACAACACATGTTGTTGTCCCACCATCTCCTGGACGGTATACACCATCTGCTAATATGGGTTTCATGTTTTCAACATCACCTGGTCTGGCTTCATCTGATGCAATTTGCATATCTATCAAAGTTCGACGTATTTCAGTATACTTATCTGATAATAGTTTATCCAACGGAACATCAACGAATTCAGGATCCGCATAATATGTATCTCTATCAGCCATAGCCAATTTGAGAGACTCAATTACAACATGTATATAATCAGCAGATAGATGTCCCATCTGCTTTAAATTAAAATCTTCAAGTAAACGTAATGCTTGACATAAATATGGACCCTGTGTCCAAGTACTACACTTACAAACTGTATACCCACGATAATCAATTGTCACGGGATCTTCAACCTTTGTCAAATGTGCTTGAAGATCATTTTTTCTTAGAAATCCACCTTTTTCTATATAGTAGGACTCTAATTCCTCAGAAACATCTGGATTCACACCATTTCTTCCATAGAATCGATCACTTGCTGCTTGTATTTTCTCTTCTCGATTACCTTTTGTGTTTCGTTCTTCATCAACAAGTCGTCTTAAGGTGTTAGCTAATTTTGGATGCCAATCAGCATTACCATCATCAAGTAATCGTAGTGTAGGTGCTACAATATCTTTAAAACTCATGGTCCCATAAAGTTTAAGTGTTGTCGTACACAGGTCTACAACTGACGGTACTGGTGCCATCTTTATATCACCGTTAGGTATACCGTTTTTCATATACCAGTCAATGGCATTTTGCGATAACGGAGCTCTACCGAGACCTGATAAAGATTTCACTTCTCTTTTCTTAGCATCAAAAATTAGAAGTGGCACTTCACCACCAATAGAGCAAAGAACATGGTCAGTAACATTCAAAGCAAGAATCGTTCCTGCAGCAGCATCAGCTGCATTTCCACCTGCTTCTAAGATTTCTACACCTGCTGCAACTGCTTTTGCACCACCAGCAGCTACTATACCTTCAGTACTCTCAGCCTTCCAACCAATATTTTTGACATCCTGCATTTTTCTACCTCTATGTCTATACACATTTTAAGATAACTTAGATTAGAGCATATCATGAACATATAACCTTTTCAATATCAAAGACCAGATAAATAGCGTTATACTAAATTAATCTATAAGTTCAAGGAATTCGACGATACAGACGATTATATTTCGTTGAGTCAATTAGTTCATACTCCTCTTCTAAGCCTTCAACATCATCATATTCTGTACGCCAAACAATAACATAATCTGCTGGTAAACCTTTGTTCTTATATCTCAATGGAAAATGATCTGTATTCGCTTCATAGTTATTTAAATATGCTATCCCTTTATTAACTATCAGATGACATTCAATATGACCAAACGGTTCAACGTATTTCGGCTCAAAACCAAGTTCATCTGAAACACCTCCCCATTCAGCAGGAATACTCATAAGAATTGTATTTTCATTATCAATTCCTTCTAATGATAGAGCCTCTTTAATATCTCGATTTAACAAGGTATATGTGTGAAAGTTAAGTCCAAGATGGCATAATGACAACAAGATTAGGATTACTGCTATGATTTGGTTGACTTTTTTATATAAAGGTATTGAGAAAAATGGTAGTAATACTAAGAAAATATATAGATGAAACCTGTCATTAATCCATCCACCACTTAAACCAGACCATGGTGTAATAAAATACATTATAGTAATCAATGTTGATAATACAATAAACCCATCAGTCTCTAAAAAATATCGTGTCCAACCGGGTCTATCTTTTTCTGATTTATCATTCTTCATTGCAAACATAATTCTACCTACTATCGTAAAAACAAAAGCAATTGAAAAGACTAACAGTAGAGTTTGACCAATTAGTATATGTTCATCACGAAATGAAACCAATGATTTCATTGAGACGAAATAATCCAATAACCATTCAAACCCCTTGTAGCCTTTATTAACATGCTTATCAGCAAGATATAGATAATGATTCAAAAACATAAAATATGAAGGAAAGAGAATACCAATAAAGTATAAATATGATTTTTCTCTCACTATGGACTTCTTCAAATGTGACAACAGTGTGTTTGATTCAGATTTAGTTGACGACATGTTTATCACTATATTGTATAAAGATAAATACATCGAAAGGAATGTCATAGATAAGATAAGTAATAAAAAGGAATGAAAATGTGTGAGATAAGAAATTATCAACAGAATGTATATAATGACAATATTAATTATGTTTATCTCATCCTTGATTCGCCACCAATAACCAAGTGTGAAGAAAAATAGAGACATACTCAGTACAAAATTGTAAAACCCCATATGAAGAAGATAGTTATATGCAAAGATGAAACCAACAAGACCAAAATATATGTTACCTTCCTTAATTCCTTTGAGAAAATAGAAAAGTGATAATGGCAGAAGAGTAATACAGAGAGTAAGGACGATTTTTTCACATACAATTGGTGGAAATATGTACATCAATATCAATAGAAGTGCGTGTGAAGTCCAATTAGGGAATAAAGTAGGATTTAATTCATAAACTTCCCGTAATTGTGTATTATTAGGGTTATTATACTCTTTCAATACATAAGCGTTATAAATGTGACTGGCACCATCTTGTGTAGGAAAATACTTGAATCCCCATACAGGTATTAGATGAAGTACAATTAACACGATTACGACAATAACCCCTTTTGACAATCTATGTTTTTTCATTACCTATATTCCCTTTGCATAATCATAATTTTAATTCTATTCAACTCTATTTTAATTCAATACATATATTGATTCAACCCTGATATGTCAAATTCAATTACACTATTATAACAAAAACACCGATTACAGATTCTTACATTTCTGTAATCTGTTGTGATTCCAAACTCACACCCTTCGTTTTGACTTTCTGGTTAATTTCTGTTATTATCTTCAAAGAAAATAAAATATTTGATGAATAAAAATTTCTTCGCACATATATTAGACTGATTAAAAATGGATATTCCAACAATAAGAATTATTGGGGAAAACACCCAAGCAGGTACATATATACTCCGATTTCAATTAAAGAGTGAAATTGAACTACAATTTGGACGATTTAAAAAAGGAAAACTAATACACTTAAATGCGGGTATTTATACCTATGTCGGTTCCGCTCTATCAGAAAAAGGAGCAACTTCCTTAGCACGACGACTTGTACGACATGCCACACGCTCAGATGAAAAACCACCACATAGTATAAGGGATGAGATGGTAAGACTGTTTAAAGAAATTGAATTAGGACCTCAAAACCCGTTACCAAAGAATGGAAAGAAATTGTTTTGGAACATTTACCATCTATTAGATTTAGACAGAGTTGAAATTAAAAATATAATTGCTATTAGATCAACCACAAGGTTAGAGAACAATATTGCTGAGTTCTTAGAACAAGATTCTGGAACTGAAATTATAGAAAAGAGTTTAGGTGCAAATGATTCACCAAAGAACACACATATCTTACGTGCAAATCCTGATGAATATTGGTGGATGAATCTATCAAATGAAATGAATAGTAGGTATCAATCATAATTTTCGGTTAATTATAAGCTTACTAACTTCAGATTACATTTTATTAAATAAAACCAATGGGAGAGAAATGTACGATCCACGATTTGATGAACTTGCTAATGTTCTAATTACACATTCTACTAAAATCCAACCTGGAGAAGTTGTACTAATTGAAGGCATCGAAATTCCACAAGAGATGGTAATTGCTCTTATCCGGTCTGTTCGAAAAGCTGAAGGAATTCCAATTGTAGAAATAAGACAGACACGAATTCAAAGAGAGATTATTCTCGGCGGGACTGATGATGGTATTAAATTAATTGGAGATTATGAATGCTACCGCATGAAACAAGTTCAAGCCTATATCGGGATACGAGGAAGTCATAACATCACTGAAATGTCTGACGTTCCTTCTGAGGCATTGCAAAGATATCAAAAATTATTATCACGACCACTCAATGACATTAGAGTACCAAATACAAAATGGGTTGTCTTAAGGTGGCCACATCCTGCAATGGCACAACAAGCATCTATGAGTACTGAAGCATTTGAGAAATATTACTTTGATGTATGTACGCTTGACTATAGTTTGATGGAAAAAGCAATGGTACCATTAACAAAAATGATGGAGAATACAGACGAAGTACATATCAAAGGTGAAAATACCGATTTACGGTTCAGTATTAAGGATATACCGGTAATTCCATGTGCAGGAGAGTACAACATTCCAGATGGTGAATGTTTTACTTCTCCTGTTAGAGATTCTGTAAACGGTATGATCCAATTCAATACACCTACAATTTATCAAGGAACTACTTTTACAGATGTCTGTCTACATTTTGAAAACGGTAAAATAGTTGATGCCACAAGTAATCATACAGAAAAACTAAATAATATACTTGATACCGATGATGGTGCAAGATATATTGGAGAATTTGCTATTGCATTCAATCCTTATATCACTAAGCCACTGTTAGATATTCTATTTGATGAAAAAATTGCTGGATCTTTTCATTTCACTCCTGGACAAGCCTATGAAGAAGCAGACAATGGAAATCGTTCTGCGGTTCATTGGGATATGGTAATGATTCAAACACCAGAATATGGCGGTGGAGAAATATATTTTGATGGAAAACTCGTTCGAAAAGATGGTTTATTTTTTCATCCTGAATTAGAAGGTCTTAATCCTGAAAATCTCATTAGTTGATATTGGAGTACTTATGCCTCAAAAACCAAATATTCTGTTTCTTCTGACCGATCAACAACGATATGATTCCTTAGGATGTAATGGTGCAACTATTTGCCAAACACCAGCAATTGATAGTATTGCAGCATCTGGAATGCGTTTTTCTAAGGCGTATACCCCAATTTCCCTCTGTTCACCGGCACGTGGGTCATTACTTACAGGATTATATCCACATAATCACGGCCAACTCTCTAATATGGGTAACTTTAACGGAGTGTTTTCTGATCAAATTCTTGATAAACCTGCATATCCACAACTCCTGAAAGATAGTGGATATAATGTTTCATGTATTGGAAAATGGCATCTTGCTAAACAAGGAGACACTGAGTTTTGGGGATATGATAAATGGCATCCATATAATGAATGGCATCAAATGCTAAAAGAGGACGGTATTGATTACAGAATCGATCAGGATGCCGTACAACCCTATGAGTGGGGTGGTAATGCACCTTTTTATGGTGAACTACCACTCCCTATTGAAAAAACTATGGAAGCATGGACTGCTGATAAAACTATTGAACTACTTGATGGATATAATGATTCTGATAAACCTTTCATGATTGCTGCGAACTTTTTTGGTCCACACTTCCCTTATGCTGTTCCCGAACCTTATTTATCAATGTATGACCCAGATACAGTTGAACGATGGGGGAACTTTGATGAGATGTTCATCAATAAACCGTTAATACAACAAAAGGAGATGTTAAGATGGAATTCGAGTCATCTGACATGGGAAGATTGGCAAAAGGTTATTGCTGCATATTGGGGATTCTGCACTTTTATAGATGATCAGGTCCAACGAATTTTAAACTGTCTTACAGAAAATGGCATGGATGAGAATACAATCGTCATCTTTTCTACTGATCATGGCGATATGCTTGGTAGTCATCGGCTGTTTAATAAAGGATTCCATATGTATGAGGAGACACACCACATACCATTGGTCATCAAGTGGAACGAAGTGACTGACCCAGGGTCAACCTGTAATGAGTTTGTTAATCTGGTGGATTTAATGCCTACCTTCTTAGAAATTGGAGATGCTAAAACACCAAATAATCTTGATGGAAGATCTATTGTACCATTACTTAATGGTGAAACTGTTGACGATTGGAACGACGATGTATTTGCTGAATTCCATGGATATGAACCAACACTGGCTACTGTTAGGATGGTTCGTACTGATAATTGGAAATATGTCTACAATCCATATAGTGAAGATGAACTGTATGACATGAAGAGTGATCCTCATGAACTACATAACCTTGCAACCCATCTCGGTTATAAACATGTATTACGAAGAATGAAGGATAGAATGGTGAAATGGTTACGAGAAACAAGAGATAACATCGTTATGGAAGGGGGTTGGCAAAGCAACTCATTCGATTTACTTATTTCTGATCGTGAAAGATAAAAGGAATTCAATATGGTAGAAGAATCAATCGAACATTTAGACACATACGGATATTGTTTGATAGAAAACGCCATTCCTTCTGATATGGCAGATACAATGGCGGAGAAATACTACCAAATTCATCAAGATCTTGCTAATAAGTGGTTGTTTCAAAACCCAAATGACGACCTATATCAAACACTCTTTGGTATTGCTAATCTCGACGATTTGTGTCAGGATTGTATTGCTCATCCACAAGTCTTAGAGGTTGTTCGACACTTTATTGGTGATAAGGTTCGGCTTGGAGAGGCATGTACCAAATGGGTAAAACCTGGAGCCGGACAGGGTGGAATACACACAGATTCTACTCATGACTTACCAAAGATTCTACCAGAAACACCTTGGATGATTAATACTATATGGATGATTACAGATTTTATTGAGGAGAATGGTGCAACTATTGTTGTACCTTTCAGTCATAAGACAAGGCGTAGACCGACAAGTAATGATCTTGCTACATGTATCCCTATCCCAATAGTTGGAAAACGCGGTTCAGTTCTATTATGGCAGGGAGGAACTTGGCATGGAAATGGTGCCAATACATCAAAAAACCAACATCGAATGGCTCTGAATATAGCATATTATCCGGCTTGGTGGAATCTTATGCGTGAAGGTGGACATCAACCCATTTATCCTGATGTTTTTCAAAGAATGCCTGAGACAGTTAAAGCACTTGTCAAACACAAAGTAGCAAAACGTAGAGAAGACATTTACGAAATTTGAGTCTGTTAATTCTAATCATTTATCGGACCCTTTTACCAGCTTGAAATACTGCTTGAACCCGACTAAATGCATTCACATTTGATGTTGGATCCCCTTCTACAGCAACAAGATCAGCAATTTTTCCCGGCTCAATTGTTCCAATTTCATCTCCCATCCCAATAGCTTCCGCTGAAATCCGAGTTGCAGAGATTAAGGCTTCAGCAGGTGTAAAACCAACTTCAACAAGCAGTTGTAAATCGTAATCAAGATGACCAAAAGCAAGATTGTTAACACCTGAATCCGTCCCGGGAACAATACGATCCTTTAAACAATAATCAAGCATACGACGCATTACATCCAAGCGTCTTTCTATTTGCTGTTCCTGATATTCTAAGTCCTTAATCTCCTCAGATGAAATGTCATCGTTATCTCTTTTCTTTCGAAGTTCGACAATCCTTGGATAATCGGTCCATGCTTGAAGAGTAGGACTAATCCAAATACCTGATTCTGCCATCATCTCAGCTATTTTTGGATCAAAACGTAGTTCACCATCAGGTTCAAGGAATTCGGCATGTTCCATCAGATCAATCCCAGCTTCTACAGCGCGAACCATAGACTCAGAGGCACGACAATGAGCAGCTGTTAATCGATGAAAATGATGTGCTTCGTGGACTGCTGCATGTAATTCTTCAACCGAATAACTTGCACGTCCTGGGATAGTTCCTTCCGTTCCACCCCCTGAAGCCATTATCTTTATATAATCTGCTCCTTCATGTACTAATCTTCGAACGGACTTACGGATCTCATCTACACCATCTGCAGTCTCATTACACATATGAAAATGTCCACCCGTACAAGTAATCGGTCTTCCACTGACTAAGGTACGTGGTCCTGCGATATAACCATGTTCCAATCCCTCCTTCAAGTAAAAACCAACTTTGTTCCGCGCACCATGTTCTCTGATGGTTGTAATTCCTGCTGAAAGATGTAATTCTAAATTCATGGCACCGATTAATACCATCATCTCATCTGAATCAGAAAACATCTCTACATAATTACTACCATTTCCTGAAAGACTCAAATGAGTATGACCATCTATTAGTCCAGGGATTATACATAAATCTCCAAGATCAATTATTTCGGTATTCGATGGTATCTCTTTAGATATAGCCTCCTGATGTCCAACCCTTACTATCCTACCATCTGAAATGACAATTGCTTGATTTGATTGGATAGAAGTAGTAATCCCATCAATGAGTGAACTGCTTTTGACAACAATTACTTTATTCTGCATATATGAAGTCCTTTTTGATACAAAAAATATTGAACGATCTTACACTTTTACCACAAACTCACAACCTTGTTGGAACCATTCTCTGAGAATTGTATTCTCATTATATGTACGTTTTGCTAAATAACCACTTGCCTTACTAAGGTCTAACGTGGCAGAAATAACGGTATCCCCAAAGAAACCTGCTTCTTCAATTACATTTCCATTCGGATGAATAATCTTTGAATTACCATGTGAGGATCCTGGATCTCTAATATCATCGGGATTCGAAGGTGTGTTTGACATCACAAGAAATATACCGTTTTCAGTAGCCCGCGAAATAGGCATTGCTCGATATGCGGACAACTTTGCTTCAGAGAGTAATCCTGATTCACATGAACAGAAAAAACAGATTTTCGCTCCCATAGCAGTCGGAAGTTTTACTAATTCTGGATAACGTACATCATGACAGATAATAAAACAACACTCTACACCAGCAAGTTCAACAATAGGTAATTTTCCTCTATTGTTAGTACACCACTTTTCACCTGCTAAGAAAGTTTTACCATATCTATATTTCAGAGTTCCTTGTTGATCAATTATTGCTAAATCATTATGCCAATTCTCCCCATCATGATGTGCTGAACCAACAATTACCGCAATATTATGTTCTCTTGCAGCTTGTGCAATTTTGGCTTCTGATTCTTTAAATACTTGAGGAGATATATTATTCCAATATTCAGTATCACAACAATATCCGAACAGGCATCCTTCTGGAAAAGCAACAACTTCAATATCTTCATCAGCACAAATTTCTAAATAATGGAGTACTTTATCAGTACTCAACGGAACATCTTTACTTGTTAGTAATTGACACGCTGCAACAGTAATACTATCGACCTTCATTTGAATTATCCCTCATAACGAATTAATCATTAGGCTTTTTCTTATATCTAAAAAGAACAAAGATTCCTCCGACAACTATAATTGAATACACTCCTACATATACCCTTACATGTATGAACCGGGCTAAGAACAAGATTCCTATTAATAATGTTAATGCAGTTGAATATATTATAACTGTTAGACACCCAGATCCAATTTCTCCTTCTACTCTTTCTTGAGATAGAGGATGACTTAATCCTGATTGTTTAAATGTATAGATAGATAATAGTACTAACACTAAACCTGGTAATACATAAAAAATACCATTAATACCCCATAGAAAACATGCAAATATAATACTGAATAAGGTACAGGGTAGTAAGAGGAAAATTAGGACTGTAAATTCTGCTCCCCGCCACATATTAGATTTATTTCCATACGGTGTAATATCCAGTATCCATTTAGCCTTCCAATGTTGTGAATAACGCACCGCCTGAAGGAACCCAAGTGATAAACTAAATCCAATAATTCCGTATAACCCAATAAATCCTGGACTTAGACCAAGTGCATAATTATATTTTATATATTCGATTGGATAAATTCCTCGAATAAAGAGTATCAGAGTCATTATAATGACGGTAATACCTTCAGCACTAAATTTTGCTGCTAATTTTTTATCTCGACGTAAATAAATCCAACATAAACTCATGCTTGCATAGGTTTCAGGATTCTTAAAGAATCTGGATAAAATACTATTTCTTATTCTCAATTTCTTCATACTTCTATTGACATTTTCTAAGAGAAACGCAAGATAACCAGAATAGGTCTTCGCTATACTCCTAAGTGGAATCAAGACAAGTATAAGTGTTGAAACTAATGCAACGCCAGTGAGAATTATATCCCTTTGAAATCCAATTCTGTCCATTTTACTGACTACAAGGGAAACTATACTCGCAAACCAACCTATAGGTAAATAGCTTAGATATTTAACAATAGAATTATAATGCTCCTGGAATAATTCAAAAGGAATTAAATAGAAACTCAGAGGAAATAATATTGGTAAGATAAACTGTGAGGATTTCGTAACTTTTTGTAACTTCTTAATTGAATATAGTTTTGTCAGATACCCAACCAATGCAGCCATTATACCTATTGTAAAAAATCCTGATAAGAACACAACTGGCAGATAGACGAGAGGAAAAAAATAGCGTACAATTGTAAGATCTTCACCTTTGATAAAGATGCCACACACCGAAGGGAATACATTTAAACAAAATAATAGAATCACTGACGATTTTAAAATTTGTGTTAATTTTACCATAAAATATGTCCGTGAAGATATTGGTGCATGGGCAATTACTTGATAATAAATAGGATTCAGTAGATTATCAAAATAAGGAAGGGACCACAAAGCAACAATACCCATTGACATTGAAACACCGATGATTGAATAAATAAACACATCAATGCCAAAGAAAACAACGAGGGATGAAAATATACTTATCAAAAAGCTAAAAGCACAGTACAGTGCCAATGATAGTTTAGCAATACCTTGTTTTCCTTCATTTGCACGCTCTTCAAGTACTTTTTCGTTATCCAATATGAGTTTATAATGGTGTGGATTTGCCCCAAATTTAATTGCGAATTTTTCAAACATACTAATTGTTTTCAGTTATAATACGAACTGCTTCATCGGTCTTATCACTTATGCCTGTTGTCTCAGTGAGTTGAACAAATATCTCATTCAATGCATTTTGATTCGTCTGTTTTCTTAATTCCTCCACTGGGGCATCTGCAACTAACTTCCCTTCATTAATAATTAAAATACGCGGACATAACGTTTCAGCTACTTCCAAGATATGCGTGCAATAAATAATGGTCTTTCCTAATTCCGCCAAACGATTGAGTAGATCTTTCAAAAACGTTACTGTTGTTACATCCAAATTCGTAAACGGTTCATCAAAAAGTAAGACTTCTGGATTATGAAGTAATGCCCCCATTATGAGACACTTCTGACGCATGCCTTGTGAAAAACTACTAATTCTTTGATGAGCTTGTTCTTCCATTTCAAATAATCTGGTAAATTCAATGATTTTTCGAATAATCAATTGTTCTTCAAGATGATATAGTCTACCTAATAATTGCAAATGCTCGATTAATGTAAGATGTTCATATAATTGTGCCTCTTCAGGTATGTAACCAACACGTTGTTTTATGTCCAATTGGTGAGTTTTTGCACCAAATCCGGCAACGTTTATATCACCCGATGTTGGTTCCAACAGACCAACTAACATCTTCAATGTAGTACTTTTGCCTGCACCATTAGGTCCAAGATATCCAACCATTTCACCCTTATCAATTTTGAAACTGATATTGTCTATTGCTTTATTTTGTCCATATACTTTAGTTAAATTTAATACTTCAATCACTTCTTTATTCCCTGTGTATTTTTAATTAATTGGAAAATAACAATATATATCTTATATCATAAATATACATAAGTTTCCACAATTGGATCTACACGGGTACGTACAGTTTTCGACATTTTATGCACGAAAATCTAATTGCAAGAAAGATTTTTGGATAATATAAAGGGTAGCCTCAGGGAACCCCCGGGAATACCCTACCGCATTCATACCCGAGGAATGCCCTACCGCATTCATACCGTTGATTCCTGATTCCTGATTCTTGATTCTGATTTGAGGGTGAAATGTGTGAAATCCTATTCAGATTGGGGGATCAGACAATAAATGTAGCAAGACCGTTTATCCGCCTAATCCTGTATCATCCGAGATTCTGACATAAGGAGCGATAGTAGTCGACTATCAGAATTTCAAATAACAACATGCATAATACATAGAAATAAAATGAAGAAAATAAATTACAAAGCAACTAATACCATATAGATAAATACATATTGACATAATAATAAATACACGTTACAATACCATATATAGGTTTAATATAATACATAGTAGCAAAATAAAGTATATAATAATCTAATCCAATAATCTGATTTTTACAGGAGTGAATCTGCCCATAAATAGTATGTTATGAGAATAATAATAGTAAAAACAGAATACTCGCTCATCAAGGAAAACTACAAAATTGTTACTTTTTTCAAATTTTAGAATTAGAGGTTTAATTCGCTACAAACCCAGACAGGGACTAATAGGAAAGGCAGTGTAATAACGATATACAATCCTACACTTTGTAGGAAAAGTGTAACATTTTCTCATACATCTAATAAAATGTACTAAAGTGGAAAAACGATAGAATTATCTTAATAATGAAATAGCTTAGATTTAATACTACTGTAAACTGTATACTGAATACAAATCACTGTAATCTATAAAATATACACATGGAAAATAGGATATTTTTGCAAAAACTTTACATACCTCTTTTATTGTCATCTTGAAAAATAGCATTAGGTATGGTAATATAGAGAATGAAAAATTAGAGTTTATAATTATTGTAAGAAAGATATTGGATTACAAGAAATGTCACACAAATTAGTTATATTTTTATTACTCAGTATTGGATTGACTTGGAATATAACCGGTTTCTGTCAAATACCACAAGAAACTGGAGAGCCATCTCAACAACCAAATCAGAAAATTTCAACTACTGGTCTTACATCTAAAATATCAGGAAAAATTGTATGGGATGGATTTGATCTTTCACATACAAATGTATCTGTATATCGGGATGATAAGTTAAGAGAACTTTATACAAGTGGTCTATCTCTATCTTCTACTGGTACTTTCGAATTGAATGTTGAGCCAGGTAGATATTTTATTGTTGCTTATGTTGATCTTGATAGTTCAGGGAAATTTGATGAAGGGGATGGTTATGGAGTGTTAGGAATCTCTAATTGGGAAGATGAATCACAAAAACACCAGTCAATTGATGTTGGCAGTAATACAGAATTGAAAAACATACAAATTCCTATCACGGCAAGACTCCAACGTATAAACAAAAACCAGAAATTGGTCGCAGCTTCGTTATATCAACCAAGTGAATTTCAACAATTTAAGACTGATCTAAGCAAAGCGACATCTGGATGTCGAGGTATACTAAAATCTGATTTAAACATCACAGATGAAAATCAACAGATAATTATTCTTGCATATACTGATACTTCATGGAAATATAGAGCAGGAATTTCAATTGTAGACAAAGAAACCGCAACATGGGAACTTCGATTAAAGCCAGGAAAATACTACTTGATGGCAATTTATGACAGAAATTCAAGTAATAGACTTGATAATGGTGACGTATTCGGTTTTTATGGGGTACCAGATATAAAAAAACAGGGGGCGTTTCCTGTTCCAGTATTAATTCAACGAAACACATTTACTGAAAACTTACAAATAGTTGCTAATGCTATATATGATACAAAACCTAAATTGGATTTAACAAAAGACAGTGCTATCATTGCTGGACGTGTATTGCCGATACCTGAACCTGATAAAGAAATTCGTGTTGAGGTTTATACAACTTCGGCACTTGTAAATCCAGTTGCAAGCGGGATTGTTGATGAGGAAGGGAGATTCAACTTTAAATTACCAATTGGTGGATATTACATAATTGCAAATCATGATAGAGATGGGGATGGACGATATAGTAAAGGAGATTCTCTTGGCGGATGGGGAACAAATTCCATTTCTACAATTCCTCCAAAATTAATCGTTCTTGAAGATGGTGAAACAAGAACCATCAATATCCAGATGAGTGCACAATATGATTCTAATGGACAACTCACTGATATAACTGTATCTGATGAACAATTCTTACCAGGCAATTTTGGTGCAAATGGACTAACAGTAGAAAATCCTGAAGAGACAATTGGAAGTATTACAGGAAAAATAACCTCATTTTTTTCTAATTCACAAATCTCTAAGACTGATCAGGATAAGAATACAAACAGTGATGTACCAACTCCTGACGGTATATTGAGTATTTCTACATCACCAAAATTCCGTAATCCAACTTGGATGCCGCTTTTTTTAGACGAAAATGGAACTTTTCTTGTAGATGTTCAACCTGGAAAATACTATGTTATGGCTGTAGTTGATATAAACAATGATGGTCAATCTGGAACATCAGATGGTATTGGGATATTTGGTACACACCAACCCGTCAGGGGAAATCCAGCAACTATTACAGTTTTTCCTGGAAAAACAACATCACATGTAGATATTGATATCATGGCTTCCTATGTAGATGAAAAAGGGACAATGGCGGAAATATCAGATGGGGGTCAATGGAATTTAGCCATGATGTATGGAGAACCTGAGGATATATTTAAATATACTCAGAATGGAAAATCCATTGAAGAATGGATGTATTGGACAAGAGGATTAGGTTTTACTTTTGAAGCAGATGGAGCTGGATGGAAACTGAAAGATAAAAATGAGTTTAAGCCTAATGCCGATATGCTAAGACAAGATATAAGTAATCCTGAACTTGAAAATACGGCAATCAGCAGCAAAATACAGGATAACCCTGAGAATCTCAACACAACAAACTTCTCCCTTGCTACAGATAAGGTGTCAATTTTCTTCAGTCATGATGGTGTCTTATGGAGAATTGCTCCTTCAACTGGATTAATTCAATCAGATAATAAGCCGAATGGTGATGAACTTATCAGACTCATAGATTCAAGAGTTGCCCCGCTTGGTGCAGGTTACAATCCTTCAGTATCTGAAAATGGTGCATTGGTTTATCATGATCACGATAACAATGTAATTCTTCAAGATGTAAATACAGGGAATAGAACAATTCTGTTAGATAATCGTGAACTTGCTCAGGAAGTAACAATTTCTCCTGATGGAGAATATATTGCATATTCTTTCTCAGAGAATCCTGAACGTAGTCGTATACTGATACGGCATCTTCGTACAGATAAGGTCTTCCAAATTCCATCGACTGCCATGGAAATGACTAACCCATCCTGGAGAAGAGACGGACAATTAATTGCCTATGCTACTGCTGGCACTATTGAGAATCCGATTTCACAAGAGAACCGAAATATTTATGCTTACGACCAAGCTAATAATAGAATTGAACCAGTGGTTATTACTCCAGCAGATGATGCTGAGCCAGCATGGCATCCATCTGAAATCAATACAATGGCATTTTCAAGAAGTGAAGATGGTAATATACGCCAAATTTGGTTGGTAACATATTCATCGGATGGAAAACCTACAGAGAGACAAATTACTAATATGGGTGGTAGTAAACCTGTATGGGTTCCTTCTAATGGAAGTTGGATCATATATGAAAATAACGGACAACTATGGACCGTTGATATTAACAATCCTGGCAGTGAATCTCCGCTAATGAGTAATGGTAAAGTAGTATTTGGTTATCAACCAGCAGCTATTGCACCGGAGAAGTAGTATCGTGTTAAGAAATAAACTCCAAATCTTATTTCTTTCTTCCTATATCTTTCTTTTTTCTTTTTTATCTATTGGATCAGCGCAATTCTTGTTAGTGCCAATGGATAACATACAGACAAACCATCTTAAGGCGTATGGATTAACTTATTGGGCATTAGAAGTACCACGTGAGTATACCTGTTTTTGGTGGTTGAATTATCGTGGGGGTTCCTTCGTACTACCTAATGTACAAAATGTCCAAATACGTGCTGTACAAATGGGAGTAACTGTGGAGACCATGTCTGGTGCTGAATACCAATCAATTAAAGATACTGTAATACAATCAGGTAATATGGATGAAATCCTATTAGAAAAAGCACCTAAAATTGCAGTCTATGCACCTCCAGAGAATTCTCCATATCAAGATCCATGGGATGATGCAGTGAAAATTGCCTTAGATTATGCAGATATCCCTTATGACCAAATTTGGGATTCAGATGTACAAGCTGGTTTTTTACAGGTGAAAGAATACGACTGGTTACATTTACATCATGAAGATTTTACGGGGCAACATGGAAAGTTCCATGCTTCCTTTTCAAGACAGGTTTGGTATCAACAACGTATTGCTCTTTTTGAAGAAGCAGCCTCTGAATCAGGTTTTAAAAGAGTACCGAGACATAAAGGACAGACTGCTTTAGATATTGCTGATTATGTTGCAAATGGTGGCTTTATTTTTGCTATGTGTTCAGCCCCTGAAACATTAGATATTGCATTAGCTACTAAAGGAGGGGAAATTGATATTGTTGATCCTGTGTTAGACGCATCCCCATTGGCACCTGACTTCCATGAGAAATTGGATTATGAAAATACCTTTGCTTTTGAGAATTTTACGCTCTATCCAAATCCAAATAGGTATGAATTTTCTGATATTGATAATCCAAACCCTGAACGGAGTCAACAGACTGGTGTAGAAGATTTTCAACTGTTCGAATTTTCTGCTAAACATGATCCTATTCCTACAATGTTAACTCAAAACCATGTTTCAGAAGTTCCAGGATTTCTTGGACAAACTACCTCATTTAACTTAGATAGAATCAATCCTTCTATAACTATATTAGCTAAAATTGAAGGGACAAACTATGCAAAGTATATTCACGGTTCTTTAGGAAAGGGTACATTTACATTCTTGGGTGGACATGATCCAGAGGATTACCGGCATCTTGTCGGTGAAGGTAAAATACCTACGAATTTAGATTTACATAAACACTCACCCGGTTATCGGCTAATCTTAAATAACATACTTTTTCCTGCCGCTCGTAAAAAACCACAAAAAACTTAAGCTCTCGCTTTTATTAATTCACTCATATCAAATACCAATTATAACTGAACATATTGAGTTACTAAGACAATGAAAGCAACACTCGCGACTTGCAACCTCAATCAATGGGCACTTGATTTCGATGGAAATTATGATCGTATAATTGAATCAATAAAACAAGCAAAAGCAAAAGGTGCCAGGTATCGACTTGGATCAGAGCTTGAAATTACCGGTTATTCCTGTGAGGATCATTTTCTTGAAGAAGACACACTTCAACATAGTTGGGAATCACTTGAAAAAATTATAAACTCTGGTCATACTGATGATATTCTATGTGATATCGGTATGCCTGTGATGTACCAAAGCGTTAGATATAATTGTCGAGTGTATGTCTGTAATGGTGAAATTCTACTCATACGACCAAAAATGGTCTTAGCAACAGAAGGAAATTATCGTGAACCAAGATGGTTTGTTCCTTGGCAAAAAGGATGGACAACTGAGGATTATCGTTTACCTTTAGAATTACAGGAAATCACTAAACAGACGACAGTGCCAATCGGATGTGCTGTAATTGAAACACAGGATACTGTCATTGCTTCCGAAACCTGTGAGGAATTATTTGCTCCTTTCTCTCCACATACCGAATTAGCTGCGAACGGGGTAGAGATAATATCAAACGGTTCAGGATCACATCACGAATTACGAAAACTTGATACACGTCTGTCTTTGATTCAAAATGCGACTGAAAAATGCGGCGGCGTCTATTTATATGCTAATCAGCAAGGTTGTGATGGTGGTCGGCTCTATTTTGATGGATGTGCAGCTATTATACAAAATGGACATATTCTTTCACAAGGTTCTCAGTTTTCTATTAACGAAATTGAAGTTGTTACTGCAACTGTCAATTTATCTGATGTTCGTTCCTATCGTGGTTCCCGAATGAGCGGTGCTGTTCAAACAAGTCGTGCCATCACTATACCACGCATTTATGTAAATTTTAATATCTCAGACACAAAAAACACAAACCTTACTATACCTAAAAAACGACCCAATACACACATTCCAGAAGAAGAAATAGCATATGGTCCGGCATGTTGGTTGTGGGATTATCTGCGAAGGTCAGATGCTGCAGGATATTTCATCCCGTTATCTGGTGGTTCGGATAGTGGTGCTGTAGCAACTATAGTTGGGTCTATGTGCCAAATCATAGCAAAAGCAATTATTGATGGTAATCCACAGGTGACTAAAGATATTCAGAGAATGTTTGGTGAAGATTTCATAATGAAAATCAAAGATACTTCTCAAGATATTATGCATACCTCACAATATATAGCAAATCACTTATTGTACACTTGTTATATGGGTACATCCAATAGTTCAAGAGAAACTCGTCAACGTGCTAAACAGTTAGCAAGTGAAATTGGAAGTTACCATCTTAATATAAATATCGATTCTTTGGTTACTAATCTTAGAAAACTTTTTAGTAATATTACAGGTAAAACTCCACAATATAAGACTGAAGGTGGTAGTATAGTAGAAAATAAGGCTCTTCAAAACATACAAGCACGCCTACGTATGGTCATAAGCTATCTTTTCGCACAGACATTGCCCTGGGTCCGAAATAGAAAAGGAACATTGCTTGTCCTTGGTACAGGTAACGTTGATGAAGCTTTAAGAGGTTATTTAACAAAATATGATTGTAGTAGTGCAGATATCAATCCTATTGGGGGAATAAGTAAGACCGACCTTCGTAGTTTTCTTAGATGGGCACAAGAGAATTTAGGATATACAAGTCTTGAGAATATACTTGAAGCACCTCCAACTGCTGAATTGGAACCAATAACTGAAACTTATACTCAAACTGATGAAAAAGACATGGGAATGACATATGATGAGTTGTGTCGGTTCGGTCAACTTCGTAAAGTTGATAGATGTGGTCCAGTTAGTATGTTTGAGAAACTCGTTGAGGAATGGAATCATATTTCTCCTACACAGGTCGCTGAAAAAGTAAAACACTTTTTCATACATTACTCAATAAATCGACACAAGATGACCACATTAACCCCCTCCTATCATGCCGAATCATATTCTCCTGATGATAATCGATTTGACCTACGCCAATTCTTATATAATACTCGATGGAACAGACAATTCAATAAGATAGATAAATTGGTTATGGAGATTGAGGAGAAATGAAACCCAATTGTTTCAAATTAATCAGAATTCCTTCATTGATAATTGTCTTTTATTTAATTATTCTATTACTTATTCCAAACATAATATTTGCTGTTCCTAACCCACCATTGGATTTGCAGAGATGGGTTATGGATACACTTCGAAAACTTGAGATAACTGGAATTATTGATGGGTTCAATAGAAATTCTTTACCACTTTCTCGTTATGAAATAGCAAAGATTCTTAATCAGACAGAAATTAAAATTAATTTAGGAGAAGTGACACCGTCTAAAATTGATAGTAAATTATTAGAAAAACTAAAACAAGAATTCAATAATGAATTAGCTCATATCCCTATTCTTGATAAAGAATCTACAACAATACAAGACTCACGTCTAAGGGTAGATGGACAAATCAGAGGAACTGAGAAGTCTATTGCTCCTGCCATTCAGTCTGGTTTTCATTATTTTGTAGGTAATAAAAGAAACAATTTAACAATTTATTCAGAATTAGAAGTGTCGAATTTTGAACAAAAACAGGACTATATAGAGAGTTATTTCCTGCCAAAATCAGACACTCTATTAAAATCGGCTGATCAAAGATATAAAAAATGGCATGCTGATTATGTTGTTGACTTCAAGCGGAGTTACCTTCAATACGGTATAAAAGCCTTTGAAAATACTGAATTTAATCTTTTAGTTGGTAGAGACTACATCTATTGGGGTACAAGTCCAAACTACTCCGTTGGAATATCGGATAACTCTCCTCCTTTTGAATTAATCAGACTAACTGGAATAATTCCATGTAAAGTAGGAACACTGAAGGCAACATCTTTCTCAGCACAACTAAATTCAACATGGTATGACGATGGAACGAATCGCTATCTCGCAAAACGCTATATAAGTGCTCATCGACTTGATTATAAAGTAAATGATTGGATTGAAATTGGAATATCGGAGACTGTTCTATACGGTGGGGATACACAAACTGTAGATTGGCACTATCTTAACCCTATAATTCCTTATTATGCAGTTCAATATAATGCTGTAAAGGATGATAATCTTATGTTAGCGTTTGATGGATCCATCAAACCAATTGTTGGTTTACGTCTTTATGGTGAGTGGCTTGCTGATGATTTTCAATATCAAAGTGATTCAAATGATCCACATGCTGTAACATGGCTAATTGGTTTTGAATGGTATCCGAAACACCTAAAAAGAAAATTAGGTCTAAATTCAGAATATGTTCGTGTAAATCGATGGACATATACACACCTGATTCCAGATAATCAATTTACACATTTCGGTACAATGATAGGTCATCCAATTGGAACAGATGCAGATATATTCACAATTAGTTTATCATACGATGCTACATCCTCAACACGGATAATCACTCGCTATAGTCATCAACGAAATGGAGAGGCGAATGTGAAGGATCGTTATTACGGTGAGGACTATTTAAATATTCCATTCCCTTCAGGAATTGTTGAAAGCCTATCTGAGCTACGAATTGGGTTAAAGTATCAACCTAATTCAGTATTTAATGGTTCATTGAACTATTCATGGCGTAATATAAGAAATGAAGCACACATTTCTAACAGTACTATACAACAGCATCGAATCGTTATACTGTTGGCCTATGTATGGAGAAATTAAGGTGGACCATTATTCATGCTCAAAATGAAAAAACGTCTATTTATCCGCATCTTAATCTCTTTGATTCTAATAGTTGGATTCACTTTATTCGTTCGTGATTTGGCTGGAATACGACTATTGACTTCTACACCAAAAATTCTTAAGTATCGTCCTATCATTCAAAAACACGCTTCAAAACAGAAATTGGATTGGCGACTAATTACAGCATTAATAATTCAAGAGTCTGGTTTTAATGAAAAAGCTGTAAGTTCTGCAGGGGCAAAAGGTCTAACACAACTAATGCCTGAAACAGCGAAAGAGCTTGGAGTTTCTGATCCATTTCATTCTGAAAATTGTATTGAAGCTGGTACACGCTATCTTCGTAGTCTTTACGATCTATATCCAAATAGTTATCATCCTGATCGTATTCGCATTGCCTTAGCATGCTATAATGGTGGTCGTGGTCATATTCAGGATGCACAAGAAATTGCGATTCATAAACATGCTAATCCTTATTCATGGAATTCACTCAGTAGCAGTATTAGTTTGCTTTCTAAAAAAAACAGAGAACTTCATATGGAAATATGGGGAGAGAGTATTCCTCCCCACGGTTATTTTGAGGGATTTCTTGAAACACAATCCTATGTTGAAAAGGTGATGCTTTACTACGAAAGGCTTTGTTATATATCAGATTTGGTCAAAAAACTAAATTTCATTACAACTTAATTTTCTTCTATCGCTTCGACATTGGCACGAGGTAGAGTTATTTTTTTCCCATCATCAAATTCAACTTCCAAGACACGTACTTCAGCTTCTGTTTCAAGTTTTTGCAACCCAATTGGTAATTCAGTAACACTTCCCAGTTTGCCAAAGTATGGTTCTCTAATAACTCTGACAGGGCTACCTATATCTAATGTACTTACACTGATTTCATTAGGTGGGGTTTCACCATGTGATATATGAGGAATTAGAATCTCAGGACGGACAACACCTGCACGTATTTGAGTAGCACCATTAATAGATGTTTTCATTCCAACACATGCTTTTAATATTTCAAAAGTACGGTCTGCCATTGCAATTGTTCCAAATCCTTCTGTAATTACAAGAGTTATTCCAAGTTCTTCAGAACCAGTTATAGCGACTCCGAGTTCATAGCCAAGTAATTTTCGTAAATCACCATCATCAATACCGCCAGCAATGACACCTTTAACACCAATTTCTACTGCTTTCATAATAGTTTCATTAGATACAAAAGAACCGCCTACCAGAATTTGATCTTTATGTACGGGTAATATATGCTCAACGGTTAATATCTCATTAGGAGAATCAACAACCACAGCTAAGTTTCCAATTGTCTCCCCTCCAATTCCAAAAATACCTTGAATATATGTTCCATAAGATTCGATGGTGACCCCCTCATTAGGCACTATTTCGGTGACCGTTCCATCCAAATATGCTTTTACTTCAACAGGAATTGGGGGTTCACGCAAAATTACCTGTCCAGTTACATCAGATATTGATTCTATTACACCGTCAATCGGGGATCGAGCATGCGACTTGAAAAGTCCGAAAAGACCTTTTGTAGAAGCAATGATCTCATCCTTTAAAACCTGCTCAGAAGGGGATTTTACCATATTCTCTTCTATTTCGTTTGGAGTCAAACTCAAAAGATTTGCTATATTCACCAATTGAACATTCCCAGGTAAATCGGCTTTAGCAACCACATCCTCAGCCTTTACTGTAGAACCTACTTCAACAACCACCTCTCCCTCAAGTGGTAGACGACGGTTCTTTTCTATTATTATTCCTTCTGTGACCTTTAGTCCAGGTGTATATGCATGTGCCATTAAATATCCTCAATATTAATGTTATGTTATAAGTGGAAGTTGGAATCTATAAAAACATTACATATTATAACACTAAATTAATCCTTTCTGTAATTGTTTTTGTTTTATGGTAAAATATATCAAAATCATGAATAGGTATAATTATGTCAACTGAAAGAAAATACTATAACACAAATAAAATAATGCCGACAACAGAACAACTTGATGAAATGGGACGTGTTCTTAAATTCTTTCCAAGTGATACTAAACATCCAGACACACTATCTATACAACAAATCTCAGAATTCAACAGATTAGGTTATATAAATAAAATAAAAATCTTTAATGAAACTGAGATAGACCAACATCGTCAATACTTTGATTCTTTATTACACGATGTTTTATCTCAAGGGGGAAGTAGCTACTCAATTATTTCCGCACATATGAAATTCGGTAATGTTTATGATCTCCTTAAGCATCCCAGAATAGTATCTTGTGTAAGAGATATACTTGGTGAAGATGTGATAGGATGGGGTGCACACTATTTCTGTAAAATGCCAAAAGATAACAAAACCGTTGGATGGCATCAAGATGCAGGGTACTGGCCTTTAACTCCTTCAAAAACTATAACAGTTTGGCTTGCTATTGATGATGCAACTATTGAAAATGGTGCTATGCGTTTCGTAGCAGGATCTCATAACTCAGGACATTTAATTTCAAGACAAAGCGATCCAAATGAAAATAGTGTATTGGGTCAAATCGTTGAAAATGTGGAACAGTATGGAGATATCGTTGAAAATGAATTGAAGGCAGGAGAGATTTCAATTCATACAGACCTATTATTACATGGGTCTAAAGCTAATCCTTCATCCAATCGTCGTTGTGGTCTTACTTTACGCTACTGTACACCGGATGTCCAAGCATCATTTAGATGGGATAGAGAAGGGGTCGTTGTAAGTGGAATTGATAAAACTGGACAATGGGGGAATCCTGCACGGCCATATAACGATTAATGCGAGGTGTAGTGGTAGTTCTTACTCAGAATATTCTCTCATATACTCTTCGGATAACATTATTTACTTGAGATAATTAATTACCTTAGCTTAACACGCAATTTCGGACTATCTACCACTTCTCTGTTTACAATCCACTGCGGTAATTCGCCAGATGCTACATTGATTATACTTTGACAAGCACTTTTTCCATTCAATTCAAAACACTCATCTGTCCAACATATACTGTGTGGTGTAACTATTACGTTATCTAAACCTAATAGTGGATCATCATCCTGAATAGGTTCAATTTCAAACACATCAAGACCCGCCCCTTGAATTCGATTGTTAGCCAGTACATCTGTAAGTGCCTTTTGGTCTACAATCGGTCCACGTGCTGTGTTAATCAAATACGAAGTCGGTTTCATCATACTAAGATATTTTTCATTAATTAATCCTCGTGTATCCTCTGTTAATGGACAACATACACATACGAAATCGGCAGTAGACATTAATGTTTCTAAGTCCACTATTTCTGCTTCTACATCTGTTGCATCTTCTGAATTGACAAATGGATCGTATGTAATATGGTTCATACCAAAAGGTTTGGCGAGTTTAAAAGTCTCTTTCCCAATATTACCCATACCAACAAGACCAAGAGTTCTCCCTACCAAACCCATTCCCATATAATCTTGTTTATCCTCCCATCTGCCTTCACGTGTTAAACGATCTTTGATCAATAATTGATGGCTTAATGAAAGTATGAATGTCATGATTGATGTTGCAACTGGTCTTCGCACACCATCTGGAGCAATCGTAAGTAAAACTCCATTTTCAGTACATGCATCTACATCAACCTTATCATAACCTACACCAAATCTGGCGATAATACTTAACTTTTCTGCACCAATAAATGTCTTTTCAGTAATAGCCGCACCTAAAACAAGAAGGGCATCATAGTCTCTTACCTGTTCACCAGTTAAATGAGATGTGTTATCGGCAATATATTCCCACTCCAAACCTACTTTATCAAATAGTGTCCCTGCAATATTATCTAAATCTGAACTTCCATCAGGTTTTACAAAGTCACGAGTAATACCAACTTTAAAATTCATCATTCTCTTAACTACACCTTTGCGTTTAATTTGATTCAAACGATAGATTTCTGAGATATTTCCATCCGGATGGTGAAAGTTTAACATTCCTAACATTATGATTAGCAACTAATAA
The DNA here is from genome assembly GCA_022394755.1 of Candidatus Poribacteria bacterium. Classification (GTDB taxonomy): domain Bacteria; phylum Poribacteria; class WGA-4E; order WGA-4E; family WGA-3G; genus MSPOR6. Next base: position 34,045 of record JAGFCA010000055.1, read on the forward strand.
CCGTTGCCCATGAACTAATGGTACCCAAGGAACATCCCTATGAAAAATAGCTTGTGCTTTTTTATACAACTCAATCCGTTCAGCTCTACTTATATTGATTCTTGCTTGATCAATTAATTCCTGCATCTCATCACTTCTATAAAATGAGATATTCAATGCTGGTTTTTCAGCAGTATGTTGACTAAGGAGATAATAGAAAAAATTATCTGGGTCAGCACTCGCAATCCAACCAAACATAGCCATTTCATGTTCACCATTTTGAATTTTATCAAGATATGTTTGCCAGTCATGGCTCATAATTTTTGCTTGAATACCTATTTTACTTAAATCAGATTTAATTTCCTCTGCAAAAGCAAAACCATCAGGGATGTAAGGCCGAGGGATAGGAAGTGCCCAAAGTGTAGTATCAAAACCATCTGGAAAACCCGCTTCAGCAAGCAACTGTTTAGCATGGTGAGGATCATATGGGTAATCTATGATTGAATTGTCATAACCCCATAACGATGGTGGAATAGGATTTTTTGCTGGTATTCCCGTACCTCTATATAGACTTTCAACTATTTTAGACTTGTTTATAGCATGATTTATTGCCAAACGAACCTTTAAATTATCGAAAGGTGGTTTATCCAAATTCATTGCCAAATATCCTATATTCAAACTTGGTTTCATGTAGAGTCTTAAATTAGGATCTTCAAGTATTATAATTAGTTCGATTGGATTTGGAAATTCCATTACATGAATATTTCCTTTTTGAAGTTCAATAAGACGTTTGGAATTATCAGGTATAGATCTAAAGATGAACCTATCAATTGAAGGTTTACCTGTCCAATGTTCAGAATTCGCTGTCAGTTCTATTTTTCCATTCTTATGCCATTTATCAAATTTATATGGACCTGTACCTACAGGATTCATTGCAAAATCATTACCAAAACGGTTGACAGCAGCCATACTTACAATAGAATTTTCTATGCTTGCAAGAAAACTGAGAAATGGGGCATAAGGAGATTTTAATTGAATCTGTACTGTAAATTCATCTAATGTAGTAATAGAGTCTACAAAATCGCTCAGAAAACTACTTGTCTGGACATTAGGACGTAGTAAAGAAAAAACAACGGTGTCCGCATTAAGTTGGGAACCATCATGGAATTTGACATCCTGACGTATATTAAACATCCATGTTAATCCATCCAATGTATTTTCCCATGATGTAGCTAAAGCAGGTTCTATATCTGTCGTCTCTCCCTTGTATTGTACAAGTGTATCAAAGATCATATCACAAACCTTAGCAGATTCACCATCAAGGACTCTCGATGGATCAAGTGTTACAGAATCTCCACCTCGACCAAATATTAATGTCTTCTGATGTTGTGATTCAACACTTCCAAACATTGAAACCACATATACAAGATCCAATATATTAATAACCCCATCTCCATTTACATCAGGGTTAACTTCCTTAATTGTTTCAAGATTACTACCGATATATTTAGCAACGACTGTTAAGTCGAGAATATCAATAATACCGTCTTTATTGACATCAGCATCTCCACTGGCTTCTTGAGTACATATTGGTATAACCAGTAGTAGTATAACGATAACTTTAATAATATGAGATGTATTCTGAATCATATTTACTTTCCTAAAGTAATATTTTTAAAATATTTCCAATTCAATGGATGTAGTTGAAGGTGTTCTACTCTCTTATTGATAACTAACACTTGTTGAGCATGTGCTAAAGGAACCCATGGTATATCTTGATGAAATAAATTCTGTGCTTTTTTATATAAGGCTATACGTTGGTCATTATCTGATATATTTCTTGCTTTCTCCAAAATCTGTTGCATTTCATCACTCTTATAGAATGAGATATTTCCTGCTGGTTTCTCTGCGGAGGATTTACTTAAAAGGAAATATAGAAAATTATCAGGATCCCCAAAGTCAGCACTCCATCCCAACATTGCCATATCATGCTCTCCATATTTCGTTTTCTCAAGATATGTACCCCAATCATAGGTAACTATATTAGCTTTAATACCTATTTCTCGAAGTTCAGATTGTAAAACTTCTGCAAGAGCTCTACCATCCGGAATGTATGGTCGTGGAACTGGTAATGCCCATAATGTTGTCTCGAAACCGTTAGGGTATCCCGCCTTAGTTAAGAGTTCTTTGGCAAGTTTAGGGTTATGTTCGTAATCTTCAATAGAGTCATCATAACTCCATAATGTTGGGGGAATTGGGTTTTTTGCTGGTATACCCAATCCTTGGTAAAGGTGTTCAATAATTACCGATTTATTGATCGCATGATTAATTGCTAAACGGACATTGTGATTGTCGAAGGGTGGTTTTTCCATATTCAAAGCTAAATACCCTACACTCATACCTGGTTGCGATAACAACTCAAGGGAGTCATCATCACGTATCTGTTCTAAATCATCAGGATTTGGAAATTCCATTGCATGTAAATTTCCTTGTTGAAGTTCGATGAGTCTAACTGAGTTATCAGGAATCGATAAGAATATGACTCTATCTAAATTAGGCCTACCACCCCAATAGTTTTCATTCGCTTTTAATACTATTTTGTCTCCTCTGTCCCATTGTTGAAAAATGAATGGACCAGTTCCTACAGGATGATTAGAATAATTATTACCTTTCTCTTTTACAGCAGTAGGACTGACAATCGAAAATGGTGTAATTGCTATAGCATTAAGAAAGGGGGCATAGGGGGAATTCAGGGTGATTTTAACTGTAAAATCATCAATTGAGACAATTTCATCAACTATTTCTGCTAATCCGGTTGCTACCCAATAAGTATATGATCCTTCGACATTATGATAAGGATGGTTCTTATCATGTTGTCTATTTAGACTAAATAGTACTGCTTCTGCATTAAAAGGGGTACCATCGTGAAATGTAACACCCTTTCTTAAAGAGAATGTCCATGACAGGCCATCTTCTGAACTCTCCCATTTTGTAGCCAATCCAGGCTCAATTTCAGTGCTACCATCTTTGTAATGTATTAATGTATCGTATATATTATCACATACCTTGAAGGATTCACCGTCTTCCTCAAGTGCTGGATCTAAGCCGACAGAATCACCACCTCTTCCAAATAAAAAAGTTCCTCCTTGTTGATGTGAATCTGCAATTGCAGTATTTAAAAATAAGGTAAAAGTGAAAAAATATAATAATATAATTAAATATTGCAGGGTATATTTTGTAAACTCAAGTGATAATAATTTTCCTGACTTCATTTGTTCTACATCTACTGATTTAATATACATCTTTCTCCCGATTATATATGAAAAAAATTAACAGTAATATTATATTTTAAAATCAGGTATGTCAAGTCAATTCTATAGAATATAGAATCTTCTATATTTACAGTGGATAGTATATAAATAGATAGTAAACCTATTTTAATTCTAATAAAAATAGGTTTGATTAATCGCTATTAAACTAAGTTAACATGCAATCTTATTTGATTTCAGCATTTAGTAATTGTAAAGTATTATAAATTTGATGTACCAGTTTTACGTTAAACTTCGTTAATTTATTGCTGAGTTATATATAATCTAATTTATACTTCAATATTGTTACCATGATCGTATTATGATAACTAACGAATAACTTCAATATAATATGTCATCTATCGAATACTTATCGGACATAATCACCGATTCATCACAACCAATTACTTCACGCCGAGCAGCGGTTATTGAACTTGCTGAAATAGGTAGTGTTGAGGTATTACCAATTTTAACTCAAGCATTATCTGATAATGCTGCGGGTGTTAGACGTGAAGCAGCTACAGCATTATCGAAATATAATGGTGATGAAGTCATTGAAATACTACTTAATGTCCTTAGGGTTGAAGAAAATGACTTGACACTTTGGACTGTTATTGAGGTACTTGGACTTAAAGGGACTGAAACTACATTACCACATTTAAGTGAAGTATTAAAAACCTCAATTTCTCCATTAACGCGAAGAGAATTACAGAAGAGTATCAAATTAATTGAAGACAGAATTCATTCTTCCAATATATCAGATCAAAGATATATAGAAAACAATGAAGATGAAGAAAGTAATAATAATGATTCTTTTCAACAATCTGATGAAGAAATAAAAAATGGAGAATTCGATTCAGTTGATAACGAGCAAAATGATGTTGACATAACTACTGACTTATTCGATGAAAAAAATGAAAATGGAACACAAGATATAGAAACTGATATCAATAATTTAGAAGAATCTGACAATCTAAATGACACTGATCATGATTCAATTATTGATATTTCTATTGATAATGAGGATGATATACGGATAGAAGAACCATATTCTGAAGTAGTAATAGAAACTGATTCTCCTGATAGTGATGATGGTCACTTAGAAGCAATATCTGAATCAAAACAGCCATCGGATACTAAACAAAAACATTTCAATAAGAATAGTGCCACACCTTCACTTCCTGTTTTAGTCCCAAATACTTCTGTGGTAATATATGAACGGCGGGAACATGCATATCAACCGAGTATATTCGATTTAGTATTACGACCGAACGAATATTTAACAAAAAGATGGGTCTCACGGACACGTCTTTATTTTGTTGTATTCTGTCTATTGATTACATCCACAATTATATTGGTGTATTCTCAACTGCAGCGACAACCACATACACCATATTCATCACGTACAAAATTAGCATTTATATCTGACCCCAACCCATATTTTGAGGATGCTGGACTATTTCTTCAACAAGGGGATTACCGTAGAGCAATTGATACTTATGAATTAATTAGATATTCGAATGATTTAGAGCAATCATTTTATCCAATATTAAATAGAAATTTAGGCTATGCATATTTCCAAGAGAACCGTTATGGTGCGGCAGTCGGTGCTTATGAGGATTATTTAAAGAGATCAAAATTCCAAGCTCAAAATCCATTTAGGACAGAATATGCTTATGCATCAAGTGGTTCTTCGCCCCTTCAATATGGAATGTCAGATTATATGACATATATTCTTCTTGGAAAAGCATACAAAAACATAGGATATATCAATAAGGCACGGTTGACATTTGAAAAGGCAATTGAAATTGAACCCAAAGAAGCAGATGCGTATAGTAATTTAGCTCTTCTTTATTCAAAAGACTATAAACAAAATTACCTGCTGGCAGAGACTTTAGGGTACACTGCAATAAAACTCAATCCAAATAATGCCGAATATCAAGATTCTTTAGGTAGTGTATTAATTGAGAATGGAAGATTAAACAAAGCAACTGACGTGTTAGAATATGCTGTGAGATTACATAGTGATTATTATCCTGCACATTATCATCTTTCTATGATTTCTATGGATTCGAAAGAACCTAACCATTCATTAAATATTGTTAAAAAGAATCTTGTACGTAAATCACGAGGATTAAATCAAGCACGTAGTGCCATGATAGGTTTACTTAGCTATATATATGAGAATAAAGTAAGAGAGAAGAATAGATTAATACCATCACTTTATCGTATACGAGGACTTCATAGATCAATAAGATAATTTATATCAATTCAAACTAATTTATCTATAGAAATTTCACCTTACCACTGAAACAGTGCCTATCTTTCGTCCTCCAAAATGCTCAATGACAAAAACATAGATTCCATTACTTATATTGTCTAACAACCAGACTTTACGACATTTGTTCCCTTCTTCAAAATGGTCAGTCGATATTTGGACTTTAATTTCTCTACCTGATACATCATAAATGTAAATACGTGATCCAACCGGCAATTTATTAAATGTAATCTGATTCCCTTTAGCAGGATTTGGATATACAATTATCTTATTCGTTGTACCTAAATCAGTTTCAACTGGAAAAAATCTGGATGATTCTATTATACTTGATCCATTTTTATCCGAAAGTTTGATAGTTTCAATTTTATAAGAATCACCTTCCTTTAAAACACCATTAGCAAAAGTCAATACAACTCGTGTATGTGATTGATCAAGAATAGCTGAGATTGGTACAAACTTCTCTGTCAGATTGGTGGAAAAGCTATTGTTAGTTGAAGAATCATTTATCTGATGTAGAATGTATCTTGCAGGATTAGAAGCTGTAATATTCATCGTGCTGTTGAATTTAATTATCAATTGGTTTTGGGGGGAAACCACTGCTGAAATCACTTCCACTGGTAAGCTGGGAACACATTTCACTATTTCTGATATAACGGATTGTTTACCAGATTCACTCACTGATTTGATTGCATACCAATAAGATTCACCCTTAATTAATCCTTTGTCTATGAAACTCTTTTCAGTCACATCCATTCGAATTTGTTCTAAATTATCTTTGGTTTCACCTCTATATATAATATAAGATTTGTGGTTTTCAGATGGTTGCCAATCTAATCTAATTGTATTTTCATCCAGTGGTCGGGCATTTAAATTCCAGGGTGGTGATATATACTCATTTCTGCCTTTAGTATCTATACTACTGTAACTATTTAAACTATCGTCAGAATTAAAGATCAACTCATTTAAGTTATCATTATCTAAATCGGCAACTATCGGATTGAATGTTTGGCTTGCAGGATGATACCAAATTGGACGATAGGATGAACCATCAAATTTGATTAGATAAAAATTAGGGGATACGGCAATACATAGTTCATTCAATCCATCATTATTGATATCCCCAATAGTCAAACCACTATCTACATCACGTAATTCACGAATACGTTGTTCCCAGACTATATCGTATCTGTCATCTCCTTTAGTAGAATATATTGTAATTAACCAATGTTGTCGCGGTAGATCGAAAAGTGTTGTCCATACCTTTGATCCTATTACAAATTCTGGTTTTCTATCACCATCCAAATCACCAGAAGCAAATAATTGTGGAATTCCGTCATTGAGTCTATTTTCCCATGTGAGTTGATATGTATTATCACCTTTGTTTTCATATATATAAATATCACCGTCAACATCACCAGTAAGAATTTCAATACTACCATCTCCATCATGGTCCCCAAATGCAAACCTTGTACCGATTGTATTAATACCTTTTGTAGTATTTTCAAGCTTTGCAATTAATCTATAATGACTGTTGTTATAATACTCATGAACCCAGATACTGTTAGAGGAATCATGACGAGAGTATATTTCAGGAGTTCCATCATAATCGGCATCTACAATAATTCCACCCCATATACCTTGTAATTCCCATATCCTGTTATTGGGATATTCACCTTTCTTAGATTGCTCCAATAAAAATGTCGTATCCCTTTCATTACATAATATTTCGATCAAACCATCATTATCAGAATCACCATATGTCCATATACGTGATACAGTGTGTTCAAGTGATGCAGTCATTATGAAGTTATAATTTTCCATCTCGTATATTAAAGGTACGGATTGACTATGAGGCCCAATTTCTATACCAATTATCTCTAATTTTCCGTTACTATCTAAATCCTTTGGAGATACAATTGCATGCATCCCAATATCTGCTGATGTAGATTGAGTTAAATAATATGGCTGTATTTTTTGGTTCGTAATATTTAATGGATAGAAATTACCACCATTGTCATCAATGCGTAATTTTCCATTTCGATTAAGAGACTTTAATCTATATGAATAATCTCCTGTTGATAACCCTATGCTTGATAAGTTAACAATATGTTGCAAATTTACTGAATCTGAATTGACAATCTGTAGAAAAGAAGTCTCAATTTGGCTACTATTAATACCTTCATTATAAAGCTCTAAAAAACCATTTGATAATACATCTGTTTTCCATATAACAATCGAATCCAAATTCTCTCCATTTAACCAAATTCCAGCTTCATGTTCAGAAATAACAGGAGGAGAATGTTGTATTTCAATAACTCTTTTATCTCGGATAGTTCTATCTTCACCTTTTACACTTAATCTGACAGTGTAAATACCAACATCTAATTCTGAGGTATCAAACTCTTGAAGAAATGAATTATATATTTGTTCTGTTTTAGGATATCCTATTGGATACCATACATCTGGAATTTCAGTCACACCATATTCCAACCAGAAATGAATAAATCCATTACCACCGGCTGTTCCATTGATATTAATTACTCCTTTTTCATCAGAATTGGATGTAAATAATATTTGTGATTTCAGTTGTAGTTGATTTGTTAATGTTCGATAAGCGTCTACTACACCTGCACCCACTAAATTCGAGATAGATAATTCAGTTGCAGCTGATTTTAGCCATTGTTGAATTTGTAGGTTATCACATAATGGATTAGCAGATATTAGAAGTGCAGCAACACCCGAGACATGAGCAGTTGCCATTGATGTTCCAGAGCGGATACGATAACCTTCTTGAATAGATGTCTCCTGAAGATTAAAATCTGTACTTATGATATCTTCACCTGGTGCAGCAATATCAATGGATGAACCGAAATTTGAGTTGCCTAATTGTAGATTATTATCTATTGAAGCCACTGATATTACCTCATTTAAAGCTGCGGGGTAATATGCTCCTGGTTCAGGTGAATTACCTGCGGCTGCGACGAGAACACATCCACGATTAAACGCATATTCAACAGCTGCTGAAATTAAAAAAGCATTTACAGTGTCACCTAAACTGAGATTAATAACGTTTGCTCCATTATCTGCTGCATATACAATTGCAGCTGCAACATCATCATTTTGAAGAAATGAACCTAAACCAATACGAAACCCAGCCCTTAAAGTCATGATTTTACAGTTCGGCGCAATACCGGCAATACCTAAGTCATTATCGGTTTCTGCTGCAATTATTCCGGATACATGGGTTCCGTGGCCTGTTTCATCATCTGGTGAATTATCACGATTAATCCAATCACCTTGCCCTGGTAAGGTTGGTGCATCACTAAAATCCCAACCATTCAAATCATCAACATAACCATTCTGATCATCATCTATACCATTTAATGGGATTTCATCAGAATTGTTCCAGAGTTGGTTTTTTAAATCTGGATGATTCATAATTATGCCACTATCAACAACAGCCACTGTTACTGTCTTCCTACCTTGTTCAATTTTCCATGCCTCAGGTATATTTATTGCGCTTAGATTCCACTGTTTAGAATAGCTTGGATCAGATACTTCTACATCATAACAGTATTGCTTAAGATAATTCATCTCAACATTATCCACAAGTTGATTGTCAACACATGATTGTAGCTTTCGTTGTAAATTAATACTCTTAGAAAACCTAAGAAGATAAAAATCCTCAAGTAATGGATGTTGTCCTGCAGGGGTGTTTGGTGAAAAAACTTTTGAATAAGAAGTTACTCCGATTTTCTTAGTAAATGATTCTACTTGAGAAAACGGAGTGTTAGGTTTAAAACGAAGAATCAATTCTTGAGGGGAAAAAAGGTTCATTGAACCATTGCCAGAATAGTTAGAGGATGTTTCGTTATAGGGTTGTTCAGAAAGGGCTGATGGTATACAAAAGGTGAGAAAAAAATAGGTATATAAGATAATTAAAAATGTACGCATATAGTTATTTAAGCTTCTTTTATTAACTTTGATCCAATATGTGATAAATTCTTCAGAAAAATGATTTAACTACTATATATCATTTCGTATTAGAATTGCAATTTCGGTTTTAATTTGTTATAGTTTATCAGTTAATACTAATGTAAAGAAATTTCAATAAGATCAAAAAAGATTGTCTCATCTATACAACAAACAACATACACTGTATTATTACAATTGTATAGAATTAATGAACCATACATCAAGATAAAATCAGTTAGGTGAAAAAAATGAAAGCATCAGAATTGATGGTTAAATGCTTAGAAAATGAAAAGGTTCAATATATATTTGGTATACCTGGTGAAGAAAATTTAGATCTTATGGACGCTTTACTGGAGTCACAAATCGAATTCATACAGACCCGTGATGAACGGGGTGCTGCTTTCATGGCTGATGTATATGGGAGATTAACAGGTTCGGCAGGTGTATGTCTTGCTACACTTGGACCTGGAGCAATGAATCTGGTAACTGGTGTGGCAGATGCGAATATGGATAGAGCTCCTCTTGTTGCAATTACAGGTCAAGCAAGTTTAGATAGAATGCATAAGGAATCTCACCAATATATGGATGTTGTTTCAGTTTTTAAGCAAATGACAAAATGGAACACTCTAATCCATCTTCCTGATATTATTCCAGAATCAATTAGTAAAGCTTTTAAAACAGCAATTAGTGAGAAACCTGGGGCAACACACATTGACTTTCCTGAGGATGTGGCAAGTATGCAGATTGATTCTGAACCGATGAGACATGACTTTCCGAGTGAAGCTGAACCTGTAGAAGCATGTTTAAAACGTGCTGCACAACTTATCAATGATGCAAAACAACCAATTATTCTTGCTGGAAATGGAGTGGTGCGACAAGATGCATCACGTATTTTAACCCAATTTGCAGAACTGACTAATATTCCAGTAGCACACACCTTTATGGGAAAAGGATGTATACCTATGACTCACAGATTGTCATTGTTGAGTGTTGGATTGCAAGCAAATGATTATGTTTCTTGTGGCTTTGACAGAGCTGATCTTGTCATTGCTATAGGTTATGATATTGTTGAATACCATCCCCGCCTTTGGAATCCTAATCAGGATAAGAAGTTGATTCACATTGACACACAACCAAGTGAAAGTGATTCATCCTATGTTACTGATGTAGAAATGGTAGGAAATATTAAACAAAGCCTTAGACATCTTATGACTGAAGAGATTTACCCAAAAGATTCAGAATATGCATCAAACACTTTAAGAAAAATTATCCTTGATCAATTATCTGAATATAAGGAAGATAAAGAATTTCCAATAAAACCCCAAAAGATCCTTAGTGATATACGTTCTATTCTTGCTGAAGATGATATTCTTATTTCTGACGTTGGGGCACATAAAATGTGGATCGCGAGAATGTATCCATGTTATAAACCTAATACTTGTATAATTTCAAATGGATTTGCTTCTATGGGAATAGCAGTTCCCGGTGCTTTTGTTGCAAAGCTTATTTATCCAGAACGAAAATGTTTGGCTGTTTGTGGCGATGGCGGTTTCTTAATGAACTCTCAAGAAATTGAAACAGCAACTCGGGTCGGTGTTCCATTTGTCACACTCATTTTTAATGATGAAGCATACGGGTTAATTGAATGGAAACAGATGAATGGATTTGGTAGACCTGCACATATTGACTTTACGAACCCAGATTTTGTTAAGTATGCTGAAGCATTTGGGGCAAAAGGCTATCGTGTAGAAGGTAGTGATGAATTGATACCGATTTTAAATGACGCATTTCAACAGACTGTACCGTCTGTTATAGACTGTCCGGTAAATTATGCTGAGAATTTGAGATTAACAAATGAATTAGGACAACTAACCTGTCCGATCTGAATTCAATACAGAAACTTGTGTATTTTTCAACTAATAGAACTAAAGAAGATAATAGGAAGGTAATCAATAACAATGGCTTTTTCAACTATTGAATGGGATAATGGGAAAATAAAATTAATCGATCAGACTTTATTACCAAATGAATTCAAACATATCTATTGTGATGATCTTCCATCTATATGGGAGGCAATTAAATCCTTACGTGTAAGAGGAGCACCTGCAATAGGAATTGCTGGGGCACTTGGGGCTGTTCTTGGAATATGGAATTCAGCTGCAAAGACTTATGAACTGTTTTTAGCAGAATTAAAAGAGGCAACTGATTACCTTGCAACCTCAAGACCAACTGCAGTGAATTTGTTTTGGGCACTTGATAGAATTACAAATACTGCAAAAGAGAATAGTAATTTATCAATTTCAGAATTAAAAGAGGTCTTGTTGGCAGAAGCACAGGTTATCATTGAAGAAGATAAAGCTATGTGTCGTGCAATTGGAAAGCACGGGATGGCATTACTGAATGAAAATGATACAATTCTAACACATTGTAATGCTGGTGGATTAGCTACTTCTGATTATGGAACAGCATTAGCAGTGATGTTTAGTGCTCATGAAGCTGGTAAAAAGATTAGTGTTTTTGCTGATGAAACGCGCCCCCTATTACAAGGAGCACGCCTAACAACATGGGAATTAATGCAAGCAGGAATAGATGTTACACTTATTTGTGACAATATGGCTGCACAAGTAATGAAAGAAGGAAAAATTCAGAATGTAATTGTAGGAGCAGATAGAATAGCTGCAAATGGGGATACAGCAAATAAAATTGGCACATATAATGTAGCAATCCTTGCCGATGCACATGACATACCATTTTATGTTGCTGCTCCAACTTCTACACTTGATTTTAATCTAAAGACTGGATCTGAAATTCCAATTGAACAACGTTCATCAGAGGAAGTCACTGAAGGTTTTGGAAAAATGACCGCTCCTGATGGAGTTAAAGTTTATAGTCCTGCATTTGATGTCACACCTGCTTCTTTAGTCACTGCAATTATCACTGAGAATGGTGTAGCACATCCTCCTTTTACTGATAGTCTAAAGCTTATGCGTAACGCATAAATAAATTTTATTTACGCAGCTTTTGCAATATTTTTTCGTGTACCTTCAATATCGAAGCATTCATATTGATTCTTATGCATAATTCGGTCTGCAAATTCCATGGCTTGTTTCTCAGTCATATAACCATCATCTATTTCTGCTTCAAGAGCGCGTGTAATTTCGTTTCTTGCCTGAATAGCATATGCCATTGCACTTGTAGGCCAACCTGTGTCTCCTCCAAATGCAAATAACTTATTTGATGGTACAGCATGGATACATCTACGAAGAAAATCACGAGAACTATATGGATCAATACTCCATGCCCAACAAAAATCTACCCAAATATTTCGATAATGTTTCGCCAAAGCTACTAATTCATCATTATATGGGTATGAGATATGCATTAATACAAATTTTGCATCTAAGTACCGAGCAAAAAGTGCACACATATTTCCTGAGGGTATTCGATTCACTGGCATTCGATCGTTCCCAGCATAATAACCTGTATGGATTTTAAATGGAAGATGATGTTGTATAGTTAATTCTACACCTTTAGCCCAACACCAATCTCCAAGACATAGACGGGTTTCAGCATCTATTTCTTCATTCGTTTTAGTCAACACTTTTTGTAATGCTGCTGATGCTTCTTCATCAGAACGTTCTATCCAATTCAGTGTTCTATTGTAGGCATGTTGAGATTTTACTGCTATAGCATTAGGACCATGTTTATCAAATAGTGCATCCATACTTGATTTAAGTGTAGAGAGATCAATGACTTCAATACCTACTTCACCCTGAATACTATTTACATCTATTTGTCCATTACAGAAATTTGCCCAAGATAAATCATATAAGAAAAAATCTAATCCAGAACTATCGGGATCACAATTCCAACTAAAATCATCTGTTTGGATATGATCAAGATTTGCAATGTCATGTAAGATTTCATAACGTTTTCCAGGAGTTTGAATTCTTTTAACTTTTTCTTGTGCTTCTGCGAGACTTTTTCCTGTTAGTTCGTCAAGACCATATATATGTTTGGCTATAAGACTTACTGCTTCACCATAACCTGTAAACTGTGTTGCTTCCCATGCATTCCGTATACCTTCAAATCTGGATTCGATGTCTTTAGATGCATCCATAAGGTTACGCATTGCTTCTTGTGTTGCCCCAGCAGTATTTAGATCTGCAGGAACATAATTACCAAATAAGTCTTGAAGTATGTCCGGTCCGTTTTCTACCCAATCATTTTCACGTCGCATATGTTCATGGGTATCAACTAAAGGTATAGATTGTATATGATGTGCTAAATCAGAAGGCATTTGAATGCTCCTTGTTTTCCTATTAATTATTAACTGTAAATAACTAATTACATTTATGAAATATTAACTTTTTTAGACATATCAATAGGTGAATATTGTTCTGATAAATTGGAATGAAACATAAATTCAACCTTGACAAACGAACTAAGTATAATGTAATATAATACCTATTATCACAATAACACTATTTACATATAGTCTTTAACTATAATTACTTGTAAAAGTATTTGTGTATAGTTGTTTTATATAAGGCTATAATTTTAGTCTATTATAGATAATATCTTTTGTTGTGTCAAAAGAAACATAGAACATATCAAAATGAAGAGATGAATATATTTCCACAACCAATAAGTAATAGCTTTAGACATCTTCACAATTTCAAGAAATACACAGGTGCATAAAAATGCCTACAGGACGGATTAAGTATTACAATCCGGATAAAGGATTTGGATTTATAGCTCAAGATAGCAGTGATGAGGATGTATTCTTGCATAGTTCTGCGATTAAACAGGCGGATTATGAAGAACTCAGAGTAGGACAACGTGTTAAGTTTAATATCGTTGAAGGTGATAAAGGCTTAGTGGCAAAAAATGTTGAAGTCTTACTAACACCAACTGAACGTAGATGGTTACGTCAAGGCAAGACGATTATTCCACGAGGTTATTCTGGTTTTCCATCACAAAATCAAGATCAATTTCTTGAAAGAGATACAGAATTTTCAAAAGATATTGATAGAGATAATATTGATAATTACACATATGACAGTCCTGATGACAGTAAAGATAGTAGCGAATCTTCAGGACGTACTTTACCTGGAAGTGTTGGGAAAGAACAATCTTCCAGACAATTGAGTTTTGGTGATCTTTACATTCTCAAGCAGATAAACTTTGAAACACCAATGTTTTTTTCTTTGTTCAATAATCAACAATTACCTGCAATTGTATTACAGATGACTCTATCTGGATTGACTGTAAACTCCAATGGTAAGGAAATGGTAATTCCGAAAAAAGACATAAAATATTGCTATAAGGATGTAGATGCTGAAAATGTCCATACTCTATTAGTATATAATGAAGAAATAAAATCACAGGAACTTAAACCTATTGATTCTACTGAAGATAGTTATATAATTGATTCAGAACTAATTCGTCAAGCCAGAAAGGATGGTAATTCTATTGAAGTAACTCTTAGAGAGGGTGAAATTTTTCTTGGCACAGTAGATTGGATTAGTCCTTATGAAATTAAAATGGTTTTGAAAAACGGTTCGAAAGTAGTTGTTTTTCGTCATGCAATTTGTGCTTTTTCACTGGTAACGGGGGAGATGTAATTTGTCTACTGATCCTGCTCAAGTCAAGGAAAAATATCGCCAACTTGTGTCCGAAATAAACCAGGATGTAGATCGTATTCGACAAGAATATGGAAAATATCCTTGCCCAACAGATTGTTTTCAATGTTGTAATAACACATCAACAATCCCAATAAGTGAAGTTGAGGCAAGAGACTTACAGATCGGACTAAATGCCCTCCCAAGACAAATTAGACTTCATATATATAATAAAGCCTTAAAGACTATAAAGGTTTTGGAGTCTAAAGGATTTACATCCGATTCAATGGTGAAAGATTCTGGACTCGAAGCCATTGACATTATAAAAGGACAATCTTATGGTCAATGTCCTATGTTAATCGGCGGTGTCTGCTCTGTATATGAACATAGACCTGTCATTTGTCGTGTCTGGGGATATCCTATTGACAACGGAAATGAATTGGCTTGTTGTCGGAAGACATTTATAGGACAACGTAGAAATTTCAATCCTGTAAAATACTCTCTATATTGGCAGAAATGTAAGACTTTGAGCGAGGATCTGGGTGTATTTAAAAAAACACCCGCTTGCTATACAGTCTTAAAGTTAATAGATACAAAGTAGATTGGGATAATTTAATTAGTGAACCCTTCGATTTAATTGTATAGGAGTAGTAAAATATCTGTCTATTATACTGTTAATTCCCTTAAGAAATCGTATGTATATATACCCGTTTTGTGTCCATCACTCCACTGAATTCGAATAGCATACCTTCCAACCTTTTGTATATTCACAATTTGTAGCTTCTCCCAAAATTCATCAGTTGGTAATATCTGTAAAGGATTTTCTTCATTTCTAACAGCATCACATCTGGCACAAGGACATTTTTCTCTTAATGTACGGTAAGTGCATTCAGATTCCACACCATCTTTCCATTGAATAAATAAACTATTCGTCAGACGTCTTATTTCTACTGGTTGATTTTCATTCATATATTTTTTTTAATTTCTATTTACATAGTATTCAGTCAAAACGAAAGAAGTTTGCATTTATCTGAGTGTAATGTTCCCATTCATCTGGAACATCTTCTTCCATGAAGATAGCCTCAACAGGACACTCTGGTTCACATACGCCACAATCTATGCATTCATGAGGATCAATATAAAGCTGATTAACTGATTGATATTCATCTGGATTATCAACTGGATTGGGTTGAATGCAATCAACTGGACATACATCAATACATGCATTGTCTTTGAGATCAATACAAGGTTCACATATTACATATGTCAAAGTAATTTTCTCCTCAATAAAGTTTGGACTTTATGAACAATGTAAAACAACCTATCCTATCATCTGTAGAAAGTAAGTTGATTAACACAACACTTAATTTCATAGAAATTCAAACGGTTACATCCATGAAGTAATACTATAAAAGGTTTGAAATCATTAGAAAATACTACTATTCTACAGCAACAATTGATATTTTCCATTTCTCAGCCTGTTCATAGAACGTATCGGAATCCATAATAAATGTACGGTTAGCCTCTACAGCTAACACACTACCATTTACAGAGTGAATTGTCTTTAATGTATCCATACCTACCGTAGGAATGTCAATACGAAAGTCATGCTCCACAGCTGCAGCTTTTGCAACAATTATACCTTTTCCACCTAATTCCCCACCTCTACAAATGGTAAGGTCTGTTCCTTCAATAGCTTCTACAGCTAATACAATCTGATTTTTGACGACAACAGTCTGTCCTATTTCTTTATTAGCAGTCTCTCTGGCAATATTTATCCCCAATTTAATATCTTCCCATTGAGAAGAAGTAGGTTTACGTTTTGTTAGAATTCCTGGTTTAGGTAACAAATGTGGAAGAAAATGATCCTGCTTTAAAATTGAAAATCCTGACTCTTGAAAATGACAAAGGATTGCTGTTACAATCGATGATGGATTATGACGATGTTTCGCAAGGAGTTTAATAGTAGTTTTATCGATTTTAAATGGACTTAATAATATACTGGGTTCAACTTTTCCTATGAGAATTAAATGTGTAACACTACGATCCAGAAGTTTCTTTGTAATCTTCCCTATCTGACCAACTCCAAATTCATAAACATCACACTTTAAATCTGAGTAACAAGGATGATCATCCTTTGAAACTTTTATGATAACGGGGTGTTTTCCTTGTTCGATTGCGTTTTTTGCTACAAGTAAAGGTAACTGACCTGCTCCAGCAATAATACCTAATTTATCAATTTCATTACTCATAGATAATCGTATTGAATTATTATATTGAAAACCAAAATTTTTGTATTACGTATGCCTAATAGCATCAATTGGAGTAAGCTTAGCAGCTTGACTTGCAGGATAAAAACCGAAAAATATTCCAACAGCTGTTCCCGCTGCAACGGAAGTTAGAACAGATTTTATAGTAATTACGGAAGGCCAACTAAGTGCTCCATTCATAAATTTATCAACTGCCCAAGAAAAACCTTGGCCCATAAATGCACCTAATATAATTCCCAATATACTACCTATGAGACATAATAAGATAGATTCAGTAAGAAATTGGAATCTAATATGATATTTTTTCGCCCCTACAGCTTTTCTCAATCCTATTTCAGGAATACGTTCAGTAACAGAAACAAGCATTATATTAAGTATACCGATACCACCAACAATCAGAGATACAGAAGCAATAATTACCAGTACCATCTCAATAATAAAGATTGTCCTTTTCGCACTTTCAATACCTTTTTGTGCTTGCCATGTCCTAAAGAATGTATCATCTCCACCATGGTTACGTCTTATAATGGTTTGCACTTCTTTAACCGCTTGATCCACTAATAATGGACTTTTTGCCCGTACCATAATATGACCTACATTGTCATGACCCCAGAACCTTGTTTGAGCAGTTGTAATAGGAATGAATATCATATTGTCATCACTCTTACCTGCCTCTAACCCTGGACCTCGACTATCCATGATTCCTATCACGTTATAGCGTTTCCTATTAATAGATATTTCTTTTCCTATAGGATCCATTCCTTTGAATTGTTCTTTCCATACTTGCGATCCAATCACACACACTTTATTCCATAAATCCATATCTGTATCAGCAAGAAATCTCCCATACTGTGTATGCCATTGACGAACAGCTTGATATTCCACTGTTGTCGCTCGCATATAAGTTTTCTGATGTTTGCCTTGTACTTCCAAATCAATGTAATAACTACCCTCTACAGTTGCAACCTCTACTGATGGACATTGATTCATCACATCTTGTAAGTCCTCCATGTTTAAATAGTGTGGACTTGTATTTCTTTGCCATCGATTGTTTTTGCGGATATGTCCTGGTCTATAAACCCCAAACATGCTTGGACCGCCAATCTTTTCAAACTCTAACATTATGAGTTTTTCAGCACCAGCTCCTAACGACATCATCGCAATAACTCCTGCAATTCCTATAGTTATACCTAATAATGTAAGGATTGTCCGAATTTTACTTGCTTTTAAAGCAGAAAGTGCCGTAATAAGATTTTCTATGATTCTCATGATAAATTACTACTATATAGAATTTGTATTATCAGATACAGTTATAGTCATTGTGAACGTATAATACAGATGGTATAATGGATTCAATATTTACTACTATATTAGTATTACAGTATACTACAAAGTCTCTATATGTGCAACTGTCTTCAAGTATACATTACTATGAAACATACAGAATGAATACAGACTTAAATACATTCCTACAATACCCAAAGAATACTCAATCCACTCTACATCACTCTGAATTAAAAAAAATAGATTCATATGGGAATAAAGTTTGGATACAATTGCCTAATAATCTAATTCAGACCCGTTATTTCTTAAATGTAATTCAGCTTAAATTCAACCCATCTGATCCAACAGATGTTATTAGGGAAGAACTATTAAAGGTTACTACAGTTAATGACACAGTGAAACATGGTTCAAAATACAACGGCTATTTCCTTATTGGTGAATCTCCTATTCGCGGATTATTTTATAACATTACTCAACAAATTAATGAATCAATTGATTCTGATAAAATACTAAATAAACTACGGGGAAGATCCGTTCTTTATATATATCAGACTAAAATTGGTAAAAATGATTTGTTATCAAATAAAGGTGTAAGCAAATTCATTAATGAAACACTAAATAGTTATATTGAGTACTATGGTACAGATTCAATACTTGGCTTCTCAATTGAGTTACCTAAATACCTTTCAATTTTATCCTCTAATGGTTTAATGATCCCTTGGACAAATTCTATTACTGATTATATTGAGAATTGTTTGGACAGTATTGATAGCGATCTATCGTCAATCAATAATCAAAGTTTATTACCATCTATATTTTTTGAAACTCACAATTCACCTATTATCAGAGGTATTTATTGGCAGTATTTGACATTTAAATTTAAGACATGCTTTCTTGATACGATAAATGCATATTGTAATGATAAATCTCTTCAATTTGCTGTAACTATCAATGAGAGTGCAAGGTGTTTACAATATGATTTGGGAACATTATTAAGTAATATAGATTTCCCAATACTAATATCAGATGATACTGATACCACACGACGTTTTGTTGTAGTAAAATCACTATGTAGTCAATCAAGACAAGTTGGAATTGTAAGAAAGAATGAACATACTACCCTTTTATGTCAAAATGATGCCTCCAAAGGATTCACTGAATGGCTTAACTATGACTGTCGTTCAATTCAAAATGTCCCTAATACCATCGGATATCTCCATAAGAATTTAATTAATGGAGATCCAATCAGACCTATACTCATCTTGTCACCAATACAAAGTCTTTGGATGAAACCCGATGAAAAAGAGTGGAATAAAATTACAAGTCAATTTGCCTGGTTATGTGATTGTGTATGGAAATTAGGATATGATTTTGATATCGTTTCAGAAAAACAATTGGCTTCAGGTATTATTGATACTTCAAATAGATCAATCACTATTGAAGATACCATATACCAACTCGTTTTAATTCCATCCTGTATATCATTACATGAAATTTCAGTTAAACGATTAAAGGAATTTACCAAATCTAAAGGAAAATTAGTTTTTAATAATCCATCACCATATCTTCTTAATGGTAAAATAGGTTTAGCACCTTATCAATTAGAGAAATTGATTTATGGTAGATCTACATATATACTTGATGGCACACCAACTGAAAGAGAAGAGAAATTACGACGATGTTTTTCTAAGTGGGCTAATTTAAACATTAACGTCTATTACCATAATAAGGAAAACAGAGCTGAAGAAATAAAAGTTCATGAAAGAAAAATAGCTAATGGAAATATATACTATTTGTTTAACTCAGTTAGTAATAACATTCATACTATTATTGAATTTTCAGGTGATAACCAGAGTATTGTTGAAATAGATCTAAAAAATGGGGACATATTACATCCAGAATATAGGAATGCAAACAAAAAGACTTACCATGATTGTATTTTCTCACCAATGCAGCCTCGACTTTTCATTGTAAAAAATACTGATATATAAAGCTGGTTCTATAAAGTTGTAGTTGCTTAAGAAACCGTCGTATAGACCTAACACTTGTATTAATCATTGTAGATCCTTAACATTAATTAGTTCATCTATACGTTCAGTACCGTCAATAGGTGATGTCATTGTTGCGTTATAAATTGCATTCAATAGTTGGTGTTTATATCTTCCTCTTTCACATTTATTATCAGGTTTTTCACAACCCTTTCCATATACTTTCTTGAATGCTTCTGAATCAAGTAATAACCACCTTTCAATATGTGGTTCAGGAATCATATTAATTACTATATCAGAAAAGGAGATAATCTACTATTTTCTGTTAATGTATTTTCTATTTCAGATGTTTTAAATAAGTGTCCATGACTTGCGATCTGAAACGGTATAATTTCTGTATTATCTTCGACCTTACGACAAACAAATAGAGATTCAGGAGGTATTAGATCAGGCAATACCGATGAATGTGTAGTAGCGATAAATTGTATGTCTTTAAGAATCATCCGAGTTTCCAAGAATTTTGCAATTCTTTGAATTCTGCGTGGATGTATACAGTTCTCTGGTTCCTCAATCCCAATCAATGTAGGTGGTTCCTTTCCTCCAACAAGTGTCAATAGTCCAATAATTCGTAGAGTTCCTTCCGATAAAACACGAGCTGAGATATGTATTGTTCCTTCTTGTGAATCTAATTCTACTTATCCAATTTCATTTACATTTACATTGATAGCAGTAATTGAGGAATCATTTTATTTAAAGATTTCTCAATAGACTTAAATTAATCAATATTGTGTACTTTTAAATTATTGAGAAAAGCAGACAGATCCTCTCCCATTGGTCCTATATCGTTTGCAGCTTTAACAGGATTTGGCAAACGCATTTGTTCTCTTGGTTCAAGATAAAAGTTAGCCAATTTGCTAATTCCTCTTACATAGCTGTTAAATGGGGATAATGTGGCGGATAATGTGTTCTGGATAGTATACTGAAGTCAAGAAAACGGTCATAAAATAGTGGATGAGATTGTCCTTCCATTCGTAAGTGTAGTCTGTCGCCTATTCGTTCTAAAAAAGGTTTCCTGTTTTTCTTTGGTTTTCCAAGAGTAGATAGTGCAGCCAAATACTCATCCGAAACACGTAAGATACCTTTTTTTGGAAACATTTCTATTTCAATTCTGTATCTGAGTTCCGTTTCTCTTATAGGTTGTGTAGGTCTTATTGCAGTCCTATCATTAGATTGTTGATCTTTATCATTCGTATCTTTAATATCCTGAATTCGTTGGTTAACACTTCTAATGACTGAAAGTGATAGTTCTACATCCACCTCTATAAGAAACGATATTTTCTCTTTTTCTAATAAACTTTTAATTCCCTCTACGCCAAAAGTAAAAGATTCTAATGGGTGTCCACGGTATGGAGGTTCAAATACATCCTCAAGTGAATGACAAGTTGCAATTCGTGAGAGTAATTGTAATGCATCAAGGAAATTACTTTTGCCTGATGCATTAGGTCCTACTAATACAGTAAGGGGTTTAAGCTTTAACTCAAGATCAACAAGAGATTTATATCCTTTAATTCTTATTCGTTTTAGCATAATAGTACTCTCTTTAATACCCTAAACTACTTAGATATTCTCTATTGACTTTAGCTGCTTCTGCGGGTGGTCTTTCAGGATAAGGATGATCAAGTTCATTTGAAACCCAACCATCATACCCGATTGCCTCAAGCTCTTTTAGGACAGCTTTAACATCAAGACCAAGGTTACCTGCTCCAAGTTCAGCAAACCGTGCTTTTTCTCCAAAACGTTGGTTTCTGTAATCCCATGTAGCAGGATCATCTGCATGACAATCTTTTAAATGAACATGTCCAATTCTGTTACGCAGTATATCACTTTCAAATACATCCATTGGATCACTTCCAGCTGCGAGTAGATGTCCTGTATCATAAAGCAACCATAGATTTGGAGCAACTGATAACAGCCGTTCTGCATCTTCAACTGTTTCAATCATTGTCCATAGATGTGCATGATGAAAACCTTTAATATCGTGTTTAACACAGTAGTCAAGTATTTCATCTAAGGTACGGGCAGCATTTTCAAAATCTTGATCAGATGGATCAGCACCACCCCAATCACCGCGTCTTAAAGCAGGAACTTCAGCTGCATTGTTACCTAAGGTGACATTATGTTTGACTCGATCAAGACCATCCCCACCAGCATTTACAATATGTAGACCTAAACTACGAGCAAGTGTTGCCATCTCGACAAGACTTTCAGAGGAACTGATAGGAACACTTTCAACACCTTCCCATCCAGCTTCAGCGACTTCACCCAAAACTTTTTCAGGATTTTCTTGTTGTTCACCACCAAACTGTATTAAATGACATGCGAACTTTAGATCACTCATGTAAATACCTCCTTATTGACTATTGTTGTGTTCTGTGAGAGAAAATTTCTATCAGGTAAGCCAACATTCCTATATTCTATGTTTTTTCCAAGTGGTAGAGACAAAATTAATCAGTTAGAATCTAAGTTAATAGATTCTAAAAACTCCTTAATCTTCCCAATTGCCTTCTTATCATAATCAAGAGCAGCATTTAAAATTGAGATTGCTTCTTGTCTAATTGTGTTGGTAAATTGATCGTGTTCTTTACATAAGTTGACAAGTTTGACTATCTCATTAATTTCTTTCTTATAATATGTAGCTGCTTCTGTAATAGATTGACGCGATTCATGATTAAACTGGTTTGTAATTTCCAATAGATATTCTTGCGCGTTCTGACGCATTTCCCATAGCATCCAAGCAGAATGTTCAGTGAATCCAATATCAACATTCCCTGATTCTATCAGATTTATCCACTGTTTATAGGCATCGAATCCAATAGTATCCACTTTATATGGAGCTTTGTCCAAATTAAACCTTTTACCATCGGCAAAATCTACAGCATGTTTGAGAATTGTAATATCAATATTAGTTGCATCAACTGTTTTCAATTTACTTGGAACCATGACACAATACCATTGTACTGGATCTGAATAACCAAACCCATTATAAGGAACATGATACTCTATTCTATGTGTTTGATGCCGAACAATATATGTCTTATCCAGATCATTATATCCTACAAGTAATCCCCAACCAAATGCATTTACACCATTTTCACGTTGTTCTGTTGTCATAGGTTGCCATGCAATTGCAGGTATTCCGTTATCAATACTTTCTTTAACTTGATTCCATGTCTGTTTTTTAATGTCTTGAATTTCATTAGGTGTAGGTGGTGGTTGAATTCCATTGAGAATCATCTGGTATTCATTGAAATCAACTCCAATGTAATTAATCATTTCCCAGAATAACCACCAGTCTATGTTTGCATGTTGCCAAACAACACCATTACCTTTCTTCATACTGAAACTAAAGGCATTACCAAATGTTGCACTTAGTCGCGGGATTGAGCATTTAACCTCTACTGTTTTTAAGATTGGGTATAATGTACCGACAAAATTACTATCATTATCAACAGGTTTTATATCTTTTAATATTGTTTCTCTATTGATTTTATCTGATTCTCTATTCGTGTTTGATACTCCGATTTCTGAAGATATGATCAATGGAAAAATCAATATCAAGATTATAGCAATAATAAGAGATGTTGGTATCAACTTTACTACAATATTTGAATACATGGTTGAAATTGATACGGATATATTGAGTTTACACATGATATTTCAAACAATAAAAATCATGGATAAGATCAAATATTAGAATGGTAATGGAATATTTACCCGTTCAGCAACAGATCTTAATTGATTCTGATGCCCTTCCCCAATCGGTATCCCGATTTCAGACCATTCTTGTTCCCGTTCCCATTCTAAACCGCCAGGTAGGTCTGCTCTGTCATAACCTGGTGCTGGTTGCATTTGTCGTGCCTCGTGTATATGTTGATCAACTTCTCGTTTGAACTCGTCAATAGGTCTGAACCGTGAAACGTCGAATGCAGCAATAAAAGCACCTTGATTTGCGCCTTCCCATATTCTTGGAGGATCTGGATCTTGATCAAAAAGCCAGATACCAGCTAAAAAACCACCGAGGCTATGGCTTATATGACTTAATCCTAATATCTTAAAAAATGCAGCTGGACACTGTTGAAAAGAAACGCCCCCATCCATACTTAATGCCATGTCTACTACTATAGGGGGTTGATCTCCTGAAGGTATGGCAAAACTCATAGGTGATGCTCCTGTAGCAGTAGTAATCGAACCACTTGGACTATGACGAAAACGATGGCATGAAACAGCAAAACCTACACAATCCTCTTCGATTGCCATTCGAGTATATTTACCAGCACCTCCAAAATGGAAGTGGTTTCGAGTTGTTGCAGCACCCATTCCCATCTCTTTTGCTTTTTTCACTGCTGTTTTTGCAGCCTGATATGAAGCGAAATGTCCCATACCGCCATCACCGTCATAGACTGCAGTAGTTGGAGATTCATCGATGCATTGTACATTAGGTTGGGGATTAACTTTTCCTTCAAGCATCATTCCAACATAACCAGGAGTTTGTTGTGTTCCATGACTAAAAACACCGCGAAGATCTGTAAGAACTAACAGATGTGCCATATGGGCAGCACCTTCATCAGTTGTACCTGCTTTTTTAAATGCTGCCCTGATGAATTCTCGCATCACATCAGGCATTATCCGGATAAAATCTTTTGGTACTGTATTCATAATATTCTTTCACCTCATAGCATAGAGTAAAGAAAGTATATAAATCATATATGAAATTATTGAAGTATATAGACTCATCGTAATAAAGAATAAATCATTTTAACATAGACTAAATTCTTAGAATAGTAAATTCTCAACAGGGTTTGTAATTAATTTCACTTAAACTTCAAACCTATCTTCTTGTGGATCATACAAACGGTATTTTCCATTACCTATACGCCAATAGTAATTGTGTTTAGATGATGGATGGTGACCTTTAGAATTATGATTGGTACATCCCGCAGTGATTTGGCCACTCACTGTTGAAGATTTAAAATTAGGGTTTTTTATATGTATATGATTTTTGACATCCTTAATTGAAAATTCCACTGTTGTATCTCCATTTGTAATTTCATTAACAGCATCTTTTACTACCTCTCTTACTCCCTTATTCCCTGTCCATCGTGATGAAGATGTACCATTAGCATGTAGATTCTTCAATTCTACTTTATTATCATCTCCAATTATTGTATCCATGTCAACAAGTCTTTCACCTGTTTCCGTTTCAAAAACAGAAACCGAAATACAACTAATATCAACTCTCTGTGAAGATCGGAGATAATTACAAACACCAATAATTCTGTCAGGAATTTCTCCTGCGACTATATATAATCGTAATTTTCTATTTAGTAGAGGTAACTCGTCACTTTCTAATAAATCAAATGTATTTGTAAAAACATCATTGAACCCAATTCCTTGATGAATGTTATTTTCGTTAAAATAATTTTCAGCAATATTCTGTATTTCTTCCTTAGAAAGCCCATCCGCCCATGCTGCATATTCAAGGAGTTGTGCAACGACATCCCTTGGAGTTCTTGCTCGTTTAAATTCTACAATTACAAGATTACCATCAATATCAATACCTAATAGATCAGGATAAATTGTACCTTCTTCATCTTTAGCACTCGGTTGCCTATCAATCCATAGGATAGTTTCATTCTGAATTAGTGCCCATGGACTATTTTCCAACCAATCTTCAATATGACTTTCATATTCTAAGCTTGTTTTTTTAGCGTGTATAAGTTTACATTCTGATGTCTCTCCACCTTCTAATCTATAGATTGCCAATTGTCACCTCCAAAATGAGAAAGGGAGGTATATACCTCCCTTTACTTAATTTATTTAATATTCTTAATTTATCTGACAAAACAGGAAAGATATTCTTGGGAACGGATTAGACCTTCAGATTCTGACTCCCATGTTTTCCAATAACGGTAGTCTTCTAATTCTACACTGAATATCCCATCAAAACCTTCATCTTCAAGGATTTGAACAACTCTAAGCCAATCAACCACACCATCACCAGGAATCGTGTATCGCCACCAGTCTTCACCGAAGCCTCGCGCACCTTTGAAACTCGGTCCCAAATTTCCGTGTAAATACATAGCTTCTTCATCAAAAGCAGTATCTTTACCGTGGACATGTTTAACTTTTGAGGCAAACTCATATAATGCTCGTATATGATCAATACCTATTCTAACAAGATGAGAAGGGTCGTAATTAAGTCCTAATCCTGAAGATGGACAATCTGCAAACATGGCACGCCACATTTCAGGTGTACATCCGAGGGCTGGATATGACGGTGCTCCCCCTGGCCAACCTTCAATTACAATTGTAACATCTTTGGATTCAGCATATTCTGCAATTGGTGGGACAGTTTGTTTCCAGATTTCATAGTTTTCACCACGACCTAAACTTGCATCTTCTGGAACAAAAACACAGAACATGAGATGTACATCATTTTCTGCTGCAGCATCAATTGCAGCTTTAGCCTTTTGTGCCCCTGATTTTTGTGTAGACTTTTTAGTACTGAGGAGTTCACGTGTACCGGGTAAATCTGCTGTGCCAATTTCTAATCCAGCATCTCTTGCAGTTTTGACAACTTCAGGAGTGGCTTCACCTATATCAACTGCCTCATAACCATTATCTGCACACCATTTACAAAATTCTTCAAAAGGTAATTGTCTTGCTGTACCCGGAATTCGTAGACCTATTTTCATATCAATCCTTACTGTTTAATTTATATTCCTGTTAATATTAATAACCCATAAGACCACAACAACGGCGACATACCGGCATAGGACCATCTGTGCTGACTGATTGTCGGAAAGTAGTGGCTTTCTGATTGTTCCACATATCTACCACTTTATCATCTTTTATATTCCCAATTATATAGTCATGATAATCTCTACAAAGACTAACATCACCATTACTATCTATTTCCATGGTCATAAAAATGCTGACACATTGATTATATCCGAATGTATGTTGATGATCAGTGTAATATCTTTGAATTTCTCCCTTTGAGTTTAATTTTGGCATCATTATAGGTGGACAACGTTTCTGTTCATCAGAAATATTCTCCATTTCTTCGAACTTATCTAATATAATTCCGTGATCGAAATCTTTCCATGTGCCAATCCATCCATAATGTGTTTGTGGTTTAAACCCAAAACGATTTTCAAAATCTTCAGTATGTTCTTGTGCTGATTCAGCATCAATCCACCATGTCAAATAGAAAATTTGGGCATCAGCAAATTGACTTGTGAATTTGTATAGATCAACTACGACATCTATATTATACATTGTAACACAACTAAGAGGTATGATATACGGAAATGCTTGTTTTCTATTCTTTTTCTCTGTACTCAGTGTTTCTAATGCAGCTTTTACATCTTTAAAATTATCGTAGTTTTCTGTTACTCCTGGTCGTTGTGTATTGTGTATTTCTTCATTTGGACCATCAACACTCAAGTAAATAATTTTACATGTTTCCAAGATATCATCTGCCCATCTTGCAATATTCGTAGCATTACTTACAAGTGAAATAGGCATACCTTTTTCTTTTATGTAATGAAGTAATTCAACGATACCGGGATAGAGCATAGGTTCACCACCCCAGATATACCATACTGGTGACCATCCAGCATCAACGACTTGATCAACAAGATTTTTATATACTTCAACTGGAACTTCACGTTGTTTTAATTCCTTAATCGATTTACCAACAAGATACCCGTTATCTCCCCATTGACCACAGGAATGACATCGTAGATTACACATATCTGTGATTCTAAGACTAACCAATTGAACTGCATCACCTTTTCCATGTTTTGCCCCAAATGGATGTCTCAAATTAAAGGTTTCTTTTGCTAACTGATATCGCATGAATTTTTGGGATGTATTCCAATCCTCTGAGAAAGCAGTAGCAAGTTGATTCACAAGGAATCTTGAAGAGATTCTACTTCTTAACGCCATTCATTCTCCTTATTGTCGTTTGCAAATTTAATGTACATAATGAGATAATTACTACCATATATTTAATAAACTATTCTTCATCTGATTTTACAAGTGATAATGCTGCAGAATTTAGACAATATCGTTTACCAGTTGGTTTAGGACCATCATCAAAAACATGACCAAGATGTGCATCGCATTTACTACATATCACCTCTATTCGTGGCATAAAGAAAATGCTGAAATCTTTCTTGGTTGCGATTGATTCATCTGAAACAGGTTCCCAAAAACTTGGCCAACCAGTACCTGAATCATATTTTGTATCTGATGTAAACAGTGGATTATTACAGCATATACAATGGTATATTCCATTTTCTTTACAATCGTGATACTCTCCAGTAAACGCTCGTTCGGTTCCCTTCTTCCGTGTGACTTTATACTCTTCTGGAGAGAGTTGTTCTTTCCATTCTTCCTCAGATTTGATTACTTTTCCTTCACTCATATTATACTCCTCAAGGTCTTGATGTATACTATCATAACTATATTTAAAAAATCAAGACTGTTCCATATAGATATTAAATTGATAATTTGAAAGAACTACTCATCCTTTTTTATTCTTCCTATAACTTTACAAGTTGTTGCTGATAAGATTTCATATTGTACTCCACCCCATACAATTCTCCTTTGAAAAATAGCGTAGAATGCATTGATCCCAGCCAAGAAGATAGAGATTGGTGCGACATATTTACTTACACGAATTATATCATTAACATTAGGTTTTTCACGTAACCATTTTGGTAGATTTTTACAAACAAGATGGTAGACAAAAATCTCGAAAAAAGGAATAAAGACAATTGGCAGGAGAGATTGATACCAATAAATGAACGGTATTGATCCAAATATCAACAACCCTTTAGGGAAAAACATGATGAGTGTACCAAACCATTGCGCTAATAGTCCCATATGACGTGTCATTATCATCTGTCTGTTGGTAAATTCGATTACTTGTTTCCATGTTCTATTTTGAGTACGTGTAACTGCAATACAATCTGGCACAAAATGTATTTTTAATTTTAGATCTCTCACTGCTTTTGTTGTATTCAAATCTTCAATTGTTGCATTTTCCCATCTTTTCAGTATTTCACCTTGATTGAGTAATTCTCTACGGAATGCATTTGATCCACCCCACACCATTGTAAAAGGATGGTCCCCCTGTAATCCTAATTGGTAATTTACCCAGATTGCTTCTACAAAAGTTGGAAAATTCCAATTTTGAGGAGAATAAAATCTACCTCCAACAGTTACACCAATTTCTTTATTCTGAAGCGGTGTGACGAGTAATGATAACCAATCTTGTTGAATTTCTACATCTGCATCAACAAAAGCTATGACTTCGACATCTTTAGGTAAAGTTTCAATAACAGTAATTAGGTTTTGGATTTTTTGAGATCTTGGAAGGTTATTATCAATTATGTTTGGTGCTAAACGAACATCGGCATTATCCTTATCTTCAACAAGGTTTTGAAGATAAGGATAAGATTTATCATATCCATCACCATTTATTTCATGAGTAATGAAGTATATATGGTATTCTCCATCATAATCTTGATTAAGAAGGCTTTTTACATGTTTTTCTGTATCACTTTCCCAACCATAATGTGGAGCTATGACAGCGGTCTTGGGTAAATATGTCGATCTATTTGACTTTCTTTCCCGTCGTATATAAAGGAAAGATTGACATATCATCAGAAATTCTGCAAGGAATAATACGTAAGCTATTGCAAGTATATAGGTTTCCACAATTTTGATTTTATTTTATAACCCATTAAGTATAATTTTATAGAATACTATTATCCATTTATTCGTTAGTGAATTTAAAATCTTCTAATTCAGAGAAGATTCTTGAGTTGTTCTTACCCATTTTAGTTTTGTCATTAAATTAGTTAATGTTTCTGTTTTTATAAGAAATATGTGATTTGATTCACTGATCAATCTACAGTAATATCGGTCACCTGATTTTTTATTTCCAACTTGTAGTGTGTAGATTTTGTTATTTAACTCAACGGTAATTTGTAAGTAAGGTGACTTTAATCCAGTATTACTTTCAGTGAAACTATCTTGTTTGTCGTTGGTATTTAGATATTCATCAATTCTTAAATCAATTAGTCCATATAAGAAAGTATCAATTTCTGCATTATTCGCATCCTCTTTTACAGGTGATGTTAATCTCCAATTTCTATCGAGTTTCTGACATGTAAACGATCCTGATGGATCATCACTATACTTTACCGATATACGGGTAGGTTCATGTACCTTAAAGTTAAAAATGTTCTTATTTCGTAACCATATATCTGACTGATATAGTTTATCAACGTATCCCCGTTTTACGGTAGCTATCTCAATGGATTTATCTGTCATTACATAAACAGAATCTTCTGTTGCGTTGTTTCCAAACTTTAGAACTGTAGGATCATCTTCACCTTTAATGGTAAATATAAGCTTCATTTTTGGTGGGTCAAGTCCATATTTAGATAGTTGATTCTCCTGTTTGTTTACAAATGTAATTGCCTTTAGTGAATCAGTTTCAAAGAGTAGATCACTCACTGCTTGTTGATCTGCAGGAACTTTTTGTGTGCCTTGTAATTCCCATATATTTTTCAGTTTAATTCCGACTGTTTTTTGTTTTCTTTGATCAATCTCAAACTTAATTGTATCTTCACGTTGGAAATCAATTACTAGTTTATCGCGTAAATCGAAGAATTTCTTATCAAGTAGCTTGAGAATTTTATCACTGATAGTAAATATTCCACCAATATCTGATGATTTGGCATAGACAGTTCGTATTTCAGTATCTGTTTCTGTATCAGTAGTTATGACATCTGATCCGATATCTAAATCAATACTTTCATTTTCTCGACTAATTTTCAGTTTAACTCTTGGTCTTAGTAGACCATATTTTTCTAATGAAGAAGTGGCTTCATCTCCATCTACTTCAAAAGTTGCTACTTTCAAATTTTTCAATTCACTTAGAATTGATTCAATCTGATCACTATCAGCATTTATATTTTTTGGGTATATAATCTTCCATAGATCATCCAATTTTTGACATGTAAACTTTTCAGGTTTCCCAAATTGAATTTGCGTAATAGTACTAGGATTAAAACTTAGGACAGACTTTTCTCGGATGTCATTAGGAGACTTAGATAAATCTTGGATTGCACTTGATTCAATTAAAAAAATATGATCTTCAGTAGTTTCCTTTGTATATACAGAGAAATTGATTGCTTTTTTTCCAATCAAGAATATTCTTGGATTGCTCCCATGATTAGTCCAAAATTTAACCTTTATTGTTGGTTTTTCTAAACCAAATTTCTCATAGTCATTAATATCAAGTTTCTCTTTAATTTGTTTGTTGACAAAATCTGTGATCAACTCATTGATTTTATTATTATCAGCATTCGTAATGAAAGGAGATTTTATCTTCCAATTTGAGTATGCATCCTTAATTATATCTAAATCTTGTAGAACATTTTTATCATAATTTATTTCAATCCGTTGAATTTCATTTTCTCGTAGATTATAAACATCAGATATCCTTGGTTTAGTTATTTGTGTATTGTTTTCCTCAGAATTATGTAGAAACAGGAAGTATGTAATTCCTAATGCAACCAAAATAACGATAATAATTAAGGTTGAACGGAAACTCACTGTGTTCCTCCTTCACGACGATACCACCAAACAACTATTCCTGTAATAAAAATAAGTATAGGTAATAGAAAGACGGAAATGACTTGTACAACTCTCATTTGGTTGATGTTCATTTTCCGTAATACTTCAGATTTTGGATTTGGTTTTTTTATTGTTATCAATTCTTCATCATATG
Source organism: Candidatus Poribacteria bacterium (assembly GCA_022394755.1). Taxonomy (GTDB): domain Bacteria; phylum Poribacteria; class WGA-4E; order WGA-4E; family WGA-3G; genus MSPOR6. Next base: position 66,626 of record JAGFCA010000055.1, read on the forward strand.
AAAGCCAATTGATAATTGAGGTAATAAATGGTGCATAAGCAGGTACATCAGGATTATTTGTAGCAAAAATTGCATCAGTTGCAAAATCAGAATCCCCAATTACAACAATTCGAGTTTGTGTGTTATCACTTTCAAATGTAATTTCATTTTTCTTTTCTTCTACAATTATACCAACTGATACCGGTCCAGGTAGATCAACATTTGGAGTATATCCATTGGAACTAAATGCTCCATCAGGATCACGTTCTTTTTCTGCCCAACTAACACCAATGGGGCTTTTTGTTTCTAAAATAGTTTTTATACTCAATTTATCAGATTGTTTCTCATCAGGAGAAACTGATCGACAATAGATGAATGGAATAGCCTCATTAATATAATGCTGAGTGATATCATGTAATAAAAAGTTGAGATTCAATCCGATTGATCCTTGAGAGATTACAAAGAAATGATGTCTATCTATTACAAAATCATTCCCTATTTTTACCCCCCATTTTTCCATCAATGAGACTAACCCATTATGTGTATCCTCAATATTATTCATTGATGGATCAATTAATAATAGTAATTTCCCATTGTTTTTTAAGTACCGTTCAATAATTCTGATTTCTTGATTTTTTAATGGTGTTTTTGGTCCAGCAATCACCAATACATCACAATCATCAGGAATTTTGTTTTCTTTTAATAGAAGTAATTGGTTGACACTATAATTGACTTTTTCAAGTTCGGTTTTTACCTGGCTATACCTAAAATTAGAAGAGCCATCAATCCCATGCTCACCGTGTCCTGTAAGAAAATATACCTTTTGTGTGGTATCTTGAATTAATCTTATTATTGCAGTCGTAAATGCTTGTTCATTTACAATTGTAACCCTCTCGAATCTATCGCCTGAATCAAATACAGTTGTTCCATCTATACGAATGTCATATTTTTCTTTTAAATCAATCTGTAACTCTGGATTCTTTATGGATACATTTATTAGATTGCTTTCAAGCTGATATGCTTCTAATTGTTCTTGAACTAATTGTTTTTCAGGATTTGTATCTTTAAAAAAAGCAATAACATTGATTTCTTTATCAAGATTTTTAAGAATTTGCTTTGATTGTTCTGAAATTGAATAATGTTTAAACTTTGTTATATCAATGCTTTTATTGAATTTTTGAGAAACAATTATATTGATGAATACAACAATGCCAATTACACCTATAATACTAACAAATACATTTAGACCATATCGAAATTGCCTGCTTTTAAATAGAGTCTTTAATTCAATCGAACGGAATTTTATGAAAACACCAAATGTAATAAGTGTAATAAAAATGAAAATCCCAAATGGAACCCATGCATTCAAAAAAACACATGAAATTGTTATGAAACTACTGATTAGTGTAATGAAACCAAAGAATGAACCCAATAAGTTTTTGTTTTTCATATTTATCTCCACTTAGAGGATTCAATTGACTTTACTGTAGCAAATAGACATACACATGTAAAACTTAAATAAAATACTAAATCCTTCAATACTATTATGCCACGAGAAAATTCAGTGTAATGGACATGAAATGACAAATAGCTTAGTATTTTTGATATTGTCCCTGGATTATTGGATATAATTCCTAAAATCCATAATATGAGGATGAACCCAAAACTTGATAGTGCAGCAACAATCTGGTTTCGACTCATAGATGACATAAGTAAACCTAAAGAGATGAAACATGAACTAATGAGGATTAGACCGAGATATCCACTAAAAAGTAATCCAATGTCTATGATTCCAAAGAAGAGTATAAGTATTGGATAAAGTAAAGTTAATGCAAGCATTATTACGAGTAACAGCATACTTGCAAAGTATTTACCAAGGACAACTTGACTATCAGAAACAGGGGAGGTGAGAAGGAGTTCTATAGTACCAGACTTTCGTTCTTCTGCAAACAGTTTCATTGTTATTACAGGTGTAAAAAAGAGGAGTATAAATGCCATTTGGTTAAATAGAGTCTGCAAAACAACAGAACTTAAACCACTAACTTCACTTGTGCTTGTTAGGATAAGAGCTATAGAGAAAAGAAATCCAGATAACGCAGAAAAGACAAAACATACAAAATAAGCAATTGGTGATACAAAGTACGTATATAGTTCCTTTGTACAAACAGCGAAAATATTCTTCATATTGTATTTGGAGTTATTTAGTAAATTGCTTCCGCACTTTACCAATGAAGAAGGGACCAAGTGAATCGATATATTTAGTTGTTTGTTCAGTACTTCTCATATCTTGAATTAATCGTGTTAATGGGTATAATTCAGAACCAACTAATCCAATGACAAATTCGTTATCACATGTATCTAAACCAAAACAAGCGAGTCTAATATCTTTGGCAAAACCACCCTCTGCATAACTACGTCCTAACATTGCATGTTCACCTAATATTCGTCCACGTTCACGTGGTTCAAGTTGATAAAACTCCGGTTTTCTTCTTAATGGATACCATATTGCCCAAGTAAAGTTCGGATTAAGAACATTCGACATAGGTTTCTTGATTAACCACTCTTCTAAATCTGGTTCTCTACCACTTGAATATGTTCTACCTATCATTGTCATATCGGATCTGTATGATAGATTTTCAGAACAGTCAATTAGATTGATAGATTCATTAATTAGGTCAGAAGGATTTTCAGCAATGAATAGGATTCCTATAGCATTAGGATTATTCAAACTGTCATATAGAACAGAGTTCAAACAACTCCTATTGAGTATTTCTATTATCTTGGCACTATCATTTCTATAATTCTCAATAACATGTAGTTGGAAATACAATCTACGATCACTATATTGAGCTCTTCCATCAATAGGCGTACCTATTTCACGGATATCCAGAGTATCTGATTGATGTATTCTTTTATTTTCATTATTCATCTTTGTAATATTTTTACCAATCAACGTTTTGTATTATATGAATCCCGAATCCATTCTTCCAGTATAGGATCTGGATTCTCAACAACTTCTTTAGGAAAGGTAAATGATGTTTGACCTGTGTTCTGTTTAATTAGATTTAATCCATGTTGATAACTTTCCAAAATAGAATCACAGACAACCTGTATAGTCCTATCCTCCGCTATTGCTTTCTCACTAAGAAGATTTGTTGCTTCTTCATTAAAGTTAATATTCAGTCCATGTTTTTCGTGGAAAGAAGTTTCATATCTTCGTACCAATTCACAATAAACAATCCTCTTATTGTAGGTAGAATCTTGTATTATCTGGTCTAATTCCGTATCAGGATTTTCCACAACATCAACAGTGACAACGTATTCCTTTATATTGGTAGATGGTAGTTCAAACTTATAATTCCGTAAAACTCTTTCACATACAGTCATAAGCGCCCGAGCACCGGTTTTTTGTTCAATTGCTTTTTCAGCTATTCTGTGTAATCCACCATCAGAAAAATATACTGAAATACCATAAGCTTTAAAAGCATTTTCATACTGTCGAATAATTGATCCTTCTGAATGTTTTAGAATATAGTATAGATCATCTACTTCCAATTCATTACAAATGACATGTACAGGTAATCTGCCAATGAATTCAGGTTCAAAACCGAAATCAATAAAATCCTTAGGAGTAACATGTTCAAAATATTGTGCTACATCTTCTTTTGGTTGTGCTACCTCAGCGTTAAAGCCAATTCTACTCTGATGCATTCTCTGTTTAATAATCTTCTCTAATCCGGTGAATGCCCCACTAATGATAAATAGAATATGACGAGTATTTATCACTTCTTTATCAACTTTACCTTGTTTTTGAAACTGCATTGCAGCACGCATCTGTGAAGCTACATCATTCCCTGCTCGTAGATCAACTTCGGTTTCTTCCATTAACTTTAGCAATCCTATTTGTACACCACGGCCACTTACATCCCGTCCAATAATGTTTGGTGGTGTTGCAATTTTATCGGCTTCATCCAGATATATTATCCCATATTGAGCCAATTCGAGATTGTCTTCCGCTTGTGATACTAGTTCACGGATTAAGTCGTCAACATTCGCTCCAACATATCCTGTTTCACTAAATCTTGTTGCATCTGCTTTTACAAAAGGAACTCCAATTAGTTTAGCAATATGTCTTATTAGGTATGTTTTACCGACTCCAGTGGGACCTAACATGACAATATTCTGTTTAGAATAATCAGTTTCAGCTATTTCTGGGTTTTCATGACATTCACGAACGTGGTTGTAATGATCACAAACAGCAATTGCAAGTGCTTTTTTTGCTGCATCTTGCTTTATGATATACCGATCTAAATACTTTTTAATTTCTTTTGGTTTAAGATCAAATTTTAGGTCGAAAGTTTTCTGGGGTTCAGGTTCGGTTTCTTCTCCTTGGGATTGGTGTTGGGTAGAACGAAAGTCAACCCCCACACCTATCCTGTCCCCATACTTTTCTTTCAGATTTTGTTGAAATTCTTGAATTTCTTTCTGTAATTCTTCTTCTGTTGGTATTTTCTTATTAATAATCATCATATTATATAAATAAGGATTGATATTTAATTCCTTATGAATTAGTTAACCTTGGACATTTGCATAGAAAAATGGTGGCATAGTCAATGCAACTACATCATCATCACCAGAAATTTCACGAGCCATTGCAAGTGCATCATCCAAATTTTTTGCCCATTCAACACCCAATTGTTTTGCAACATTTGAATCTTTAGGTCCAACTAATATAACCTTAGATAGATATTTTAGTGGATAGGTTGCCCAATACCATACTGTAAAAGGATGAAACCCGTGATGTGCAAATTTATTTCTATAACAATCAATTAGATATTCATCCTTTGCATATTTCTCTTGATATTTCTGTTGCATCTCAAATGGTTCGGTTGTGTCTGATAATACTTCGTCATAGAACATTTTATATGCTACATGATACTCATCGTGAAATATCTCAAATGTAGGATTTAAAATAATGACTACACCATTTTCTTTTATTATTGGCTTATTATAGAACCAATTGAAAACATAACCTAAAATATCACTTACAACCAGAACAGGATTTATTCGTGCATCCACAGCATAAGGACTCATATCAGGTAAACCAAAAACTAATGTACTATATTGTCGCGGTATATCAATTGATAACTGATCCTTCATCATATCTAAAGTTTTTTCATGTACAGCATCAATATCTCCAGCATTGATACCCATTGGCTCATAATCTGTACGAACACTCTTTAAGATACTATATCTGACAGATTCAGGTAGTAAAGATAATGTTGGTGGAGTAAACGATTTAATAACTTTCTCAATAACATTACAATCTTTATTTGGTTTTCCAACATACTTTAGATGGAAAGGATATATAGCTCCATTCATAGCTGCTTCAAGCACAAAAATAGGTGTTTCCTTCTGAATTAGTCTACTCATCCTTTCAATACATGCATGCATTTTAGACCCATCAGGCTGCATAACATGTGGACTTTCAGCTGTCATATGTGGTGTGTGGTGTGGAGCAATTGAATTATATGTACCAAGACCAACGGCGACAGATTTATGACCCCCATTCAAAGGAATCTGGATCATATCAACATATATGACTAAATCAGAGTCAAGTACAAGTTTATCTGTTTCAACAATTTCATCATTCTCAGTTGTTCCTACTTCAACAATCTGTTCAGAGTCTTCTGCGTCGAAATTTCTTAATTGATTTGGAAAAAACTCATCCATAATGTTCTTTCCTAACATATAAGTGAGTTCGTGTTCCTTCATTTTACGATGTAATGCAACAGCACACATCAATTGGATATTCTCTTTTTCTACCCCATAATTATATAACATACTCAACAAAGTTTCTATCATCACCTGTCTTAAATCAGGTTTCTTCGTAGCAGGAAAAGGTTGACAGTTATCGTCAAACAGAATTAAGATCTTGGAATTTCCATTGACAAGTCCACCTAAAGGATCCATATCAAGTGGATTTTCAAACGCTTTCTGTGTATATTCTTTGAGTTCATTGCGTTTTATACCTGGAATTGGAGGTTTCGCGTAGAATATATCAGAATTGTCTGGAATTTTTGCGTTGACAAGATGATTACCAAAGTATGTGAAATATTTCATTAATTTTTTATTTTCACTTTAAGTCGTATAATAGGAGTTTAATGATATAAGTATACCATATCAACGCCTTATATTCAATTGAGAGATAGATTGAAAGTGGATGAGTAAGTATAGTAAGGAAATGAATATCACTTAATCATAGAGTTCTTGTTCTATTCTTATACAAAATTGAAAGATTTGGACTTCAATACAGAATCTACTTTGCAGCTTACAACTTTAGAATTCTGTACAGAATAATTATATCATTTCCATTTATCGTCAGGTAAACTGTAATTCAGGATGATATGGGTCATATTCATCATATATTATGTATTAAATTATGGTATAAATGTCAGAATAAGAATACATACTATTCATAATAATATATTGGAATTATTAGTATATAGTTTTGATATATTTCTAACTATTAATACCAAACGCTCTTGAGATGAAGATCTCTTTTATTATTTGTTCTGTGAAATTAGATTTTAATTCTATTTACACATCATTAGGTTTTTTATTAACTTTTAAGAGGTATTTTTTATTCAAGAATTAGAAAAAATGATGATATGTCTAACAGTTTCATATTAATAAAGGTGCAGACAACAAGGACTCAAATAAGAATTATAATATGAATTTGATATTTCTTCGAAAATATTTTATTCAAAATGTATTTGACAAAATTGTAAAAAATAATTAGACTTAGATATCTCTAATAAATTTGATTTCAAATTAAATAAAAATAAAAAACACTCAATATGAAAACTTAAAAACAAAATTAAAATTAAACAAACAACGAAGGAGAATTGTTTGAAAGATAAAAAAAACATACAAAATGATAGAATAAAAAATAAAAAAACACTTCAAACAACATTAAGAAATAACAAAAATAAAAATACCCCACTTGTCCTTAAATCTTACAAAACCATATTGTTCCTATTTTTCATATCAATAATAGGGTTATGTGTCAATTACTATGCCTATAGTGAGATTTTGCCACTGAGCGAAAGGACTCCGCAGGTAGGAGCTACAATTTCAGATGCTCTAACTGAAATATCAAACTCAGAAACCTCTCTAATTACAGAACTCTCAAAAATTGAGAAGTTAAATTTAAGTTCTTTAGGTATAAAGGAATTGAGAACAGGTGATTTCTCAGGATTAGTTTCTTTGAAACACCTAAATTTATTTCAAAACAAATTAAGCAAGTTACCTAATGACATCTTCCTTGGTTTAAATAAACTATCAACTCTTCATTTAGGTAGAAATGAGATTGAACCATTGCCATTGGTTGTTTCTCTGATTAGAATTGGTGAAGATCATTTTAAGGGTGTCATCCCAACAGGGGCACCCTTTAATATTAAGATAACCGTAAATCTTGCCAATGGTTATATCCTAAACAATGGAAATGAAATAACAATTTCTAAAGGTGATAAGTATAGTGATTTAATTCAAGTATATCGTACCCCTGGAACAACAGATCCAATTACGATAGATATTGCTACTATTCCGATATTGCCTGATGGACATTTTGGATATACTTTAATAAAGTCTGATTTTATTCCACTTGAATTGGATCTACGAAACATTAATCCACCTGAATTCTCTGAAGGGTTTATTGCTCAACGGTATTTTCCAGCAATATTTACACCTGGTGAAAAAATTGGAGATGCAGTTAACGCAATAGATATTGACAATGATTCACTAATTTATAGTTTAGATGGTCCAGATAGTTCATTGTTTGATATAGACGTATCCACAGGTGAGATATTATCTAAACCATCTATAGATTACAGTATAAAAACCACTTATTACGTTTCTGTCACTGTTTCAGATGGCAAATTCATCGATGAAATAGTGGTAATAATAGAAAGACTATCCAATAGAGCTCCTGAATTCACATCTGGAGAAATAACTCTACGAACAATAAATACAAATCTCCCCTCCGGTTCACTCATTGGTGAACCAATTACTGCAACTGATATTGATCAAGATCACCTAATATATAGTTTGGGTGGAACAGATTCGAAATATTTCGATCTGGATAAAGAAAACGGTCAATTGAAGACTAAACCATTTGTAGATTATTCAACACAAGAACTTTATCAGATACGTGTATCTGTATCTGATGGAAAGTTATCAGATCATATCATTGTAATAGTTAATGTGTTAACTAACAATCCTCCATCATTTTTGGATGAAGGTATAATTATATACAAGATATCAGAAAATACTCCATCAGGAATAGATATCGGAATACCCTTGAATGCTTCCGATCCTGATCGTGATACATTAACATACCATTTGGAAGGTCCAGACTCATCTATCTTCGATATTGATTCTATTACTGGACAACTAAAAACTAAAGAAGAATTAGATTATGAATCAAGAAGTATTTATTTAATCAGAGTCATCGTATCTGATAGCATACTTACTGATACATCAACCGTATTAATAGAAGTAATTAATACAGATGATACCTCATTTGATCCATCAATTTTGCCCATCAATGAAAGGACACCTCAGGTAAGAGATGCAATATTAAGGTTGTTCCCAAAAGTTGATAATGTTGATGATATTACAATGGAAGATTTAGCTAATATAACTGATCTATTTTTACGTAGTGCAGGTATTTTGGAATTAAAAACAGGTGATTTTTCTGGATTAACAGGATTAAGAAAGTTAAATCTGTTTGACAACCAATTGATGAATTTACCATTAGGGATCTTTGACGGACTTACCTCCTTAGATATGCTAAGACTTGGTAACAACATAATCCAACCTTTTCCTTTAATTGTTTCAATTCAACATGTTGATGAAGGGATATATCAAGCTGTAATCCCTGTTGGTGCCCCTTTTGATATTGAATTACCGATTGAAGTTAGAAATGGAAAGATAACAAATGGTAAATATTCAGTAACGATACCAAAAGGACAATTATACAGTGAGAGTATTCGAGTGGTCCCATCAACGGATTCATTTATTACAACCAGTGTTGATATTGGTGTATTGCCACATATACCATTAAATCATTATGGATATGTAATTGCTAAATCCAATGTTTGTAATCGTACTCAACAAGTAGTAGACGCAATTTCCTTCAAAGTGAATGAAGGATCTGATTGTATCAATATCAGTGAGTTAGACCTTGCTCAAATTACCTCGCTTAATCTTGATGATATGTCTATAAGTTCATTAAGAAGTGATGATTTTGAGGGAATGCTATCTCTTGAAAGCCTTTCATTAAGTAATAACATGATTTCTGATATTCCCACCAGATTATTTCTTGGATTGTTCTCTTTAAATGAATTGAATTTAATGGGGAATAGACTTGAAACATTACCACTAGATATATTCGTTCAGTGGGTTGGTGGAAATCAATATAAGATTGTAGTTCCATCCGGTGCACCATTTAGAATGACTATTCCACTTATAGTTGAGAATGGTAGTATTGATGATGGAATTACAGAAATTGTAATTCCAACTGGCAATATTGGAAGTAGAACGATATCTATTAGTAGAACCCCTGGTACAATAAATGAAGTTAGACTTGATTTAGGAATGTTACCGGTTATTCCATCCCTACATTCAGGTTATACATTAAGGAAATCAAATCAATTTCCTTTAACGATTTTTGATAAAATTAATGTTGTACCTGTGTTTGATGAGGCTATACCAGTAATTCGTTCGATAAATGAGAATAGTAAATTATCTTCACCTATAGGTGAACCAGTTGTAGCGAATGATGCAAACGGAGATAGTCTTGTATATTCTTTAAGTGGTACGGATTCTACCAACTTCTATATAGATAATGATAGTGGTCAATTATACACAGCTAACATACTTGATTATGAAACCAATTCATCATATTCTGTAGTAGTATCTGTAAGTGATTTGCATGGTGGAACATCAACCATTGATGTAAGTATCAAAGTATTAGATTTACCTGAGAATCAATCACCCTTATTCGTCGAGGGGAGTGGTACAACACGTACAGTAAAAGAGAATGTGGCAACTGGTGTCAATATTGGTGAACCGATAGTTGCAACTGATCCCGATAATGATACATTGACATATCATCTCAGTGGTATTGATGTAGAATCATTTAGTATAGTCAGTACGACAGGACAGTTGAGAACAAAAGGGAATCTTGATTACGAAAGTAAAACATCCTATTCTGTGTTAATTCATGCTGTTGATGGTAATGAAGGTGAAGCGATAATCCCAGTAATCATATCAATAATTGATATTGATGAGGTACCATCGAATTCTGAACCTGTATTCTTAGAAGGATTACAAACATCACGGTTAGTTTTGGAAAATACTGAAAAGGGTATTGAAATCGGAACTCCAATTACAGCATCAGATGCGGATAACGATACATTGGTTTATACATTAAGTGGGATTGATAACACTTCATTTAGTATTAATGAATTTTCTGGACAAATTCTGACACTATCCCCCTTAGATTATGAAGAAAAATCTGTTTATTCACTTATAGTAGTCGTATCTGATGGAGCATTAACAGATACAATAATACTTACTATAAATGTAAAAGATTTGATAGAACTAACAATAAATAATGCCCCAGTATTCAATGATGGTGATAGTTTAAGTATTACGATTTCAGATAAGATACTTAATGGTGATCTAATCGGTAATCCAATATCTGCAGTTGATGACAATAGTGATTCACTTGTATACACTCTGAGTGGTGTTGATGCATCCTACTTTTCAATTGATAGAAATACTGGTCAGATAAAAATTAATTCTGCACTTGACATATCAGAAAAAAGTACTTTTTCTTTGATAGTAACTGTATCTGATGGCGATCTATCTGATAGGATAGATATAACAATTATTTTTGACATTGATGAAATTAGTGTTGAGAATAATTATCCTGTATTCAAAGAAGGAGATAAGACGACTAGTGTAAAGTCAACTTAATTTTGATAGTTTATTCAAATAATTGTATACTTAGACTCAAGATAATTATTCATTTACCTTGGAGTCTATTATGGCTGCTAAACAATTTAAAGTCATA
>JAGFCA010000210.1 GCA_022394755.1 Candidatus Poribacteria bacterium
AACATATTTGTGCCGCAAACTGTTAGTTTGCGGCATTAGGGCACAAACTAAAAATTCGAAATATGACGCCAGAATCGACAAATATTATGAAAAAAGCACAAGAACAAAACAATACCAACAAAAAAATATTGCATAATTCAAAACAACGCACTAACCCTTATGCCCACTAATTGGACACCCAATTTAAAATAATACCACGATATGAAAGTTGGTATGATTCGGTATTATAGAAAAACCAAAAATTCAAAGGAGATCAGCATATCCCTATAGGTCAAGGGCAGGTAAAGTATAGTCAGTAACCTCATTACTAAATAAGCGGAAGACTTGAGTAATGTAAGAACAACACTCGGAGAGTAATTACTATAGCGCATCTCATAAATCCGATTGTTAGACTTTCATTTATTGTTCTCTTCGTAGGGACGGGGTCTCTCCGTCCGTTCTTCATATAGAAATTATTTGTGAGATGGACTATACCATGAAGAGGAAAACAATAAACGCAAAAATAAAACATAGCAATAAATAGGTCTATGCTATACAAATAGACGTTGACATCTCAATATTGATACAATATACTTTATTCAGTTATTCTACAACTAAACATTGAGAGTTATACCTCTTAGGGGAGTGTATGAACAATTACGAAGTAATTATCAATGCCAGAACACATTTAGTAGTTGAAACAAATACGGGTCGGTGCTTAGGTGGGATCGGTGCGAATTTTTACCGTCCCTTTGTTTTCCCTTTTTATACACCTTCAGGACACACAGTCATTCAAGAGTTTGCGTTTGATCATCCTTTCCATAACGGAATTTTTGTTGGACAAGCTCCTGTTAGGGTTGGGGATCGTGAAGCGTGGTTTTGGGGTGCACCACCACGACGCTCCCTTACAGATAGACTTTTTGAGAACTTGGGACGTATGGATACACAAAAAGAAATTGAGATTTCACTACATTCAAACGGTGTACGATTTCAACAGAACATAGTTTGGCGTGATGCAAACGAGGAACCTCTGGTTGATGAAATACGGTCAATCAATTTATATGCTATAGATGACGGTACAGTTTGCGATATGACAAGTGATAAGATTGCAGCTTATGGAGATGTTGAATATCCACAAACCAAATATGGTAGCATTGGTATGCGGGTTGAACCCAGACTGTTACCAGTGATGGGTGGTGTGGTCATAGGTGATAACGACCGAAAAGGAAAAGTTGCGATAATTGATGATAACACATCAAAATATATCGCATATCAAAACACACTACACCAACACGGTAGCTTAGGTGTTTTTATGAAAATACTTGATGATGGACTCCGTGGTCCATGGTTTATTCGTGATTATGGAATGGCTCTCTATAATCCCACACAGACAGGTTCAGTAGAAACGAAGTCTCAGGACTCTTGGAACATTGGACTAAGGTTTGTTGCTTACGATGGTGAATTGACAGCAAATAGGGCTGAAGACTGGTGCGCGATATAAATGGAAACAGATTATATACTGCAACTACAAAATGTC
>JAGFCA010000071.1 GCA_022394755.1 Candidatus Poribacteria bacterium
CTTCCGCAAAAACCTGAACCCATTGTTATTGAGAAAATCACTCAACATCTGGGTTCAATCGGTGCTATTCATTGGACGCAAGCCGATCTAAACCCAGGATAATTGGCGAAGGTATTGCATTATAACACCATATTTTTTATTTATGTGTTACTCCTATTTTGTAATTTAAGTTTATTATAACCTAAGTTTGATAAATAATTCTATAAATTTTTCTAAAGAGAACTCTTTTGGTATAATAAAGTCATTAAAACAACCCAAAGGAGTTCTCTTATGAACATTTTAGTACTTTTCTGCAAAATAGACGACTTTTTTAGTATATGAAGCATTTCTGGCATCACGATCACTTCAGGATGATAAACCCATTGAAACACTCGGGTGTCCACGCAGTTTACACCCCAATGAGGTAATGACCATTCTCATTACCTTCCATCAAAGCGGGTATCGGACGTTTAAGCATTTTTATTAGAAGTTCTCTGGGAATATAACTAAAACCTTCCCATCGTTAATTGACTTTCTAAACCTTGTCAACAGTGCTGCCTCATCTTCAGCAGGATACACATAAGACAAACGGAGATATTCTATGATCAATGGATCAAATGTTCTGATGTATTCAAAGTAGAACATTCCCAGTGTATCCTCTGCTAATCTTTCTGCAAATCTACCCTCTAATGCAGTAAACCCATCTGTGACTGATGTCTTTTCACTATTCTCATCTTTGTATATATCCACTAATTCAACCCAAAATGCTTTCCTAAAACCGAGTTCCTCTTTCAAGATTAACTCAGAATCAGTGAATACAATTAGATAGTCTCCTGCTGCTTCTGCCTTTTGGAGTGATGCAGTCCGTCTTTGATTAACTCTCTCCATTGCATCTCTTGCTTTCTGAATGTGGGTTTGTGTTGGTGGATCAGGCGGAGAAATCATATCCTTCATCGGCTTTTTCATCTGGTCTTCACAACCCAATGAAAAAACAATTAGGATGGTTACAGAAAATCTAAATATGTAAATCCTCGCAAAACTAATCATTACATCTCCAATAATCTTATCTGGTAATATATGTTCAAATCTATATTTATATCATACAAGCAAAAACAACTATAGTAAAATCAACAATTAATCAGACACTTTTCCTTTAACAGAAGACTGTTCGTAGGGGCGAGGTCCCCTCGCCCGTCTTTCAAAGTGTGTCTCATTATTTTTAGAGACCACTAT
>JAGFCA010000193.1 GCA_022394755.1 Candidatus Poribacteria bacterium
CAAGGATCACCCATTTTTTTCGGTGATATTCTGCACTGGATGTGTCAATTCCTGAATGCGACAAGTGATCTATGCGTTTCTCTTGATCCTTTGTCGTGTAAAATATCTTTCCCAAAAAGAACTGCATGTGCATAGGATTAGAAACGCCATCAACGCTAAAGCCACGTCGACGTTGAAATCGTGATCCATATTTTTGATAATGTTTTAGGAACATCACCATATTTTTATGTGGGTGGTTATCATCATATCCAGTAACAGTATCCCAATGTGCAGAACGCGGTATATTGGCGGGAGACACACCACGAGCATTCCACAATAGGGTAGGATTTGCTATAACTCTTTTTTTCTCTTGGAGCAGATGTGAACTACCTATATTGGCAGCGACATCGCTTTTATACTTTTCTATTATACTTTCAAAACTTGGGTCAGGAAACGGTGGCAATTCAAAGGGAATACGACTGTCTGCTGAAACGGGACCAAAATCAGCTTGGATGTATGATACGGTAGCGGTGTTATCTGTTGCGATGCCCAATACACTGCAGCCTAACAGCAGAATAACAGCAAACATCAGCAAAATTGTGAGTATGTCAATCTGATGTTTCATCATAGATCTCCTCTGTATGAGTGCGTATTATGGTGCAGCTATGCTTCTTTTCTAACGTTCTTAATTTGTTTGCGATACGAGTTCATTGGGCTAATTGCAGTCGCCTATTGATGTTGTATGACACCAACAAGTTTATTTATTACCGAGATTGTTTGAAATCAATCTAAAGCATGTTCAACTTGAAGTTCTTCAAGTTTTTTCTTCCAAGAAACTTCGTCAGGACCAAGTTCAATGGCTTGTTTCAAGTTGGATATAGCACGCTTGCGCATTTCGAGAGGATCTATATCAGGATGATTGTAACCTGGCCTGTTCCAATATTTACCGACTGCATCAAAATAATAAGCACTAAAAGCGTGAAGTAGAGAGGGATCATCTTCTGCCCTGTTAGTCTCTAAAACAATCAATTTGAATATGCTATCTTGGTTTATAGGGTTATGTTTGAGTGCACCTTTTATGTGAAATAGTGCTTTTTCATGATCACCAAGTCTCTCATACGTATCAGAGAGTGTTAGATTCCATCTCTCTTGATCTTCATATTGGTGTGCTTTTTTAAGATATTTTAGACCCGTTTTCAGTTCATCCTTATGATATATAAGTGTAGTGCTTAACAGGTATAAAGTTCGTGCTGAATTTGGGTGATGTTTCAATACCTCACGCAACCTTATTTCTCTTTCATCAATATCCTTATTCCTGCATAAATACATGCCGGCTTCATACCCGATTTGAGATTTGGGTTCTTTTGCAAAGATACGTTTTGCATACGCTTCGGCATTTACACCTTTGAAATGACCTTCTGCGGTTCGCAAAATATAGTGAAACGCTTGTGCGTCGTCCATGTGTTTGAGGGCAATTGAGTTATACAGATTGTAAGTAAGAAAAAACTTCGCTGCGATTTTCGGTTTCAGTCCACCACAAAGTGTATTATAGACTTCTTGATAATAGTTAGGGTTGCTACTGTAGGTGTTACCGCCTGCTTCTACATCGGATAAGCGTTGTTTCAGATGGACAGGTAAATTGTCTATCGTGAGATATGAGTTACCTTTTTCGTCGGTAGGAATCTGTTTAGCAATCCCATATTTATCATATTCCTCTATCGGTGCTGTTCTGTGCCACCACGTTTTTTCATGTCTATTATCTGGAGGGGCTGCCATCCAGTGACCTGTTTCGGGAGTTTCACCTTGCGGAGGCAGTCGCTCTATTGTAGTCAGACCAATTGGTTTGACCTGCTCCATTTTGTTATTATCGCAAGCTGTCAGTAGAATAATACACACTAAAAGCAAACTTGTGAGTATTTCAATCTGATTTTTCATTCTATTTCTCCTTAAAATAATAAAATACCAAACAATAAGGTAAATAGATCTTGTTTCGTAGAATCATTTGCGAGGCCACTCATATAACGACCTTAGAGAGAGTGATCAAGAATGTATAAAACCTTTCATACAAGAACTTCTTATTTTAGAATAATTTGTAAGCGTCAACAAATTTACGCTGTGTGTATCAATCTGACACCGGATATAGTTCCCGCATAAATTTGTCCATCTCTTGATCTATATATCTTTCAAACTCTAAGGCAGCCACGTCAAGTTCCATTTCATTCAATCTCTTTACTTCAGACAGCGGAGCATATCGCGAAGTTCCTGACTTGATGGATTCAATATGGCTAATAAGGACTTTGTAATATCTTTCGTCTTTAGGATCAGATCTTTTCACATCAAACAATTCGCGTGCAATTTATCGGTGCCATCGCGCAATTGCCACTCGCCTCTATCGTTGAGAATAAAATGGTTTGGGTATTTTGATACAAAATCGGGTGGCGAGAACGGGTGTTTTGGTGAAATATAATGTCCGCCTTCAAGCACGGGTGGGGTCATGGGAAACTCTATTGTCTTGAAAAAGTCATCACCCGCTGGTGCCTCTGGAACTTGTGTATATGCTGTGTGATGGCTTGGGTGTAGCCCATCTTGGTCTGTATGAACGTGTTGGTCGTGATCAGGTGCGCTGTCAAGGGCCTCATGCGCGGTTTTCACGCTATACCCACTACAACCAGTAAGTAAAAGATCACTTATCAAAAATAACACTGTAAGGTTTTCAATTTCCAGTTTCCTGGTCATTCACCCTTTTTATGCTGTCCCTTGTTTAGATGTCGTTTAATAGCTCCAATATAAATTGCGGACACGTCACTGGAACCTCCTGTAAATACTTCAGAAGCTTGAAAATATATCAATGATTTATCAAACTGTTCTAATTTAAAATAGGCTTTGCCTAACATTAAGATTGGAGCATACCAGTTGGGATCCATGTGATATACCTTTTCAAGATAAGGTATTGCTTCTTTCGGTTTATCTACATGGTCAATAATGAAAACAGCGAAATTATATAAGGCACGCTTCGATTCTGGATACAACTCTACAAGTCTGCGGAACCCTGCTTCTGCTTCATTAGGATTATTTTTAGATTGACCTTGACTCCGGTAAAGAAGCTCATAAAAACCATCAGGGTTTTCACTATAGGCTTGGTCAAGCAGTTTATTCGCTATTTTCGGATGTAAACCATGCCGTCCTATAACTTCCGCAGCTGTAAGCGTATCTAATTCTTCTATTATAAAATCATTCGCTTGAACGTCGGCTGCACTATATTTATCTAATATCTTTAATTTTTCTTCTGAAAATTGCACTTCCCAAAATCCTCTTTTGTCCACAGTGAAATAATCGGGATTTTTCTTGACATAATCGGGAACAGCGTAAGGATTCTTCGGTGGAACATAATGATGTCCGTGATCAAGTTTAGGTGGGGTTGTTGGGAATTGGATTGTCTTGAAAAAGTCATCACCTGCTGGTGCCTCTGGAACTTGTGTATATGCTGTGTGATGGCTTGGGTGTAGCCCATCTTGGTGTGTATGAACGTGTTGATCGTGATCATGTGCGCTGTCAAGGGACTCATGCGCTGTTTTCACACTACACCCACTACAAACAGTGTGTAAAATAACGCCAAGCATCAGGAAAATTGTGAGTGTTTCAATTCGCAGTTCCATGGTCGTTATCCTTTTTGATTTGATAGTTTCATGGCTTCTATATCTTCAACAGAAACATCAGTGAGCAGTCCATCGGACATATTTGGCTTTTCAATCCCCGCCGTTTTGAGGGCTTGTATCCAGTGTTGCTGTTCTTTTTTGTTCTGTATGGCTTTATCATATTCACCGAGCGTGATATAAGCCTGTGTAAGATATGGGGTCTTTCGATAATCTGAGGTGTAGGGTATGTTGTTTTTATTGAGAAGGTGTTTCATGTGTTCCCACGCAGCGACATACACTCGCAACTGATCATGGGTCCTACCTTCAACATTGGGTAGTGATGAGATGTGTTGGTGTAAGTGTTCTATCGTGTGGCGTATCCGGTTTTCTTCACCTTGTATAAATTCCACAATAGGTATGTTCTCATTTTCTTGCTACGTCTCGGTAGACGTATCTACTTGCTTCGGTGTTTCTTCTTTATTCGGGGTGCAGCCTGCCATCAAAATAACAGTTATGAGCAAGAGTGTCCGTAGTGTTCTATGGGATTTCATTCTGAAAACTCCTTTGAGTATAGTGTAGTAGCCAAATGCCCTCTATAAAAGGAAAGAGCACTCTGGCTACTTACTACACCATGACTATCTAATATGTGTTAGATAAGGGCATCCATATTATAGTCATCTGTGTAGTAGTTGTTCATATTATATGATAAATGCGCGTTACTGCCGTATGCACTATATGTGATTTTGGCATTGACACCATATGGGGCAAAGAAATAATGAAGTAGATCAGTGTCAAAATAGGGGCAATGAGTATACGGGCAATGAGTGACGTGTTAAGTCTCATGACTTTTTCCTGTGCTTAATAGCGGGTACAGGATTACCGCCGCACCTACCAGGTCTTTAGGAGTATTATTCTTGAAATTATCAAGTTATTTTTCATATTATCAAACTCACGTTATAATTAGGTAGAGAAGTTATGAAAAACGGGTTGGTTTACCATCAAGACTAACATTGTTTTTCTCTTTCCAATATGCTTTTATACCGTCTTTTCCTTTTTTCTCTGCCCAATTATTGAGTTGTTCTCTTTCACCGACGAATTCGTATAAAGGTACAGCTGTACCACATGAAGTTTGAACGAGGTCGATTTTTAGGTCGAAGATTTGACGTGCCCCAGGATGGGAGGGAAAGAGTGGAAAGAATAGCTTCCAGTCAGTATCATCATCGTGTATAGTTTTCGCCGTTCCGTAGAGTCGTAGGATAAGCGGTTTATCATCAAATGAGTTAAACATAAGGGTCATGCGTGGATTTTCCTGAACGTGTGCAGCAGTTTCATTTCCGCTACCCGTTAGGTTTAGCCAGATAACCCTGTTTGGATTTACGACTCGTAGGGAGTCCATACCTTTTGGTGAAAGGTTTATCCGACTGTCTGCCGTTGCTGTAGCGACGAAAAACATCTTCTGATTTTCAATAAACTGCTGAATTTTCGGTGTGATCGTCTTGTATAATTGCGACATAAGAATTCTCTCAGAACAGTTAATGTATGATCCTAATCTTAATATTTTAATGATGCCCAAGTTGTTGCTAATTTATCTGCGGG
Source organism: Candidatus Poribacteria bacterium (assembly GCA_022394755.1). Taxonomy (GTDB): domain Bacteria; phylum Poribacteria; class WGA-4E; order WGA-4E; family WGA-3G; genus MSPOR6. The sequence goes on from JAGFCA010000193.1 coordinate 5,211, forward strand.
TTGTATATTGTGTGGTTCAGCCCCTTCAATATCAGCGACATACTTCCCTTCGTATACACGAATGTGGTCGAACCAAACATCAACTTTTTCTCCACCAAGGATGAGTCCAGCACGTGAATTTACGTCATCTACTGGCATTTTAAAGGTCATAAAAGATTCCTTCCAAGTTTCAGATAGACTTATTTGCTGTACAGCATACTCAGTCCAAGGATCTCCTTGATGAATTATTCTCATTCTTACGTTTCTGGGTTTCTCACTCTTTCCCCACAAACTATAAGTATAAATGGTATCTTTCTCGAGTGTGAAAGGTTGCTGATAAAGTTGTATTTGCCATGGTGCATCGCCTGCTTTGTTTATTTTCACATAGGCAGCATTCTTTCCGACAATAGGTTCCGCTTTATTGCCTTCAGTTTGAAAGAGAGCAGCGGCATTTTCGTGTGTCCAGTGATGCCATTGGTCGAGCTTATTATCAAAATCACCGTTCTTGATTATGTTATCTGGAGGTTCTGCAGAATAAGCAATAATTGTCATCCCGTACAATGAAATTAGTATAAGAATAAACGTAGAAAATCGTCTTCTTATAGAATCTGAAAGAAATAAGTCATTAATTGTGTTTATCTCCACCTTCTTGTCCTTATTCGTTGTTACTATGTTCCGTACTCCCAACTTCTGGGTGTACTGTCCAACCATCAAAATCAGTACTGGTTGTAGTGAGTTTTATAAGTACTTTCTCCCTGGGTGCTAAGTCAGTCGCTTTTGTTGGACCGAGTTCAATTCCATTTGATAAATGAACTTCAACACGAACATTTTTCAAAGGTTCGTCAGTAGTGTTTTCAATGGTACCGTTAAAAGTCTTCCTGCTGACATCATAGGTTAATATTACTCGGACACCACTTCGAATTTTGTCGTAAGCTTGATCTAAAGCCAGTTCTGTGTCGGATTCTTCCTCTCCATCGTCCATTATCGGATTTGTCGTACTTGAACAACTGATAACGACGCCCATTAACAAAATCCCAATTATCATCATAGAACTATATTTCTGAATCATATAAACTCCCCATTTATATTGAATGGACAATCCGGTTAATCAGATACATCCAATTTTTCGGATAATATTGGCATACGACTACCATATCGTAATGGAAAACGAAATGAATTGTCAAGAGAAATGTAATAAACTCAAAAACCCCTTGATACGTCATTGCAATGTTGTTCTTGCGACTTACGCTCAACAACGAAGTCTACTTATAGTTTGTATCATATGACCATAGGATTTATACTATTTGTAAGAGATTCCCTATCAGAAAGATGTATTAACATCACCTACGATCTATTAAATTGCGCCATCGGAGCAAAATCTATAGAAGAAACAGGATACCCTTAATGCACTCAAGTCAAGTACTATGTTTATTAGAGGTTAATTCTGGTTCCGTATTCTGCGGTCCTCACTTCAGTGTCTAATAACCTATTCTTACTCATCAAAGGGAATTGAGAAACATAGCACTCCGCTGGAGTGCGCGTTGTGTGTATCGGTTTTCTATAGACATATCACACCGCTGGTGTGATAACCCTTCAATTGGTATACACTATTCGCGTTAAGAAACATTTGATTTAACGTGAGTTTGATAAATCTAATATTTTAACCAGGGCGGTGAATCAAAATCAACGGTATGAAGGCCATTTAGACGTTCCCTGCCATCAAGTCTTTAGGAGTGTTATTCTTGAAAATATCAGGTTATTTTCTTATTATCTAACCCCCGTTATAATTTAGTTAGATTTTTTTCTATACACATTTCGTCCCTATGGGCTACAATTCTATAGTAAATTATTCCTATGTAGATTTTAAATGAAAATCGTAATGAAAATGGTATTAGAGTGTATTATTTTAGCGAGGTATTAAAGGAAAAAGGACAGGATATCCCTGTCCTTTTTAAGGATCCCGGCAACGACCTACTTTCCCACGGGGTCGCCCCCGAAGTATCATCAGCGCTGAAGGGCTTAACTTCCGTGTTCGGAATGGGAACGGGTGGGTCCCCTTCGCTATAGTCACCGGAAAGGTGTAACATTTATTTGACAACTGTATAGAATTGAGGAACGGAAGAATAAAATAAGTTATCAAGCCCTCGACTTATTAGTACCAGTTAGCTGAACCGCTCGCACGGCGTACACATCTGGCCTATCAACCTCCTGATCTCAAAGGAGTCTTACCAACTTAACGTTGTGGGATATCTTATCTTGAGGTAGGTTTCACGCTTATATGCTTTCAGCGTTTCTCCTTTCTGCACATAGCTACCCAGCGATGCCACTGGCGTGACAACTGGTGCACTAGAGGTACATCCACCCCGGTCTTCTCATACTAGGGGCAGCTCCACTCAAATATCCTACGCCCGTACCAGATAGGGACCGAACTGGCTTACGCCGTTCTAAACCCAGCTCGCGTGCCACTTTAATCGGAGGACAGCCAAACCCTTGGGACCTGCTGCAGCCCCAGGATGTGACGAGCCGACATCGAGGTGCCGAACCGCCCCGTAGCTGTGAGCGCTCGGGGGCGACTAGCCTGTTATCCCCGGAGTACCTTTTATCCAATGAGTTACGGCCTTTCCACACAGCACCGTAAGATCACTAAGCCCTGCTTTCGCATCTGCTTGACGTGTCCGTCTTGCAGTTAAGCTCCCTTCTGCCTTTGCACTCTACGCGCGGTTCCAATCGCGCTGAGGGAACCTTAGGGTGCCTCCGTTACATTTTAGGAGGCGACCATCCCAGCCAAACTACCCACCTGACACTGTCCTCGACACGGATTCACGTGCCGGAGTTAGAATTCCAATGCAACAAGAGTGGTATTTCAAGGACGACTCCACTGAAGCTAGCGCCCCAGTTTCAAAGTCTCCCACCTATCCTACACATGCAGCATTAAAACCCAATATCAAGCTATAGTAAAGGTTCACGGGGTCTTTCCGTCTTGGTACGGGTAACCGGCATCTTCACCGGTATTACAATTTCACCGAGTCTCTCGCCGAGACAGTGCCCATGTCGTTACGCCATTCGTGCAGGTCGGAATTTACCCGACGAGGAATTTCGCTACCTTAGGACCGCTATAGTTACGGCCGCCGTTTACCAGTGCTTCAGTTCGGAGCTTCCGGTTACCCTTGACTCCTCGCCTTAACATTTTGGCACCGGGCAGGCGTCAGTCCCTATACATCATCTTACGATTTAGCAGAGACCTGTGTTTTTAGTAAACAGTCGCATGGGCCATTTCACTGCGGCTTTTTTCGGTTTCGCGTGCGAAACGCGGCACGTACTAAAAGCACCCCTTCTCCCGAAGTTACGGGGTCATTTTGCCGAGTTCCTTAGCGAGAGTTCTCTCGGGCGCCTTAGGATTCTCTCCTCGCCTACCTGTGTCGGTTTACGGTACGGTCACCATGATTCGTCCACTCGAGGTTCTTTTCTTGGCAAGTAACCGGAACAGTTTGCATCCTTACGGAATCCTGTTCACCTCCCGGAGTTTGATGTACCGGATTTACCTGGTACACTCCGTCGGGCTTAACCCAGCATATCCATCAGCTGGTAGTTCCTAATACTTGCGTCTCCCCTAGTATCAATCTAGTCATGGTGGTGCAGGAATATTACGCCTGCTTCCCATCGTCTACGCCTTTCGGCCTCGACTTAGGATCCGACTAACCCTGGGCGGAATTGCCTTGCCCAGGAACCCTTAGGCTTTCGGCGAACAAGCTTCTTACTTGTTTTATCGCTACTCATGCCGGCATAATCACTTCTAATTCGTCCAGAGTACCTCACGGTCCTCCTTCAGTCCTACTATAGAACGCTCCCCTACCACATATATTTTGTCTTTATATTAGATATAAAGAAATATACATCCATAGCTTCGGTAATACGCTTAGCCCCGGAAATTTTCGGTGCAAAATCGCTCAACCAGTGAGTTATTACACACTCTTTAAATGGTTGCCACTTCTACGCCAACATCCTGGCTGTCTCAGCAACAAAACATCCTTTACCACTTAG
>JAGFCA010000204.1 GCA_022394755.1 Candidatus Poribacteria bacterium
GTATGACTTTAAATTGTTTAGCAGCCATAATAGACTCCAAGGTAAATGAATAATTATCTTGAGTCTAAGTATACAATTATTTGAATAAACTATCAAAATTAAGTTGACTTTACAGTAGATACAGTCAAATAAAACTTACTTAACGCAAAACTCACATAACTGTGAGATATATTTCTTTAGGAGACAGAACAACATGAAAATTAGTTATGTATTCGCTTGTCTTGTGTTGATGATGGCATTTTGTGTAATCAACACGAGCAACATTGCACACGCAGAAGAAGTCTTAGGAGTAGGAACAGATTCGCTCCTCGGAGGAGATCTAACCGATCCAGATGATGATGGTGATCCTGAATCAGATAAAAACTATGATGCCATTTTCACAGCAAATGATGAACCCGGATTCGGTGGTGGTGAATTTGCATTTAACGTCTTTGATAATCGTCTTGGACCCAGCAACGACAAATGGTGTTGTGGAAAGGGCGGTGGTATTCCTGATGAAGGTTTACACGTAACTGCGGAATTTGATGAGCAGTACGCATTAACTCACTTCACCGTGTCATCAGCAAACGATGTTCCCGGCAGAGATCCAACAGAATGGGCAATTCAAGGGTCAAACGACGGCGAAGAATTTACCACCATTTTTGAACACGATGGCGATAGTTTTTGGGATCAGAGACTCCAAGTCGTCCTTTTTGAAGCAGGTGAAGATTATGACCGTCAAAAAGAGGGTTATAAATTTTTCCGTCATGTTACCTATAACACAGCATCAAATCCAAATGGTGCATACTTCCAAATTGGTGAAATTGAATTCTTTGGTGATGATAGTTATCCCGTAGAATCAAGAAACAAGCTTACAACCAAATGGGGAAGTATCAAAAAAGCCCGATAAACGTAAATATTGGACATTTTCAAAACGGCTTAAGCCATGTCTTAACTTGGTTTAAGCCGTTTTTTTATTGATACACTATTGATTATACTGGAGTGGATATTTGGGTTATTTTATATTACATTCATATATAGTTTGTAGGTAGATGTAGAACGGGGGATTATAGACATTTCTGTTAATTTATATCGTATTGAGATGATGGCACTTTCACGAAAACCTGCACGAAGCAATTCTACGAACCCTTATTCTATAAGGGTTTATAATTTTAACAGTACCAATTCTTCGTGAATCACGTATGTAATATATTAATTAACTTAAGTATGGGTAAAATGTGTCATTGGTTTTACATGATTAAAATGTGCTGGACAGAAACCATACCTCCTATGAATTTACTATAGACGTGTCTGATGTTTGATAATTCCGAAAACTGTACACACTCTTGTATTGATAATGGATTTGTATTTTCAATATTATAATGTTAAACTGTTACACTAATAGTAGAGATGAGTATTGCAACATGAATATATTTTATTAAGACTCACCTACTTAACGCGAAACTCATCTATGTGAGATTCATTATTTTTAGGAGAATTATCTATATGAAAAAAATGTTAGTGCTTACTGGGTTGGTGTTGATTGCATGTTTTGTTATCACTCCATTTGATAAGACACATGCTGAGGAACTCTTAGGGACAGGAACTAATTCGCTGCTTGGGGGAGACCTAACCGACCCAGAAAACGATGGTGCAGCTGATGCAGATGAAGGTTACAACGCGAAATTCTCATCAAACAATGAACCTGGATTCGGAGGTGGAGAATTTTCGTTTAACGTCTTTGATAACATACTTGGCGGTGGTAATGCTAAATGGTGCTGCGGACCTGGTGGTGGCATTCCAGATGAAGGTCTACACATTACAGCTGAATTTGATATGGCTTATGTATTGACACACTTCACAGTTTCTTCCGCGAACGATGTTCCAGCAAGAGACCCAACAGAATGGGAAATTCAGGGATCCAACGACGGTGAAGATTTCACTACCATCTATGCACGCGATGGAGATACAATTTGGACTGAAAGACTGCAAGTCGCACGTTTTGATGCCGGGGAAGACTTCGACGTTCAAAAAACCGGATATAAGTTCTTCCGATTTGTTACTTTCAACACTGCATCCAACCCAAATGGAGCGTACTTCCAAGTTGGTGAAGTTGAGTACTTTGGTGTTGATAGCACAACTGACGTAGATCCTAAAGCTAAGCTTACAACTACATGGGGTAGCATCAAAAACGCTCGATAAACGTCTATATTGAACAGATTAAAAAGGCTTAAATCCAGTTATACTGGATTTAAGCCTTTTTAATTTAGAGGATATCAGCTTAATAATGATGTTTGATATCATTTAACTATCCACTAAGATGTCAAAAACATCTCTATACCAAGATAAGTGAATAAACAACCAGACTGTTTTTTCATTGACAACTTTTGTCACAAATTTAATTAGGACTTACGCAGTTTGTAAAAAGAATGGTATATTTATAGGACTTCCACATTTCCTTTTTGACTGTAACCCCGGGGAATACCCAACGGCATTCATACCCGGGGAACTCCTAAATGGGGTTCATACCCGGGGAACCCTAAATAGGGTTCATACCGTTGATTCCTGATTCTGATTTCTGATTCACGAGGCGAAAGGTGTATTTATATGGGTTTTACCATCGCTTTTCTACTGACAGCAGAATTGTACCGTAAAATAAGAAAATAACGATTTATTACATCCTGAGTGATAATTCAGTATTTTGCGTAAGTCCTGTTAATTATAGGGTTGTTTGAGATGGTGAAGCGAGATTCGTAGAGTATCTTGCTAATTCTTACATCATTATTTTGTGACAACCTGCTTTAAGAGATTAATTTTCAAGTATATTCATTTTTTGCACCTTTTCAACCCTATTAATTGTGTCTTTAATTATAGAGACAGTGAATTAATCACTGTTTGTAAATTCAAATTGAATTTTCCTATGTTTAAAAATACTAAATGAGATTATAAATGCTAAAATTCAAGTACAACATTTTTACATTTGCATTTATCCATCTAAGTTTACTCGGTATTATTGGGAATAATTATGCTAATGAAATAATAAGTATGTACCCAGTAATAGTGGGTATTACAACTATACAGGTTACCTCTATCATGATGCCTATGTGGAAACCAATGTACCATTTTATGACATAAACTGGTATATTAACGGTGTCCATGCATGATGGAGTGATGGAAGTAATATGGTGTTTGAGAAAACCCCCTGGAGTCTTCATATAAAAGGAATGTACAATGAGATATGAACTTTCAAATAGGAGCTACCGATTTTGTGTGAATCTTATGCTTCTATTTCTGTTATATACCCTTTTCTCCTTGAATACTTATGCCAAAATCGTTTTTACATCAAAACGTGAAGGTGATGCTACAGATCACATCTATGTGATGGAAGACAACGGTAGTAATGTCAGAAGAATAACACCTTCAGCATTTTATGATTACACTCCGAGATGGTTTCCTGATGGTAAACAGATACTGTTTGTAAGAGACCATAGCCGAGGGAATGGCCACGTCTTCAATAATGAATTTTATATTATTGATGCTACAGGACTGAATGAACACCGTTTTATGTTCAATCACCCGACAGATAAGAGTCCAGTCATATCGCCAAATGGCAAAAAGATCGCATTTAATAGCAACCGATCAGGAAATTGGGATATCTTTACTATGAACTTAGAAACCGGACTCTTGAAACAACTCACAGATAACGATTTTCCACGTAAGTGGTCCCATAGAATGGATTGGTCACCTGACGGCAAACAGATTGCATACCAACATGACGGGGAAAATGATAACACTTGGAACGTCTGGATTATGGATGCTGATGGTAAACGAAAAAAATTATTCAGTCCAAACCCAGATAGAGGAACAATTCTCCGTCGTGGACCTCCTGCTTGGTCACCATCGGGTAAGTATATCATGTATGATGACCACATATTTAATCAGGATGCTAATCGCGCTCTCCAACCGATAACTTCGCAGTTAATAATTCACAGCGTAGTTACAGGGGTGCGCGAGGTACACAATTTTCCCAAAGTGTCCCAAATTGCAATGGGGTGTTGGATGGGAGATGATCGCAAAGTGCTTTTATGTATTAAAGCCGATGGTACTGACCCTGAATCTGATTACGAAATCTATCAATATGATCTAATCAGTCGTAAGTTGACTAACCTGACAAATCACCCAAAAGGCGATTACGAACCACACTGGATAGAGGGTTCCTTATCTGTGACTCCAATGGGTAAACTGACAACACAGTGGGCGCAACTTAAACAAGCTTATTGAATCGGTATACGAGTAGAAGGTTGCGTGTATTAAAATTACCATCCAGCTTGTTGTAGGAATTCCAATGCCATGAGAGTATGTCCTTCAGCATTTGGATGAACACCATATTGTGTTGTCCATTATGCCCGGGAAGGGCAGAACAACCTTGTCAAATACCTCATTTGTTCTGATCAACCGTGCATCGAAATATCGGTATCGTTGGTTCTGTAGTGATTAGGAACAATACATGTATTAGTTGTGCTTTTTTGCTTCAGCGGAGCAAAATGTCTATAGCAGTGAAGTATAGGAATCCTGCACTCCAGCGGAGTGCTCTGTGGAAAAATCTGTACAAACTATATTTAATGTAGTATAACCTCAAAATTGTACAGTATTTCAAGACTTACATAACAAATATTCATGAGATTACACTAATATAAAATGTATTAGAAAAGTGACTTAGTTCAAGCAATCTATGGATTATAGAGCAGAATCAAAATGAATTAGCGGAATATGTATTTCATATTTTTTTGTTCTACAGATTTAAAACCATATAACTCAATTTCACGAATTCTACCCGGAGAATGTGTATATGTACCATGATTTGAAAGTATTGATCTATCAAGCCTTCCTGAACCCCTCAGAGAATCTAAGCTAAATGTATTTGATTCTTGAACTTGTGAATGTGTCTTCAATATACGAATCATAATCTGATGAGTATAATATGGCATCTTAAGTTTGAGATCAATTAATTTGGACCTCACATCTTCCATCTCCGTAACACGATGCCAATCTTCACCTCTTGATTTTTTACCTTTATCCACGTAAATAACAAAATGTCTTAGATTATCTGAATGTAGAATTATCCTGTATATTTTTTTCTTTTCTGGCAAAGTAATAAGTGCAATAGAGTCATTTCGCACAAATTCAGCATTATCATTTAATGAGTACACTATTTCATCCGATGTCAACGGTGCTTCTCCTATAGTCTCAAGATTTCCATCTATCATATCGGGAGAGGTTGATTGTACTCCATCCATGAGAGCATAGTTTTCACTCCATTCCTGTGCAGTAAAAATTGTGCTACATCCTGTTATCATTAATAGAATACAAAATACAAGAAAGTAATTATAAGTTTTCTTGAACATAGTTCTCCTATAGTTATATTAAGAATGTTTCTTGAGCATTTCATATTTTACAACTGCAGGTTTTTGTACCAACTTCGGTAATCCATAAAGACCTTCCCAAACCGGAAAGGTACATTATAATTATGTAAATCTTCCAGCATCAATATCCTCAAGAACTTTTATCGGAGATAATCAAGTTTCCCTGCTCTTATATCCTCTTCAATTTGATTATCCCACGCCATTAGGACTATTGCTTCGATTATCATTACGATGGCTATCCAAGCAAAGGGATCTTGGGATATATGTTGTTTTGACTTACAAAGGAGCTTGTATTTCAATGAATTCTAAATCGCACATATAGACTCGGTAGGTTGGATTTCCAGGGGAATGCTAAATAGCATCCATACCTGAGGAACGCATAAAGGCGTTCATACCCTTGATTCAAAACAAAATCTGACTTATCAAAAATCACGTTATCATTAACTTGAATATTGTTGGTACACACCTTGTAGAAAGTATAGCATAATAAGTGATGTATTTACAGTGTATCTCATAAATACGGATCGTGCGTTTTTATTTAATTCCTCTTTCGTGGGGCGGGTTTCCCAGCCCGTTATATCAATATATAATGCAGGGTAAGATCCAAGAATCTTCCAAATATTTGATTTATGAGATAGGGGTTATGACTTACGCAGATAGACAATAAAGGAACATTTGTTGGACTTACACATTAGCTTTCATCTGTAGCCCCAGAGGGGCGAAATGTGTGTAGAAACCATCTTGCACAGAAAACTAAGCCCCAGAGGGGCGAAATGTGAAATTCCTATCAATACGATATTCGTAAAATGAAATAGCCGTAGTTCAGGACTTACGTAGATAGACAATAAGGGAACATTTGTTGGTCATACACATTAGCTTTCATCTGTAGCCCCGGGGAATGCCCAACGGCATTCATACCGTTGATTCGAGGGGCGAAATGTGTGTACAGCGTATCTCATAAATACGGATCGTGCGTTTTTATTTAATTCCTCTTTCGTGGGGCGGGTTTCCCAGCCCGTTGTATCAATATATAATGCAGGATAAGATCCAAGAATCTTCCAAATATTTGATTTATGATATAGGGTCTAGAAAGGTACTCGAAATAATTGTGTCCAGCGTATATCCCATTCATCTATGTCAAAATGTGGTTCAACTGTCAGTTCTGGCACATCAAAATGATAATAATCAATTTCAGTATGAAATACGAGGGAAAGTTCTTTTCCAAATGGCTTAAATTCAAATATCAATTCAGGAGAGACATTCACTCTATATTCTCTAAAATTCCAATTAGGTAGACATTCAACCACCATATTAAAATACTTTGAATCGATCTCAATGTGGAAACGCAATCCCGAACGTAACTCTGGTAATTTTGTATCCAATTGTTGTCCTTCTACCCAGATACCTGACCCTGCGTTAATCCAATTCCATTTTCGCCATAAGGGTACTTCTGAAAAGATACTTACATGAACACGTGGATCCGTCACTATGGAGTAGTCGCTTTCATACTCAATGTTACCACCTAAGGTGAAAACGTTGAGAATTTCACGGGTATGGTATGCCTCAATTCCGAAAGAATATGATTTAGAAAATGGAGTCCATTTAGGGAGCTTCTTCCACTCTGAGGGATGTATATCTTCTGTAGATGGCGGAATTTCCTTTTTCTGGTAAGTTTGAAGGTATTTCCCATTAACTGATACTTCATAGGATTTAAAATTGAATGGTACTTTAGCAAAGAATTTGAAGTTTTGAAGAATCTCATCTCCGTTAGTTGAAAAATCAAATTCACGATCATTTTCGTCATCAATATTAGACGGGATATATGCAGCTATTTTACTCTTGAAAGTGACTATTAAGTCCTTAATCTGTGTGAAAACTCCTTTGTCAGTTGTGAGATTATGCTTTATATCGGAACTAGTTGTTTCTTTTACGTCTTCTTGTAAAGAGGATTGAGTATTTTTGGGTTGGTTCTCCTCTTGATTGGATTGTCCTTTTGCGAATAGGATACACCAGAAAAACACTGTTATGATGCTAATAAAATAAGGAATAATTTTCGCCGTATACATTAGCACGTCTCCTTTTAGTTTATACCGATTTAAAAAAAAGAAAGTCACCAATTGGATTAGCGACTTTAACACATAACACTGTTACAAAGGGTTGTTATCCCTCACTTTCAAGCGGTAACGTCGGTTGATATGGTGTTTCACGGAGTGTGATGTACAAGGTGTTTTATTTATCAAAATTGGTATAAGAAATGGCACAGATTACAATTCCGATGGTAAGATACAATCTTAAAACAACCCAAAATACTAAATCTACAACAATGGTGGCAAGATATTTACATACCTATTAGGTTGTATCATTAGATTCGATGTATTGAATGCTATGAATTAGGTTTATCAGGTGGACGAGGTTGGGAGTCAAATCCGTAAATACGACGCATCGTTGGCGTGGCACGTTCAAAAACATCAGGATTCAGATGATGAACAAAATCAAACATCGGTTTCACAAATGACCGACAACAGAAACAGATCAAAGCAATCCGTTGACGATCCGTCTTGTTAGCACCAGCAGAATGCCAAATTGCACCATTAAAAAGAAAGACAGATCCTTTTGGAGCAGAAAGTCGTACCTCATCGGGATGGTGAGTTGTTCCAGGTGGTGGTTTAATCCTTTGTAGATGTATGCCCGGTACATGACGTGTACCGCCATTCTCTGGGGTAAAATCATCAAGCAACCATAGACTATTTGCAACCAACGGAAAACTTGGGAGAGGTTCAGGCATTCCACCTAACACACTATCAACATGATATCCACCATCCGGGGCACCCGGATCAATGATATTAGATGTTAGCGTACTTAAGGTGTAATCCGCTCCAAGTAGATGTTCAAAGAATGGCATCACCTTAGGGTGTGCAACCATCCGTTCATAAATCTCACCTTTATTCATCAACCAACGTACATGCTGACCGTGTCCCTCAGTATGGCGCAATGCAGAACCGTTCTGTTTTTCTTCCTCCGCAATCCGAAGAATATCTGTTCTATACATCTTAATCTCTTCATCTGAAAACACATCAGGAATGACAATACACCCTTGTTCATCTAACTGTTTCTTTTGAGAATCAGAAATACTCATAATTCATACTCCTGGACAGTCTAAACTTGTGTGTGAATAGAGAATCAAAATATAACAATACTTACAAGTTGATTATGCAGCGAAGGTCTTCAGACAATCTTCATATACATCAAAACGTTCACCTTCAAGTTCTTCTGCATCAACAAGCTTAAGCCATAGGGCACTATCCTTCTGTGGACCGCTCAGTTGACGACGGCTACCAAGATTAGATGGATCCGGTCCATTCCAGACTACCTCTCCACCCTGTAAATAGATAAATTCCCCTCGGTACCGATCAATCATATCCCTCTGATTTTCAAGATATACCAATCCTTGTTCACACGTTGTCCTTCGCCAATTGGCAACCGTTTCTTGACTATCAGTTTCAACAGAATCAAACTCAGCCAACGGTGCTTTAACTTCACTTTCCCAATCAATTTCATCTAAGTTGACAGTCCCATACCCGCGTTGTGATGCAATCAGAATATGATTACGATCACGTTTGAAAGGTGGTGTTGGCCAATCAGATTCAGGATCATGTCCCATCAAATGCATACCTACTGTATCAGTAGAAATTGGATGATCTCCAGCAATCAGTGCATTACAAATTCTTCCTTCACCACCCCATTCTCGACCCCACTGGCCTGTCAGAGCATCAATGATATTTAAACACGGTTTTGTAATCAGAGCAAGATCTGGCAATACATAAGACAAACGAATGATATGATGATAATAACTTCGTGTTCTACCTTCTGGCAACAGCATTGGCGGTAAACCAAATAAATTCTTAGTACACAAGGTGATACCCATAAATGCATGATTTTTCATCTTTGCAACCGATACCACTGCATCCGCATCATCAAAACATGAACTCAAGGTATAGCGGTCAAACATAGAACCACCACCTGGGACATCATAATCCTTAAAAGGAGGTAAGTTAGAATCGACGAATTGGACATCAAACTCCTTCAAATGATGTTCATAATTAAAACCGGGTGGCATCCGATTCCCATGAGTATAAGGGTTAGTGTCTGTGGCAATCAACTGTGCACTCGTATGCTCTTTGAGTAATCTTAAAACTGCACGACACACAGCATCATCCACAAGTTCTCTACGCCGTCCTTCAAAATAGATAATGCGTTCATGCGGTTTCATCATATTAAATTTAATAACAACCTTCTTAGCATCTTCAATAGGTTTCCATGACCGTGTTAAAGGATCCGTAATACGACGTAAAATCTGATATATCTCTTCTTCTGATGCCCTGTAATCACAATGTGCTGCCCGTACTTTGAATTGTTTCTCTGCCATGATGACTCCTAACTGTGTAGTTTCCTTATATTTATCATTCTGATATGGAAAAATAAAGTCTTTAGATACGCTAAATTCTATCATACTTTCCTGTTAATCACAACAATCGATTACCCTAGTGCTTAGTCAAGTGATAATCGATGGGTATAGTCGTTTTAGTTTTATACGTGCATCATCTGTAGTAAACCTCCAACTTGTTTTGGTCTGTTTTTCATTTCTTCTGTTTTGCCAT
>JAGFCA010000151.1 GCA_022394755.1 Candidatus Poribacteria bacterium
AATAAGATCAATTTTCTCATCATTTCCATCTATTGAGTTATCATTTGAAACGACATTATCAACATGATACCTTTCTCTACGTCCACGATCCCGAATTTCATTCTTGCAAAGATTCTTAGCTATGAAATACATCCATGTTTTGAATTGGGCGCGTCCCGATTTGTATCGGTTGGCAGCTTTAAACATTCGAATGAAAGTCTCCTGTGCCAAATCTTCAGCGTTATCTTTATCTCCAGTGTATCTTGCAATGAAATTGATTAACGGCTTTTGATGTCGACGCACTAATAGATTAAATGCATCCTCATCGCCTTTTTGAAAGCGTTGCATTAATTCATCGTCTAATTCTGGCATTCGGCACCTCCGGAGATGCTTGCAATCTAATATACACCTACCAGTAAATTCAGTTTCATTTTTTTTCTTGAAGCTATAGTGAACATTTAATTATTGAAGCATTATTGGTTAGACCTTATGAGTGTCAATTTGATGGCATCCTCTTTGTCTGAACCAAGATTTTCAAGATTAGAGGATTACCATGATTGGAAGCTGAACTTTTAAAGTGTTTTGATAAGATAACCTAAGTTGCTACCTATAAAAATTTAGACCTACAGATTCCATTTTTACGCAAGGAAAATTCATAGTACCCGAAATTTCGTAGGGTCTACTTCCAATATAGGGCGTATTGACTCAAAGTGGATGAAGAATGATTTATTATTCGGTAATATTCGGACGGGACAACCCGTCCATACGATGATTTATCTTGAAGAGAAAACCGAGCAGTTGATACCAATTGACTTTCGTTCCTCTACCCGGTGAATGCCCAATTGGCATTCATACCGTTGATTTGGACCTACGATATAAACTATAACACCAAACAACACCAACTTCATACCGTGTTGTTTTTTAAAATGGCTTTCCGATTAGTGTATAAAGGTTCGTGCGTTGTTTTGAATTTTGTTTTTTTGGTGTTTTTTATTCTTGTGCTTTTTTCATAATATTTGTCGATTCTGACGACACATGCGCCGCTTCTTTAACGGTTTTGTCAGTTCGTCTTGGAGTCCTTTACTATAGTCTATCTCATAAATCATTTTTATATAAACAACGGACAGGGAAGCCCCGTTCCTACGATGAGAACGATAAATGACAGTCTAACAATCGGATT
>JAGFCA010000120.1 GCA_022394755.1 Candidatus Poribacteria bacterium
GCAGCAGCACGGAACGTGTCGCCTGCAGCAACAAGCACTCGGTTGCCATCTGCATGGAAACGACTGGCAAGTTTGCCTATAGTTGTAGTTTTCCCAGCACCGTTAACCCCTAAAACCAATATTGTATATGGCAGCTCACTTTCAAAGTTTAATGGCACATCTTCACCGAGAAGTTTCATTACCTCATGTTTTATGACTGACTCCAATTCAGATGAATCTCCCAATCCTTTTTCTTTAACAGTCTCTCTAACATTATCCATCAACGTTAGGGTCGTATCAACGCCAACATCAGCCTGGATTAATATTTCTTCAATTTCCTCCATGAGTTCTTCATCTATTTTTCTGCCAACTCGAAGTAGACCTGATAATTGAGAAATAAAACTGTTGCGTGTTTTCGCTAAACCGGACTTTAGACGATTGAACCAATTTTCTTTCCTATTCTCGTTTTCTGGTTCTACGCGGTTTTTATCACCACCCTTAAATAAGTTCCTGAGCATCTATTTCTCCCTTTATTTAATTCCAATTTACAAAGTTATTCGTCTGTATGATAGCATTTCATATAATACAGTAACGATGTCTGAATAACAACTAAAAAGGATTTTTAGCAATGCAAAATGAGACATTACAGTTCGTTGTAAAATATTTTCTAATATCAACGTTAACTACCTATGAAGTTAAATTTGATTAATGAATTGCCAACATTTTCATTATCGTCTATACTAGAGCGTATCTCATAAATCCGATTGTTAGACTGTCATTTATTGTTCTCATCGTAGGGACGGGGTTTCCCGTCCGTTGTTTATATAAAAATGATTTATGAGATAGACTATAGCCTAAGTTGCTACCTTCATTTATATGAGGGGTTTTCTAAACCCAATTGCTGTAGGAGGGTTTCCTAACCCCGATTTAGCTCAAATCCAGCCAATCGAGGTTAGGAAACCCCTCCTACAGGGCTTATGTGGCAACTTGGGTTATACTAATGGCAAAAAAGAAAAGGAGATTAAAAATGAATAGCAAAGGATTTCGACGAATCTATCTAAATTACCTTCTTGTGATTGCAGTTGTATTGATTCCATGTTTTGTAATCACCTCTTGTG
>JAGFCA010000109.1 GCA_022394755.1 Candidatus Poribacteria bacterium
GTATGACTTTAAATTGTTTAGCAGCCATAATAGACTCCAAGGTAAATGAATAATTATCTTGAGTCTAAGTATACAATTATTTGAATAAACTATCAAAATTAAGTTGACTTTACACTAGTGTGGAAATTGGTCTATATACGATTCAAAATGACTTCAGCAAAAACCTGAAGACATTTTAATCCTGAAATTTCGAAGTTTCTTTGATCAATCGGTCTTACTCACTACGGCACCATTCACTAAACTCAGATAATTAGCGAAGGTATTGTTCCTGATAGATATGATTTAACTATATCTATCTAATTGGAGACTCTATTGGCACCACTGGACACATCATATATAACCATATTTTGCCCTATAGCACCGGTGGTCTCCATATATGTGCGTCAAGGCGGTGCCTTAAGGGTAGAGATCTAACATCATAGATACTTAGCAACCCTTGACATAAATACACCAACAAGAGATATTATAACATACTTAATCATTATAATAAGTCAATTTATTTTTTAATATTTTTTATAATCATATATTACTTTTTTAAAATCATACCCAATTACCCTCGATTGATTTATGTTTCTATGTGAGGAATAGCACCGATAGAACCGAGATGTTGTGTGATTTGGTCAATAACAATACGTTCAGGTTTTTGCGGATACATTCGTATTGTCTGATGCGTTGACACGCACGACTTGTTCCATCATCATTGGGTAAGAACGCCTGTCTTTCACACTTACTAAGGACATCGCTAAAAATGACAAACCGGGAATCGCTTTCCCATACACTGAAAAAAAGAAACGATCTATTCCAAAAGTCTTTTGTACCGATTTTGACACGATGACTTCGTCTGCTACAAGGAGATACTCACTTTCAGGGTCAAACAGATAGTTTTTGAAAAACAACCAACACATCTTTGGCCAAGTTAGATCTGTGCTAAAGAAGCGTTGTATCGTGCGATAGCTACCTCCTTTTGATGTCCAACGTGGGATATTTAACATGGTGACTTGACCTGTCATCGCAAGCAGTGCGAATACAACCTGACATAACTGGCGGAGTGTAGTCGTGGATAAACATGGATTAAGTACAGTAAACAGTGCTATAATTTCTGGCATGGGTGTGTGTCCTTTTTAAGTTATTTGGTAATTTATAACTTTAGGACAGACACCCTTTTATTCAAGTATTTTTGGCGAAGGTATTGGTATTCTTCAAATTATTTTAATCTTATGGAAAGAGTAAGGAAATTGCCTGAAATTTGCTTTTCTTTTTACTCACTGACTTTTTTCTGATAAATGCAACCTTCATAAGCCAAATAGCATCTTTATATTAAAAGATTAGTCTATTTTGTGAGGTCTTCCATGAAACATAATGATGCTGAGTTGATTGAACGTACACTTGATGGCGATTCACAAGCTTTTGCAATACTTGTAGAAAAATATCAAGAACAGATACATGCGTTGGCATGGCAAAAGATTGGTGATTTCCATATCGCACAAGAAATAACACAAGATACCTTCATCACAGCGTATCAAAAGCTTGCAACCCTCACACATTACAATCGCTTTGCGGGATGGCTCTATGTCATTACCAGCAATAAGTGCAACATGTGGCACAGAAAGAAAAAACCGAAACTCCAGTCTTTGGAAGAGACTGACGTTATGGAGTTGGAAGAAGTGTATTATTCAGAATATGTGTCTCAGAAACGTGAAGAAGCAGCACATCAAAATCGACGAGCAATTGTTCGTAAATTACTCAATAAACTACGAGAGAGTGAACGGACAGTTGTAACGATGCACTACCTTGCAGGCTTAACATGTGAAGAGATCAGTAAGTTCTTGGGTGTATCGACGAATACTGTTAAAAGTCGTTTGCATCGCGCACGGGAACGATTAAAGAAGGAGGAAGCAGTGATTCAAGAAAACCTTAGCAGTTTCCAGCTACCAACACAATTGACAGAAAACATTATGAAGGAGATTTCACGTCTCCATCCGGTAACACCTTCAAGCAGTATACCTATGGTGCCGATAGCTATATCCGCTGCCTCAGCAATAATAGTTTTATTATTGATAGGGTTTAAGGCACAAGACCTAATTCAGTTTCAAAAACCGTATAGTTTAGAATCAGCATCAGAGCAAACGGTTGAAATCGTTGACGTACAACTTACCACCCAATCTCCGATAGATTCGATAAAAAGAAATCGAGTTGGACGATCAGAAATAACTGGACAAAGCAACGGAGTAGAAAAAAAATCGGACACTCCTTTGTTAGCTGCAGCCCAATCGGATGAAGTAGAAATTTCAAAGTCAAAGAAACAATGGGTGCAAACTAACGGACCTTATGGTGGAGAAATCCGAACCCTTTTTGCAACATCTAAGGGTACACTTTTTGCTGGAACCGATGGCGCGGGCGTTTTCCGTTCAACTGATGGTGGTGAGTCATGGACCCCAGTTAATACAGGGTTACACACCATGTCGGGATTCTATATGGATGTTACGGCATTCGCACAAAAGAGAGATACCCTCTACGTAAATATGGTGTCAGGTTTATTTACATCAACTGATGACGGAAACACATGGCAGAAAGTGTCGGATCCGCCTCTTGTAGTAATCACAAGTATCTTGGTTAATGGTGACCGGATATATGTTGGTACCGAAACAAGGGGTATTTGGTATACAGACGATAGTGTTACATGGATACGAGTAAATGATGGATTTACAAACAATTCATTTATCTCTAAATTTGTCATTCAACCATTTTTAAAGATAAATGACTTGGCAAATATTGGTACTACCCTTGTTGTTGGAACACAAGAGAGAGGTGTGTATCGGAAAAAAGCAGTAGAGAATTCGTGCTATCCTATCAATTCAGGGTTTACTGTGCAACCTACCCACCAAGAACAGACGAATAACACCCAAACTGAATCTGGATTACATTCCTCAAAACGACCGCAATTGCCATCCAAAATCGATGTTGACTCATTCGCTGTTATGGACAATCTACTTTTCGTTAGTGCCGTTTGGGATGAAGGTGGTGGACTTTTTCGATCCGATGACGAAGGGGACACCTGGACACATATCGCTGCAAAAGAAATAACAGATACCGTCCGGACATTGGCTGTGTACGGGACAACGCTATATGCTGGCACTTCTGACAGTGGTGTTTTTCGTTCCGATGACACAGGTGATTCTTGGACTGCAGTCAACAATGGATTAACGCATCGAGAGGTTCCGACATTGCTGGCAGTCAATGAAAATACTGTCTTCGCTGGTACCCAAGTCGGTGTTTTTCGCACCACAAACAGCGGTAATTCTTGGGTAGAAACCAACACAGGATTGACAAATACAACAGTAGAGGATTTAGAAATTGTTGGGAATAAGATATACGCCAACTTTAACACTAACATTGGAGGAAAGATTGTTCGTTCAGTTGACGGTGGAGAATCGTGGCAGTCTGTAACAATGCCTATTGAGTACAGATGGACCACTATGTCTGTTTCGGATGGTGAACTCTACATTAGTACTATCAAAGATTATTCTCCCAAAGGAGGAAGAGCCTGGATGGTTTTACGGTTTGATGAAGAGAAAAACGCTTTGGTAGAACTTTTTGCCCAAACTCATAGGGAGAATACAACATGTATGGAGACAGCCGGCAACACATTTTATATCGGCACATCGGGTGGTGGTGTCTTCCGGTACCAGTGGGAGAGGGATTTAGTGGCAAAGGTTACCAATCTTGGTTTGGATGGGCATTACATATCTATGTTATCAGTTAATAGAAAACTGGTCTATGCAATAACTGCAGACAACGAAATATATCGTTTACAGGGGGAAGGAAGACTGTGGGAGCGTATCCATTTAGCAGAAGATATGACAGATGTTGATATAACGGGTATAAGGTGGGTTGGATCGGTACTCTACGTCACTTCTGGTCAAGGAGTCTTCAGTTCGATCAACGGTGGCGATACATGGACATCCATCAACGATGGCTTGGTTGGATCACGTGTTTCGTCAATATGGACAGATGGTACGGATTTGTATGTAGGTACAAGAAAGAGAGGTGTTTACCAATGGATGGAAGAAAAGAAGCAGTGGAAACAGTTGGGTTCACTACGTCGTCAGGTGCTTTCGTTAGCAGTTCTTGACGGTTTCCTCTATGCTGGTACAGCATCACTTGGTGTGTTTCGGATTAAGATTGAGCAATAAACTACCTATACCATTTCTAATAATTAAGGTCTCCTAGATACAGCATAAACTTTCAGTTTGTGCTGTATCTAAAGTCCCGGAATACAACTGTTTATGGGATAGACATTTATAGAAATGGGATCAGATGAGTATCAAAGATACATTTCGTTGACACTTAAGTTGTATAATTATTAACATATGTGATTCACGGTAAATTGGTATAATTATAATTATAAACCCTTATAGAACAAGGGTTCGCAAAATTACTCCTTGAAGGTTTCCGTGAAAGCAAGGTAATCACAGTTAAATAAATATTAACACTTTTCCATTCACATCATTTAAAAAAACACCTTTCTTCCCTCCAAATTTGCATTTTTTTTTTCAAAATATGCAATTCTTTCCTTCAAAATCGCGTCTATACATTATAAAAGATCAATTTTCTATTGAGGTCCCAGATGACATACGATGATTCTGACCTGATTCAACAAACATTAGAAGGTGATCAGCAAGCGTTTGCTGTACTTGTTGAAAAATACCAAAAACAGATACATGCATTAGCGTGGCAAAAAATTGGTGATTTCCATATCGCGCAAGAGATTACACAGGACGCTTTCTTTACAGCATTCCAAAAGCTCTCTACGCTCACAAACCATAATCGTTTTGCTGGGTGGCTTTATGTCATTACCAACCGAAAATGTATCGCATGGCACCGAAAGAAGGTACCACAACCACAATCGTTAGAGGCGACAGACCATGTTGAATTAGAGGAAGTGTATTATTCAGAATATATGACACAACAACGCGAAGAAGCTGCAAAGCAGAAACGACATGCCATTGTTCAGAAGTTGCTCAGTAATCTCCAAGAGAGTGAACGCACAGTCGTAAATCTATATTACATCGCAGAAATGACATGTGAGGATATTGGAAGGTTTTTGGGTGTATCTCCCAACACTGTTCGCAGTCGACTCTTCCGTGCCCGTAACCGTTTAAAGAAGGAAGAAGCAATGATTAAAGAAAACTTAAGTAGCTTCAAACTACCAACACAATTGACAGATAATATTATGCAGGAAATTTCACGTCTCCATCCGGTAACACCTTCAAGCAGTAAACCTTTGGTACCGTTAGCAATATCCGCTGCCTCAGCAATAATAGTTTTATTGTTGATAGGGTTTGGGGCACAAGACCTAATTCAGTTTCAAAAACCGTATAGTTTAGAATCAGCATCAGAGCAAACAGTTGAAATCGTTGACGTACAACTTGCCATCCAATCTACGATAGATTCGATAAAAAGAAATAGAGTTGGACGATCAGAAATAACTGGACGAAGCAACGGAGTAGGAAAAAAATCGGACACTCCTTTGTTAGCTGCAGCCCAATCGGATGAAGTAGAAATTTCAAAGTCAAAGAAACAATGGGTGCAAACGAAAGGTCCGTATGGAGGAGAAATCAGCACCCTTTTTGCCACCTCTGAAGGTATACTTTTTGCTGGAATACATAGTGTAGGCATTTTTCGTTCAACAGATATCGGTGATTCCTGGTCACCCGTCAATGTTCGATTATCCGACGCACAGGAAGAACATGAAGTGTATGTTAATGCTTTTGCGCAGAAAGAAGGGACGATCTACGCAGGTATTTCTGGGAAGTTATATACGTCAACCGATTCAGGTATATCATGGCATTATGTTCAGTCCGATCTGCAAGGCGTGTATATTTCAGGTATCGTAATTATTGGTGACCGTATATACATTAGTTCATATCAAAATGGCGTGTGGTATACAGATGACGGTACGTCTTGGATGGGCATGAATGAGGGTTTAGAAGATTTAAGAATTCGTGAGTTTGCCAATATCGGAACGACTCTTGTCATTGGAACAGAGGATGGTGCATTTCGCAAAAAAACGACAGAGGATTCGTGGCACCCTATCAATTCAGGATTTAGTGCACAACCTATTGACAAGGAACAAATGAATAGATCTTTTATTGAATCTGGATTGGATCCGCCTCCAAGGCACCTGTTACCATCCGGAATTCGTGTGGACTCAATTGCTGCTATGGACAATCTGATTTATATGGGTGTATATATGGGAAAAGACAAAGGGGTTTTCCGCTCTGATGATGAGGGTGATTCTTGGACACGTATCACGGCTAAAGAAATGAAACGTACTGTAGAAGCGTTGACAGTTTTTGAATCTACGCTGTATGCTAGCACTTTTGGGGGCAGTGTTTTCCGTTCAAATGACAAGGGAGACACTTGGATACCCGTTGGGGAAGGATTGACAGACGAAACTGGCAAGGGATTAGTGGCAATTAGTGCCGACACTGTTTTGGCAAGCACATTGAGTGTCGGTATATTTCGTACTAAAGATGGCGGTACTTCGTGGAGGGGAGTAAACACAGGAATAATGAGTACCTCCGTGGTTGATTTGGAAGTTTTGGGAGACAGAATTTATGCATTAACGGGAGCAGGAAGTAGGCTTTTCTATAGTGCAAATGGTGGTGATTCGTGGGAATCCATAGAAGTTCCCCCAAAGCCGATTAATTTCTACTATAAGGGGATATCAGCTTTAAATGGAAAATTATATGTTAGTGCCGTGAGATTTGCCCCTAATAGCCATGGGGGAGTCGTTGGTGGCGTTTTTCAATTGGATGAGAAGGACAACTCATTGATTGAAGTTAAAACGGACAGAGAAATGTACGCGATTGAATGTATGTATAATGTAGGAACAACTTTCTTTATCGGGACACAAGGACAGGGAGTCTTCCTTTGGAATGAAGGTTGGGATTCGTGGCTTAATCTCGGATTAGAAAGACAATTCATCCGTGAAATTTCGGTCAGTGAAACTGATGTCTATGCACGGGTAAGACAAGGCAAAATTTATCGTCTAAAGGACCATCAGAAAACGTGGGAGCCTATCAGCGATACTATGGCACGCAGAAAGTTCTCACAATTCAGAAAGATAGACAATAAACTTTACGCACTATCTGCGCGAGAAGGATTATTACGATCCGTTGACGGTGGTAATTCATGGATTCAACTCAAAGAGGGCGTAGAACAGCTATCAATTGAAACAGTAGAAATTAATGGCACTGACTTCTATGTCGGTACAACGCAGCATGGGGTTTTTAAGTGGCTACATGAAGATGAGAAGTGGGAACAACTGGGTTCACTAAGTCACCCGGTTCAAGCGTTAGCGGTCCTGGACGGTTTCCTTTATGCTGGTACAGCAGCCAGTATCTTTCGTATTGAAATTGAGAAATAAACTGTTTATAGTTATTTTAACAATTAACTGGACATTTACATTGTAGGAGGGAACTCCGGGGAATGACTAGACGAATGCGCGTATGGCATTCGACATGATTCATACCCAGGGAATGACTAAATCATGCGAATACCATACGCGTATTCGCATCATACCGTTGATTTGGATTCCCGACTATTAGTGGTTTCTTCGCGATTCGGAGATCACTCCTACAGAAGATATGTCAACATATCTTATAATTCACTATATAATATCAGATGATTTTCCTACCTTAACAATTTAATTTCCAACACAAATATATTTTTCTTTTCAATCCTCTTCCCATTTTGAAAATCACCTCTTTTCCCTCCAAATTTGCATTTTTTTCAAAAATATGCAATTCTGCACAACAAAATCGCGTTTTTAATTATAAAGAGTTCTTTGTTATGATTGTATTTTCTATATGAAGGTGTCCGATGAAACACGATGATTCCGAACTAATTCAACGCACGTTAGAAGGTGATCAGCAAGCTTTTACTCAGCTTGTGGAAAAATACCAAGAGCAGGTACACATCCTTGCGTGGCAGAAAATTGGGGATTTTCACATCGCACAAGAAATTACACAAGATGTTTTCCTCACTGCATATCAAAAATTCCCTACCTTCACACACTACAGACAATTTGCAGGATGGCTCTATGTCGTTACAAACCGAAAGTGTATTGCGTGGCACCGAAAGAAAAAAATTGAAACACAATCAATTGATGAGACAGATCCTATTGAGTTGGAGGAGACATATTATTCAGAATATACGAACCATCAGCGGGAAGAGGCGGCAAAAGAAAAACGCCGTACTATAGTTCACAAACTGCTCAGTAAGCTACAGGAAAGTGAACGTACAGTGATGAGCCTTTATTACCTGGCTGAAATGTCATGTGAAGAAATTGCTGAGTTTTTGGGAGTGTCTCCCAATACAGTACGGAGTAGACTCCACCGCGCACGAAACCGTTTAAAGAAGGAAGAAGCAATGATAAAAGAAAACTTAAGTAGCTTCAAACTACCAACACAATTAACAGAAAACATTATGAAGGAGATTTCACGTCTCAATCCAGCAACGCCATCAGGAAGTAAACCTTTGGTACCGTTAGCAATATCCGCTGCCTCAGCAATAATAGTTTTATTGTTGATAGGGTTTGGGACACAAAACCTAATTCGGTTTCAGGAACCGTATAGTTTAGAGTCAACATCTAAGCAAACGGTTGAAATCGTTGACACACCAATAGTTTTGGAATCCCCTGACACACCAGCAGTTAACAATCAAGTTGGACGTGCTGATGTTCTTAATAACAATGATGGAACGGGGCAGAAACCGGTTACAGCTCTATTTGCTGCAGCACAAGAGGAAAATGGTATTTCAGATAAGAAAGGACAATGGAGCGAAACAAATGGACCTGAAGGGGGTGCAGTCCCTAATCTCTTTAAAACAGTCGACGGAGATGTCTTAGCAGGAACACGAAGAGGTATCTACAGACTTACCGATGACGGACAAAGGTGGAAACTCCTCAACTCACTTAATATATTCGCATATAGAGAACAATTGAGCGGAAGGCAATCAGGATCAATCGTTGAGAAAGACGGAACACTATATCTTGCCACAACTCAAAAAATCCTGACTTCCACAGATAGAGGACAAACATGGAACACACTCTCTGTCCATCCAGATGGTAGACTTTTCGGTATGGCAATTCTGGATCACTCATTTTACCTGTGTCTTAAAGATGAATTCCACCTTTCAGGTGATAACGGGGTATACCGTTCAGATGATAATGGTGCATCATGGATTCGGTTGGCACCATTTGACAATAAATTCCCAAACATCGAACCTCGTGCAATTACTGTTGTAAATAACACTATCTTTGTTGGTACCAATAAAGGACTCTATTGTCTTAATGGAAACACATGGGAACAAATATTCCTTGATGAAATAGGTGAAAAAGCTAAATATCTACCTATAATATCTATGGAAGTTACAGATAATGTATTCTATGTAGCCAGAAGTTATCATATTGATATTAATTTTCGTAAGTTTTTAGGAGATGGAACACCAGTACACAAATCTAATGATTCTTGGGTAGAACTACAGGAGGACGTACCTCGGTTAACACAACAGGCAATTGATCGGATACGAACAGCAACAGGTTTGTCTTGGGCACTGTTCCAATCAAATGATCACGGAAGAACATGGGATAATATCACTCCGATGAAAAACAATACAGATATAGGGAAACTTTCAATAGTTAATTTATTCAATGTGACTTCAAAGGATAAAAAAGACAGTAAGAAAAAGGATACTAATTCATCATATAAATCAATTTTATACACCCCTCTGAAAATTGCTGTATAAAAAAAATAAGGTGATGCTTGTAGATCTAAAGAAACACTACTATTCAGTTAATTCAGGTGAAACATGGAGAACCGAAGACACTAAATCCTTAGGAAATGCTTCTGCAATAGTTATGGTGAATGAGGATACCTACTACAGAAGTGGAAATTATGGAATATATCGCACAACTGATGGAGGTAAATCGTGGCATCAATTTAACACTGGACTTGTAAATACAGATGTTTGGCAATTAATTGCTGTCGACGGTACTCTTTATGCAAATACGATCTGTGGTTTTGTTTATACAACTGACCAAGGTGAATCTTGGAATCCTGTTAATGGTGATACAGGTTTTATCACACGCATTATGGAATCAAATGGCAATTTATATGTGAGAGACGATACAATAGGTTCACCTCGTTTCTTTTATCTATCTACTAAAGACAATAGTCTCATCAATATTTCTGAAATCCCTACTTTAGAAAAAGTTGATCCGTATAAAGAAGAACTTCAACTGAATCGTTCTATTCGTAATGTATTCCATGGAGACGGTTCGTTTTCAGAATCGCAGCTTGGTGGTATTGCAATTGACAATGGGACATACTATGTTGAATACGACTACCAACTTTTCCGTTGGAACATCGGTAATACTGGATGGATCAATACGGGTTTATTAGATAAAGGGGTGAGTGTTGATCGATCTTATTGCTATACTAATAATACATTTGTTAACGCTATTGGATTTAGATTTGCCGTTTCAGGAAATACTGTTTACGTCGGAAAAAAGGAAGGTCAACTTATGCATTCTCTTGATCAAGGAATGACTTGGACCGATGTCACTGGAAATCTTCCATTTTCTGTAGATCATTTCAAAGCGATTGTTTTCGCAGAAAATTTTGTGTATGTGGCAACAGACAAAGGTGTTGTTATGTCTGGTAACGGCACTAATTGGCGGACACTCACTGATCCAGAAGGAAGAACGCTCATTATAACAATGCTTGTTGTGGAAGGAACAACGGTTTACGGGGAAGCAAAGAATAAAATATATCAAGTAGACAGAGGTATGACAACTTGGAATCAAGTCACTTCAGCAATTTCACATACTATTACATGTATTGATGTTGATGATAATATGCTTTATATCGGAACGAGTGACCGTGGTGTGCTTCGCTTTTCTCTTGATAATTAAACTTAGGTGTATTTATTGTACTGAACTTTAGACACTTTTTTAGTTATACACATTACCCAACTAATCAAGGAATCAGCATCAATAGAATGAATGTCATTTATACATTCTCTATATCAGTACTGAATACACTAATGGCGTTCGGTGTGTTCTATATTCACGTTGGAGTATATTAAATAAACATTATACCTGTTTATTAAGCCAATTCTAAAACAACCAGTCTTACAATCTCTTGTATATATACATCTAATACCTTAAACTAACAGTTTAGGTGTCAATAAAGACGCATTATTTATAAGAAGCGGTATGATATCTCACTAACCACAGACGGTTTCAAATACACGTAGAAAATTACCCCCTAAAACCTTCCGTATTTCCTCATCAGAATAACCATGTTCAACTAATCCTTCAGTGATCTTAGGATATACTGTAGCATCCTTGAGAAGATCGCCACCACCATCAAAATCGGATCCAATTCCAACATGGTCAATTCCAGCGACATCAATTGCATATTCAATGTGGTTCATCAGTTTTCTAAAAGGAGGAGGATTCTTCCATCCATCCTCAGTTATGAAACCGGGCACGAATGTTATTCCGATGACACCATTATTCGCTGTGATAGCTTTCAGTTGTTCATTTGATAAGTTTCGAGGATGGTCGCACAGAGTTTTACAATTACTATGAGAAGCAATAATCGGTTTGGTAGATGTATCCAGCACATCCCAAAATCCACGTTCACTAATATGTGAAACATCCACAAGTATTCCAAGCGAATTCATCTCTTTAACTAACTCAATTCCAAATTTCGTTAACCCTCCACCAGTCTCACCTTCATCATTTCCCGTTGATGCCCAAGTGTTAGGATTATGTGTTAATCCAATTGATCGTACTCCTAAACAGTAGACAGAACGTAATATATTCAAACTACGTTCAATCCCCTCACTATTCTCAATTGCTAATATGGCTGCTAATTTCCCATCTGATTTAGCAGCCAGTATTTCAGAGCAAGTTCTTGCGATACAAATGTCAGATGAGTTAATTTCTAATTGTGAGTCAAACCATCCAAACGCGTCTAATGCATAAGAAAGATGGTTTTTCCATGCACGGGTAACGTCAACAGCGAAGAAAGCTACATCAATTCCACCTTGACGCATCTTTGGAATATTAAGCTGAATGCCAATTTGCTCCTCTTCTGGTGGAACTTTTCCACGTAAATATGCAATTGTACCATTATGTGCTTTTACACATTTTCTACTTTTGTCTTTGAGACTTATATTTCCTCTTCTTATATGAGCGACAATGGAGTCGTTATGTGAATCAATAACAAGAGATTTATTATGAAGGTCATTTATTGAGGTCGTGTCTGCCATTCGTCTATTCCTTTCAAAGAAAACTGATAGTACATAAGTATTAATTTTGACTGTATGGATAAAATTCAAATTTTCATTCTGTTATCTTATAATAGATGAAGGGAATTGCTGATTCGTATATTCAATGAATCTTTGTTCTAATCATTGACTATATAACGATGTTGTGTGTAAATGTATTACCTAAATTCCTATGTTATATATCATATCAAATTACAAATCAATACAATATATCTGTCGACTGTTTTCATGAACGGAATCAAAGGTAATTGTTTTACCGTCTGTAGACCATCTTGGATGTAAATCACACCGTATATCACCTGAAAATTGTTCATCATGCTGAAATTCTCCAAGGAGGATTTTCCGATTTTCAAATATGTCATATAACATTAATTCTGCATATCTTTCTACGCCTCTTGGATAAGTGTCACAAACAATATACTGACGATCAGGAGAATATGATGCATGACCATCATTCGGTAAGACCCCTCGACCCAACGGTGTAAAGTCTTTATACCCATCAGTGAATTCAACAAAACCCATTTCATCCACAATATCCGATGAAACAAGAATCTCAGTAGAAGATTTCCAATCAAAATGGGAAATACGATAGCCAAACGGTATTTGACATTCTAAATCTGACCCATCTGGGTTGACTGTCCATAATGAGGTTAGGAATCCTCTTTCAACCCTGATGCGACAAAAAAACAGTATACGTGTTCCATCAGTATTAAAAAGCACATGATTAAACCATGTCCGTTTTCCACTAAACCTTTTTTCATCAACATGAGTGATAACATCCGCAATAGAGAGAATTAGTTCAGAATTCCGATCAACAAGATTGAGAAGAAATAAACCGTCATCCTCTGGTTGATCTGATATTTGAGATGGATCAATCTCACTTGCATAACCAACAACACTTCTACAGTGTGCCATCCGTTGATAATTTAGTCCTATCCCAAGTGTTTCTGTAGGTGAGATAGCAGCAATTGCCCCTTGAATAGTCCGTGATTTTCGTGTTTTTGCATTTATAATTCGTGATACAAGGTTTCCATCATTCCAATCATTATATGTAAATTCATCTCCGATCCAGTGCATCATACTACCCTGTTGAAGATTAAAAGCAGATGTTGTTGCATATGAGTTAAAAACCCCTGTCAAACGATCAACAAGACCAACATTTGCCACATCTGTAATCTTTGGTGGGTATGTGTGAAAATCCGTCTCCAAAGCAAGATGTTTTTCTCCAGTACAATCCCATGGATTGATTCCGTAATAGCCGAAGAAATGATGGTTATGTGGATTAGTCAGCCTTCTAATACTTGACCTGAATATCTTATTTTCATCCATAGAGTTTACTCCTATAAGCCTTTTGGAAAATATAGAAAAATAAATTCGTACTCCAATTATCAACTCCTGTGCCATACATAACGTGAGTTTTATAAATCTAATATAGTTAAACAGTAGGGTAAATCAGAATCAACGGTATGAATGTCATTTAGACATTCACCGGGTATGAATGACATTTGGCATTCCCCACCTACCGGGTCTTTAGGTGTGTTATTCTTGAAAATATCAAGCTATTTTTCATATTATCAAACTCACGTTATATTAGGTCCGTCCATACACCAATTATTACAGTCGTACTTTCATTGAGACAAATACTAATATAACAGAATGATTGAAAATGAAACATACTTACTCTTTTAACGTTAATAATATACAACTAAAGGGAAGAAGGACTCGAATATGGATTTTGTTGCGAAAACGGACATTGGAACCCTCCGAGAGAGGAACGAAGATTCCTATTATTATGATAATAAGAATCGACTTTTTGCCATTGCAGACGGTATGAGTGGTCATGCTCGAGGGGATATTGCCAGTAAACTTGCACTTCAAGTATTTGAGGAGTGGGCGGAATCGAATACTTACTTAGCAAGCGATTTGGGACCAATAAAAAGATTACAAATATTAGAAGAAATAGCCGCAGAAGCAAATCACAGAGTCTATACTATGGCACAAAATTCACCTCAGTATCAAGGTATGGGGACAACTCTAACGGCAGGTTTTGTCACCCCAAGTTACCTAACTTTCGTTCATGTTGGTGATAGTAGGATCTATGTGTTACATGACGATGTTCTAACACAAATTACAACTGATGACTCATTGGTCCAACAGATGATTGAAAAAGGTGAAATCACCCCTGAAGAGGGACGGGTTCATGTTAAACGTAATATAATCACACAAGCAATTGGATTAGCAAGAAAAATTGACTTCAATACAGATGTCTATCCACTTGCAGCCGGAGATACTATCCTTGCCTGTACTGATGGATTGCACGATTTGATTACAGATGATACAGAAACAAAAAACATCATCTCTTCTTCTCCTACCCTTGAAGCAGCAAGTGAAAACTTAGTCGACAGAGCGCTTACCCTCGGAGGAACTGATAACGTTACAGTTCTTCTTACTTCAATAGAATAATATCCTTCCATAAATTTAATCAATACATCTACTTCAGATGTAATTCCAATTCTCTATTTCAAACTTCAAGCGGGGAAACATCCCCTACGATGAGTATTTTATATCTGTTGGGTTTGTATTGTTAGATATACTGTAGTAATGTATAAATCCTGACGATACATTACTAATGTAGGACAATTTCGAACATACGAATCACGATTAGTATGTTTAGTGATTTCCTGTTGATGGGTGTTACTTAGACTTTCCTTGTTATACGGATTGAGTTCACGAACCCAACATTAACAAAGTTTGTCAGGTTCCCCCAACTTTACCTATGGTGTGAATTTAGTAAGTTTGGTATATTCTAAAATTGATTAGAGTTCTCTTAATTACGGATTACACATATTTTCAGATAAGAGAGGAATTGTTTGTTAGGATTTCTTTCGATGCAGAAACTATGAGAAAATTCAGGAACCTTTGATTACATGACATTTATCTAAAATAACGTGAATTTGATAAATCAAATTATTGTAATCGGTCCGGTGAATCAGAATCAGCAATCAACGGTATGAACCCCGTTTAGTGTTCTCCGGGTATGAATGACATTCAGTCAATCCCCTGGTATGAATGCCCTAAGGCATTCTCCTGGAAACTGAACCTACCGGGTCTATAGGTGTAGAATTTATAGAGAAATGAAGTTCATTACACTATTATCAAACTTACGATAATATAAATTCTCCAAACCATAGTAGAATGAGAATTACACTGTGTTTACTTCTCACTGTCATCAGAAACAAGACCTAATACCATTTCATCTTCGTCATAATCTTCTGGTTCATCAATGATTGGAATCCCTTCTATGTTTGGTATTTCTACATGAGGGGCTTCTGCCCAAAGCCTTTCCAAACTATAGAAGGAACGTTTCTCCTCCAAGAATACATGGACTACAAAATCTACATAATCCAGCAGAATCCAATCTGCCTTTTGAGCGCCCTCTCGGTGCCAAGGACGTTGGTTCCAATTTTCCTCCAGTTCTTCTAATACTGCTTCAGATATACCTTCAACCTGAATATCTGAAATACCACTAAAAATAGCAAAAAAATCTGTAAAGCAATCCAACTCTCGCAGGTCAAGAATTACAGGATTTTGAGCGCGATGACTTACAGCAGCGGATGCTGCTGCCTTAATAATATCTAAAGTTTGGTTGCTATCCATACGCTTGTTCTCCTAATGAAAGTGTCAAGTCTTACTCAATATATAGAGAAATGGACAAGTGTGTTTAAAAACTCTATATCACACTATTGTATTTAATCCCAAAGAGAAGGAAGTTACATAAGTGTTAATACCTATACCTCACCACATTGATAATTTAATTCTCTATTTACTTAGGCAGTGATTGTACCAAAGTATGATTATAGGTCCGAAGGGTATTAGGATGTATAATCCAGCCCTTCTTTAATAGATATTCCAATTTATAACGAGCAACGTCATGAACTGCCTGATCTAAGTCTTGTTTTGCTATTTCTCTAACAGATTCAGCTTCTATATATTCACGGGTCGGTTCAGAAAAGTCAGCTACATATAAGAGCTTTGCTGTTTCCCCCATTGTTGAATTACCTGTTGTATGGTTTCGTATTGCTTCAAGTACATCCAAATCGGTAACATTGAATAAATTAATAGCATACTTCACACCAACAATTGCATGCAATAATGCTGGCATAATCTTCTCAATTGGATCAAGTTCAATTTTATTCTGTACGGCAGTTGCATATAATTGATCATCATCCATCCATTTAACCACATCATGCAGTAGTGCAGCTAAATTGGTTTTCCAAACATCTGCTTGATGGATCCGTGCTAATTCAATCGCTGTTTCCTGAACTGATAGCACATGATTGAGTCGTTCAGAAGTTAATTTTTCTGATAGGTAATTCAGAATTTCTATTGACTTAGGATGTTGCCGGACTTCTATCAGTGTAGGAAATAGAGCATGGGGAATTTTATCGTCTGAATCAAGTATATTCAATGCAATTCTCTTATTATTAACGATACAAAAACAGGATAGATGAAATAGCTTGGTTTTCCAAAAGAGTTATTTTCTACTGATCATCAGTTTCAGATTCAAGTAGCTTAACAAGAGTATCTTCTTGAATTTGATTATGAACTTTATTGTCTATAGTTTCTAAATCCTCATCATTTGTGAGAGGTGTACTAATACGGTATTCTTCATTAAGCCATTTACCTAAATCAATTGATTTACACCTTTTACTACAGAAAGGAAAATTTGGAGGGAGCGGAATATCCTTCTGATTTATAAAGTCATATTCTGTTCCACATTGACTACATTTCATCTTCATTATTAACACTCCATATCAATTCAACTTTTTGAAGTTCGAGATCACAAAAATCTTGTGTCTATTTTATATTTCATCGTGTATGATCCAAGTACAAATGATGTTCATTAATATAATTAACGACATCATCGGGAACAAGATATCTTACAGAGAGTTTTTTTCGAATTCGATCGCGAATTTCTGTTGCAGAAATGTCTGATCCTGTAATTCTAAAAATTGTAATTTGATTACGGATATCTAATGGAACTTGCTCCAAGTCGTAATTTGGACGGGTCGTCACAACCAAAGTAGATTGTCTTAGTACTTCATCAAAATCTTTCCAAATTTTGTATTCAATTAGTGAATCTGCACCTATAATCCAAGCAAGATCAGTAATCCCCTTAAGTGTTTGACGTAATTCCTGTATTGTTTGAATCGTGTAAGACGGACCTTTTCGATCAAGTTCAATTCGTGATACATCAAAATATGGATTCTCAGCGGTTGCTAACTTGACCATTTTATACCTATGTTCTGCAGATACCATATCAGGTTGTGATTTATGTGGAGGACGGGCAGCGGGAACAAACAGAATCTTATCGTAATTTAAACCATTTCTTACCTGTTCTGCACTTATCAAATGAGCATAATGAATTGGATTAAAAGTGCCCCCCATGATCGCAATTTTCATTTAATTATATCACATACAATCCGATAGACATATTGTCTATGTTAAGAGTTTTTCATCTGATGAAAAAATTTAAAGAACGTTATTACCAGTGCCTTCTCAGTCAAGAGTATATCAATTTAGTTCATATTATTCAAGTCAATTAGGAACATTGGGTAATATCAAAGCAATTAATATAATGACTTAATTGATGGGTTATCTGATTCATCCTTTAGTTATTAATCTGATCGGATTATACCTTTCATAAACCATATTAAAAGAAGTTGTTATAGAAATAATTGATAGCTTATGATATTTAATAATAAGAAAATAGCATTGTAAATACAAGATATTTTATGGCACAATTATTGCACAGAATATGACAGAGGTAGATAAAATGTCTGTGAACCATGTCCCTGTTTTATCAAATGAAATCATCAATTATCTAAATCTAAAAAATGATGGAATATTTGTTGATGCAACAGTAGGATTAGGTGGACACAGTCAAAATATACTTAAACATTTCGATTGCATTAAGCGTTTAATTGGCATTGATTTAGATCAGTCAGCACTTGCTTTGGCTGAGAATCAGTTGTATGAGTATAAAGAGAAAATCAACTTAGTTCAGGGCAACTTTAAGAATCTAACGAATATCCTGAAGAACTTAGGAGTAAATAGTGTAGATGGGGTCTTGATGGATTTAGGGGTCTCCTCTTTGCAACTGGATACGCCTCATAGGGGTTTTAGTTTTCAAAAATCTGGTGATTTGGATATGCGTATGGACACTGAAAATGGTATATCTGCTGCAGATATAATCAACGATAGTTCCCCAGAAGAACTCATTAGTATCTTTGAAGAATTTGGTGAAGAAAGGTATTCAAAACGAATTGTTAGAGAGATTATCTCTACACGTAAACTGGAACGAGTAACATCTACTCTACAACTTGCCCGTATTGTTGAGAACGCATATCCTAAGAAATCAAATCCAAGGAATAGGAATAATAGTCGGAAAATTCATCCTGCGACCAGAGTCTTTCAAGCATTACGGATTACTGTGAATAAAGAACTTGAAAACTTGAAGAAAGGCTTGGACGATGCAGTGTCATTACTAAATCCTGATGGATTTCTGTGTATAATTAGCTTTCATTCTCTTGAAGATAGAATAGTTAAAAGAAGGTTTCAAGGTCTTAGTAAAAGTTGTATTTGTCCACCAAAGATACCGATATGTATCTGTAATCATAAAAAAGTGCTAAATATTCTAACAAAACGTCCTGTAATTCCTTGTGTGGAAGAAATAGAAAATAACCCACGGGCAAGAAGTGCTAAACTACGGGTTGCAACTAAAGTAGGACTATGTTTGTAGAATTGTTATAAAAGGATTCAGAATTGTATCAATTTTAGCAAAACTACGTATAATTTATTAAGAAAATGCGTGATTCAACTCCGATTTCAAAATTATTGACAGATGATGAAACACCTCAACCGAAAGTAGCCATGTTTTTTGTATACTTTTTGTTAGGATTATCACTATTTGTATTCGGGGCCAGCATTTGGTTCTCGTCTTATCAAAAGAGAGTTTATATTCGTATAAGACCGGATTTTCATACTCAACAGAGTAAAATCCAACATGAAATACATAAACTTATTTTGGATGAGAATAAATTAACTGATGTTGAACGGATACGAAGTATATCAAATGAACTTGGACTTGTAGAGTATACAGGTTCTATAGTTGAATTACGTGGCAGTAAAAGCACTAAGAGTCAATGAATCAAATAAATAAACTCTCAATACGAAGGCTTGTTTTAGTCCTAATTTGTCTACAATTAGGATTTTTCACCCTTCTTGCGAAATTATACATCTTACAAAATACTGATACACAAGGAAGAACTGCGTCTCGAATTGATTGGCGGAAGAGAAGTAACCGTGTCATTAAACGCGGTAAAATCCTTGATCGTCATGGTACTGTATTGGGAATTAGTCAAGACAGGTTATCTGTTGCTGCAGACCCAAAGACTTTTAATAAAAAATCAAACGCTTATACAGTTGCAACTGAATTAGCGCCTCTATTAGACACACCTAAGTCTGAACTTCTTGACTTACTAAAAAAGAAAAAAAATGATAGATATGTTGAATTTGTTTGGTTGAAAAAAGGTATTGACTTTGAGAAATTAGACGAAATTCGAGTAATAACAAAAAAACATAGAGGATTAAAGATCGAAGTTGATCCTAAACGCGTATATCCGAAAAAGCAACTTGCATCTCAAGTAATAGGTTACCTTAACGACTTAGATATTGGGGAAGGTGTTGAATTCCAATATCATACATATCTTGAAAAACTTGAACCATCTATTCAAGGAAATTATACTCCAACTGACCATACCACTGGTGTACAATCTACAGGAGTAAGTCTTGGAAATACGGGATGTAATGTTGTACTTACATTAGATGAATATATCCAAAGAGTTACAGAGAAAGAACTCGCTCAAGGTTGTAAGGAGTGGAATTCATCCAAAGGAACAGCGATAGTCCTATCAGTACCTACATCAGAAATATTAGCAATGGCAAGTTACCCATCTTATGACTTAAATGATCAGACAAATGCTGATGAAGAAGCAAAACGTAATCTCGGTATATGGTATATGTTTGAACCAGGTTCGATTTTTAAGATTGTTGCATCCTCTGCAGTATTGAATGAAGGAATTATGACTCAGGAATCAACAGTATTCTGTGAGAATGGTCGTTACCGTCTACCAAATCGTAGAGCAATTAAGGATGTATCAGCAAAAGGACACCTATCACTAAAGGAAGTTCTACATAAGTCAAGTAACATTGGTATGATCAAAATAGTTGAAAAATTAGGACCTGACTTATTCAGAGAATATACTGAAAATTTTGGTTTTGGTAAAAAAACTGGTGTTGATCTCCCGTATGAACAGAATGGAAATCTGTATTCACTCCGTAGATGGGATGTAAATTCTCTTGCAGCTGTACCATTTGGTCAGGGTATTTCTGTCACGCCATTGCAAATGGTTAATGCATTAGCAGTCATTGCAAATGGGGGTGTATTACACCAACCCTATATTACCAAAGAGATTCGAGATGATCATGGAAAACTTGTAAAGATGAATTACCCTACAGAAATACGTAGAGTAATGCGTCCTGAAATTGCTAAGGTAATGTCAGATATACTTGTCGGAGTGGTTGAGAATGGAAGTGGAAGACGGGCAAGAATTGAAGGAGTAAGTGTAGCTGGTAAAACTGGTACTGCTCAGAAAGCAGAAAAAGGCAAAGGGTATTCTGCTGGTAAAGAAGTCATGTCATTTATGGGATTCCTCCCTGCAGAGAATCCTAAAATTGCAATCATTGTAACCCTTGATGAACCTTCTGGTGCAAGATTTAGTGGAACGATAGCTGCACCTATATTCCAAAGAATTGCTACCCAAACAATTAAATATATTGAACAGACAGCATTCTTTGATTCTATTCCAATGCAAAAGTATGTACAAAAAAATAGAAACTCAACACAAATACAAAAAGGATCTACTAAACGGATAACTAATTTAAATCAAACAACAGTAATTAATAGAAATAGCACATCCATTCCTTCGTCTAATGAACAAATACAATCCTTAACACAAAAGAAAGACACCACGGACAATAGTCTTCGGAAGAATGGAGAAGGTCTATGAAGCTGCAAAATCTTCTTGAAGGTGTTGAAATTATTGATTTGATAGGGGACTGTAATTTAGAAATAGCAGGTATCGTTAGTGATCATCGAGAAGTGAAAGAACATTATGCATTTCTATGTTATCAAGGATTGAATGTTGATGGGCATGATTTTATATCCGGTGCGATTAATAATGGCGCGAAGGTCATAATATCTGAAAAACCAATTCATTCACCCCCAAACGACATTACCAATGTTATTACTCCAAATGGTCGCCAAACACAAGCCATCTGTGCCGGAAATTGGTATGGAAACCCAACAACAGAATTAAAATTAATAGGCATTACCGGAACAAATGGAAAGACTTCCACCGCACACTTAGCCTATAGTATTCTTAGATCACATGGCTATAAGACAGCAGTTCTTGGAACAGTTGGACATTCTTACGAAACACAAGAATCTCACAAGAATGAAAACAACCATGTCGCAATCAAAATCCCAGCACTACTAACCACTCCTGATCCATATAAACTCCACGCAATATTTAAAGAATTAGTTGAGTCAGGAGTGCAATATGTAGTTATGGAGACTTCATCTCAAGGTCTGGCACAATATCGATTATCGGGATTAAAGTTTGACACAGCAGTATTCACTAATTTCACGCAAGACCATCTGGATTACCATGGCACAATGGAAGAATATCTTGCTGCCAAATTGATGTTATTCGCACAATTAGATCGTGAAGGTATTGCCATCTTAAATAGTGATTCATCAGTCATAAATGAAATTCGAGACCAGATCCCTCAACATCAAATTATAACATACGGAATAAAAACAGATGCAGATCTTACAGCGAAGAATATAGATTTATCTTTAAAGCAATTATGTTTTTCTACGAATATAAAGGATAGTATAAAAGATCTATTAGAAATTTCATGTAATAATATTGATACTTCATTACAATTACTTGGTTCTTATAATATCTATAATGCACTTGCTGCCGTTGGTGTTGGACTCCGATATAACTGTAGCGAAATGGCTATTGCAGATGGTCTTTCGAGTACTGTCGTTCCTGGTCGGTTTGAACGCATATCTGCGGTGAATGATAACAACGAATTTGCTGTGATAGTTGATTATGCACACACACCTGATGGCTTAGAAAATGTCTTATCTGCTGCACGTGATTTATCAGATGGACAATTAATTTCCGTGTTTGGTTGTGGTGGTGACCGAGATAAGAGTAAACGCCCATTAATGGGGGAAATTTCTACTGAAATTGCTGATTTTAGTGTAATTACTTCTGACAATCCAAGGACAGAAAACCCGGATGAAATCATCTCAGATATTGTGTCTAATTTACCACATGATGCAGCATATATGTGTATATCTGATAGACGAAAAGCAATTCAAAAAGCAATTTTGAAAGCAGAAAAGAATGATGTTGTAGTAATTGCTGGTAAAGGACATGAAGATTATCAAGAGATTAATGGTGAAAGATATCCATTTGATGACAGGATGGTTGCCTCTGATATACTCCAAGATATCCAAATGGAATCAAGTTAATTTTTAATAGATGCATTTTATTATTTAACATTATGTTAGGTCTTATATGTAAGTTCAATATTAAATTTACATACTTGAGTCATGCAATCGGTTAAGTTTATAGAAATTGACAATCTCAAAGTTGCTTACCGTGTTGATGGTTCTGGTTCTAAAGTAGTGCTGTTACATGGTTGGGGAGCGGAATCAGGAACATTTCAAAAAGTCTTTGACACTCTATCAACTTCACATCAAGTTTATACTATTGATTTACCTGGCTTCGGTTTAAGTGAAATACCAACCAGTCCTTGGGATGCTACAGATTATGCTAAATTGCTATCGAAATTTCTTGAAAAACTGAATATTGGAATAGTTTCATTAATAGGACACTCATACGGGGGTAGAATTTCAATCGTAATTGCAGCAGAAGAGCCAGATAAAATTGATAAGGTTATCTTAGTAAATAGTGCTGGTATAAAACCGAAGAGAACTGTGAAATATCACTTTAAATACTGTTTAGGTAAGCTTGGTCGTTTTACTCGGAAATTTGGCAGTCTTGGAAATTACTTAGCTGACAACATTGCTAATAAAATTGGTTCACGAGATTATAAAGAAGCAGGACCAATGAGAGATACGATGGTAAAATCTGTAAATCAAGATTTACGACCATACTTATGTAAAATTAGACATAAGACTCTATTGATATGGGGTGAAAATGATAAAGACACCCCAGTTTCCTCTGCAAAAATAATGGAAAAAGAAATACCTAAAGTTGAATTGATTTTACTAAAGGATGCTGGACACTTCTCTTATTTGGATCAGACCGAGAAATTTATAGAGATTGTAAGAAATTTCTTAGAATGAAGTATTAACACAAATAGCAAGTTGTGCTTATTCAATATCATAAATAAAATAGCCACAACACAAGATTTAAATATATATAGAGGCGCGATGAATATATTGCCGTAACAAATCCGTTACAGCATCATCATTGCGCTTTTCTAACTTAGGATATTATGGTTAACAGTATATTTTTTATCAGTGTTCTATTGATCTCTTTAATAAGAGCAATAATGAGAGCCATCCATGGATTACACATTTTACAACTTGATGGATATAAACCTGCCCGATACACAAAATGGGTGATAAATCACATCAGTCAGTGTATTGAAATTAGGGATCTATCGATTATTATTGTATTCTCAATCCCAGTAATTATATATCCATCATTTCTTGAAGGTAATTGGACATTTCCTTTATTCTCAATTGCATGGATGATATTTCAACTATATGCTATAACAACCCGAAAGAAGGGTGAAGTAAAGAAACCGTTAGTATATACATTCCGTGCAAAACGGTTATTTGGTTTATCATTATTTTTAATCATAGGCCTTAGTGTAATATTTGGTTTATTTATACAAGAAAATAGATGGAGACTTCTTGCTTTTCTTTTTTGTGAACTAACAATTCCAATCATGATCATTAGTGCTTATCTAATTTGGCCTGTTGAACAGTTCATCAACGGTTGGTATATGCGGGATGCCAGACACCGAATTAAATCATTGAAACCAACTGTAATAGGTATTACAGGAAGTTATGGCAAAACAAGCACAAAATATATACTACATCAGATACTATCACAAAAATATGATACGCTGATGACACCTGATAGTTATAACACTCCTATGGGGATATGCAAAGTAATTAGAGGTGATTTATTACCTAAACACGAGTATTTCATAGTTGAAATGGGTGCATATAAACGAGGAGATATTCAGGAACTTTGTAATCTGGCATTTCCTAATATTGGAATTCTGACTGCTGTTGGTCCTCAACATTTAGAAAGATTTAAAAACATTGAAAATACAACAAAAGCAAAGTATGAATTAATTCAATCTTTACCATCTAATGGTTTAGCTGTGATAAACAATGATAACAGTATATGTGAGGATTTAGCCGAGAAAACCGATTCAGTTCCTGTTGTCAGGTATGGAGTCAAATCGAATGACACAAACAGATTGACTGCAGCCGATATTAAACAATCTGAAAAAGGTTTGTCATTTACTCTACAAGACAATACATCCGGTACGGTTGAAATAACCACTAAGCTTCTTGGTAAACATAACGTTTCGAATATACTTGCAGCAGTTGCAGTTGCTCAGCATTGCGGCATGACATTAAATGAGATACGTGATGCACTTGAGGCATTAGAACCAGTACCACATCGCTTACAACTCATGGACTCAGGAACAGGTATAACAATAATTGATGATTCCTTTAATGCCAACCCAGAAGGGGCTAAGGCTGCACTTGAAGTATTGAGTGATTTTTTAAGCAACAGCACTTCCCAAAAAGTTTTAGTTACCCCCGGGTTAGTGGAGTTAGGTGAGCAAGAATACGATGCCAATAAGAATTTCGGATCATTTGCCGCTAAGGTCTGTGATTTTGTTATCCTTGTAGGACCAACGAGAACATTACCTATATTAGATGGTCTGAAAAATGAAGATTATCCTGAAGATAAAATATATATCGCTAAGGATCTGAAAGATGCTCAACACCAGCTTTCTTTACGTCTCTCACCTGGTGATGTTGTTCTCTTTGAAAATGATCTACCAGATAATTACAATGAATTTGTGTAATACACCTAATTGAAACATAATCTCTTAGTTGACAGAATTTCCTATTATTTACGTAATGTAGCCAATTCTACGAAATGGAATTAAGGATTAAGAAATGGACGGTATGTATGACTTTAAGTAATACACCGGATTAGAAATGGCGTTTACTTGGAAAAGGTAACGAATTTTGTATGATTGCTTCAATCGAAGAAGACCATTTATAGATTTAGTTCGGACTTTCAATAGTATTTTCTAAATAAACAAACATATATACAATCTTGCAGAAGTAAAGCAAAGAATCATAAGGAATATTAATTATGAATGTTGCGGTTATATTCGGTGGTAGATCTCCAGAGCATGAAGTATCCATCGTTACTGCCCATCAGGTAAAATCAGCATTAAATGAAAAATATGAAGTAACCCTTATATATATTACTAAAGAAGGCGAATGGTTGACGGGTGATGAACTTCATGAATTAAATACGTTTACCAATGGCTGTTTACCTAACATATTAAATTATGATAGAGTCAGTATTGAATTTGAAACAAGACCGACATTTTATTCTATTCCCAATCGAAGTGGTCTCTTTAATAAGAAGAAAACCTTAGACATAGATGTAGTCTTCCCTGCTATTCATGGGGTAAATGGTGAAGACGGATCCTTACAAGGATTATTAGAATTAATGAATATCCCGTATGTTGGGGCTGGGGTGGTAGGTTCAAGTATTGGTATGGATAAAATTATCATGAAGTCAATACTAAGTGACAGCGGTCTTCCTGTCCTACCTTTTATTTGGTTTACAAAACACCAGTGGAATACGACCTCAGAGGATATTATTGATAGAGTTCAAGAGAAATTAGGTTATCCTGTATTTGTAAAACCAGCAATAAGTGGTTCAAGTATAGGAGTGAGTCCAGCAAGAAATGAAGAGGAACTTTATAATGCAATCGAATTGGCTTGTCGTTATTGCAAACGAATTGTCATTGAGGAAGGAATAGAACAAGGTTATGAAATCAACTGTTCTGTAATGGGGTCAGATGTCCCTGTTGCTTCAGTATGTGAACAACCTATTAGTAATAGTGATTTTCTTAGTTTTGATGATAAATATATACATGATAAACCTGATGATTCAGATGATGTTTCCAGAGAAGGCATGGCAGGGGCACAGAGAGAAATTCCTGCACCAATTGCCGATGACCTAACGTTACATATTCAAAACCTTGCCACTGATACATTTCAAATATTGGACTGTTCAGGAATAGCACGGATTGATTTTCTTCTTACTGCTGAGGATATAGTATATGTAAATGAAATTAATACTCTCCCAGGATCATTTAGTTTCTATTTATGGGAGCCTTCAGATATTACATTCCCTCAATTGACATCGGAATTAGTCACACTTGCATTAGAAACACATAAAGAAAAGAATAAATTAATATACACTAACACAACTAATCTATTAAGTCATGCAAGTGCAAGTTTAGGTAAGTTAAAGGAATAATATAAGAATAATCAGACTAATCATAATTACCATTTAGTTGTGTTCATCCAATACTATGCTTTATCACCTATTTATTCAGACACTTGCAGACAGTTTTCCTATATTAGATGTTTTTAGCTCTATTAGTATTCGAACAGTTTATGCAACAGCAACAGCATTAGGTATATCTCTTGTGTTAGGACCATTCATGGTCTCTAAGTTAAAACAATTAAACATTGGTGAACATATACAAGAGGAGGTAGAACAAGCTCAGAACAACGACAACCAAAGTAAAGCCGGTACACCTACAATGGGTGGAATTCTCATCATTGTAGCAGTACTAATTTCTATCCTGTTCTGGGCAAAGTTAGATCAACCATATATCTTATTGCTACTTTTTACAATGATCTGGTTTGGCGGACTCGGATTTCTTGATGATATGCGTAAAATCAGCAAGAGACAATCCCTTGGTCTCAGAGCTTGGCAGAAGATTCTACTTCAAACATTAGGGGCATTAGCAATTGCATTTTATTTATTTTATTGGGGACCTATTGAAGCATCGGATCTGTCAACTCGGACTACACTGAATCTTCCATTCTTTAAGAATCTCCAGTTGAATTTAGGTTATTTTTATATTCCGTTTGCTACCATCGTCATTGTAGGAACATCTAATGCTGTAAATCTTACTGATGGTATGGATGGGTTAGCAATTGGATGTACACTCTTTGTAGCTGGTACATTTGCTGCATTAGGGTATATGGCAAGTCACACAATTATTGCCACTCATCTTAATATTTACCATCTACCAATTGGCGGTGAAGTAACAGCGATTTTTTGTGCTACATTGGTAGGTGCTGGATTAGGATTCCTTTGGTATAACGGACATCCTGCACAACTTTTTATGGGTGATACTGGATCGCTCCCTTTAGGTGCAACACTTGGAACAGCA
Source organism: Candidatus Poribacteria bacterium (assembly GCA_022394755.1). Lineage (GTDB taxonomy): Bacteria > Poribacteria > WGA-4E > WGA-4E > WGA-3G > MSPOR6. Next base: position 28,063 of record JAGFCA010000109.1, read on the forward strand.
GCTCTTTTAATAAAACAAGAATTCCTTCTCATCATTGTCGGTGGAATTTTTGTTGCAGAAGCTCTATCTGTCATCATACAGGTATTATCGTATCGACTCTTTGGTAAAAGAGTTATAAAGATGTCTCCACTTCATTTCCACTTTTTATTATCAGGATGGAAAGAATCGAAAGTTGTTATACGTTTTTGGATAGTGGCATTTATCTTAATGCTGATTGCATTAAGCACATTAAAATTAAGGTAATCATCTGAAGAAATATTTACAGTCAAAACTATAGAGTTGAATTTACTAAATCCAAGAATGAACTCCTTTAACAATAAAAAAATTACAGTATTTGGTGCAAATCGTAGTGGAATTGCTATTGCCACTCTATTACACGGTCTCGGATCTAAAATTTCAATCACTGATGCACGAAATAAAGACGAATTGTTAGATGAATTAGCTCAGTTAGAAGGGTTGGAAATCGAATATTTTCTTGGTGGACATAATGAAGAATGTATCAAAAACCGTGATTTAATAATTGTATCGCCTGGGGTTCCTTTAAATATACCAATACTTGAAAAGGCAAGAAATGCAGATATAAAGATATTAGGAGAATTAGAGGTCGCAGCCAGTCTTTGTCCTGCTCCAATTATTGCAATTACCGGAACAAAAGGCAAGTCAACTACAACTCTTTTAACAGCTGCTATCTTGGATAAGAGTGGATTATTTAATAGTGTCGTTGTAGCAGGAAATATTGGTGTTCCACTATCAAGCAAAATAACAAAATTGACACAGAGAGATATTTGTGTAGTTGAAGCAAGTAGTTTTCAGTTAGAAAGCACACAGACATTCTGTCCGTTAGTAAGTGTAGTGTTAAATCTTTCACGAGACCATCTTGACAGACATGGAACAATGGAAGAATATCTTAACGCAAAAAAAAATATATGTAGAAACCAAAAAGAATCAGAATGGATAGTATTGAACTTATCTGATGGTTATGTAAGTAGATTTGCAGAAAATACTAAGGCTAAAAAAATCTATTTTTCAGATGAAATTACTAATAATACCATTTCTAAAAACTTGAAACAGGATGAAACATATACGATTGTGGCAGAACTGAAAAATAAAGAAAATAAAAAGGCTTTGTATTCATTAAATCAAGAGAATATGGACTATGTTTGCATGGTTAACGCATTACCATTAGCAGGATCGCACAATATACGTAATGTGCTTGCAGCTATAGCTGTAGGTACAATATTTAGTATCCACCCCTCAATCATGCGTAATGCCTTATTGGATTTTACTCGAAAACACCCCGCATTAGAACATGCATTTGAGAAAATTGCAACGATTAATGGAGTTGATTACATAAACGATTCTAAAGCCACAAACGTCATAGCAACATACGCAGCCCTTGAATCAATAACAAAAATAGATCAAGTTAGGCAATGTTCAAAACGGGTGATATTAATTATGGGTGGCTATGACAAAGGCAATGATTATTCTTCTCTTGTTGAACCAGTACAGAGTAAAGTTAAATGTTTAATCTTACTTGGAGAACATACACACAATATTAAAAATACCTTTAATGACTATTGTAAGATTCATAATGTAACCAAAATGGCACAAGCAGTAGAATTAGCAAATGCTATATCAGAGGCTGACGATATTGTGTTGTTATCTCCAGCGAATGCGAGTTTTGATATGTATTCGGACTATAAACAGCGTGGAAATGCATTTAAGAAGGCAGTTTTGAATCTATCAACAAAATAAGTGCCTGAATGAATGTTTAACCGATATAAAATTTGCCTATAAAAAGATAAATCAGTATATTTTCTAAATAATACCATTTATCAACCGAATTAGAATAAAAAATAAAATTACAAAACGATTTCATATGATCAATCCAAATAACATCAATTACCCCAATGCATCACCTACATCAATAAAAAATAATCCTGTAAATACAACTGGTACAGGTAGGGTAGACCCTGTATTACTTATCGTATCCCTTTTGTTAGTTGGTATAGGTATATTAATGGTTTATAGTTCTGGTCATGTATTATCTGCTAAACAATATGGAACGAGTTACCACTATTTAAAAATGCAAGCAATTGCATGTTTCATAGGATTAGTGGGAATGGTTGTTTGTACCTACATTCCATTTAGATTTTATGAGAAGTATAGTACATTACTCTTATTCTTATCAATCGTATTGTTGGTTCTGGTATTTACTCCACTGGGTTCAAGCGTCCAGGGTGCAGAGGGAGGTAGATTTAATCGGTGGATTGCAGTAGGTGGAATCCAATTTCAACCAGTTGAGTTTGCGAAGATTGCATTAATCATACACCTGGCACATTTTCTGGCTAGGAATCCAGAAAAGATTAAAAGTTTATTCAATGGTGTATTGCCAAATGTTTTAATTATAGGAATAATGTTCGGTTTGGTGGCAAGACAACCAGATTTTGGTTCAGCGGTATTGTTAGCAGCGACAGCGGGTTGCTTACTATTCATTGGAGGGATTAGAATATCCCACACACTTCTATTGACTGGGATAGGAATTGCATTATTAGCAGGATTTATAATTAGTGATCCGTATCGCATGACAAGGGTAACTGATTATTGGGCATCTGTACAATCGCCAGATACAGCAGGTTATCAGTTGGGACGATCACTAAATGCACTTGCATGGGGCGGACTTTTTGGTGTAGGAATTGACGGTAGTGCTGCTAAGATAGATTATTTGCCTTATCCACATACAGATTTTATCTTCGCAGTCATAGGAGAAGAATTTGGATTTATCGGTACAACAATTGTTGTTTTATTATTTATGATATTCCTATGGAGAGGGATTTCAATTGCTCGCCGTTCAGATGATAGGTTTGGCGCAATATTTGCAACAGGTTTAACTATTATAATTGCAATGCAAGCATTTATTAATATTGGTGTGGTTACAGGATTACTGCCAACAAAAGGAATCACTCTACCATTTCTAAGTTATGGGGGATCATCTCTTGTAATCAGTTTAGGATGTGTGGGAATATTACTCAACATCTCTCGAAGTAACAAACGGAGTATTGTAAAATCCAATTAATCCTTCATCATACAGTTTACATCTTGTATATACCCAATTTATTGGTTTCAATTATAACGTTTATAGGTAAATGTGAAAAATACACTTCAAAGACAAAATTCTAACAACGATGTCGATAATAATCGCAATACTAACAAGGTAAATAAGGTGTTTGTTCTGGCAGGAGGTGGAACAGGTGGACATATTTATCCTGCTGTTGCCATTGCACATTCTTTACAACGCCTTAACTCTGATATTGATATTGTCTTTATAGGAGGACGAGATAGATTAGAAGCATCCATCATTCCTGAAAAAGGTTTCAAATTCTATCCTATTACGGTTGAAGGATTTCCACGTAAAGTAACATTGAAATGGGTATCCGTCATTCTTAAAATGTTTCAAGGATTATTTCAATCCTATAGATATTTAAAGAAAATGCAACCGGATGTTGTGATTGGAACAGGTGGGTATGTATCAGGACCAGTTCTATTCACCGCTTCCTTACTTAGAATCCCAATCGTTATTCAAGAACAAAATGTCTCCCCTGGCTTGACTAATAGAATTCTCTCAAAACGGGTAAAGATGGCTTACCTTGCATTAGATTCTGATGAACACCCATTTCCCAGTAATATCAAAAAGATCACTGGGAATCCAATTCGATTAGAAATTGCCACATACCCTCGTAATGATAAAACATATAAAAAGTATAACTTGTGTCCTCATAAGATAACTGTATTTGTAATGGGAGGAAGTCAAGGGGCACAAGCAATTAATGACATAATGATGAAAGCGTGTCCAATTATTGAAAAAACCATAAATACTCGAGAATTACACAACAATTCTACAGTAGACGAGAATTCAGCTAAGATAGACTCTTTCCCGTTACAGATTGTACATCAAACAGGAAAAAATGGAACAGAGAATGTTGAACAGGCATATTCCAATCATGGGATCCCTCACCATGTCAGTCCATTTTTTGATCAAGTTGAAGAAATATATAGTATTGCAGATGTAATGATTTGCAGAGCAGGTGGAATGACTGTATCTGAAGTCACAGCCTGTGGAATTCCAACTATATTTATACCATTACCTGCTGCTGTTGGGAATAACCAGGTTAGCAATGCATATACAGTTGCTAAAGCTGGAGCCGCTGTAGTTATAGAACAGGATAACTTACAACCGGAGGATGTAGTTACGCAATTGGTTCGGATCACAACCGACAAAGAATCCTATCAAGAAATGAAAACCGCAAGTTTGAACCTTGGACGTCCAAAGGCGAGTGAAACAATAGCAGAATCTATATATAATCTTGCTTGTTCAAAAGATTAATCAAGACATACTCAACCAGGTATTAATATACCTACTAAATTGGAAATATTGATGTTCGGTAAGACACAACATATACATATTATTGGAATCGGTGGTTCAGGTCTAAGTGGAATTGCGGAAGTACTTCTCGATCATGATTTTCATGTTTCTGGTTCTGATATCCAGACAACTTCTACTACAGAACATCTCAAGGAATGTGGTGCGTCTGTCTGGAACAATCATGAAGCTAAAAATATTGACGGTGCAGATGTAGTAGTAATATCTCCTGCGATTCCAGAGGATAATCCTGAACTAAAAGCAGCAAAAAAAGCAAATATACCAATTATTCGTGGTGCAGAAATGCTAAATGAGATTTCACGACTACGATATAGCATTGCTGTTAGCGGGACCCATGGAAAAACAACAACAACTGCAATGACTGCAGCAGTCCTCGATAAGCTTGATCCAACAATTGTCCTTGGTGGAAAATTGGTGAACGGTAGTAATGCCCGAAGAGGACATGGAGAAGTAATGGTAATTGAAGCTGATGAGGCTTATGGTTCAATTGAGATGTTTTATCCTACAATTGCTGTTGTAACCTCAGTTGATGCGGACCATTTAGATTATTATAAGAATATTCAAGAAATTGGTGAAACTTTTTTAACATTTATAAACAAAGTGCCATTTTACGGTTCATCAGTGTTGTGTCTTGATCAAGAAAACATACAGAAACTCATTCCGTATGTAGATAAAAAATATATTACATACGGTTTGGATACTCGAGCAGATTTGATTGCCGAAGAAATAGAAATTAAAGGACCGACATCACTTTATCATGTTCGATTCCAAGGTCAATCGTGTGGAAAAATTCATCTTAAGATGCCTGGTAGACATAATATTGCAAATTCATTAGCAGCAATCGCTGTTGGGTTTGAATTGGATATTTCTTTTGATGAGATGAAAATTGCTCTTGAGTCATTCCAAGGTGTACATCGTAGATTCGAAGTATTAGGTTCAGTTGATGATATTGTCGTTGTTGATGATTATGCTCATAACCCCGCAAAATTGATGGCAGCGCTTAAAGGTGCCAGAGAAGGATACAACCGTCGTATCATTGCAGTTTTTCAACCACATAGATTCGGACGGGTTCAAACCCTTGAAGAGGAATTCTGTCGTTCTTTTTTCCAAGCAGATGTATTAATAGTAACCTCTATATATGGGGCAGGTGAAGAACCAATAAGGAATGTAACTGGTGAGAATCTGGCAAGAGCAATTAAAGAACATGGACATCCACAGGTAATTTATATTTCTGAGATGGATGATGTGGTTCAACAACTAATAGATATTTCTCAGCCAAATGATTTGGTAATAACTCTTGGAGCAGGAGATATTGTTAATGTTGGCCATGAATTTCTTGAGCAATATAAAGATAACACTAAAAAAACATGATATTTCAAAAAAAGATTTCAAATAATCAGGAGGGGTTAAATCATCGTATATATAAACCGAAGAAGGTGAAGAGAAAGAATTATCGTGCAAGAAGGATGATTATCTTAGTAAGCACTGTCATTACTCTCTTATTTATTACAAAAATCTTCCTTGGGTTCTTCAATATTGAACATGTAACATTTGCACTTTTCGGAAATATACATTATACTGAAGGACAGGTCTTTGATGTATTAGGAGAAAAACTTGATAATATAATTACCGATTCAGAAGAGAAAACTGCAATATATTTAAAAGAAAATTTAAGTTATGTTGAAGAAGCCCAAGTAACCCGAAATTTACTCAAACGATTATTAACAATAGAAATATCGGAACGTAAACCATTTGCTCGTGTCAACTTTAAACTAACTAATAAGAATGCATCAAAAAATAGCAACGATAAAGATAAAGCAAAAACAAACAGTCAGAGTTTATTTTTAATTGATGATGATGGTTATGTATTAGAAAAAATTACAATAGATCAGTTTTCACACTTAGCCATTATCCTGGATGAAGGTGATATAAAGCCTGAAATAGGTAAACAAATAGAAACCGATTCTATACATCTTGGACTCAATATCATAAAAATGATTAATACCAAGGAACGAACTATAGCCAAACATTTACGATCAATAGACCCACGACAGTCACAGCAAATTACTATCAATATAGATAGTTTACCTATTCCAATATGGATTTCTGGCGATATGATAGAAACAGGTTTACATCAAATTACCTTGTTTGTTAGGAATAACATGTTGAGTTTAATACAAAATCAAGAAACAAAATTAGCTAATAACATAACAAACGATTTAGGTTCCAAAGGTGTACCTGTAGATCAAAAGTATGATTATTTAGATGCCCGTTATGAAGATACGCTTTATTTAGGAGGAGCCAACAAATAGATGGCAAAAGGAACGATTATCACCGGATTAGACATCGGATCAAGTAAGATCTCAGTGGTTGTTTGCCACAGCCTTCCCGGACTTGATGGTCAGATGGAAATTATTGGTGTTGGATCAGCAAATTCAAAAGGTTTACGAAGGGGGGTTGTAGTTGACATCAATTTAACCGCTGATGCAATTCGGGAAGCAATTTCAGAAGCAGAACTCATGTCTGGAGTGAATATTGAGTCTGTTTGTTTAGGGATTTCTGGAGAACATATACGGGGGCAAACATCGCGAGGCGTTGTAACCGTTAAGAACCAATCACAGATTAGTAAGGATGATGTAGATAGAGCAATACAATCTGCAAGATCAATTGCAGCTATACCTGATGGACAAGACATCCTTCATGTCATAGAACAGAACTTTGTTATAGACATGAATAATCAAATTAAAGAACCTGTAGGGATGTCAGGATCAAGGTTAGAAGCAAATGCATACATTATAAGTGGAAGTACAAATGGGATACAAAGTCTTTTAAATAGTGTCGAAAAAGCAGATATACCAAGTGTAGACACATTGGCAGTAGCCCCTGTTGCTTCTGCAAAGGCTGTTTTACAAAGAGATGAACGGGAAGTAGGAGTAGTTCTGGTTGATATTGGAGACCAAACAACTGAAATCATCATTTATAAAGAAGAAGCCATTGACCACGTTATTGTCTTTCCGGTTGGTGGACAACATGTGACTAATGATATTGCACAATACCTTAAGGTAAACTTACCAATTGCAGATGAACTAAAAATCAATAAAGGGTGTGCTTGGACACAATGGGTAACAGAAGATGATTCTACTTCAATACCTATCTCATCTGGATCAAGTCCGCCCCGGTTTATTAGTAGATTTGAATTAGCAGAAATCATAGAATATAGAATGGTCGAAATACTTGAAGGGATTGGTAGTGAAATAGGAGATATACAGCTTCCCGGCGGCTTAGTATTGACAGGTGGTACTGCCTTAATGGATGGACTGACTGAATTAGCAGAGCAGATTTTACCATTACGTGCACAGGTAGGATACCCAAAGGAACTCAAAGGTCTAACTGATAGAGTCAATTATCCTTTATATGCTACAAGTCTGGGTTTAGCTATGTATGGAGAGGATTTACGGCGTGAAGAAAGACATGCCCGACTTCTAAGAAAGAGTTCTACACCCATTGGAGGTGTTTTCCGTCATATTAAAGAATGGTTCGGTTATTAATCTTCATTATAATTAGAAATGTATCTAATGGATTGTGCATCACAACATAATTTTCTGATTAAGTATAGAGCTAATCAAATTCCATAAATTCTATTTCATACCTATGCAATCTATTGCTTAATTATGTAAATAACAGTATAATAACAAAGAACTTAACATAATTTTAATAAATAAAAAATTTGATTATCTTAAATGAGCCAATAAGATAAATATACAGTATTAAGAAAATGATAATATGTTCCTGAATTGGGATGAACCTAATTGACATTGCCAATTTAAGAATTCTGATTTTGAAACATACTTACTGAGAGAATTTAGTTTAATAATTGGGTTTTATTCAAATTGATAATATATATGAAATTATCTAACAACGTATACTGTCTTATGTGAAGGAGGAATTAAGTTACCGTCGGGAAGGCAACAATGACGAAACTTAATGGTAAGAATCTCACTCAATATTACCAAGTTGAGTTGCCAAAGGTGACTGAAATAACTGATGATACAATTTGAACAAGAAGAATTTGAAAATGCAAGTGCGAAAATTAAGGTTATAGGAGTAGGTGGAGCAGGTGGTAATGCTGTTAGACGGATGATTGAAGCAGCACTTACTGGTATAGAGTTTTATGCTGTTAATACTGACTCCCAAGCACTTAATACCTGTCTTGGTGCAACACAAATACAAATTGGAATGAGTACCACAAAAGGATTAGGTGCAGGTGCTAATCCAGAAGTGGGTAGGGAAGCAGCTGAAGAAGATAGAGAGACCTTACAAGAAATCGTTGATTCAGCAAATATGGTTTTTGTTGCTGCAGGAATGGGTGGGGGAACAGGAACTGGTGCAGCCCCAGTCGTTGCTTCGCTCGCAAAAGAGAAAGGGGCTCTTACTATAGGTGTTGTCACCCGTCCTTTCAACTTTGAAGGAAAGTTACGAGCAGAAAAAGCTGAAGCAGGATTGGCAGAATTACGTAATAAATCTGATTCCGTAATTGTAGTACCTAACCAATGCTTGATTGATAATTATGACCGTAAACTCCCTATTCAAGATGCTTTTAAATATGGTGATCAAATATTACTACATGCCGTTCAAAGTATTTCTGATATTATCACTGAAGCTGGGGAAATTAATCTTGACTTCGCTGATGTGGAAACGGTTATGAGAGATGCCGGAACTGCACTTATGGGTATGGGGAAAGCAAATGGGGATAACAGGGCACAATTAGCTGCTGCCGCTGCAATATCATCACCACTACTTGAAGAAACAAGCATAGCGGGTGCAGTAGGCATGATTGTTAATATTACAGCACCTCCAGACTTCAATATGCACGAATTAGACGAGGCAATGAAGGTTATTACTGATGCATCTGAAGATGCACAACCTATCTTTGGTTTAGTATGTAAAGACGAATTGGAACTTAATGATGAAGTCTTGGTGACTGTCATCGCAACGGGTTTCGATCCGCCTGCAGAATCACAAGCTAATCCAAATGCGAGATATAACATACAAGGAGGAAATCCTCAAGGTGGACAAGCTAATCCCATGCTTCAAGGAAGTCGTGTTCGGGCTTCAGAACCTGGTGGGGCTGGTCGTAACAAACGGAATTGGGACAGAACTCCACAAGGTAGAGGGGAAGAAGGTCAAAACCCTCCGTCATCCAGAAGAAACAGCCCACAAAACACACCATCAACACAAGCACAAGACCAACCAGAAGAAGCTAATGAACCTAAAGAAGAACAAGATCAGAACCAAGAAAAACAGTGGGATATACCTACTTTTCTTAGAGTTCAACAAAGAAGAGATAAACGAAAGAATTAAATCATTTATTTCTCTTCCAACTTCCTATATATACAATTAGAGGGACTCTATTGAACTTACGTGAACATACGAGACAATTACTTAACACAGAAAAGTATGTTGATTCTAACGCCAAAGATCTAAGTAGATTCAGAAAAGCAAATAGATTTGCTCTTGTATACCCCAGTACATATCAACTCGGTATGTCAAGTCTTGGGTTGCAAGTTATTCATGCCACATTAAATAATCGTACAGATACATCATGTGAGCGCGTTTTTATACCTGAACCTAAATACATTGATGAACTCGTAAAAAAATCCTCTCCTCTATTTTCATTTGAAACACAAACCCCACTTCATGACTTTGACATTGTTGGATTTTCTGTCTCCTTTGAATCGGATTATATCAACATCCCGCGAGCATTAGATATCGGAAACATACCTCCACTTGCAATTAATCGTACAGAATGGGATCCAATTATTGTTGCTGGTGGAATAAATATCTCATATAACCCTGAACCAATTGCTGATTTCATAGATGTTTTTGTTGTTGGTGAAGCAGAAGAAATTATTCATAATTTCATGGAACACTTCCACCAATGGAAAATATGTAACGCTTCAAAGGATGAGTTATTAAAAACTTTAGCAACTCAACCCGGTTTATATGTTCCCAGTTTCTATGATGTATCTTATAATCCAGATGGAACTGTAAAGAATGTAGAAACTGAATCCGGTTTTCCAGAGAAAATCACTTCAGCAGCTGTCCCGATACTTGATAATGTTGAAACTTGTACAAAAATACATACGCCTAATACAGAGTTTTCGAATGCACATTTAATAGAGATCGTACGCGGCTGCGGTAGACAATGTCGATTCTGTGTAGCAGATTATGCACGTAGATGGCCGCGGCACCGATCAGTTGAAAACACCCTAACACTTGCAGAGAAAGCACGAGTAATCACGGACAGAATAGGTTTAGTTGGTGCTTCAATATCAGACCATCCCCAGATAAATGAAATCGCATCCGGTTTAGTTAATAAAGGATTTCGTATTTCTTGTGCATCTCTTAGAGCTGAAACTGTCGAATCACCGTTATTAGATGCCTTAGCAGATAGTGATCAAGGAACAATTACCATTGCACCAGAAGTTGCAACCGAAAGATTACAAAAGGTTGTAAATAAAGGCATTCCACGAGACCGTCTCTACTATATTTTTGAGGAAGCCTTAAAACGAGACATTCTCAATCTCCGTCTCTATTTTCTTATAGGTGTGCCGTATGAAACGCCAGAAGATGTTACTGCAATTGCAGACATGGCAAAGGAAATGCGTACACTCCTTTTACCTCACGCTAAACGTAGTGGAAAAATAGGACGCATCAGTTTTACTATCTCTCCTATGGTACCAAAACCGCATACACCTTTTCAATGGGTTCCGATGGAACCACCAAAAACCATATCCAAAAAACTGGATTATCTAAAACGTGAAATCAACCGACTTGGAAGTATTAAGGTTTCATCTGCAAGTGCACGGTTAGCGCACCAAGAAGCTGTCTTTGCTCGTGGAGACCGTCGACTTGGTAAGATTATTTATGAGTTGGCACAAGGAAACACATGGAATAATGCTTTCCGTAGACATGGATTAGCACCGGATTTCTATGCTTTACGTCAACGGAAATTTAATGAGATTAACCCATGGGACCATCTTGATTTAAACGTTAAACCCCAATTCCTTCAACTTGAACATAATAAATACGAGAAAGGTTTTATGACAAGTCCATGTGACACAACTGTTTGTAAAAAATGTGGGGCATGCTAATTTACTGTATGTATTCGAAATGAAAATATCATAATCAATAATAGTCAGTGTATTGACTCAATGAAGGAGGAAAACAGTGTTAAAACTAATAAAATTACCTTCGCTACTTTTAACATTTTTATTTATTACCTTAACATCTCTTTCTTATGCTGGTTTAGACGATAAATCGCTTGTATTATATCTATCCTTTGATGAAGGAGCTGGAAATACAGCCAAAGACGGTTCTCAATACGGACATGATGGAGAACTGATGAAAGGTCCAAATTGGGTTGACGGGAAAAGCGAAAAAGCAATTGAATTTGACGGCACTAAATCACAGTATGTTATTGTTCCTATCAATGATACCTTACAATTAGTAGAACAGTTTTCAGTCGCATTTTGGGTCAAACGTGGAGATAAACAGATACGAGCATGGAACTATATGGTTGCAGGTGGATCTCTCAAATGGGCAGTCATTTTTAATAATGATAACCAAAAGACTTTTGTTTATACAAATGGTGGTGGCTGGGGACTTAGAGGTCAAACCGATGACGCTCAACCTGAAGATTGGGTTCATATCACATTAACCCATGATACAAAATCTACAGTAGACATATATTACGATGGTAAAAGAGCTGGGGGTGGAGGAAAACCACCGACTGTTGCTGAAATTGACGGTTCCATCATGGTAGGTGCAAGACATCCAGGTCAAGAATTCTTCACTGGTGTCATTGATGAGGTGTATCTCTTTAATCGTATAATTACGGTAGATGAGATCAACACTATCAAAGATGGAGGTTTTACACCTGTAAAGCCTGCTGATAAATTAACTACTACATGGGGTGTCATTAAATCCAATCGACACCAATAAGTTAAACCTCAAGGAAAGTTGATTACTGTCCTTGAGGTTATCAATATACAGCTTGTTACTAAGTTTACATACCCGGTTATTGTTCTAATCTCTTCATATCTAACTAAGATCCATAAATTTAACATTGACTAACTCAAATGCGTATAACAAGATGTGTTACAATCCTTGTTCTATGTGTAGTTATTAGTAATTTTGCATCTGCCTTCCAATCTAAAGAGTTTTACCTACGTGGTAAAGATTTTTTGGATGAAGGAAGATATAGGAATGCTATAGAAGCATTCAACAAAGCAATTACAACTACAAAGACGCATACTAATGCAGAGTTAATATCTGAAATTCATTTCAATATCGGAACAGCTTATTTCCATTTGGATGATTTTGATAATGCCATCATAGAATATAATAAAGCAATTGATATTAAGAGTGACTCTTTTATTTATTACAACGCATTGGGTATAGTCTTTTCAGAACTCAAACAATATAAAAAAGCATTAGATGCATATAACAATGCAATCAGATATTCAACAAAGACTGCAGAACTCTACTTTAATATTGGCTTAGCACATTATAATCAAGGGAATTTCTCTTCTGCTATTAATACCTTTAAACAGGCAATCAGTGTAGATAAAAAATATACAGATGCTTATATAGGACTCGGTGATATTTATCTTAAACAGGGACAACTCTCTATATCTGAACAGAACTATAAATCAGTCATACAAATTAAACCTGACAGTCTCGGGGCATTAATAGGTTTAGGTAAGGTCTACCTAAAACAAGGAGAAACTGTCAAAGCAAGACCTTTTTTAGAAAAAGTAATAAAAATCCAAAAAGACCATACAGAAGCACATTTCCAGATTGCACAGTTATATATTAAAAATGGTGAAATACATAAAGCCGAAAAAACAATGGAGTACTTCAAAGTACTAAGGGATACTGATCCACTTCTACTCAGAGCAGAAAAATGGATAAAAAGACATCCTGATGATTCAAAGGGATATAATAATTTGGGTATTCTATACCTTACACGACGCTGTTATGATAAGGCAATTCTAAATTATAAAAAAGCAATAACCTTGTCCCCTAATTCAGCCTCGGTTCATTATAACATGGGACATACATATCATAAACAAGGGAAAAGAGGACTTGCGATTGATGCCTACCTGCTTGCTATTGCGAACGATTCTGAACTTGCAATTGCACATAATAATTTAGCTGTCTGTTATTCTGAATTAAATGAACATTTAAATAAAGCATTATCCCATGCTCTGATTGCAACGAAGAATATGCCAACCAATCCCAATTATTGGGATACTCTTGCATCAATCTATACCCAACTTGGTTCGAAAAAAGAAGCACAACAAGCTCGTGCAAAACAGACCTCCCTCCTTATGCAATCACAAAAATGAGATGTTTCTTCTGTTTTCTACTTAGTCTTGTTGTCATGATTCCTCCCCTTCAATCAGAGGTCAAATTTGCTGATGTTACAAAACAGGCAGGTATAAACTTTACTCATTTTGACGGACGAACTGGGGAGAAATACCTTATTGAAACTCTTGGGTCTGGTGCGCTGTTTCTTGATTATGATTCTGATTCCTATCTCGATTTATATGTAATTAATGCTTCCAATATCCCACCAAATTCACCATTTCCAGAAGATCTTTCTGATAATACTCAAACTCCATTTAATAGATTATATCAAAACAATGGTGACGGTACATTCACTGATAAAACTGAGGAAGCAGGAATTGGAGATTCTGGCTATGGTGTCGGTTGTGCAGCCGCGGACATTAATAACGATGGTTTAATTGACATTTTTATAACAAATTTTGGTATGAATAGGCTTTATCTCAACAATGGGGATGGAACTTTTGCTGATATTACTGAACAAGGAGGGGTTGGAGATGAACGATGGGGAACAGGTTGCGCATTCCTTGATTATGATTTAGATGGGTATGTTGACTTATATGTCGTAAACTATATGAAATATTCTGTTCAGAATGACAGAGGATGGGAATCTCGCGGTTTACGGATTTATTGTAGTCCAGTGGATCAAATGGATAGGACACAATTCCAAAGTGAACCAGATATATTATATAGAAACAATGGTGATGGAACTTTCTCTGAAACAACTAAATCTGCTGGTATTCAGCATCGGTCACTGGGACTCGCTGTTGCCATTGGAGATTATAATAATGATGGCTATCCGGACATCCACATAGCTAATGATATGGAACCAGATATATTATATAGAAACAATGGTGATGGAACTTTCATAGATACTACAGATTTGACTGGTACAGGATATGATGAAAGTGGTATCCCAGGGAGTGGAATGGGTAGCGCTTTTGGAGATTACAATAATGATGGATTTCTTGATTTAATAGTAAGTAATGCTCCTACACAACCCGTTATCCTATTTAAGAATGAAGAATCAATATTTTTTCAAGACACTTCATTTCCATCTGGAATTGGTGCGATCACACTCCCTTACTTTAAATGGGCAGTAGAATTTATTGACATAAACAACGATGGGTTATTAGATATCTATGTTTGTAATGGACATTTACAGGATAACATTCATCAGTTTGCAGATGATACATACCAACAAGTCGATCTTCTTTTTCAAAACAATTATCAAAATGGGAAATATACTTTTCAAAATATATCACAGTCTACGGAGTTAGCACGTTTTACGAATACTGTTGGTAGGGCTGCATCGTTTGGAGATTATGATAACGATGGAGATATAGATGTATTTCTTAATCACTCAAATCAATCTGCCAAATTACTACGAAATGATGGTGGCAATACACAGAACTGGATAATTATTAATGCCATTGGTACAAAAAGTAACAGATCCGGAATAGGTACGAAAATATATGTGAAGACAGAAGAATTGAGTTTATATAGAGAGATTCATAGTGGATCAAGTTATTTATCGCAAAACGATCTCAGATCACATTTTGGTTTGGGGAACAATACTACTATAGAAACACTTGAGTTACATTGGACCTCTGGAAAAAAGGACTTTTTTAGAAATATAAAGTCCAATCAAATACTTACAATAAAGGAAGGATACGGAATCGTAAAACCGTAATGAATTAGCTGATACCTTTCACTTCGACTGATAGCATTTTCTCAATATAGAATTACGATGTATTCTGAATACAAATTAAGGTTGGTATATAGGGAATTTGGTATAAATATCACCCAGCCCTTGTGTTTGGATACAATAAATATCCTAATAATCATCAGTTGTTAGTTTTCGGTTTTGCTTTTCTTTCAAAAACTGTGTTAGCGTGAAGTGGTTAATTTGTTATGTTTTTAAATGATGTCACTTTCACGCAAACCTGCACGAAGCAATTTTACGAACCCTTATTCTATAAGGGTTTATAGATTTAACTACCCCAATTCTTCGTGAATCATGTATATTAATTATATTTTCACTATTGCTATTATGAGATAAATTCTTAGGTTTAAATCTGATTATAAATGTTTTGTATAGTTAATATCTCATATGAATTTACCATAGACCTGAAAAATATTCGTTAATACCAAAAAGTTTACACACAATTGAAATACTTGACAGGTAAAGATAATTAAGATATGATACCACTACATTACAGTACAGCATTATAATAATTTGCCCTTCCTGTAGTAGTGATACAAAGGATTGAAAATGCCAATAACAGATGCAATGCCAGAACTCAAGAGAGAACTCAAATTCTTTCCTGTAGAAAATGACAACCCTTCCACTCTAACACCTGAACAAATTCAACATTTCAATGAAAATGGTTATATCTGTCCACTTGATGTATTCACAGACGATGAAATATCCATACATCGAGAATATTTCAATCAATTGATGGACAAAGTTCTCGCTGAGGGAGGAAATAGTTATTCAATTAATGGATGGCATACACGAAGTGGGGGTATTCATGATCTTGTTACCGATGAAAGAATCTCAGATTATGTACAAGATTTACTTGGGGTTGACCTTATCTGTTGGGGAACGCATTACTTCTGTAAACTTCCGGGAGAAGAAAAACAGGTAAGTTGGCATCAAGATGCTTCTTACTGGCCATTATCTCCAAGTAAAACTGTAACCGTGTGGTTAGCAATTGACGATGCATCAGTGGAAAATGGGGCAATGACTGTAATTCCGAAATCTCATCTACATGGACAAATTGCATTCGAACGGAGTACTGCAGAGGAAAAGAATGTACTCGGTCAAACTGTTATTTCACCTGAGGAATACGGTAGTGCTCCTGTTCCTTTCGAAATGAAGGCTGGACAACTTTCACTTCATTCAGATTTATTACTCCACGGATCGGAACCGAACACTTCTGACCGACGACGGTGTGGATTGACAATGAGATTTGTTCCACCTGAAGTCAAAGCTGCCAATAACTGGAACCAACGGGCAATTATCACAAGAGGAGAAGATACGAGTGGACATTGGGTTCACAATCCTCGACCAACGAATGAATAACACAACAAGATATCTATATTGAGATTGAAATCATTCAAACTAAAATTCTATCCTATCAGGGTTATCTACCAATAAACTTCTCACCTAACTACATCAAGTGAATTAATGCTACCACGTCGTATCCTCCTCGCTGCCTTTGCTATCTCTGCTTCAGCAAGTTTCCTTCTTTGTGGCTATGAGTTTATCAGAGCAGTATCCACATCATTATATGTAACTTACTATTCTGCTGAGAACTTACCAAGAGTTTGGATTGCTGTTTTCCCAAGTGTCTTGTTATTTATCTACTTTTATGGACGTCTACTTTCAGCCTATGGGGCAACACGTGCCTTGGTTATAACCTCACTCTTTTCAAGTTTTTTAATTTTTGGATGTTTCTTAGCCTTAAGAATGGGATTTCATTTTGCTGCTGCTATTATATATGTCTTTCGTGAAGTATATATCGTGATAATAATAGAGCAAATTTGGTCATTTGTTAACAGTACATTAAACCCAAAACAGGCTAAGACAATTAACGGTCCTTTTTGTGCCATTGCATCGTTAGGGTCTGTGTGTGGCGGAATGTTCGTAGGAGCTTATGCAGCATCAATGGGATCAATTAACCTACTACTTGGTGCAGGTATATCATTAATTCCTACAGCTCTTTTTGCTGTAATTGCATATAATCTTGCTGGAGAACCAAAACCTACAGACATCGAAGCAGGAGGAAAGCTTGGCCATCTTGGGATTAGAACACTTTTTCAATCTAAGTACTTGCTGATGGTAGCAATATTAATTATTAGTACACAGGTCATTTCAACTGTTCTTGATTTTACTTTTAATAGGTTTGTTGAAGCAGAAATTACAGATACTGATTCAATGACTTCATACTACGGAATATTCTATGCAAGACTTGCTGCAATATCTGCAGTATTACAATTACTTATTGTTCCACTTGCTCTTCGATTAGTTCCTATTAGAATAATTCATATCTTTATCCCAATAATACATCTATTGAATGGACTTATTCTATCAATTACTCCTTCACTTAAAACAGGTTCAAGAGGATTTCTAACATTCAAAGTCTTAGATTATTCTCTCTTTCGAGCAGGAAAAGAGCTCTTCTATATGCCTTTGTCCTATGATGAAAGATATCGATGCAAACAAATAATTGATTCGTTCGGTTACCGATCAGCCAAAGGTGCTAGTGGAGGTATAATTGAATTAGTACAGATTATATTGAAGAGTATCCGAGGTGTTAAGACAATTCCAGGTGTTGCCCTTTCTATAACTGTCATGTTTATTTCATGCTTTTGGGGTATTCTTGTCTCAAATATATCATCAAAATATCTGAAACTTGAGAAAACGGTTAAATCGGTTGACATTACAGATACTAATATGTAGAATACATGCAATCTATGACTCTAATTAAAGGTAGGAAACTGTGAAAAATACCACTTATGCGAATATTTTGAAGTTTGTTTTCAATAATGGAATTATGATTTTTTTCCTCCTTATGATAGTTGGGTGTGCATTTACGCCTCAGCCGAATATTGATGTATTCATTGAACCTGTTGAAAATACTTCTTACACATCATTGAATCCTGAGACAGGGGCAGTAACTATTGTACAAAAAGGGGTCGCAGTTACAATAAGACCAATTGACGAAATAGAACTTTTCTCCTTCACTGAGAACCCACGCATTAATCCGTATATATTTGTGGAAAATAATGGTAACGTCACACCAATTTACACAGTTTTTGAATTAGTAGTCCATAATCTTGAATCTTCTCGTGTCTTAGTTGATGAATCTGCATTACTTATTGATCATGGGGGTGCTCAATACGCGAATCTCCCTTATGAATACTTTAAGGATCTTTATCAGAATGTAGATGGTAACGGACAAAGTGCCTTTCCCTCAAGCCATTATCCTTATGGACGTAGACATTATCCATTTTACCAAACTTATTCAGATTTGGAAGCATTAAAAGATGGACAGGCAATAATTGCAGAGAGTCTTTTTGAAAGAGGAAAATTATTTCACGGGGCTAAACGTAGTGGATATATAGTATTTGACAAATTGGGTCTTGATACAACAGATATGCGAATAATTATTCCAGAAATTCGTATTGTAGTCTCAGATAGCAAACAAGAAAAACTAAAATTCAAATTTGACTTCAGACAAGTTGTTGCTGAGAAATAAGAATTATTACATTTATTATTAAAGAATATTGTCGCTCTAATATTTAAGGAGTAATAAGTAATGAGAAAATGGTTGATAGGACTATTATTAATACCTATTGTGTTTGTCCTGGGTTGTGATTCAGGAAATCAAGTTAGGGTTGCTGTAGCAGGTCCATTTACTGGAAACGCAGCTGCCTTTGGTGAAATGATTAAAAGAGGGGCAGAACTTAAAGCAAAAGAAATCAATGAAGCCGGTGGAATTAATGGAAGACAATTGAAGCTACTTTTTGGGGATGATACCGGCACAGAAAAAGAAGCTAAAGCTGTCGCAACACGTTTTGCAACAGATAGACGAGTACTCGCTGTTGTTGGACATTTTAATAGCACATGTTCTATAGCAGGGAAACCAATCTATAAAGAAAATGGAATTGTGGAGTTGTCCCCCGGGTCAACGAATGTAGATGTTTGCCAAGGTAGCGACTGGACATTTAGGAATCTTTATCGAGACGATTTTCAGGGCGCATTCATTGCAAAATATATTAAGACTTACCTAACAGAATATAAAACTGTCGGTGTCATTTTCGAGAATGACGACTATGGACGAGGATTAAGAGATGGGTTTCTTGCTGAAGCAGAAAAAATTGATCTTAGTGTCGTCGCCGATACCGCATACGATAGAGATACAACAGATTATACAGCTCAACTTACCAATATAAAAGCTGAAAATCCTGATATGCTTCTAATTTCTGGTTTATATGGACAAGCCGGATTAATTGCTAAACAGGCACGAAATTTGGGTATCACTGCACCGTTTTTTGGTGCTGATGGGATTGATTCTCCTGAATTTATAATTATTGCTGAAGATGCAGCAAATGGAACCTACTTGTCAACACCATTCACATTTAGAGCCGGTGGTGATGAAGCAGCAAACGTTGCAAAAGCATTTGAAGCTGAATTTGGTGTTCCACCAGATACTTGGGCTGCACTTACTTACGATGCAATGGGGATGATAGCTGAGGCAATTGAGAAAACTTATAACAGTGATGCACCACTCGCTGAAAACAGAAAAGCAATACGTGATCATTTAGCTGGATTAGATACACCTGAGGAAGGATACACAGGAATCACTGGACTAACATATTTTGACAAAAACGGTGATACAGTTAATAAACCTGCTTATGTTAAAATCGTAAAAGACGGAGAATTCACTATGGCTGAAAATCAATTGTTAGATTCTGAATAACACAACTAATTTTCGACCTCACCACCTATTTAATAGGGTAAAGGAATCCTTAAATATACGGTATTCAATATGGATGAATTTTTTCAACAATTGATAAACGCATTAGTTTTGGGCGGTATTTATGCTCTAATTGCAGTTGGATATACTATGGTCTATGGAATAATCCAACTGATCAACTTTGCCCATGGTGAAGTTTTCATGTTAGGAGCATACTTTGCTTTTACATTGGTTACCGCATTTCATTTACCCTTTTGGGCAGCGGTTCCTATCAGCATGATCCTTTGTGCAGGATTTGGATTGCTGATGGACTATGTAGCCTACCGACCTATTAGGAATGCCCCACGCCTTTCTGCACTAATCACTGCTATAGGTGTTTCAATTGCCTTACAAAATATAGCCAGGATAATATGGGGGGCAAAACCAAGACCATTTCCGTCCGATTCTCTTCCCTCTTTCATGCGACAACTTGGACAAAATGAAACACCCGAAATCTACTTTTCACTCCTTGGTATTGAATTCACTCAAGCCAATATCTCATTTTCGGAAAATGTCTCTATAGCATATCTTGATTTCTTTATAATACTCCTTGCTATAATTCTTATGGTGGCTTTAAACCGATTAGTTACTCTTACAAAAATTGGAAAAGCAATGCGAGCATGTGCACAGAGCCGTATAGCAGCAAATTTAATGGGGATTAATACAAACAGGGTAATTGCTGTTACATTTGCAATTGGGTCCTTCTTAGGTGCAATAGCTGGAGTAATGGTTGGTGTCCGAGAATATATTGAGCCAACTATGGGTTATTATAAAGGAGTTGCTGCTTTTGCCGCCGCTGTTCTGGGTGGTATTGGAAATATCACTGGAGCGATGTTCGGTGGTCTCTTAATAGGTTTCGCTGAAGTGTTTGGCGCAGGATATATCCCTTACGGGTACGGGTCAGGTTATCGAATCGCAATTGCATATATTGTAATGATAATTGTAATCCTAATACGTCCTACTGGGTTATTTGGAAAATCTACCGGTCATCGTGCATAACAGTATCTATTTACTAAATTAGTTACAATAAACTCAAGTGGAATTAAATGATGCAGAATAGTTTATCCTTTTTCAACACAAGAATATTAAAGAACAGTTTATCATCGAAAAATATCGTATTATGTCTATTCGTCCTATTATTCCCTGCAATTATGTATTATGGATTGGATAGTATTTCGTTGATTTTATCCAAAATTAATATATATCCACCCATTCCACCTGGCGATTATATGGTATATATAACTGTTCAAGTCTGCATATATATCCTACTCGCTATCGGTTTAAACATAGTTTGTGGTTATACTGGATTGTTAGATCTTGGGTATGTAGGTTTTTATCTAATCGGTGGATATACAGTTGGACTCTTGATGGTTAGACTTGGACTTAGTTATTGGTTTGCATTACCAATTGCGATTATACACGGAGCAGGTTGGGGGTTATTACGTGGAGCTCCAACGTTAAGACTCACTGGGGATTATTTCGCAATTGTTACATTCGGTTTCGCAGAATTCCTACGAATAGCAGTAAAAAATGAGATTTGGTTGATAGGAGATATTAATGGGTTTGTTAAGAAAATTCCACCGGTTTCTATTCCGTTTACCGAGATAGAATTCAGGGAAAATTGGCATCACTACTATCATATTCTAATCCTAATTGCAATCGTTATTTTTGTATCATATAGATTACAACATTCTCGGATCGGTAGAGCATGGATAGCCATTAGAGAAGATGAACAAGCTGCCGCTTCAATGGGTATAAACATAAGTCGATATAAGTCACTTGCATTTGCAATCAGTGCTGCAATTGGTGCAATTGGTGGAGGTTTCTTAGCACAATTTTGGGGAGATCTTAGTGCAAGAACATTTGAATTCTGGGAATCAATTCTAATTCTTTGTATGGTAATACTTGGAGGGAAAGGTAGTATAAAGGGGTCTATAATCGGGGCAATTTTTATCGGATTTTTAGGTGAGATACTCCGATTTATTCCTGATCAGTTAGATTTACCAGAATTAGCTGGTGCGCGGTACTTGGTATACGGAGTGATTTTGGTGCTACTTATGCGTTTCCGTCCAGATGGTCTTATCTTTAAGAAATCGGGATAATTATACAGCCATTACTACCCCTCAAGTTTCTTATTGATCATCTTTACTTTATGACACACTCTCTCAAGTTTTCCAAATTCTCGGCATTAGTAATTCCATTATCAACAACAATAAAGCGAAGCCTACAAACCATTGATACCTATCTTGGTATTCCCCATCAGATCTAATTCTATATTTCTGCTTTTCAAGCTTAGATAAATCAGAAACCAATTTGGAAATACCTTCATTAACATGATAATATTGACCATTTCCAGATGATGCTATATCCATTAGATGCTGTTCATCTAATTTTGTTAATACCAATTGTCCATTCATATCCCTTTTATAGCCTTTGCTTTTTTCTGGAAGTAATATTGGAGTCGGTTTGTTAGCTGAACCTACTCCAATGCAGAAGGTATATATTCCATTCTGTAGAGCAGATTCTACCTCAGTAAGAGTTCCTACGCTATGATCCTCACCATCTGTAAATAATATTACTATCTTATGTGCTCTTGAATTAGGTAATTCTGTATTGAATCTATCTTGTTCCGTGGTTAACCTCGATGAAACAACATTCATAGCATTCCCGATATTTGTTCCTCTATGTACAATGGTTTCAGGGGTCACTGCATCCAAAAACTCCGATAGAGTATGGAAATCATAGGTTAATGGACATACAACAAAACTCTCCTCAGCAAAATATAGTATTCCAACCCGATTTCCACCAAGTTGAGTTAACAGATCTGACATTAGATGTTTAGCTTGTGTAAGGCGTCTGTCTGAATTTGTATCTTTTGCAAGCATACTTGTTGATATATCTAATGCAAGATACACATCTAACCTTTCTGAAACACTTTCTGGTTTTGCCCCCCATTGTGGTCGTGCTAACCCAAAACACATTAAAGAAAAGCATAACAGGAGTAATAGGATTCGCAATTTGTATACAAATATTTGTATCGGTGAAATTCTGGTTTGGAATAATAGGAGTGACTTTTTCTTTCGAAAAAAACCATAAATTAGGAAAAATACTATGATTGGAAAACCAATCCATAAAATACTAAGATATTCGGGACTGCCAAAACGGAACCAATTCATAGCAAATGACAGGTGTTAGGAGAATAGAATGTGTGAGAAGGGTTTTCAAATATCATAGAACAACTACAAAAGATGTGCTTAGTTAGATAGGTTACAACACCTAATATGTAGGGATTTGGAGGAAATAGAATTACAATATCTTTCTAAATATTCGAATTCAATAGGTCAATCCGTTTGTTATATTTCTCAACTTCCGATGTAATTCTTGCCTGATCCCAATTCTGTTTCTCTCCAATCAATTCAGCAATAGACCCTGCAATATCCATCCCTTGTCCTTGTGTCCACCCTATACGTGTCCGTCTCCAGAGTATATCTTCAAGTGTAATTGCCATTTCACCCCAGCACGAGTATGCGATTTCAGCCTTTATAAATGGCAACTTTTCAGAGATTGGATCAGAAAGTGTGGAATCCTCAGAAACAAGCTTATTGATTTTTATATAACCTTCCATACCGTATCGTTGAATTAATCTATCTCTGTCGTTGGCTATGCTTGAACTCTTTAAAGTATCCATATCTATGTTGTTGGGCATAAGATTATTATCAGATATTGCTGCTGGAAGGGGTAACAACGCAGTCTTACAATCCCTTGCCACATTTAGAGATTCAGCAATATAATCAACGGTTTCTTCTGCTATCTGTCTATGTGTCGTTAACTTTCCTCCATAAACATACAATATACCACTTTGACTATCAGTAATTAGATGATCTCTTGACACAAACTCTGAACGAGAGTTGATACGACTTTGTGATCCATTGTTAGCAATTAGTGGACGTACACCAGCATAAGATCCAATAATTGAATCTTTATTTAATGTTAGATTCGGATAAACTCGTTGGGTTTCTGAGAGTAGATAATCTATCTCTTTTTTCGATGAACATACAGATTCAAGCTCATTCTCTGGTGTGGTTTCAGTTGTTCCAATTATTGATGTGTCGTATTGACCGGGTAAAATGAATATTGCTCTCTGTTTTTCATTGTTGGTTTTTTCTGATTGAGTAATTGCAACTATACCGTATGGTACCTCTGTAGATGTTTCGGCACAACGGGGTAAGATTATGTGTACTCCCTTGGCTTTTTTACTTACTAAACGTGGATGTCCATCATAACTTGGGTCTTTCTCCCATATTTTATCTGTCCACGGTCCCGTAGCAGACACAATTCGTCTTGATTTAATCTCAAAACGTTTACCTGAAACAACATCCTCCACAGAAACTTGATACATTGAATCTGACTCATCAGGCAATTTGTTATAACCAAGAAAACGCACGTAATTGGAAATTATACCCCCGTGTTGATGTGCATCCTTAAGAATTGCCAGAGTTAATCTGGAATCATCAACTTGACTATCCCATAATACTACACACCCTTTTAAGCCGTCGGTAGCAATAGGACCGAGTAGGGTTTCAATCCTTTTACAATCTCGTATTACTTTGGATTTCTCATTAGGATTAGATTTCGATAGACGATTATATACACGAGCAGCAAAATCAACTCCTAAAAATGGATATGGATCATCCTTATAACAAAGTATCGCAATAGGAATAGGTTTTACAAGATTAGGTGCTGTCTGGTGGAGTATTTCACGTTCCTTGCGGGATTGCCTTACTAAACCTATATCTAATTTTGAGATATAACGGAAACCGCCATGAATTAACTGTGAACTTGCACTACTCGTACCACATGCAAAATCACCTTGATCAATTAATCCTGTTTTTATTCCACCATTTAATGTAAGATCTCTAATTAATCCTGCACCTACAATGCCACCCCCAATTACTAATACATCTAATGGTTCTGACTGTAATTTATTAATATTTGCAGACCGTGTTAAATTTGAAAATTCTGCTGTCATAATTTTACTTTTGATAATTATATTGGAATTAAGAAATATTTTGAAATTGGTATGTATGCCAGATCATAATCAGGTACGAAAGAGTAATTCTTAAGTCAGAATGAGAATCAATTAAAAAATTTATAAGTTAACTCTATTGATATATTCGAAGTTTCCGTATTATTTTTTCAAGGAGTTGGCTATTTTCTCTGAATTTTGTGATACTTTGCGAATTGCTGTAAGAATACGTTCAGCAGCTCCCGAAACTGGCTTCGTTAATAGCGGTAAGAAAATTAACTGTGAACAAATTGTTTCAGTAATTGGTAGGTCTCCAGGAGAATACCCTTCATAATCACCCCCTATCTCAGTTGAGCATAATGAACCACGACCATTCGTAAATATATCAACCCCTTCAGAAAAGAGTGGTAAAGTATGAAGTAATGGATACGGGTTACTATTTGAAGGCAGACCACCTGAAAACACAGGGATTCCGTCTCCAACTAATAGAGGATAAGGATTATTATTCGCTAATACACCTTCTCTTCGTAATGCTTCAGCAAAGACAGGGGCAGGAAGACCATGCATCTCTTCCATAATATAATGTACAGGAAAACCAAAAAATGCAGCGGGTTCTGCTCCATCATATTGATTAATTGGGTTTACTCCATTGATGTCTTGTAAGCCTTTGTTAATTTCTCGAATATATGCACGCCGATTCGTATTTAATTCATCAAGTTTTTCTAACTGTATTGTTGCAATGCCAATTGCTAATGGATGAGCACGATATTTTACTCCTAATCCCATAGGAGGTAGGTGAGAATAACTAAGTTCGGCAGGATTTAGTTTAGGATCTCCTATGCTATCAATAGAACGATTAACTTGACCTAACATACATGCACGTTCAAATATCGTAACATCATTTGTGGCAAGTACACCACCTTCACCAGCACTGACAGCCTTACTTCCTTGTAAACTCCATGCTCCGACATGTCCAATGCTTCCTACTGCCTTTCCTTTGTAAGTTGCCCCATGGGCATGAGAACAATCTTCTAACACAGATACACCTGTCTCTTCACTAAGTGCCATCAAACTATCCATATCACATACATTCCCCCAAAGATGAACAGCTACAATCGCTCTGGTTCTATCAGTGATACGTTTTCGTACATCATCCACATCTATAACTAATGTTTTAGGATCAACTTCACAGAATACCGGTTTAGCCATCAACATAAGTGCAGGTGTGATGGACCCCATCCAAGTATATGTAGGGCAGATCACTTCATCTCCAGGACCAACACCCATACCAAACATCGCACTATGTAAAGCTGCAGTACCATTTGTTGTACATACAGCATATTCTGTATTATGACGTGTACGCCAATTCCGTTCGAAGTCTTGAAGAATAGTAGATTTACCAGATAATTCGTTCCGTTCTGTCATTTCACTAACTATTCTCGGTTCATCCTCAGTAATCTGTCTCCATTGATCTAAAATAGGAAATGGTTTCTCCTCAGATATATCAAAAACCGGAGTACCCCCTAACAATGCAGGAATATCCTTTGAAGATAATTTTGTTCTTGCTTGCTCTGATTGATTCATTAGTTAACCTTAGAGTGTCTGATTTTTTGAATTCTAAAATATATGTTACGGTTGTGCCAGTCTTATTTCTACGATTCTATACATTTCAACTTCCAAGCTTTAAAATAACTACAATAGAAATTATTCAGGACTAAAATTACGATTAAAACATCAAAATTGTGTTTGTATATTACCTATGTTATACTAACAAACCATGATAACTCAGGAATAGAACCATAGTAAATTATGGATTTTATTATAGCAAGATTCTAAATTCCTGTCAATGAATGAGACCACATTGAGTATGAAATGTTTTATCATAGATGTCCTATCATATATGAATTACGTAGATTACTGACACTTCAAAAATTAGAAATAACATTGTAACATTTTCAGGTTGATATGTTTTGTATAAGCTGTGCATCGATTAGTCTTGAGTATTTTCTTCAAAACTAAATTTTCTAACGGGGAGAAGAAAAAAATATTAATCCCTCTATATAAAAAGAAGCTATAAAAACATAGTTACAAATGATCCTACTATTCAGCAAGATAAATACTAAATTACATCAAAAATAGAATGATGTCAAAAGACAGTCCTAATCAAATTAGACAACTCCTACACTCTTTCTTACCTTCAGTGATTGCTATCATCGGTTTTTTCATTTTATGTGGGGTTACATTAATCATAAGAGGACAAAATCCCTGGAAATTTTATGAGCTTATTCTTATCAGTGGATTCTCAAGTATAGATGATATTGGGAGTATCCTATTTAATTCTACCCCATTAATCTTTACCGGTCTTGCCGTTGCGATAGGGTATAAAGCTGGATTATTTAATATTGGTTGTGAAGGTCAGCTTTATGTTGGAGGGTTTGCAGCAACTTGGATAGGATTAAATATTGATTTACCTCCATTTATTTTAATTCCGTTTTGCATTATAGCTGCAATGTCTTTCGGTGGGATCTGGGGGGCAATTCCAGGAATTTTAAAGGCGAGATATGGAGCACATGAAGTAATAAATACTATTATGATGAACTTTATTGCATTTGCAATAATGAGTTATTTAGTCACTTCAATTTTTCAAGAACCGGGTCAAATGGAACCACAGACTGCTGAAATACATGATGCAGCGCGACTACCAAAATTAGCTGGATTAATACCCATACTTCCTCAAAGTAATTTATTAAATACCAGTTTCTTGATTTCTTGCGTTGTTGTGTTATTCTTGTATTTCCTATTAAAATACACACGATGGGGATACGAACTTCGCTTAGTTGGAAATTCACCAGAAGTCGCTTCGTATGGAGGTATAAATCCGGGTACAGTAACAATTTGGGTAATGACACTTAGTGGTGCAATAGCAGGTCTGGCTGGGGTTGCAGATGTTTTAGGATATCACTACAGATTCGTGCTTAGTTTTTCTCCCGGATGGGGATTCACAGGAATTGCGGTTGCTCTAATGGGTAGAAATCATCCGTTTGGTGTCTTGGCGGCAGCGATATTGTTCGGTTTTCTGAGTAAAGTTGCCTTAGATGTGGAACTTCTATTGGATATACCCCACGGATTGTTTATTGCTGGTCAAGGTTTACTCATATTAGGATTGGTCTGTATGGAAGGATATATAAGGATTAAGAATCAATGATTCTTCAGTTAATTCCAAGTACATTAAGAATGACTACCCCATTAGGATATGCTGCCTTAGGTGGTATATACTCTGAACGGTCAGGAATCATAAATATCGCTTTAGAGGGAATGATGCTTATTGGGGCATACGGATATGTAATTGGTGCCCAAATCTCTGGATCGGAATGGATTGGACTAATGTTCGGTGTTAGTTTTGGTATCATATTAGCACTAATACATGCTGTAGCAACCATTACTTTTCATGCAGAACATATTGTAACTGGATTAGCAATTAACATATTTGCAATAGGTGTCACCGAATATCTCATACCTACTCCTGATCGTGTCCCAGGATTGCCAGAGGTAAAACTACCCTTACTCGGTATATATAGTATTTTAGTTATATTGGTTCCATTTATAATGATCTTGAGCCACTTATTTCTTTATAAAACGCGATGGGGATTACGATTGCGTGCTGCAGGTGAATCAACTGAGGCATTAAAGACACTCAGTTTAAGTCGTGCAAAATGGCAGTATTTCGCAGTTATTATGAGTGGGGTTTTAGCATCACTGGGGGGCTGTTTTCTCTCCTCCAATGTACATATTTTTACAAAAGGTATTACAGCCGGAAGGGGATATGTTGCATTAGCAGCTGTAATATTTGGTAATTGGCGTCCACTCAATGGTGTAGCAGCATGTCTACTTTTCGGTTTTGCTGCTACCTTAGGATTAGAAAATCGCTGGGGAATACCAGATCAACTCCTCAAGACATTCCCACATATCTTAACGATGATCGTTCTTGCTGGATTGGTAGGTTCATCAAAACCCCCGAACTCATTAGGTAAAAATAATTCCTAATGGATATTAGATAATTTATAGAATTTATTACTATTTCTACATTGAATATATCATAGAAACTGGTTGGAAATCCGATTGCATACTGGGTTTAGGTATGGTAGAATTAACATATATTGCAGTATATAGAGGGACTAATGATGAATTACCAAGAACTCCCATTTCCTCAGCATATATTAGATGAGATTCGTCAAATTCTATCGGATAGATCCGAAATGGATACAGAGTTGGGCATCGAATCTATACTAAGGAGTTTACAAGAACTCGCAACTGAGGACTTGGAGACCCAAAGCTGCTTTGCAGATATAGTAATTCGATTATTAGACACCTCACTTAACTCTCCGAATCCAGAAGCTGCATTAAATCGTTTATCTCGCTTTCTGGTAGTTGCCTTCAACCGTAGATGGATTTATCAACTCTTACGGGATGCACCATTTCTCATTGAACCAGTGATAATTTGTTTCGGTAGTTCAACCTATTTATCTGAACTATTGATACGTTACCCTACCTATTTTTACGACATAATTGATGCAAATGTAATGAACATACAAAAATCAAGAGAGTGTATGTTTGAAGAAATTGGCTCATTACTAAGTAGATATCGTGATATGGATCAACAATTGACTATTATTCGAAGATATAAACGTAGGGAAAGTCTCCGCATTGCCTTAAGAGATATACTACAAGCTGATAGTGTAGAAACAACAACTTTAGAAATGAGTAATTTAGCCGAAGCTACATTACAACACTGCTATGAAATTGGTTCTGAACAGGTAATTAAACCTAAATTTGGTATCCCTCAAAATGAGGATGGAACTGAACCGTGCCGTTTTGCAGTCATAGGGATGGGAAAATTTGGTGGTTATGAGCTTAACTTCAGCTCCGATATTGATTTAATTTTTGTCTATTCTGATGAAGGAAAGACGGATAAAGGAGTTGATAACGGTGAGTATTATTCAAGACTCTGTGAATTTCTTATCAAAGCAATGAGTGAGGTGACTTCAGAAGGATATGTCTTCAGAGTTGATATTCGATTACGTCCAGAAAGCAGTGCAGGTGTCATCATCCGTTCTATGGAAAGTTATGAAAGTTATTATGAAGGATGGGGGGATTTATGGGAAAGACAAGCATTAATTAAAGCAAGACCGGTTGCGGGAGATATTGATTTTGGAAATGAATTCATACGTATGATTCATCCATTTGTCTATCAACGTTATTTAGATGGGGTTTCACTTACTGAGATTAAAGCAGACATCAGGAATACAAAGGTACGGATAGAAGAGAGACTTATAAACGAAAAAACCGACACTGACCGACATGTCAAACTCGGTCCTGGAACTATTAGAGATATCGAATTCACTGTACAGTGTTTACAGATGATACACGGTGGGAAAAGAAAGTCATTATGTTCACAGAACACCTTGTTTGCATTGACAGAATTACAAACTTCCCAATTAATTGATGAAGAAGATGCACAAGTGCTCATTGATGCCTACAGGTTTTTTCGTAGAGTCGAAAATGCCATACAAATTGAATCAGACCAACAAAGATATTTAATACCTTCTAAGAAAGAAGAAGTTACTCAGTTTGCAATTACCTTAGGTTATAAGATTGATCCTTTAGATGAATTTCAATCAGACTACAATACTCACCGATCAGGTGTCCGTAGTGTTTTTGAAAAGGTTATGGACATACATGAACCAGATGCTCTTGATTTAGCAGTTTTACTCAGTCAAGATGATACTAATGAAATTCAGGAACAATTAAGTAAATTTGGATTTGAAAATACCCGTGATGCTCATCGACTCTTAGGACAACTTGCAAATGGTGGAGAAGGTCAACAATTCTCACCCTCTGTCAGAAGAACTTTCTTTCAATTTGCACCAATTTTACTACAGCATTTAAGTCAAGCCCCTGATCCCGATATGTCCCTGCGTTATTTTGAAGCATTTGCTGCTAAGGTAGGGGCACGAAGTAGCTACTATAACCTATTTATGGATATGCCTGATGTACTTGGAGCACTCACTTGTGTATGTGGCACAAGTCTATATTTGGCGGATCTACTTATTACACATCCTGAACTATTTGATCTGTTAACTATACCAAGTTTCATTGAAAGTGCTAAGACATTACCTGAAAAACTGGAAGAGGTACAGCAATTAATTGAACAAACACCTTCTGCTCAGACGATGCAAGCAATCAGACGTTATAAGAATGATGAAATATGGAGGATAGCCTTACGCCACATACTCGGGAATGCTGACCTACCTACTACAACATCCGAACTCTCTGACTTAGCTGAAGCAATTTTACAAACATTATACACGATTATTGATGATCGGATTCGTAAAGAACACGGAGATCCGATTTCCGATGATGGAACTGATACCTCATTTGCAATAATAGGAATGGGTAAACTTGGTGGACGTGAATTGAATTTCAGTTCTGATTTAGATGTGATGCTTGTCTATTCCGCTGATGGAAAAACGACAAAGGGTATGCCAAATTCAGAATACTACTCCTTACTTGGTTTAGAATTGGGAAAACAACTGGGTGGGGACCATGGAATGAGTATATATGAACTGGATTTACGGCTTCGTCCATACGGTACTGGCGGGGCAATCGCTTTACCACTGTCAGGTTATGAGAATTATTATTCACAAGCTGGAGAAATTTGGGAACGTCAAGCACTAACTCGCGCCCGTGTTGTAGCAGGAGATAGAGAGAACTTAGGTGAGGATTTTATGGATATTGCACATGTCTTTTGTTATCAAGAATCTCTATCAGCAGAAGGTGTAGCAGAAATCGTTCATACACGTCAACGCAAGGAAGTCCAAGCTACCCGTACTACAAAAACCCGACGTTCGCGTAGAGGTAAAACACAAAGACCAACAACTAATGTAAAATCAGGATATGGAGGTCTTGTAGATATTGAATTCGCTGTTCAAACTCTACAACTCATACACGGTAAAGAAAACAATTCTATACGGGTGGCGAACACCTTACTTGCTATTGAAAAATTAAACGAAATTGAAGTATTATCAGATAGTCAATCTACAGATTTAACCGAGGCATATAAATTCCTACGACGTGTGGAAAACGCATTACGGATTGTTCATGATCGTGCCTTAGATGCCTTACCATCAAATCGTGCAGAATTGACACAATTAGCACGTAGGTTGGCTTATACTGATACAGAAAATCTACCTATTGTTGAAGCATTCCTTCAAGATTACGGTAAGTGGACAGAAAAAACTCGTTCACTCTTCAATGAAATCCTCGTTTCGAACAGGCAGCACTATACATTATAATAAATCTGAGGGTATTAACTAAATAATGGTATCTTCTTGTGATTTTT
>JAGFCA010000177.1 GCA_022394755.1 Candidatus Poribacteria bacterium
AAAAATAACAACAAAACGCCAAAAGAGACACAACCATGCAAGCACACAAACAACAGAAAAAACAGAAAAAACACCACCAAACTGAAAAAACAAAAAGTATACTCAATGTACTCACATAACAATTTTATAAATCGCGATACAGTGCCACGAACCTTTATGTCCACCAACCGAACGACCAATGGACAAAGTGTACTCAAAAACGAAAAAAGCACTTTTAAGTACACTTTTAAAGGAGAAAACCATGATATTAGAAACCAACCACAAAGAATTCGCAATCAAAGCGGACGCAACATTCTTAACACCCAAACAAAAAACTCACAGAAAACAAAAGTATACCAAATATAACAGCAAAACAAATTTATAAATCGATATACAGTGCCACAAACCCTTATGCAAACTGGATTGATAACCAATTTTCAAAGTATACCAAGAAACAAAAAAACACACTTTTTGGTATACTTTTCTATAGCAAAATATATGTTAAATTGAGGACTTCTGTTGCGTCCACTTCCAGTTTGCGTCTGATATGTTACAAACCGGAAATCCGTCCTCCAACTTCTGTTGTCGATTAGGTTGAAAAATAGGCTAATCCAAAATGCCCTAATAATTTCAAAGTTCACTATAATGAGATTTGGTGCCAAAAACTTTACACACCCTACACAACAAATATTATTGAATTAAATGCTAAATTGTGGTAAACTATTATAACACATCTATTGTGGACTAAATAAATTACTCAGTTTACGTATCATATTTTGGAGGAATTCCATGAAAACCAGAGGAACACTTTTTGTTGCAGCGTTGTTAGTTCTGAGCATTACTGTCCTTGGGTGCGGCAAGTTAAACCAAGAAGAGTTTGAAATGTGGAAGAATGAGCACGTTGCTCAAATTGAACAATCCACGAGTGAAATCAAAGCTGATATTACAAAGCTCGAAGGTAAAGTCGATCAGAACAACAAGGATAATATGGAAGCAATCTCTGCTGCGAAGGATGAGGCAATCGCCGCATCACAACAGGGTGATGCTGACACAATCGCTGCTGCAGAGCAAAAAACTAAAGAAGAGATCGCGAAACTTCGTGCAGAACATTCAAAGGATCTTGATATGGCAGGCAAGAAGTCGAATGACTTTGCTAAAGCTGAAGATGCAAAGATCCAAAAAGAACTATCCGACCTTGCAAAAAGTGTGAATACACAAGGTATGGACATAAAGAAAGCATTAGCTCAAATTGCATCTATAATAGAGGAAATGAGTATTCTTAAAGCTGACGTTGCCTCTAAACCGACACTCTTAGTTACTGTCAACTTTTCCAG
>JAGFCA010000113.1 GCA_022394755.1 Candidatus Poribacteria bacterium
GAATGTTATGTCGGATTCTCTTCTGTTCTTCGTATACCGCTTCGGCTGTTACTTGTTCTACTGCCTGTTCAACTTCATCTGCGATTTCTGCAGAACAGACACCATAATTTGCGAGTGTGCGGGTCAACGCTGCTTCTACCTTTGCCTGATAGGTAACATATCCTGCTTCGGATACATAAGGTAAGAGCCGTTGCATAAATTTGTCATCGCCGCCATAGTATCTGAAGTCTAACGGACTGACGGCTTCATATAGCTGCATAGAATACATTTCTCCAATTTTTTGGTGTTATTGTATACTATGCTATTAAGATTGTAAAGTGTTTTTGTTTGGAAGATTGGGAATTTGGATGTGGTACTCTTTTAGTTCTGTTTCTTTGAACTCATGGTTTTTCAATGACTGCGAGTCTTGTGCGGCCTTCTTCAGAATGTTGCATATCAACAGCTTTCCATTTCATGTATACATCATCTATATGCATGATTGCATAATCATTTTCTTCATTTTCTCTCTTTTCATCTTCATTCTTAACGCCAAAGAACCTAAGCATTGGAGGGGTCTTACTGAAAGAGGCATCATATTTGATCCAGTTCGAATATTTGTTCTTCTCACCATTGTCCCATTTCCACTTACCCTCTTTATCAACATCTGTCAGACCAATCCAGTATTGCTCTGACCCAAAAACAGCTTCTAACCATATCTGTTCTGCTTCACTTGTAATAGTTACAAGATAAGCATTTTCTTGAGCTGCTTTTGTTGCAGCGTCATCTCTACTTTCACATATAATCCTTTTATATAGGTGTCCATTTAATGGATTCATTATCCAATTTGAATGCTTCTTTGGTAAAGGGTAATAATCATCGTCATTATCTGTTTGTAATTCTTCGATTTCTGAATGATTCCCATCAAGTCTTAAATTTAAGACATCATTAGGTATATCACCATTTAAAATAAAAGGATCTGAAATAGCTGAAAGACCTCTGTAATATACAGAGATCGCGTAGATTCCTGAACTCCATACGGGTTGGTTAAATGAACCATCGTCATTAGTTTGCAAACTTAAAGACTTATTGGCGTGTGGTTCAATGTTTTCATCTAAATTTAGCTTACCAATATTGATTCTAAGTGTGGCATCTACAACAGGTGAACCGTCCTTAAATACGATTCTGCCTCGTATATTTAGAGGATTTTCTATGTTGACTCGGAGTTCAATGTTCTCAATATTAGTTCTTGGTGCGATACCAAATGTTACTGCACCAATTAGTGGAAAAAACGAGAACTGTTGAGGATAAAATGAAACTTCTCCAAATTTAACATATTGGATTTCTGGATATGCAAAATCACCTGGATTTCCTGGTACTGGTTTTGACATTTCCTTTCCTTCTGGAAGTTTGGGTAGGATTAAAAACTGCACATTGCCTTCGGCAACATTTACAAATGTAAATTCACCTTTGTGATTGGTTTTAGTTTTTATATAAGGTGGATATTTACGTAATTCCTCTTCATCTGGTGGTATTTCATTTTTATCAGATGGAAGTAGTGGAAGCTGAACAAGAAAAGGGTAATATTTGCTACTATATTTTCGCTTAATTCCATTCTCATCTACAGTCATATAGATTAGAACAATAGAAATATCTGTTACAGGTTTTCCATCTGAATCTATAATATGTCCTGACAATGTTGATGTCTTTTCTTCAGATAACCCATCTGACGTAAAACATAATGAGAATATAATGAAAAGTGTGACCAAAGTCATCTCTCTATGTCCTGATGTTAACATAGTGTATTCCTTTTATGGTAATATTGAGTGAAGATTATCATTCTTTTTCAATAATTGCGTGTATAATACTACTCAAGAATTGACTGTCATTACCTATAGCCATCCATCTTTTTGAGAAGAAGTCTAATGCAACTGGAATGTTAGATTCGTGATTAGAATCAACACTTTCTAACCAATTTGTATAAGTAAGAGATTCTCCGTTTTCCCACTGCCAAGATGCTCCATCTTGTGTGGAACTTAACCCAATCCAGTAGAATTTGCTTTCTCCAAACCTGCCTTCCAACCATCTCTGTTCTCCATCATTATTAACAGCAACCAGATATGCATTTTCAGCTGCAGCTTTTAATTTTGCGTCATGCCAATTCTCACATTTTATGCTTTTATATGCATGACCATTTTCAGGATTAATAGACCATTGCGCCTGCCGTGCATTGATAAGTTTTCTGACTTTATTGTGATATGCTTGTGTGTTTTTCAGTCTAAATTCATGAACATCATTTTGCTTTCCAGGTTTTATTTTAAACCATCTTGACTTTACTTTTTCACCTTTGTATTCAATAGTGACAGAATACTCCTTTGCCCATTCAGGATAATAGGATACAAAATAACCGTTTGAATCTGTACTAGCCTCTCTACTTGAACGTCTACTACTTTCACTGTCGGGAAATATGAAAAGATATGTCTTTTTATCTCGGCTCCTCGTAGTTAGCCAAAATTGTGCATTAGCAAGTGGTATTTTGTCTTTTAAGAGTATCTGTCCCCTAATTCGCATTACGGATGGTTGGACTGTAACAACAATATCTTCAAGTGGTACATTTGGTTCAATTGATATAGTTGGTTTACCAAACCAATACCCAAGGTTTACTTTTGGTCCAGGCGGATAATAGGACAGATCTCCAACTTTAAGCGATACTATCTCATACTTCGGTGCAGCTTCTGGAAGGATGACTAACTGTGATGACACAGCATCAATATTGTCAAATGAGAAGCCACCGCTAATATCAGTTACAACCTGTGCCCAATGAGACAAAGGTGTTCGTGGGACTACCTCGTTTTTCTGATTGAATTCAATGGGTTTAAAGTATAGTTTCAGTCCTCGTACGACTTCACCATCTGTATCCACAACTACACCTGATAATGAAGTTTTACCTTTATCAAGTATATTGTCTTGTATAGATTGAATTGTTGAATCACTCTGTTGAGCATTAGCCACAGAAAGTTCAGAGTTCTGATTATCTTCATTCCTATTTGGTGCATCGGCATGTCCAACCTGCTTTCGTATAGCTGGTTTTTCAGGAGAATCAATTACTTGTCTTGCATCTGCTATTTCAATCGTCCGTTCAGATTCTGCGTCAACGTTGAACGGCTTTTGAAAGCTGATCAGTTGTTTTGCTCCAATACCAATGAGTAGAAAAACTACAATTGCAGATGCTGAGGAGACTACCCACGGCATTACAGGTTTATTTGCTGCGGGAGCGGCAGGTGATAGGTTGGAGATTTTTCTCATGATATTCTCGGATAACTGCTTCGGTAAATGGAAACTACTTAGGTTTTCTTGAATAAGTGCTTCCTCACCTTTTAATCGATTGCGAGCGCGGTGTAGTCGACTCTTGACAGTATTTGTTGATACTCCGAGGAATTCACCGATCTCTTCACATGATAATCCTGCAAGATAATGCA
>JAGFCA010000168.1 GCA_022394755.1 Candidatus Poribacteria bacterium
AGTATGACTTTAAATTGTTTAGCAGCCATAATAGACTCCAAGGTAAATGAATAATTATCTTGAGTCTAAGTATACAATTATTTGAATAAACTATCAAAATTAAGTTGACTTTACACTAGGACACTTACAGCAAATGAATTTCTAGATCTCGCTGTAATTCGAGATGTTGCAGATGACCATGCAGGAGGTTTGTTTAATGGAATAATGGAGATAGAAGAAAATGACAACTTTGTTTTCTTGTTAGTCCAGGTAATGAAGCAGAGCTATGGATATCTAAGAGATGGTGAACAAGCAGGTGCAGCTCTTATTAAGATAAATAAGTCTAACAATGTGCATACTGTAGTTAAGTCGTATTCCGATATTACTATAGCTGCAAGATCTTTAAAAAGAATTGGAAATTTTGTATACTTCTTTGAAGGGTCTCATTATGCATACTATCCACAAACGCAGTTCAGATCTAACGATCTTACTATACCCTCTAGAGTAACTACAGAAGAAACTCCTGCAGATAGAAACCGAAAAACATTTACTGCAGCAGCTACAGTTGACAGATCTTCTGAAGAATGGAAAAATCAAATAGGTGGATTCTATAGAATAAATAGTACAGGAGTTCTTCAAGAGCTTGTTGAGACTGGATGGAGAAGTGCAACAACAGAAGATAATCCTGATCACGACGATGAGAAACCAGACTATTTCTATGGTATTCATGGAGGCACTTCGTCTCCTATATTAGATGTAGAAGGTGTGCCATATATGATAACAGGATATGACTTTATAGATAATAGTTTATTAAGTACTGGCACGACAGAAGATGCAGATACTGCAATTCAACATTCAGAAAACTATAATCTTATACACTATTCAAATAAGCTAAGTCATAAGGTGCCTTTGCTACTAACTAATGAAAGGTCTCCTTCAGATGTATTAAAGGAGATGTTAACAACCACAAATAGTATTATGGGGTTCGATAATGATCGGTTCTTTATTAGACCTAGAGAACCAAGAAAAGCACTTGTTGGAAGTAGTGGTATATCGCCTTCTAATATAATGTCTATAGATATACAGCCTGGAAGTCAGAACTGGATACCATCTAACTATCCTAATAGTGGATTGATACTTATTGGAAAAGAGCTTATATCTTACGGAGATACTTCTGAAGGATACTCGTATAACGCCGAAACTCAAGGAGCTTCTCTTACTGGGGGAATTACAAGAGGTTTAGAAGTAACTAATGCATTAAATCATAGCCATGAAGACGATATCTTATGGGTAGATCATTTTATATCTCTAAACCATGCTACACTGCAACAGCCTATACAGTCTCTAAATCTAGTAAGTCAGTCTGAACATATATATAACTATATTGAAGTTTCTTATGGAGATGATGATAAGGCAATAGCGAAAGATGAGAACAGTATAGAGATAAACAGAAAACAACCTTTCGAGTTAACAGTGCCGTTAGATAAGCACCAGAGTGTATGGGCTCAATGGATAGCGGATAGTTTTCTAGAGCGGTTCAAAGATTTACATAGCATAATAAATTTAACTCTTGCGACTACTCTATTTCTAAAACCTGGAGATACGGTAGTTGTCCATCAAGAGGATAGGTCTTACACAGATTTGGTTGCGTGTCAAGTGCTTGAAGTAGTACAAGATCCTGCAGCCCAAACGACTAAAGTTAAACTAGTAACTTTATAGATGTTGTCAATTAAGGTTTCTCCTACCAGTGAGCTCCCACTGTGCGTGAATTCGCAAAAGCGGAAGATGACAACAAACAAATGCCTTCTCAATAGAGAAGGCATTTGTCTTTAATCCATTACACATCTAATACCTCTGTAAGCTGGATAGGTTTTATATGTTTTCTGTTTAGATCCTATAGTTATAGTGTTTATAGTTATCCCGTCGCTTCTTTTCCAGTATGTGCCACCTCTGCCAGGACCTCTACTAATATAGAATTCTCCGTAATCTGAGTTAACCCATTCAGGAGCATTGCCAGTAATATCGTATAATCCATTCTCTTCTTTATATAATCCTACAGGAAATACAAACGGCGCAGGCTGGTATTTAGACGCTATAAGACCGAAGTGGAAAGTGAAATTTCCTAGTTCATCTGCATGCATAGGACTTCTTGGCGGCAGACTGCCCCATGTAAACATCTGTCTATGTTTACCACCTCTAGCAGCTTTCTCCCATTCAACTTCTGTAGGCAGTCGTTTACCGTAAAACTCTGCATAGGCTATTGCATCATCATACGATACGGATGCAGGAAACTCGTATGGGTATCTTTCAAATACTCTTGATCTAACCCTAGCAGGTATCCGTCCAACAGGCTTTCCATCTGCTTTCCTCTCTATATAATAGTTGAAATCATCTTCTAAAGCGCCTTCTCCGTATAGAGGATGCATTTCTGGTTCATATCCTGAATCTTCCATAAACTTCATATATTGACCGATTGTAACTTCATATTTATCTATATAGAAACCGTCCGTATATACAGTCTTCCATTCAGCACCTTTAGCAGTATATACTCCACCTGTCTTTGTTTCTCTATATGCTTCATAGTCAGTTACCATATCATAAGACCCAGCTTCTATGTAAAGCATGTTATCAACAGGATTTAAAGGCAGGTTGTTGATGTATTCTATGTATGCAGGATCTCTAGTATCTTCAGGTTCTTCCTCAACCACTTCTTCTATAGGATCTTCAACTGTTGTTTCCTCTATAATATCTTCAATAGGAATATCTTCTACAACAACTTCTTCAGATTCTATATTATGTCTGCCTCTATCAGTATCTCTGAATGAAACTCTTGGCTTGACATTAAATTGAACATTACCTCCTCTATTCTTATATTCTTCAACCTTATATACAGGGTCGCCTTCTAAAGGTTTTTTTACATTGTCTGAGCAGCTAGATCCAAGGATAAGATATATAAATATTAGTAGAATTGGAAATTTCTGAAACACAACTAACTCCTATTTATTCTTATTACTATTAAAAACATAAAATAAGCCTCTATTACACAAAATCCAGTTAACAAAGGGTACTCCAACCTAACGGATCTTTGTCTTTAAAAACTCAACTTGTTAAGGTCTTTTTCATTTCAAACCCTTCAAACGGGAAGGTATTTCCTACAACCCAACTTATGAAACCAGTTATAGCAATGGATAATTATCTTAATACAGAACACAACGAAATCATACTGTTTTCATAACCAAAATATACGAAAATATTCTCTTGATCCATATAAAAGCAAAACCAAACAGGTTTTTCTCAGTGTAGCAGTTTGAATTCTACATAGTCTTAATTTAGTAACATTTTGAACTATATCAATTAGGCACATTAACGTGAGTTTGAAAAATAATTAGAGTTTGTACATTTCCCCTTAAAGTCCCCTTAATGAAGGGGGAAATGCCATAAGCCATTCATACCGTAGATTCTTTAGGGGTTAAAACTCCAAAAATGACGGTTTTTTGTACAAATATACACGTTTTCTATGGAATTTGCACTCATGTGTAAATTATCAAACTCACGATTACATTAGGTCATTGGTGATTCATGTATGTTGTTTTGAAAATGATATGTGATTATAACTGATTAAAAAAAGATGTGTCAAGTAGAATTCTACATAGTTACAGGACTATTAGTTTCGGTATTTTAGTAATGGTTT
This sequence comes from Candidatus Poribacteria bacterium, assembly GCA_022394755.1. Classification (GTDB taxonomy): domain Bacteria; phylum Poribacteria; class WGA-4E; order WGA-4E; family WGA-3G; genus MSPOR6. Next base: position 3,671 of record JAGFCA010000168.1, read on the forward strand.
ATGTAGATCGTGGTAGAGGTCTGTGAACACATAGGTGTAAATTTAAGTATTATGATCTTTATAATTGGGCTATAGTCATTGATTCTTTTATATACTGTCCTTCCCCTGATAGCCTTGGTATTACCGAGTCTAAGCATAATTGCCTAACCGTAGTAGCAGGATAAAAATAAAATTTAGTAAGATCTTATTTTCTTCTCCTCGTAATACGCTATACAGAAAACCTGTAATCTACCTGAAATATAAAAATCCAACTAATTAACAAGTAAAATTATTCTATGACAATTACCCAACATACTTGACATTCATCCGAATCAATGGTAATTTCAAACTTATGCATTTATAATGAAGAAAATTGTTTAAAGAATACACATAACCTATAGGATAAAATATCATTCTTTAGATTTAAAAGGGAGTAAAATATGGGAATCAGTGTTGGAATGGTTGGTTTAGGCATGTTCGGACCTTCATTCATTGAGTCATATAAGGCACATCCAGATGTGGATAGACTCGCTTTATGTGACTTAAAAGAAGATAGACTGTCAAAATGGGCAAAACAATATGAAATATCTGAAACATACACAAGTCTTGACGAAATCTGTAAATCAGATATTGATGCTTTGGTAATTATTACACAACATTGGATACATGCTCCTCAAGCTATACAAGCCATGGAAGCAGGAAAGCATGTATATACTGCCGTTCCTGCAGCTGTTTCATTGGACGAATGTGAGGAATTAGTACGAACAGTTGAACGTACTGGAATGATATATATGAATGGTGAGACAAGTTATTTCCGACCAGAAACTGCGTTTTGTCGGAAAAAAGCATCAGAAGGAGCCTTCGGGGAATTTGTTCACTGTCGAGCGGAATATTTCCACGATATGAGTCATGGTCTCTATGATGTCGCAAAAAACCGTTGGGGTGAACGTTGGAGCATGGATAAAAGTGGAGGTATACCAATGTACTATCCCACACACTCAACCTGTTTTCCAATATCTGTTATGAATGCTTATGCTACCTCTGTTTCCGCACAAGGATATGTTTATCCAAACGATGATTGGTTTCGGACAGATACCATCTATGAAAATCCATTCTCAAATGAAGTTGGATTATTCACAATGAGTAATGGTGCAACCATGCAAATTTGTGAATTTAGACGAATAGGTCATCCAGGGTCTGAACGACCAAGTGGTATATACGGAACGGAAGGAAGTTATGAACAGAGTCTCGCGGGGAAAGTATGGGCAGATAAAAGTGGTAGCCAAGTAATACAACCTGACCAATTCCATGAAACCCTACCAGAAGAACTTACACAGAATTTAGGAGGACACGGCGGTTCACATGCATATCTTGTTCATGAATTTGTTGATTCAATAAATAAACAAAGATTACCTCGTATAAATGTATGGGAAGCAGTACGATATTGTGCTCCAGGTCTTGTCGCACATGATTCCGCACTCCGGGACGGAGAAGTTCTACCTATCCCCGATTGGGGAAATGCACCTGAGTGATGAATCTTGGAATACAATTCGTTGAGATTAATCACTTTATAGCTTCTAATATAGATTGTATAGATATAGAATCTACAGAAACTCCAACAAAAATCCAACGTTTACTTAATATACTTATACGTGAACTTGATGAATGTATAATTCAGCAATTAACCCGTTAATTTAATAACTTCAATATTCGATATGTAATACCATTTTAAATTGATTTTTTTACATTATGACTTTATTTTGTGTTCTGTTCTTTGGTAGGAGGGATCTCCGAATCCCGAATCCTTTAAGAGACATTACTTATTAAAAATGGTATAAGAATATGTTAAGAATTCTTGACTGGAATACATAATGGCATTATTGTAGTTGATTTGACGCATTTTATACTGATCCAATGAATTCTTGTTCTATGCTTATTTCGATCCTCCCTTACTTTATAATGAATTTTATCAATTACATAGTTACAATATTACATTCAAATAAGAAAGGTGACATAAATTTATGAAAACTATATCCTATTCATTATTAATTCTTTTATATTTAATATTAATTCCATTCACATACAATTGTATCGCACAGGACTCACCACAATGGCATCTCCCTGTTGGGGCTACAAAACGTCTTGGTAAAGGTTGGTTGTATGAAATTGAATACTCACCTGATGGTAATCAACTCGCAGCCGCTGGTTCATTAGGAGTTTGGATCTATGATACAAAAACTGATAAAGAAATCGCTCTCTATTCCGGTGAAGGATGGGGTGTTTCATCTCTTGCTTATTCTCCTGACGGTTCCATACTCACTACAGGAAGTGCAGATGGAATCATTCGAATATGGAATACAATGACTGGAGAGTTAGAACAGGTAATAGATGCACATTGGAGAAGCATTAGAAGTCTGGAATTCAACCCAGATGGATCAATTCTCGCCAGTGGCAGTAGAGATAGAACAATACGCTTATGGAATCCACAGACTGGTGAACTTATTCATACATTAAGAGGGCATACAGATGGTGTTAATAGTGTCGCATTCAATGGTGATGGTAGTTTAATTATTACTGCTGGACGAGATGATACAATCAAAGTTTGGGATGTTCGCACAGGAAAACTTATACAATCACTTGAAGAACATAGAGATAATGTCGCACATATTGAGGTGAGTCCAGATGGGAATACACTTGCCAGTGGGGATTTAAACTCCATTATACATTTATGGGATACTTCTACATGGACAATTAAAGATACACTCATTGGACATACCTCACAGATATATCATATGGTCTTTAGTCCAGATGGAACTATTTTGGCAAGTGCTGGTGAAGATGATACTGTCATGTTATGGAATGCAGAAACAGCGGAATTACTAAATAGTATTACTGGACATACTGCCGATGTCTTCGGTCTTGCATTCACACCTGATGGTTCAATTCTTACAAGTGGTGCATGGGATGCATCTATCCGTTCATGGAATCCTATAACAGGGGAACATATTAAGACTATTACAGGACATACAGACGTTGTCGTTAGTGTCACATTCAGTGGAGATGGTAGTATTCTTGCGACTCGGAGTTGGGATAAAACCATTCGTTTATGGGATGCTGATACAGGTCAACTAAGGCACACCCTCATAGGACACCAAGATGATGTTGACATTGTCGTATTTAGTCCGGATGGTAGAACCCTTGCAAGCGGAAGTCAAGATAACACCGTTAGACTATGGGACGCAATCACTGGGGAACACATTAAGACTCTCAGAGGACACTATTCCTATCTAATTAGTTTAGCATTTAGTCCTGATGGAAGTATTCTTGCAAGTGGAAGTGAGGATGACAGCATTCTATTATGGAGGGTTGCAGATGGTAGATATATCGGGGGGTTATGGGAACATGAAGCCGGTGTTGAAACCCTTTCTTTTAGTCCCGATGGTACAATGTTGGCAAGTGGAAGTCGAGATGATAAGATCATAATTTGGGACATTGAAACAAGAGATGCTGTCAGGACTATTACCGAACATGAGGATGATGTTTGGACTGTTGCCTTCAGTCCAGATGGTAAGAAACTCGCAAGTGGCGGTAGGGACACTGTATCTTTATGGGATGTTCATACTGCTGAACTTCTCCAAACATTTCGTCAACCAATTAACAATGATACAACTGTTGGTACACCTGAAGATTTAGTTGGGGATACACCAACTGACTTACCTGTAACCGCTACAAGTATTGTTTTTAGTCCCGATGGGAAAATACTGGTGAGTGGAAGCCATGATGCTACATTACGTCTATGGGATACATCTACAGGTAAACAATTATCAACTTTGTCTGGACATTCCTATTCAATTACAAGTGTCGCCATAAGTCCAGATGGGAGTACAATTGCAAGTGGAAGTTATGATGGAACTGTCATGCTATGGGCTTTCCCACTCCCATTGACGACAAACCAATTACTGACTATTCTGGCAGATGTCAACAACGACGGTATTGTAAATATCCTTGATATTGTTCTGGTTGCATCAAGTTTTGGTCAATCAGGTGATAGTCCTGCGGATATTAATGGTGATGGTGCTGTTGACCTATTAGATCTATATCTGGTTGGGAATGCAGTGGCTAATATAGAATCCGCACCAACAATCCATGCTTATTCTGGTGAAAATCTCACGGCAAAACAGGTTGAAGAATGGTTGACACTTGCTAAGCAAGAACTAACCCAACTCGGTAACCTTACTCCTCAAGTACAGATCGACTATCATACCGGTATTGAAGTTTTGGAACAACTCCTTCAATCATTGTTGCCAAAAAAGACACAATTATTAGCTAATTACCCAAACCCGTTCAATCCTGAAACGTGGATACCGTATACTTTAGCTACACCAGCAGATGTGTCAATTACAATTCATTCACCAAATGGCAAATTGATTCGTACATTACATGTCGGCAATAGACCTGCTGGGTTATACCAAACACCTTCAGATGCAGCATATTGGAATGGAAATAATGACTATGGTGAAACTGTAGCAAGTGGTGTATATTTCTACACGCTTTCTGCAGGAGAGTTTTCTGCAACGCGGAAGATGTTGATCGTGAAATAAGATCTGAACATTGATAAAAAAAGGAAGGACGTATCGTCCTTCCTTTTTCCTTTTAACCCAACGTGAGTTAGGTATAAGCTATATTAGACCTTTTGTAGGAGGGAGTCCGCTTCCTACTTCTTAGACCATTTCTTCTTTAGTATGGAACTTCGATTCTTGATTGAAATTCAGTGTCGCGTACCGGGGTTCGCTCCTTCAAGAGTGTCCATTTACATTTAATCTATAGGAATTAGTTGTATTAAACATGCAATACGTGATTAAAATTCGTTCTAAACCAAGTTAGTTAGCCAAGTATTTATTATTGATAAACCTGTCGAAAATACTCTTACTCCTTACTCATAGTCTACTATCTGAATATTGTTTCCACAAGTATCATTGAAAATAGCAAAAATTGTTGTTCCTATATCAGTAGGTTCTACACTGAATTCGACTCCAAGGTTGATTAAACGCTCATATTCTTCTTGAACGTTTTCCACATAAAATTGTGTACACGGAAGTCCTGCATCAAATAAAGCTTCTTGATACGTTTGGGCGGGTTTAAAATGATTTTCGGATAATGGTTCTAACAAAAGTTCAGTCCCATCTTTTTCTTCTTTTGATACGACTGTAAGCCATCTGTCCCCATTTCCTAAGGGAATGTCCCTTTTCTTAACAAATCCCAATTTTTCAGTATAAAATTTTAACGCACTTTCCTGATCTTTAACTAAAATGCCTGTTACTCTAATTTTCACAATCTTATTTACCTCGAATTTGGTAAGGAATTATTAATTATCAAATATAAAATTTAGAAAAGTTAATGCGTTTTCATCACTTTAACATACAACATCACTCCTGATTTTGGTAGGCTGTGGTAGGGACTGCTCCGAGCGAAGCATCCGAAATTCACCACCAAGTGATGTTCTGATTTATTATACAATTTTTGTGTTTTTGTCAAATTTTCAACTTTTAGAATGTTCAAAACGACTAATTCCGTTTTCTAAACACTAAATTAAACCTATAGGAAGGATTATCCTTCACTAACATCAAATACAACGGTTGATCCCACGCATTCATTACACAATAATTTAAATGTGCATCCAATAATGTGTAATGATGAGAAGTCCTCATGTATAAAAGTAAGTCAACACAATGTATAGAATAACCCATTAAACACATGAGATATTTTCTAAGGGAATTCAATCGAGAATATACCTATAACTATGAAAAATATATCTATGAAGAATAATATAATGGAGAATATTGATTTATCATCTCTAACCAATACGGATAATGATCAACTGAAATTATGTATAGAAAACCTGAAAAGAATTGGTAATGCACTCCAAACCTTTGAAAGAGATAAAAACACATTTCCAGAATGGTTATCCGAACTTCATCCTGCATATTTAGAGGATAACAAATATCTCATCTGTCCCACTGACGAAGATAAAGGCATACCAATTTTACCTTATGATGTTGATCCAAACCTACCTGTAAGTTACAACTATGATTGTGAACCAGAGTATTATCAACGATGGTTAAAAAAAGAACGCAATGTATATGGTGATGCTAACCCCATTGTCCGATGCTCACATCACGCAAACCCAGAATCAGATTCTCCATTAGAGTCAAATCTCTATTTAAATTTAAGCTATTCCAATAATGTTTACCTATCAGATCCATATTGGCGGAAGCATCCCATAAGAATGTATGGAGGAATTGATGCAGCCATCCAAGGATATGAAAGAGCACTTCAACTTGTACCGGAAGATCCAAATTTCTTCGACCTATATTCCGAACTTATTCGTCTCTATATTAGTGCTGAACGAGAAAAAGATGCGGAAAACCTTATTGATAGTTTCAAATCCATCATGAAACCACATGACAAAGATATCATGCGTTTCAGGGATTATTTTACACTTCTGGAGATGTTACGAGCAGCCAATAAACATCAAGAGGCACTGCGATTGTGTGAGAATCTTGAAAGAACAGAACAGAAAAATATATGGCTAAAGAGTCTATATCGGGAATTGGCAGTGACTCACGAAGAAATGGGTAATACTGAACATGCAAAAACGTATTACGAAATGTATGATCCAAAACGGAAGATGGTTGGAAAACCAGCTCCTGAATTCGATAAAATAGATACAGAGGGGAACCCAATTTCACTTAAAGATTATCATGGGAAAGTTGTTCTTATCTACTTCTGGGAATGCCTTGTGGTCCCTGTATTGCCGAAATGCCAAATATACTGAAGGTCTATAATGCGTACAACCATCTTGGTTTTGACGTAATCGGAATTATGGTGAACTCTGATGAAGATGAACTCAATAAATATCTATCTAAGTGTAAACTGCCCTGGCGGCTGATAAATGAAGGAAATGATAGTATACTTAAAAAGTTGTACCATGTTAGTGGGATACCATCTCCATGGCTTATTGATAGGGAGGGAATTGTGATTTCGTATCAAGCAAGAGGTCCGAAGTTGAAAAAACTTGTGGAAGAAGCTTTAAATGATAACTAAAGAGATGGTTGATCAAGAATAGTTTCAGAATCAACATGAATTCTAACAGGCTTATAATAGAGTTTAATTCCCTCTATATCCACTTCCACACCAAGCCCCGGTTTATCTTTAAGTCGAACTAAACCATCACTATCTATTTGAAACGGATTCTTCACGATACAATCTGATAGCTCAGAACCTGCAGCGGGATATTCCAATAGATTAAAATCTGGATTCGTAGCAAAAACGTGTAGTGCTGCTGCAAGACTCAGATGACTTTTAAAGGTATGGTTTACATACTGAATACTGTTCTGTTCGGCAAGTAGTCTAACCTGAAAAGAGTGATAAATCCCACCAATTCGTCCAGCATCTATTTGGACATAATCGATATCACCATTTACGATAATATCCTCTGCCATGCGGTAGGTGCTTGAACCTTCACCTGCTGCAATTGATAGGGTAGGATTCTTTGATTTCAATGACCGATATGCATCAACCGCATCAGGAGCAAGAGGTTCCTCTAACCATGTTGGAGAAAATTCAGAGAATACTGCTGCCCGATCAAATGCTGTTTCATAATCTGTCCCCCAAACTACACCAGCATCTATCATGATTTGGTTATCAGAACCCATACCTTCTCGTGCAGCACGAACAAGGGCAATGTCGTTTTCTTCTCCATGTTTACCCATTGGTCCCCATCCAAATTTGGCTGCTTGATAACCCTTTTCCTGTAAACCATTCGCTATTTGGTAAGTGTCTTCAGGTGTATCACCAAAAAGTACTGAGGCATACGGCAATTTTGGATGACTTTTCTGAGGTGTATCCGTCATCTCGGCAAGTAAGCTATAAATCGGTTTCTCTAATTTTTTACCCATAATATCCCAGAGAGCAATTTCTGCTCCACTATAGGCATGATGTATCTGCTGAATGTCTAAGCCATTTCTCAGAACTTTAGCACTCAATCGGAGAATATCTTCAGGAGAATCGAGAGTTTCACCAATCAACGAAGTGCGAATATTGATAATATTTCCATGGGACATCGGACAACAATAGACTGCGATACTTACCAAAGGGGATGCATCACATTCACCCCAACCTTCTATGCCTTCATCGGTTTGGATTCTGACTAAAAGTGTGTCCTGAGTACCATCTGCAGCAGATGTAATCTCTGGCATACGTAAATAGAATGGATCTACTGATACGATTTTCATTCTTCTACAGGTGGTTCTCCGTCTGATGTCTCTGTTTCTTCAGTAGGTATTGCTGTGATTTCTTGTTCCATTTGTTCGTTTGTTGCTTCAGCCAATGAGCGTATTACTGAGATAGCAAACCAACTTACTAATCCCACTGCTGCGCCAGCACAAACAGCAATGGCTGCACCCTTAGGAGATGTAAACTTGTCTAATGTTTCATCATCTACAGTACATGAAATATTACTTATATTTCTAATTGCAACACTTCTGGTATCGCCTGAGTGAATGTATTCTACAGTTGGAGAATCGTCAGAATCTATTTCTATATTAGCATTGATATCGTCTGTACCTACTCCATAACTTCTATCACCGTGTTCTCCGACCCAGCTTGCTTTCAGTCCTCGAACACCTGTATCATCATGAATAGGTTCAACCCGGGTATTCGTGAGAATTCGACCAAGAAAACCTAAGGTTAAGTCTTTTGATTTTGATACTGCTGAACGCAATTTTGTGGTATTCATATCTTTACCCCTTTACAATTTCTATTCTTATTTTCACATATTCAGGTAAAAAATGCAACCTTATTAGAATATCATGGGTATGTAAACTCTATGACATTAACAAACTTTTTAATACCTCACAATCAACATAAGAGTGAAATTTCCAAAATGATGTTCATACACCTATTATCAACACACGTTAAACTAAAAACTAAAATAAGATTATCTTTACTATATCCATTAATTAGGTTAAACTTTCTATAGAATAACATCAAGAATATGACAAAGAATTCTGTTTTCAAACATTTAACGTTTTGTTCTGATATTTGTATAAATTGCTTTCTGGTGTATATTTGTGGATAAATTAAATAACCCTCTAAACGGTATCTTTATTACTGGTACAGGTACAGAAATCGGCAAGACAATTGTTGCTGGTGGGATTGCTACATATCTAAAGGAGTGTGGTCTTGATGTAGGGGTCATGAAACCGATTAGCTCAGGTGGTACAGAAGATGCAGACTTTTTGAAGCAGATAACGAATCTTGATGAACCTTTATCTCTTATAAATCCAATTGTCCTGAAAAATCCATTAGCACCATCTGTTGCTTCTGACTTAGAAGGAATAGATGTCAACTTTTCTTCTATAGAACAGGCATACAAAATATTAGAGAAAAGGCATGATATTCTCGTTGTTGAAGGTGTAGGTGGAATAGCTGTACCCTTAAATAAGAAACAGCTTGTTACACACCTTATCCAAGAACTAAATCTTCCTATCATAATAGTTGGAAGCTTAGGTTTAGGTACAATTAACCATACATTGTTAACTGTCACCTTCGCTAAGCAATCGAATCTACAAATCTTAGGTATTATCCTAAATTCAAACGACAATTATACTCATGGACTTGCAGAACAAACCAATCCAAATGAAATTGAGAGATTAACAAACATTCCAGTAATTGGAATTCTCCCATATCAGGAAGAAATAGATATATTGAATCCAGATGTAAAATTAATATCTGATTTCTTCAAACAGAACATTGATATACAGAAATTTAATGAAATTATATGGAGTAAGGATTAGAGAATGAAGAATGCTATAGTCTTAGCCGCTGGTTTAGGGCGAAAAGTATGGCCCTATGGTGAATTTCGACAGAAATGTACAATTCCAGTAGCAAATAAACCGATAATTCGTCATATTGTTGAAGATTTAATTGAACAAGGATTTATTAGAATTATAGTTGTGGTAGGACATTATGCTCAACAAGTACGGGGTGCAGTTGCGGATCTGCCAAATGTTGAATTTGTAACCCAACCTAAACCGGAAGGTACAGCTGATGCTGTTCTCACAGCACACAAACATCTTAATGGTGAAGATTTTCTGGTTATATACGGTGACATTGTAACCACTTCAGAAAATTTACGTAATATAATTAAAGAGTTTGAAAATAATAATGCAGAAGCAGCTGCATTAATTCAATCACTTGGTAGTGAGGATCCCAGCAATTGGATCTGTACCAAGACAAATAGTGGAGCCATTTCTGGAATTGAAGGGCATCCGCGGGGCGGTTCATTTCGTCTCGGCGGAATATACGCTTTTAAGGACTCTGCAACTCAATATTTACTAAAAAATACCGGGATAGTAACACAAGTACCAGTGGGAGGTATGCCTCCTCCTGAATCTGAAATTGCACAATCCATTCAGCTAATGATTCAGGATGGAAGAGAGGTATTAGCGGTAGAAGCAACAGACTTTTTAGTGGATGTTGATAAACCATGGCATGTACTTGAAGCGAATAATAGATTTGTAAGACATCTAACACAACAAATTGACACAAATCAATTATCCGAGGGTGCTAAAATCTCTGATGCCGCTGACATTAACGGGAATGTCGTTTTAGGTGAGAACACAGTTATAGGACCTCGTGTAGTTGTAAATGGAACACTCATAGCTGGGGCAAATAACAATATTACAAACGGTGCAATTTTACACGGTGATATCTTTATAGGGAATCAATGTCGAATCAGCGATTATTGTGATGTAGCGAGTAGTTCTATTGGAAATAGATGTATTATAGGACATGGGGCTGAAATGGCAGGTGTACTATTTGATAAAGTCTACCTATACCATTATTGTGAAATGTCCGGTGTTTTTGGTTCAGCAACTGATATAGGCGCAGCTACAGTCTGCGGAACACTTCGTTTCGATGATAAAGATACGCCTATACAAGTAGAAGGACGGTACGAAATACCCAATTACGGTGCCAATGAAACTTACATGGGGGATTATTGTCGTACTGGTGTGAATGCTATGATTATGCCAGGAAGACGTATTGGTTCGTATAGTGTCGTAGGTCCTGGAGTAATTCTATATGATGATGTTCCAAGTAAGACAATGATAATGGCAAAGCAAGAATTGATTACCAAACCATGGGGACCGGAGAAATATGGGTGGTAAGCAAGAGAATATCAGAGAATAGTATTCAATCTGAGAGGAGTTCTCTTAGGAGTGATGTCAGTTCTTCGTTTCCTGCTGCAAGTTCAAATGCTCGAATCTTTTTTCTTTCTAATGAATTGTCATCATCGGTATCAGTTAGGGGTTCCCATAGGATTTCAATACCCTTAGGATTCAAACGATCATAGTTAATTTTAACAATAGATAATGCATAATCAGCAGGAATTAGTATGATCCAATCAATTGTTTCGCCCCTTTCAGAATAACTTCTATCTACGGTTAGTTTGGAATCTTGATACGGAACGTTTTTCTTAACCCATTGTTTGCGTCCCAGAGCATCAACTTCGAAAAGTCCAACCTCTAACCAATTACGACCAGCACCATTAGGTTTAGTGGTAACTTCTATACGATGCATTTTATTGAATCTCCGTTCTTAATTTAACTGCGTTATCTTTCATAAAAATGATGGTAGGGTTATCATAAGTTTAGCACGGATTTAATCTTATTTCAAGACAAGTATAATGATCGCTTTATTGTCCAAATTTAATTGAATTGGATGTAATATCACATTGAGTGATCTCTGATTAGACTATATTACATTATATTTTTTTATCGCCGAATATAGAATATGGTTGACTAAATTACTCATTCTATGTTAGAATCTCACATGAGTGTTCACGCATAAACTCTTTTATAACAAGTGTTTTTATATGTTTTACTCATTTAATGAACAGGTCGATGGTGTGTTGAAATGCAAATACCTATGAAATACGGACACGGCACAATTCCTATTAATATCCCTGATAAGAATGTTGTCAGCATCTTGGAACCTTCTGAAGCCAAAGTTTTACTTGATGCAGATGCTGTTATACGTCAGTCTATTTCAGAACCAATCGCATCATTACCTTTAGCCGAAATTGCTAAGGGGCGGGACTCTGCATGTATAGTCATTTCAGATATCACTCGACCTGTACCTAATAAGATGATACTTCCCCCTATTTTGAAAACACTTGAAAGAGAAGGTATTTCTCGCAATCAAATAACCATACTCATTGCAACCGGTATTCACCGGCCAAATGAAGGTAAGGAACTTGAAGAAATGGTAGGACGAAATATAATGAATTCCTACCGAATCGTCAACCATTTTTCTCAAGATCTTGAGACACATACTAATCTTGGTAATACTAAGAATGGAACACCAGTTTATATTGACAAAACTTATCTTGAAGCCGATTTAAAAATTGCTACTGGTCTAATTGAACCCCATCTAATGGCAGGATATTCTGGAGGTAGAAAAGCAATTTGTCCAGGGATTGCATCAATTGAAACTATGAAGATTATGCACGGTCCTGAGATAATGGAACACCCCAATTGTTCTGTGGGTATATTGGATGGGAATCCATTCCACATTGAAGCTACTGAGATTGCTTTGATGGCAGGTGTTGATTTCAATTTAAATGTTGCAATAGATAAGAATCGTCAGATTACAGGTGTGTTTGCTGGAGATTTAGTAGAATCTCATCTCGCTGGTGCAAAATTTGTTGAACAAAATGCAACTGCAACAATTTCATCACCTGCTGATGCAGTAGTCGTCTCAAGTGCTGGATACCCTCTGGATTCAACATTTTATCAGGCTATAAAAGGTTTATTGACTGCTGTTGAGATTGTTAAAGAGGGCGGTAGTATCTTGCTTTTAGCTGCCTGTAGTGAGGGGATTGGAAGTAAACCTTTTACTGATTTATTATTCAAAACAGATGATCTTACTGCATTTGTTGAAGGACTATATAACCCAGCAAATTTTGTTATTGATCAGTGGCAATTGGAAGAATTAGCTAAGGTCGCAAGGAAAGCGGATATCTATTTCTATTCAGATGGAATTCCGTTTCATCAGAGATCAAAATTATTTGTTCATGCATTGGAAAACCCACAAGAAGGAATTGAACAGATATTTCACCAATACGGTGAAGATGTTCAGATTGCAGCTATTCCAGAAGGACCTTATGTCCTTGCCAAAATCGCTTAGACTACCTCTTCTACGTTTTTAAATCTGTAAATTCAGTTAGTCCTGTAACCTTACGAATAAATAAGAGAGCATGTAAAATGGATAGTTCAATCGTGAAACTCAGAGGATATAAGGATGGGTTACATCTGATCGTAAATCCAAAAATCTCGTTATCTGAGATTGAATTAGCAATCCAAGAACTATTTGCTAAGATGAATCAACCGATAACAGGGACTTCAATCCAAATTGATTTGCGAGCACCAACCCTAAATCCTGAAGATTCTAAGCATTTAGAAACACACTTGACCGAAACATATAATCTCGTAGTCAACAGTGTGAATATTTTCGAGGAATCAGCGGAAACACCTATTCTTGCTGCACCTGCTACTCATAGCATTGCAACTGATCTGGCGCAGGGACAGAATATAGATTTTGATAATGCACAAGTTGTACGCCAAACAATTCGATCTGGCCAAACAACTCGATGTTTGAGTGGGAGTGTTATCATCTATGGCGATGTTAACCCTGGAGGAGAAGTTATTTCTGCTGGTGATATTGTGGTACTCGGAGCACTACGTGGCACTGCTCATGCAGGTGCCAATGGAAGGCTTTCATCTGTAATTGTAGCAATGGAATTGGTGCCTTTACAGTTGCAAATCGGTACATACGTCAACCGTCCTCCCACTGGTCAAAAACAAAGAGGATATCCAGAAATTGCTCGGGTTGGCGCTGAAGATATTATCATTGTTGAAGAGTTTATTAAGTTTTAAATAAGGAAGGTACGACTATGGGAAAGGTTATCGTTATAACTTCTGGAAAAGGGGGAGTCGGTAAAACAACTTCTACAGCAAATATTGGGACTGCATTAGCTCTAATTGGGAAAACAGTTGCAATTATTGATGCAGATGTTGGTTTACGAAACCTTGATGTCGTGATGGGGTTAGAAAGCAGGGTTGTCTTTACATCGATGGATGTTATTGATAAGCGATGTGAACTTGAAAAAGCTCTGGTAAAAGATCGACGTGTTGAAGATTTGATGCTTCTTGCTGCATCACAACGAAACAGAAAAGACGATATCAAACCTGAACAAATGAAGGATATATGTGAACGGTTGAAAGAAGAATATGAGTATGTCCTCGTGGATTCTCCTGCTGGTATTGAACAAGGTTTCCATAATGCAGCAGCTGGAGCGGACGAAGCTATCATTATTACGACTCCTGATGTTTCTGCAATAAGAGATGCTGATAGAATCATCGGTCTCTTACAAAACCAAGGAATTGATGGAATTAATCTGATACTAAACAGATTATCTCCTACACTCGTTAGAAAAGGTAATATGATTAGCAAGAATGATGTATTAGATATTCTTAACATCGACCTACTCGGTATAGTACCAGAAGATACTGGTGTTATAGCATCAACAAACCGCGGTGTACCTCTTGTACATAATGAGGGTTCACCAGGTGCTGATGCATATATGCGAATCGCACGCAGGATTACTGGTCAAAATATCCCCATTCCTGAAATGAGAGAAGATAATTTCTTCTCCCAGATAATAAACTGGTTCTCAAGAAAGAATTAAGAGGGAAAGATGGATTTCAGAAGTTTATTTACTCGAAAGTCAAAAACAAGTGATATAGCAACACAGCGATTAAAACTTGTTCTAACACAAGATAGGTTCGATATAAACGAAGAATCAATGAAGAAACTTCAGTTTGAATTAACTCAGGTATTGGCGAAATATTTTCAGTTTACTATGAACTCTGTCAGTATGTCACTAAAACTGGATGGAAACTCCTATGTTCTTATGGCAGATATTCCATGCGGAAGGATAAACCCTGAGCAATAGTAATACCGTTTTTATTTCATAGAATTAGCATCTTGATATACTATCTGAGGATTATATCATAAACCGCCTTAGCAACGCCGTTTTCATCATTTGTTGAAGTGATGTAATCGGCGTTTTCTTTTACTGGGTCTACTGCATTACCCATGGCAATCCCAAATCCTGAAGTTCTAATCAAACTTTCATCATTATAACTATCACCAAATGCTACAATATTATCTAATGAAATGCCAAACCGCTTCGCAAGTGCTTCTAAGGCTTTCCCTTTCGTAACATCTGGGTTCATAAACTCAATGTATTCTGGCTGGGTTTGAGTGACGTACAATTTTTCTTTATATGTTTCCTGATACTGCTCCAGTAAAGGAGGTAACTGGTCAGGTGGAAGAATAATGAGTAATTTCGTCGGAGTCTCATCCTGGAGTGTTGAAAGGTTGCCAACTTCGTTGGCAGGTACACCTGTTCTCGTTTCGTAAAGGTCACTCCATTGATTTTTTTCAGCTACATATAACTTATCATTCAAACAGTAATTCAGGTGTAGTCCTTTTTCATTACAATCAGATATAATCTCCATAGCATAGTCTGCAGGGACAGGTGTATGATGAAATATCTCACCTGATGAAGCATGTTTGACCATACCTCCATTATAGGAAATAATTGGATTTTCTAACCCTATCTGATTGCTAATAGGAAGAATTGATCGGTGCATTCTACCAGAAATTAATACAACAATAATATTATTCTTTTCAAGATCTTGAAGTGCAGCACAGTTTTCTGGGGATAGTTGGTTATCACTATTTAATAGCGTTCCATCTAAATCAAATGCCGCCAATTTATACGATTTATTCATATATAACTATTTCCTACCATAATGCCTGTTCAGTATTCTTATTAAACAAGTGCAGTTGTTTTTCATCAAAATCTAACCATATTCTATCACCAATATCCACATTAAATGTTGGATGTGTCCTAACTCGAAGAAGTATAGGTTCATTCGTATCTTGATGATTCCCTAATCTTAAGTCAAGTATGTTCACCGCTCCAAGTGGTTCAATCAGATGTACAAGAGCAGGCAACTTTCTTCCAACTTCCTCCATTGATGCAGTTAGGTGTTCAGGTCTAATTCCTAAAACAAAATCAGAAGTAGATTCACTTCCATTTAGAATAGACTGTTGTTGTTGTGAAAGATCAATTTGAATATCTGTATGGTTTAACTTTAAAACAAGGTCACCATTGTTAGTTGTACATGCCACATCAAGTAAATTCATTGTTGGACTACCCATGAATCCTGCGACAAAAAGACTCTTTGGTTTATTATAGACTTCGTTCGGTGTTCCAATCTGTTGAAGAACGCCTTGATGGATTACTGCTATTCTATCAGCCAGAGACATAGCTTCAACTTGGTCATGCGTAACAAATATGGTCGTTGCCCCTATTTCATGCTGCAGACGTTTTATCTCAGCACGTGTGTCAATACGGAGTTTCGCATCTAAATTCGCCATAGGTTCGTCCAATAGATACACTTTTGGTTGACGTACCATTGCCCGTCCTAAGGCTACACGTTGCATTTCACCACCACTTAGAACACCGGGTTTCCTCGATAGAAATTCGGTTATCTGTAGTATTTCAGCAACTCTCTTAACTTGGTAATCAATCTCTGACTTCTCTACCTTCACTGCTTTAAGTGGAAAAGCGATATTATCATAAACACTCAGATGAGGGTATAATGCATAGAATTGGAATACAAATGCAATATCACGATCAGCCGGAGATAAGTCATTTACTCGCTGACCATCAATGAGGATATTTCCTTCTTCTGGATGTTCAAGTCCTGCTATTATACGTAGTGTTGTCGTCTTTCCGCAACCAGAAGGACCTAAGAATACAACAAACTCTTGGTCATCAACGACAAGGTTGAAGTCTTTGACAGCAACCACATTCCCATAACGTTTAACTATGTTTTCTAATCTAATTTCTGCCATCTAATTACATTCTATATTACTGATACATCAAATTGTTGGAGTTGCATGGTGTACAGAAGATCAACAATGTGTATTGAATTTCCCTATTCTGCTCCAGATTTTACGACCACTTATAACTTATTATGGTTGATGGTCTGTATTAATTGGGGGTTCATCTTTTTCTAAAAAACGATCAATAGTATTATGTGTTGCTGGACTCGTACGGAAATCAGCAATCCAAGGTTCACGGAAATATGCTTGTTTTTCTCGAGGTAAACCATTCAGTACTTCAGGTGGTATTCGAAGGCGATGCCAGTGTGTCGCGAGATGTGCATAGGCGTTTAGAATTGCAATACGGGGTGTTTCTCGTTGCCATACAGGACCCGCATGACAGAGATTCTCTGTGAAGAAGATTGCACTCCCTGCTGGACACTCATAAGTCATTAGGTATGGACTCCGTTTGCCATCTTCTAATGACATGTGATCGGGATGCATAGGAAAGTTAGCCTTATGACTACCGACGATAAAATGTGTACCGCCATCATCCTTTGATACATCGGTTAGTTCAAAAACAACTCTTACCATTCCAGCATGAATTCTACCATTCCTAACACGATACCCGAATATTGGATCAGCTTGTCCGGGACCACCCCCATGCAACCCGCCATGCTCTTGTCCTTTCATCCGCCAAACAGAGAATGTGCTTTCCATTCTTATGTCTGGACCGATGATTTGATGAAGGACATCAATCACTTTAGGATGGTCAATTAACAGACTTGAAGCACCCCCTGGAACAGCTCTGTGTTCAGGTGGTAAGGATTCAGGATCACGTCGAATCCTATCAAGTTGATCAACAATTTCTGCTACTTCATCCTTGGTGATAATTGCTGGTCGTACAAGGAAACCAGTTAGATCAAATCGAAATTTTTCTTCATCGGTCATAGTTCTATCTCCTCAGATTTTCTACTGTGTTTAGATTCAGCGTTATATTGTTAAAGAAATGGCTATAGTCTAATTTGTTTAAAGGCTTCAATCTGTGCTGTAATTGCACGTTCGGTTGGCAGACGTTCAGCACTTGATGCCCCATAAAATCCTACAACACCTTCAGTATTTTCAAGAACATAGGTGGCATCATCTGGCTCAGCAATTGGACCACCATGACAAATTACAAGTATTTCAGGGTTTACCCCTTTAGCAGCATCATGAATCGCTTGAACCTTTTTCGCTGCGTCTTCAAGAGTGAAGGCTGTTTTTGCACCAATGGATCCTTTTGTTGTTAATCCCATATGTGCGACAAGAATATCAGCACCAGCATCTGCCATTTGTTCTGCTTCTGATTCATTGAATGCATAAGGTGTTGTAAGTAGATTCATTTCATGTGCTTTACGAATCATTTCTACTTCAGGTCCATACCCCATATCTGTTTCTTCAAGCAACTGGCGGAAAGTTCCATCTATAAGACCTACAGTTGGGAAATTCTGTACACCAGAAAAACCGACTGCATCAATCTGTTGTAAAAATACATCCATCAAGCGGAAAGGATCAGTACCGCAAACACCTGCCAAAACCGGAGTGTCTCTTACCACAGGTAGTACTTCACTCGCCATTTCAACTACAATCTGATTAGCATCACCATACGGCATCATACCTGCTAATGAACCTCTTCCTGCCATACGGAATCTGCCTGAGTTGTAGATTATTATAAGATCTATTCCACCTGCTTCTTCACATTTAGCGGAAATACCTGTTCCTGCACCAGCACCTATGATAGGTTTTCCACTATCAATGTTAGTTCGTAGTTTTTCTAATAAATCTTCTCGTTTGAATTTCACAATTCCATTTCCTTTCTTTATTCAGCATAGACAATAACTTAAAACCTGTGAGATGTCAACGTCGAGCATGTTGTGATTCTTCTGGGGCACGATATTGAACATTGAGATGTGGTGTTTCTAACCTTACATGACCTTGATGACGGGACTTAAGACAACTCTCCAATGTACCACTAACCAGCAATGTTCTTTCTGCTGGATATGGAGCAACACCAGTTTCGTAGAGTTCTTCTATTTTCGCTATAAGACAAGCAGAATAGGTAACATTCGGTGTAGGAGTTAAGAAGAATTGGGTTGAAACAGGAATAGGTTCATTTTTGAGTTTGGCAGCAAAACAGTAATCCCTCACTGCACCGTTTAACATAAGTAATGTTGCCTTAAATCCATCATTATATTCAATGAAATATGCTGCAGGGTTATCAACCAATTTATAGAGTTCGCCTGTACCGATCAAATTCTGTGTTCGTCCATCCTCATCAGTCAAACCACAAGGAGTGTCGCTACGAGATAAGGCAGCCTCTAACAATTCCAATGACCACCGTCCATCTTCACCTGCTTTCCATACTTCATCACCATCAATTAGTTGAACAGCAGCAACACCTGTTTCACCACCCTTCCTCCTCTCAACCATACACTGCATTGCCTCTAATGCATGATAATCCATGGGATCTGATCCACCTACCCCAACCATAACTGCACCTTCTAATTCATGATCATAAGGTATATCTACATCAGGTAAACGCCATGTAACAGGTAGGGATGAACCAGATAGGACACCAAATCCAAGACGATGTCCATCGTCGACCATCTCTTTTGCTTTTTCAAAGTTATAGGATAGGTGTTTGTCGTTGAAGATCGGTACTGCACGTCCATCATCCTCAAATACTTTCACACACTCCTTAAAGAACTCATAACGGGGATACAAGACTTGACTTAATTCATTATTTGGATAATCACCATGTTCACCGATAGAAAGAACAGCATCCACCGCTATCTGATCGCCACCATACCTTAGTGCTTCTGCAATTGTAGGATACACGGTAAACCCAAATTCTCTGGCGCGATCTTCGCTCTGTTCACCTTCAGGTTTTTGGTCAACATACAGTGATACTACTTTCATATCAGGACGATGCCATTTACCTTCTTTTGGATATCCAACCAGAAAACGATCTGCAAAGTGCTGTGCATGTGATAAATATCTATAAATTGTTGTTATAACTGCAATTCGTTTCATAGTATTATGTCCTCCAGAAAGTTGATTCTTCCGTTGCCTGATATGAAATATTAAGATGAGGTGTGTCAATTTTTGCTTCATCATCTGATAAACTATCAACACCTGCAGCAACGAGTCCAGTTGTTAATAAAGTCCGTTCAACTGGATATGTGGCTTTTCCAGTCAGAAACATTTTTTCAATGTTGTTTACCAATGGTGAGAAAAAGTTCGCTAATGTTGTTCGTGCTGGTGGCATTGGAAGATACATCTGTGTTGATAGAATATCTTGATTAGGTCCGATATAACCAGCAAAGTTAAAATCTTGTACCAACCCATTCATCAATATCATTGTAGATTTTAGTCCATCTTTATGTTCGTATTGATATGCGATAGGATCTTTCACAATTTCCTTCATTTCATCTAAGGTAGGAAATGGATTATTGAAACCATGTCGAGAAGGTGTGAGTGTATGACTACGGGAAAGGGCAGATTCAAATAGATCACGCGACCAAAGTTTTTCATGATGTGCATTCCAAAATGAGTCTCCACGGTATGCCTGCAACCATTTTACACCGCTTTCTCCATCTTCACGACGTTCTACCATACATTGTAATGTCTCTAATGCGTGAAAATCATAACTATCTACACCCCCATATCCTACACAAAGTCCTTCCGATACCGATGTTCCCAGTGGCATATCAATTGACGGGGTACGCCAGGTAACAGGAAGAGAAGATCCAGCCATAAATGCAAATCCCATTGACTGTGAAATATCGTACATTTCTTTTGCCCAATCCCAATTCCAAGATAGATGTTTATCAAGAAATACAGGCACACTTCTCCCACTATTCTCAAAGACTTTAACCATTTCCATATAGTGTTCATACCGTGGATATAGACGTTGCCCTTTATCGTTAGATGGATATTCCCCATGTTCCCCGATTAGTAAAACACCGTCAACTGCCAGTTCTTCACCGCCCAAGGTGAGTGCTTCTGCAATTGTAGGATATCCTTTCATTGTAGGGAATCGTTCTAAACGATCTTTGCTGATGTCGTTTTCTTTTACTTGTTCAACATAGAGAGAGACAAGATCCATCGGTGGATAATGATGTCTGCTATTCCAACCATATCCTTCTAAGAATCTATCTACAATATGCTGTGTATGAGCGTATTTATGGTAAATTGTTGTAATCGCTGCGATTTTTGGACGTTTATCCATAGATTCATTCCTTATGGTGAGGGGATTAAAGTATCTGAATTTACTGGTTTTTCAATTAATACAACAGGTGCTTGACAACAATCGCAATTACCGGGTGATACTGCACGTATATAGCAGGTATCACAATAGTAGTAGATTTCATGCAACACACCGTCCATAATAGACTTAAAACTCATCAGTTCAAGCAACTGACTATTTGGAAAGACACGACCTTTTACTATCAAATCTTTTTCATGGAGTCGTAAATCAAGAAATAGTGCCTCAGATAATGATGTGCGTAATAAGGTATAGTATTTTCCGTTATCAGACTTTAGTCCATATAGATGTTGATGATCAGCAGATAATTCCATCTTGTAATGGTGATGTATCTCTTCTGAAAGACAGACGATTCTACCTTTAAGTTTAACATCCTCTGGTTCCAACTTTTTCTCTACCTGTTTTGCTCCACTTATAAAAACAAGTAAAATGATAAAGATTGGAGAAAGATTGTTTATGTTAATCATTGTTTTCATTTTTTGCCCATCTGTTGGGTCCAGGACCGGGTTTATGTTCTTCACGAATCCTCTTAAATTCATCGGGAGTGGTAACAACATTATTTGGTTCCAATATACTACGTGCAAGGAATCCTGCTTCAGGTTGGTAACCCGTGGGTTTCGCTGCATCCTGATAACGTGAATCAACACTCCAACGCACTTGATGGCTGACATTTGGAATTGATCGATGGGGAGTAAGGTTTGTCAGTAATAATACACTTCCAAAATTCACTGGAATTACCACGGGTTCCACATCTTGGAATTCTTCATCTGGGATTTCAAGATAGAAGTTCTCTGGATTCTGTCGGTGTAAAAACACACCATCACGATGTGCATGTGGCATAACCTCAAGGCAACCATTTTCAACAGTAGCGTCTATTAATGGAATCCAAATTGTAAGTTGTAAGACTGAATCACATCTGGGTTCCATATAACCAGCATCTTGGTGCCATGGAACTAATGTTCGAGCATGTTCAGGAAGTTTCGGACGAACACGATAGGCTGGATGACACATAATTTCCGCACCTACGAGGGATTCAGCAATATCAAGTAATTTAGGATTGATTAGTAGATCGAAGAGGGCAGGTCCTGTATGTGCACCACTAAACACTTTTTGAAACACTGTAGGTGATTGTTCAGTTATTTTTGCCAAACGAGTATCGAAACCTTCCTCTTTGAATTCAGAGTCAATTTCTCCATCACCGTAAAGTTGCTTCGCACCTTTATCAACAATCTCCTCAAACTCTTGGATTAATGGGTTAAGATCATCAGATGAAAGTGCATCTTCAACAAGTAGATAACCATTTTCATTAAAATCATGTATTTGGGAATTAGATAAAGTCTTCATAATACCTTCAAATCTGAACCAGTTCTATTAGTATTCCATCGGGATCTTTTGTACATGCTACACCCACTGCATCAGGGGCACTAATTGGTTCAGAAAGGAATTCAACTCCTTTTTGTTCTAAACTGTCAATAACATTCTGTATATCTTCCACTATAAAGGTCAACCAACGTACACCCGCAGAGAATTCATCAGATGGCGTAGGTGGCGGGTTTTCTATGTCCATAAGTTTGATTAGGGTGTTTCCAGCTTTTAGTCGAACTTGCCTAAACCCAGATGGCGCAAGACCAACATCAGTTGCAAGATCGGATGGAATCTCTAAGTCCATAACGATTTCTAATCCCAACTTCTTATGATAGAAATCTAAGGATTCATCAAAATTGCTACAAGTAATCGCTAAATCAATAATTGGATGTGATAGATTTAACATAATCTAACCTCCGTTCACTACAAAGATTGCTTCTCGGAATTGCCCTAAAGGTCTATTATTATAGGTAATATCAAATGGTATCACAATTCGAGTTGATTCATTCTTATTAGAAACAATCTTTGGTATTGGAATAGTAAAGTCAATATAACCATCCGATTTGGGTTCAATCTTTATTTCTTTTTGAGGAATATCAACTCCCCAATCATTGGGAACAATTGGCTGAGCAATTAATGGACGGGGTTCAGCTGAATGATTTGTTACCTGGACCTGAATGGAAAATTCTTTACCACATACAATTTCTTGCTCATAAGGATAACACCTTATCCATTGGTCGTCCATACCGTAGTTGGCATGATCCCAGGGAATTAGATTGGTAAAACATTTTTCACGTTCAGACAGAGTATTTAGCATAAAGTTGATTTCTGAATTTGTAAAATCAAACGCTGGATTCACATGACAATTGAATATATGGGTTGGTTCTAATTTCTTGATTAATTTTAAACATCTGTCATAACCTACTCCATCACCGAGTAGATTTCTATTACCTGCACAATAATCATCAATCCCAGCCATAGTAAATGAATCCCCGCTAAAAAACATTCTAACGTTCTTCCCTTCAACGAGCAACCCACCATGGTAGTAGGTCTGTCCGGGAAAATGGTAGGCAGTCATTTTAAACTCATTCCATTGCCATGAGTCACCATCCTGAGTTATTCTGTCAACTCGTGTTTCTGCAGGAGATATACATGGTAGACGATATGCCTTAGGATTTACAATTACATCAGCAACGACTGAATCTGTTATTGTTTCACAAGGATATGTTTTTTGAAATTCCGGTATTCCATTTACATGATCATCGTGGTAATGGGTGACCCAGAACTGAGTCACGTTGGAAATCTCACCATCGTCTTGCATCTGTTGAATCTGTGTTACAATATTATGTGAGCCACAATCCATGACAAAAGCTTCCTTTGTATCGGAAATAATTATCCATGTCGTGCCGATATGTCGTAGGAATTCAGGTGGTGGTTTCCCATCCCGAATCTGCATGTGATCATCACGATCTCTAAATTCTGTAAACATATCAGGAAAATAGTGGCGTAGTGCAGAAATAGAAACATACCTATCATAGCAGATGTCAATCTGATTGAATAGCTTGGAAAT
Source organism: Candidatus Poribacteria bacterium (assembly GCA_022394755.1). Lineage (GTDB taxonomy): Bacteria > Poribacteria > WGA-4E > WGA-4E > WGA-3G > MSPOR6. The sequence continues at coordinate 27,916 of JAGFCA010000168.1, forward strand.
TGCAGCATCAGGATTATCTATTATCTCACCATGTGTAGGTATAAGCACTTTCGGAGATTTTTGTTTAACCTTATCCAAACTATCTTTCAATTCATCTCTTGCCCCCAAAAAACCGTGGTAATCAGTGGTCTGTTGTCCTTTTTGTAGACTATAAATATCCCAAATCTTCCCTTCATCATAAATCAGGTCACCTGTAAAAGCCATAAGTTCTTCGTCAATATCAACGAGATACGTAACACTTCCGTCAGTATGTCCTGGGGTATCAAGCACAGAAATTACAGCCGGTCCCCAGTTAAACTCAGCACCTTCAGAATAAGTGTCAGATACAGGAATAGAACGGGGTAGCATCAGATTATGCGGATGACAACTGTATAAGTGCCATCTATATTTTGAATCATTCCAAAATGACTCTACATTAGAGAACCACTGTTCCTCAGCTGCTGGCACTCCTATATGTACATTATCGGGTAGATTGAAACCGGTAGTATTATCCCGGTGGTGGTGGGTATAAAAGATTTGGTCAATTTGGGTTATCCCTAATTTATCAAGAGTTTCTTGTAAAGAACTACCACTCGGGTCAATTAGTAGTACGTGTGTTCCATCACGGATAATACCTGTATTCACATGATCGTGATGTACAAATAAGTGAGGACTCAATTGGGAATATGACATTTAACATTCCTGTGATTCATTGTTGTCTAAAATAGTGGATATATACAATATGAGTTAGCTAATATTATTCTAATTCCTTCTCCAAAATTGCCATTGACACCTGTCCAACACGATCTCCACCTGTTATATCAACCTTAATCCATTTTCCACTAACATTTCCCCAAGTAGTATCACCAGATAAAATGGCATAGCCCTTTATTACAGCATCTGAATTATCTAAAATAGATAGAGGATGTTCCGTGAGTCGAAGAAGATCTTTTTCAGGTTCACCCCAATTAGTATAGGTGATTGGTTCACCTGTATCCCATTCCCACTTTCCTTCTTTAAATAAATATGTAAGTCCAATCCAGTATGCTCTACCAGTAAAAACAGTCTCAAGCCATATCTGTTCTTCCTCACTTGTAATAGTAACAAGATGTGCGTTCTCTTTAGCAGCAATAATTTTGGCATCATTCCTATCCTTACATTTAACCCATTTGTATGCCTGACCATTTTCAGGATTTACAATCCAAACGCCGGGAATATCTGGAAATGGATAAAAGTATTGGGATGTATTATCTTTTAATTCCTCATTTACATCTTCATTCAGGTCATCAGAATTCCCGTCTAAAGTTAATACAACGGTGTCATTCTGTTTCATTATATCAAAGAGAATAGGTTGTGTTACGGCAGTCAGTCCACGATGGTTAACGGAAAGAATAGAAACCCTTGATGAGTTAACAATATATTCAAACTCTCCTTGAGAATTGGTTTGAACTGGCTCTTTATACCTTGAACCTCTAATTGACTCAATTGATACTGTTTCAAAGAAAATATCAATAGAAGTCTTGGCGAGTGGAGTTCCATCCATATACACAATCTGCCCTTTAATCCTAAGTTCAGGTATAGAAATTACTTCTATGTCATCAATATTTGATGCAGGTTTTATAGTATAATTGAGAGAATCAAGTCTATCCCAACCATGATAGTAGAATGCAATATTTCCAAACTTGATTGCACGAACATTAATCTTGTCATAACTGTAGAATTCAGCGCGTTTTGAAGGCACATTTTTCAACGTAAATCCTCCATTAGTATCAGTGGTTGAACGTATTACTCCGATTCCGATGTCAATGTTAGATATCGGTTCGCCATTTGATGTAATGACCCGTCCAGAAAGGAGTGAAGGTTGATTCTGTGCGTTAGATTGTATCGGATTAAATAGAATTGGAACAAGACCAATTATTAACACTATATAACTACAATGCTTGTTGATTATATACGACATGATGGATATCTCCTTCCTTGTGAAGAATAGGTTATGGAGTAATGGTATAAAATGTCTTATTATTTAATTAACTTACACACCATAACCAATAGATTAATATTCATCTTTTTCTATTATCGCATATTTGACGAATTGGTTTAGAGGATTGTTCGTCTCTATTGGAATCCATTTCTTATTAGAAAAGAGAAGTGCTATTGGAACATTCGATTTACTGATGGATGTATTTAGATTCTTATCAATATTTAACCAATTTGTATATTTGACAGGATTTCCGTTTTTCCATATCAATGTATTATCTTCAGAGAATGTTTGTTGACCAACCCAGAATAATACTCTATCCGAAAATCTTGATTCAATCCATTTCTGTTCTGCTTCATCTTCTATGGTAAGAAGATAAGCATTTTCTGTTTTTGCTTTTTCTAAGGCATCATTCCAACTACTACATTCTATTTTCTTATATGCATGGTTGTTCTCTGGATTGACCGACCACATCTTCATACTCATTTTCTTTCTCTCTTCTTGTAATTGAAGTTCCTTTTTAAGACCTCTTAATCGTATAGTGATATTATCTTTTCGTTCTCCTTTTTTAAGTCGAAACCATCTCGATTTAGCAAATACACCTTTATACCGTACTGACACACAGTATTCTTCATCATCATCAGGAGCATAGGAAACGTAATATCCATGTGCATCAGTTCTGGCAATTCTACCAGATAACCCGCCACCTCCACCAGAACTAAAGACAAACAAAAATGTGTCTCGGTCTCTATTGTATACAGTCAGATGAATATCTGTGTTTTTTAAAGGTGTTCCATCATCCATGAGTACACGTCCACTGACCCACATTCTCGGTTCTTGCACATTTACAATGACATTTTCAATTGTCTCTCCCGGATCAATTGAAAATGTTGGTTTTCCATACCATGTAGGGTGGCTTTGACGAAAGGCAGTAGAATGAACGGTGATATCCCAGATCTCAATTGAAATTATCTCATAAGGGGATCCAAGTTCTGGTAGGATTACGAACCTCGATGGACCAGGACTAACATTAGTTAGTTTAAATGAACCATCCTTATCAGTTGTAGTCTTAGACCAAGAAGAAAACGGTTCACGAATGCCTTTTTCGTAACCCCTCTTCATAATGATAGGTTTTATTGCAAGTTCTATATCTCCAACTGGATCACCTTTTGCATCCACCACATGACCAGAGATGCTTGATTTATCGTCCTGAGCATGAATATGCCAACAGACAGTGTAGGGAAGAAGTAACATTACAATGAAAATGTAGGATTGTCTATGATATAGGTTGTTCATTATCTTCACTCCTTATATGTTTAGATGATAGGAAGACAATCTAACCTAAGTTAGAAGGAGCAGTATGTGGGAGATATTTGTTGTTAAGTAAAGGTATATACTAACTCATACTATAGTGTGAATAATGATAAATTGAATAATGTTATCAATAAGATATTGGTCTACTAAATCTTTACTAAATCCTGATTCAACATGCAAACCCCTTCGCTCCAGCAGAGCTTCTATAGACATAGCGCTCTGCTGGAGTGTGCCATTTTCGTAGTGTCCTCTGAAAATGTGCATTACTTAAAACTATTCCTCAGCAAATTGGGGTCTTCCAAGTGCATCTGTTCGTCCCTGACGTTTATAATGTGGAAGATGACCATCTGCATCAGCTAAGATCCGTTCATGTGCCAGTGCGATACGATCAGCTCCTTGATCAGTGATGTCGTTTTGACAGGTTGGATCAGCTTCAAGATCGAAGAGGCGTGTTCCACTATTGAGATCTACACTTGAGAAATACCAACTCTTAGCATCTTTATACCAGACTGAGTTGACATAACGGCAGGTTAGGTAATCCCGTGAATTAAATCCACTCTTTCCTTCAACAAGAGGAAGTAGACTCTGTCCGTGTAGTTCACCTGCAGGTTCAACTTCACTTGCAGCCATTACGGTTGCGGGTACATCAACGGTATAAACGAACTCATCACAGGTAGTTCCAGCATTTAACCCATCAGGATGTCTGACTAATAAAGGTATATCCATTGTTCCTGGATACATGAAATTTGCAGGTTTTCCAGTTGCTTTATCAGGATTTTCAGCGAAATTAGTGCCGTGATCACTTAGAAAAATAATTAGGGTATTGTCCCGTAATCCAAGTCTATCAATAGTATCTACTAATCTACCAAACCATGTGTCTACGAGTGTAACTAACCCAGCATAGTTAGCTTTAACACTGGGGAGTCGGTTTTCAAGTTCTTCATTCTTTAATGAACCGTATGGTAGATTAAGACAGATCGGTTCGCGATCTTCTCTACTTCCATATAGATCATAGTAATGTAGTGGTGCTTCCCATGTTTCATGAGGAGTGAATCCGTCAACATATAAGTAAAATGGTGTATTCTGATTATTGTGTTCAATAAATTCTATTGCGGATCGGAACAATCTGGCTGTTGGCCAAGTTTCCTCGGGACGTTCAGGCTGAACATTCATAATATGTGAACGTATCCGTGGTTCATTTCCCCTGTATTTAGCAACTTGCTTTGGATCCACATTCGCACCACCTCTATATCTATCTTCGGCTTGTCCGCGTACAAATTGCCATTGTCGGAATCCTCGTGTGAAGTTCATTCCGGGAACAAAATAGTGTGGGACATCAGCGAAGAATCCTGTTTGATACCCGTTTTGTACTAATGATTCTGCAATTGCGGGTTCGTCTGATGACATGGGTTGCCATCCGGGAGTATAAACATTATCCCATGGTACAGGATTATACGTTTTAAATGGATAAATACGTCTACCTGTATGTAAGGTGCGTCGCGTAGGTATGGTCGGGAGCACTTCTGGATGTGCATTGGTAAACCTGACCCCCTGTTCTGCAAAACGGGCTAAATTTGGGGTGTGTATCCAGTCATTACCGTAAGGACTTAAATAGGCTGTACGAAGTGTATCCGAAACTACAACAACTATGTTCCAACTCATGTATATCCTCCAAAAAATATTAGTTATGATAGGTGATATAATTTTTGTATTTTAAGTGGTATAATCAAATACCAGTACATCCTCCACAAGTGGCCGAATATGGTCACCTGCGACCTTCTTATGATACGGATGTGGTAAGTATGTATCTCTTGCTGCTTCATCTGTAAAACGAACGATAAAGCCAAATTCATACCCTTGACTCTTACCTTCAGGACTATGATTTGTGCCGAAAGTAATAGACTCTATTCCGGGAATTTCATCTGACATAGACATCAAGGCGTCTGACATTGAACTTAATTGTTCATCATTTACATCTGACTTTAACTTAAGAAGAACGATATGTTCAACCATTTCAATGCTCCGATCTGATTTGATTTTCTTGTTTTAATACTGTCATAAGGAAGGTGTATATGAAAACGGATAAATAATCCCTTAAACAGTATGTCTTCCTCAAGGATTAAGGATTTATATGAAACAAGATGTATGGTAAACCAATTGAATGATGGTATATACTATTAGTATCTCATATACACTGATTTACATCAAGTTATTTGTCCAACAAGGGAGTGTAAATAATTTATCACTTTTTCGTGGAAAGTTACGAAATCATAACTTTTTACCGTTTTTCCTATTCAAGAAACATAGCGATAACCATTGTCATAAACTGTATTATCGGACGAATTTGTAAATTGAAATATTCTTGTGAAAAAGTAATTTTACATTTTTCTTGTTGGATTTTTGGTAATGATATTGCAATTTTTTCAATTAAAGGTGACTGGAGTTTGATAAAACGAATTCTTATATTCGTCGAATCAAGGAATCAACGGTAGGATTGTTAAATCACATTCCCGTGCTTGAAAACCGTACCATTAGTATCATTATATGTGAAGTATTATTGTATTTAAGGCCGGTAGGAAAAGGTGTGTTTTAATATTTATCAGAGTAAAGCGACCGAGAGTCTACAGATCCGAACATTGATTATGGAACAATCCTACTATGGGATTGGGAGAAAATTATAACAAGACATAATCAGAGGTAAAACTATGAAAAGAATATACCTTGTTGGTATTACATTTATATTTTCAATTACTTTCTTGTTAGAAATTCAGAGTCAAGAATATCCGCAGGTTGGTTTGCCTGATGGGGCATTTGCACGATTGGGTAAGGGTGGGATAAATGTCCTACGTTTTTCTCCTGACGGTTCACGTCTTGCAGTTGGAACGGATGTAGGGGTATGGGTTTACGATGTCTCTGATGCTACTGGAACTGCTCTACCAAGTAAAAACTATGGTCAAGTAAGCACACTTGCGTTTTCACCTGATGGTAGAATCCTTGTCAGTGGTGGTGGTTCGAATCCATATATAAATGTATGGGAATTAGATACAGGAAAGATCTTCAGAACTCTTACTGTAGAAGGTAAATTTCCGACTGTAACAGATCTATACTTTCACGATTCATTTCTTATCAGTGTAAGAGACCATTACGAAGTCACTATATGGGATAGGCATACATTCCAAGAGCTTTTGGGTTTAGTAGTAGATGACACGATAAATGCAGTGAGATTTACTGATAATGAAACAGTAATTGATAGAAATAATGGAAAAGTAATTGCCTCTGGAGATAGCACTGGTGAAATTGATATACGGGAGGCAATTACAGGGGAAAGGATAGCAACCCTAAATGGACATAAAGAATCGACTGAAAAAGATATAATTACTCTTGGAATTACTAATGATAATAAATTATTGGTGAGTGCAGGTAGAGATAAGACGATTCAATTATGGGATATACCAAACCAGACTCAATTAGCAACCATCAAAAGGCAAAAAGCTTGGGTGACGTCTATAGCATTCTCTGAAGATAGAAAAATACTTGCGACTGGGTATGCCTCTGATGTGATTAATTTATGGAATGTGAATACTCGACGCAAACTAAGAACACTAAAAGGACATAATAACACTGTTAACGCTTTAACCTTTGCACCTGAAAGCACACCCAATTATGGAGCATGTCTTGCAAGTGGAAGTGCAGACGGGACAATCCGATTTTGGGATCCAAAAACAGGTAAAGAATTGGTTACATTCACCGATGGACACACTGAGTGGGTTAAAACTGTTGCTTTTAATAATACTGATACTCAAATCGTTAGTGCAGCCTATAACGGTGTGATTGAAAAATGGAATTTACAAACTAAACAGAGAGAAGGTATATTTAATACTCCTCAGTTTGATGACACAGAATCGGCCGTGTTATCCTCAGATGCAACTCGATATGCAGTGTCTGGTAGAAAAGGAACACAATTCGCTTTCGAACATGATAGTTGGGGGTATAAATCTACAGGACTCTTTCTTAAAAGTTTCCAATTATGGAATCTTACCACTGAGAAGAAAATCCCCGGTCCATGGCATAGTTTATTCGTCAAAATAGTAGGATCTGTATTCTCACCTGATGGCAAAGTATTTGCTTATGATAAGAAAAAAGAGATTATAATCGTTGATATCACTACAAAAAGCAAATTATTTCAAATTGATGAAAGAGAACCCTTTGATAGGAAGTTAGCCTTCTCACCTGATGGAAAATTACTTGCGTATACAGATAAATCTGATAAAGCGAAAGTATTGGTATTAGACACTCAACATGAGATCGTCCTTCCAATAGAAGGTCGTATTAGTATCTTCGCATTCTCTCCAGATAGTTCTATGCTTGCAACTAAAGGTAAAGATATACATTTATGGCAATTAGATACAAGTAAGCAGGGAGAGACAAAAAAGTTAACCAACAACTTTTTTGGTCTCAACAATGTAATGACATTCTCACCAGATGGAAATACACTTGTTTGTTATGATTTGCATATGTTGAAAAAAAGATGGCTATATGGGATTAAATTGATTGATGTGAGAACTGATAAAGTGTTGGGTATACTATCCGGACACACTGAACCGATTGAGACATTAGTCTTTTCTCATAATGGAAAAATACTGGCAAGTGGTAGTATGGATGGAACAATCCTTCTTTGGGATTGGATAGAAATAATGTCAAAACTAAAAGAGGATGGATAGGCAATGAAATATAGGATACACGGGTTATATTTACTATCATGTGTCTTGATTATGAGTTTTTCCTCAATCAGTCTTGCACAAGACGATACTTACTCAGAGTTACCTGAGGGTGCAATCGGAAGACTTGGAAAAGGAAGTATTATCGTCATGAAGTTTTCTCCTGATGGTAACCATCTCGCAGTTGGTACTACTATCGGAGTTTGGCTATATGATGTCAATACACATAATGTGATAGAATTGAAATCAACTCAACCAAAACAGATTGACAACACAGTATTCAAAGTAGAAAATAATAACGATTCATGGCACATAAGTGAAATATCTAAAGTCAATCATCTTTCATTTTCTTTTGACAGTCGTATACTTGCTGTAAGTGAATCATCAAATGCTATTATAAAATTATGGGAGGTCGATACAGGGCAACTACTAAACACATTTCCCTTAACTTTAAAACATGATTCTGCTTCTGAAATTGCATTTTCAGATGATAATAAGACACTGATTGTACCAAATTATTTTGGTGAGATAATACAATGGGATGTAATCACAGGAGACATCAAGAAATATATCGATAATTATAGACCAGGAGTAACTATGATTGAAGAAAATGATAAACACGGAAATCATTCTGGTGACATTGTATCATTTTCAAAAGATAGTAAGACTTTTGTCAGTGGTGATCCAAAAGAGGGACAGATACGTTTATGGAATTCTATGACGGGGCAACAACTCGGTATCTTTAAAGCAAAGACGAAATTTAAAGGGATATCTAATCAAGAACCTGAACCCCTTAAAGGTGTTAATGTATTGGCATATTCCCCGAATGGCAAAAATATAGCCTGTGGTCATGATGACAATACGATAAGATTATATGACATAGTAACAAAATCAGAGATTGCTGTACTTAAAGGGCATCAAGAACGAATTAACACCATTACTTATTCACCTGACAGTTCAAAAATCGTAAGTGGGAGTGCAGATAACACATTACGTTTTTGGGATGTTAATAAGAAAAAGGAACTATCCAAACTAACCGGTTATAAGAGCCAAATCAATGAGTTAACTTTCTCACCTGATGGAAAAATACTTGCAAGTGGTGGTTATGATGGAACAATTCGATTCCTGGATCCAAATAATGGTAGAGAATTGAAGATATTTGCTAAAGGACATATTAGTTCAACAATTGGTTTAGCCTTTACTAAAGATAACGAAATGCTCTTCAGTGCAACATATAATGGCTCAGTTCATATATGGGACCTTAATACTGGTAACACACTTCCATCACCAAATGTTGAACAATATGATAAAACAGAAGCTTTTGCTTTTTCGGTGGATGCGACACTATATGCAAGTCATGGAGCGGATACTGTAGTGCGGTCAAGGGGGAGTAATACCCGTACAAGTTGGTTGCCACATTCTGATACACATATTTGGTCACTTCCACACGGACAAGATATCACCTCACTTCCACAAGGTTATGATGCATTAACTTTTTCACCGAATAATCAGCTACTTGCTGCCAGTAGTACTAAACAGACGGATTTATGGAATGTTCAGACAGGAATAAAAGCCTTCAGTTTTGATGTTAGACAATTCTTCTCTAATGTGGTAGTTAGATTTTCTCCCGATGGAAATATACTGACTACAGGTGGCATCAATGGAGAAGTACATATTTGGGATGTAAAATCTGGTGATAAAATCAGTACGTTGAGTTCTGGATTACGCGAATACTCAAGAGATTTGGCTTATTCTCCTGACAATTCTATTCTCGCTGTCAGTTATGTTAATGACTACTTAAAATTATGGAATTTAAAAACCAAGAAGGAAATGTATACACTTCTTAAACATAAGGACAAGGTATGGATAAAAAGGATACTGTTTTCTCCTGATGGTAAAACCCTATTGGTTACGACTCGTGACTTCAAAATGCTCAGAGAAATACGATTATTCGATATAAAAACGAGGAAGGAATTACCTCCTATCCAAACTGGACATACAGTTGGCATTAATTCATTAGTTTTTTCCCATGACGGGAACACCCTTGCTACTGGGGCAGCGGACGGCACAATCCTTCTTTGGGATTGGGAAAAAATTAATAAGAAGATATCTACAGGAGATTGACAGATGTCACAAAAAAATATATCAACTTTACTATTCTTTCTGTTTCTTTCTATAACTATTACTCTCTATGCACAAGATAATACACAAATGGG
>JAGFCA010000170.1 GCA_022394755.1 Candidatus Poribacteria bacterium
ATCTCAGTAGTTCTACCTTTGCTATTTTCTGCAAATAGCGTGATACTTCCAATAATAGGTGCATTTTCAAAGATGCCTGCGACCCAGAGGTCTTGTTTTTGTTGAAAGTTCGTAGCGAATCCAGTTCCATCTCCGGGTTGAACGATATTACCGGTTATTGATTGAATTCCTAAATTTATTAATTTATCAGGCTCTGACACATAATCTTCAATATTCTCAAGTATTTTTGCGTTGAGTATCCCACCGAGACGGGTTCCCGTGACTGTGATATTGTTAGAGGGTAGACTCCATACAGGATGGTTCTGTGCGATTAGAACAGGAGGACTTCTTTTGAAACTTGTGATTTCATAAACATCACCGTCGTTGTTCTGAAATTTCACAGGACCGACTCCGGGTGCTAACCATTGATAGGAAGTAGATGATAAATCAATGTTAATAGGAACATCCAAAAACTCTACGTCCAATTTTAATTCAATCTTAGCACAGTTCCGGAATGTGCCAACTGAGGTCATAACGTTTTCAAAGCCAACTACTTCTAAATTGGTAGTACTCTTAATCCTAAGTTTCAAGATTTCTGTATCTGCCACAATATCCCACATGTCACCTACTTCTAATTTTTTTGGAAAGAATGTTACTGGTGTTTGAAAATTAGCAGTAACTGTTTCTTTTTTCTCAAGAACATGTTGTTCTAAGATAGTTTTATGGAGTTCTATGCCATCAGGCTCATCTGTTAAAAAATATTTGTCTGTATCAATGACTTTGTCGTTTGTAAGATTTTTTGTTTCAATCTTAAGTAGTATCAATTCCTTATCGGCTTCATCTTCTGGTACTTCAAGCGTGTAGGTTTGCCGTTGTTGTTTTTCTGTGCTTTCCAATATCCACTCATTACCGATTTCGGCTGGATAATAGTTTTGTGCTGTTGCTATCATTGGGAATGTTGAGAAGAGTAGCGACAGAATTAGCGTTGTGAAGGTTTGTATCAATGTGCGATTTCTCAAGATTAAAACTCCTCATGGGAATTGCTACTGTATGTATGTACTCAATGCTAAAATCAGTGTTTTTTTGCTGTCCAATTATAGACTTTTCTGATTCTTTAAGCCGTACCGTATGGGACGGGTTTGATGCGGTTTTCCGTACCGGTCGTAAGTTCAGTCTGTGTCAAGGTTTGTTGGTGATTTCTGTGCGAAATTTTGGAAATTTCATTTTTTAATAAATATCGGTACGTTTTTGAATTTTGTTTTGGTGCTTTGATATGTGTTTTTGATGGTATGAATTCACAGCGTTATAGTCTATTGATTTATTTGATTTTGCATTTTAGTCGGTGTCATTTTTGTAAGAATTGATATTACCATAAGGATTGTATTTTCTAAATAGGTATTGTGCTCAAGTTTGGTTTCGTCTTTGATACTAAAGTCCGCCTCATAAATCATTTTCATAGAAACCACGGACAGGGAGACCCCGTCCCTACGATGAGAACGAGGAGTGGCATTCTAACAATCAGCTTTATGAGATACGCTGTAAATTCACATTACAATCTATCTTTTATTACATCATTATGAGTTTGT
>JAGFCA010000076.1 GCA_022394755.1 Candidatus Poribacteria bacterium
CGTCCCTACGGGACTCAAGAGTATCTACATCGTATCTCATAAATACGAATCGTGCGTTTTTAGTAAATTCCTTTTTCGTATGGACAGGGTTTTCCGCAGTTGTATTAATATATAATGCATGGAAAGATCCAAGATTCTTCCAAATATTTAATTTATGAGATAGGCTCTAGTCATTCACCGGGTATGAACCCCGTTTAGGCGTTCCCCGGGTATTCCCCGCCTATCGGGTCTATATGTGTAGAATTTGATGAAATTTTGTTTTTTGTGTTCTTGTTTCTTATGTTTACATAAGTTATATTATAATTATTGTATTGTTGAAAATATTACACTTTTCCTACAAAGTGTAGGATTGGAAAACCTTTATAGCGTCAGTACGGGACTGGGTTTATAGAAGTTTTTGTGAAATTGCCAAAAAGTGCAAAATGTAGGAATTTTGTTTCTTTTACTTTCTGCAATCCGTTGATTTGGAATCGTTTGTATGTGAAATCTCTTAACCTGCCATATTGACAAGATATTTGAAAATAACACATTAACCGTATAGATGAGGCTTCTTTGATCTTGCCATGTACTATATTTTGAACCAATGGACGGGGATTGTCCGTCTCTATGCATAGATTTATTTCTGTATGGACGAAATGTATTTATGAGGACAGTGTTGGGTATGATAATCATTTTTTCTGTGGTGTTTAAAGTAGGTTTGTTTTCAAGTTTTTCGTGCTCTTCAAGTTTTTCAAGTATTTCAAATCGCTTTTTAAGAATAGGTCTTTGAAATAGGCTATAAACCCAGTTGGATACAGGTTTTATGAGTATTTGTGTTATTTGGGTAAAAATTTCAAAACTTGAAAAACTTGAATAATTCCACCTGTTTTTTGCCAAAGCTATTCCGTTTTGCGGATGATCCATGATGCGATGCTTCGTATTTTTTATCATTATTCTGTTCCAACAGAGTCTGTTAAATTAGTTTTGGTATGTATAATATGAACGATGTAGTATTATATAATTATATTTCTGTTATAGCAAGTAATTTATCTTGAATGTTATATGTGTTAGTTGCTCTTGGATTATATATTCTTCAATTTATTTTAAAGTAGTTAAAGGGATAGGGTAGATTGGGTTTCCTAACCAAAGATATTGTGGCCTCAAGCCTATATAGTTGTTAGTTGTTAGTTGTTAGTTGTTGGTTGATTTTGTGAATAACGGCTTCCTCTTTTCTGAATCGCAGATTACACGGATTGGGTTTAGTTTACAGTTTACAGTTTTCGGTTTTCATTTTTATATATCAGTTTTTTCTAATCACTGATTACACGGATTGGGTTTAGGGTGTGTAAGAAATTTGTCACCATAAGTGTTTTTTCTGTCTGAATCGCGGATTACACGGATTACGCGGATTACGCGGAGAAGAGGGATTTTGGTATGGATGGTTTTCTTTCTTGAATAAAGGATATACAGAGTTACATAGAGAAGTGGACTTGCTATATTTATTTTTTATTAACGAATCTGAATAGGACTTTACACATTTTGTCTCGTGAATCAGAATCACGAATCAACGTTATGAATACCTTAAGGCATTCCCCGGAGTTTATTCAGTTAATATCATCTTTTCTACACATCTGTTACCTCTCCGATGCCTACGGAAATACTAAGAGTCGGGATTCGGAGATCCCTCCTACAAAGAGCAGAATTCTTAAATTTATACCTATGAATCAAGACAGTGTTGTAGATATATTCTGATACACTGATGGTAAGTGACAAAATCTTTACACATCCATTTGGTATTGGTTACGCCGTGGGTGAGAGGTGTATTGTATGTTAGGATTATTTGTTGGCAGAATCACGGATTAAGTGGTTTGGAAATTTGTAACAATAGGTAGGTAGGTAAGGGAAGGTTTTCTGTTTGCTGCTATGGCTGTGGAGGGGTAAGCAGTGCGGTGATGTCTTTGTAATAGGAATTTTTGTTCCGTTCAAAAGTGTCAGAAAGGACGGACTGGAGTAGGTTTTACAGTTCCAACATGAATCCATTTGCCGTCTGACAACTGAAAAACGACTTTGTAAATGCCAGAATCCCTCGTTATTTCTGAAATAGTCTTGCACCTTCAGCACTATATGTTAAAAAATCACCATCCCGCTCATGTCCGATAACTCTCGTATACGACAGGTGACTTAGATGCTTCTTCTCAATAGTCGCATAAGTAGGGATCGGTGGTTCAGATGCATTCTCTTCACAATCAGTATAATAATTGTTTATAGTGGGTGTTTCTTCATCATCTCCACCACAGGCTTGAAACAACAAGAACACGCTTATGAGAAGTAGAAGGATTAACGGATTAATACCACCTATTTTTAAATTTGACGATTCACTATAATTAAAAATAATAATCACTGTTCACCACTATCTACAATTTCAATTACTCTTTCTGTCAAATTGTACAATTCATACACCAGTCTATCAATCTCATTTTCAAGATCGGAGGTATCGGCATTGGGGTGGCTTGTTTTGACTGCAAGTATCTGATTAGCGATTTCTTATACTGATCACAATCTGGTATGAATATCGTTCTCATTGTCTAATCGTATCGCACAGAATTCAAGGATTAGTTGTGTTGATGGATGAGTTGTTGTTGGACATATAATTACCTACAAGTGTGGTAGGGTAGGTTTCAATTAAAAATAATCATCTATTCGCCTAATACATTTATGAGGAAAGATGTGAATCCGATGGCTGTTGCGGTTAATGTACTTATCAATACCCAATTGACTTGATATTTCTTATGTATTTCTAATATATCGCCCGGATAGATTAAGATCGTGTCTGAACCGACTTGGAATTTGTGGACTTCAGTTTTTCCATCTTTACGATGAATATGGAACGTTTTTCTGTCTGCTGCATCATCTAATCCACCTGCTATTGCAATTGCTTTCTGAACGCTAACCGGTCCTTCAATGGATTGTGCTCCAGGTGTGCGGACATATCCTGTCACATAAATTGGTTCAATCTTAAAACGATTTGGAACAAACAATACATCACCATCATTTAGAGATATATCGGGACTACTATCTGTCTTATTCCAAAATTCTTCAGAAACAGTAAATTCTGTTAGTGTACCATCTCGTGTCACATGGACAAGTGCATTGACATTTGCTTCCTTTGTGAACCCACCTGCTCTTGTTAGAATATCCGGCACATTACTCTTTCCTTTAATGAAGAGTTTTCCGGGTATTTTGACTTCTCCTTGCACTTCAATTTCACTAAGAAGATGTACATAAACCAAATCATTTGAATTAACCCGTATTTCAAGATTCTCTGTAACTTTTGAAAGATCGTACGACTCAAAAATTAGGTTTACAGCGTTATTGTCAGATTTGGCAACAGACTTATGTCGAATCAAGTGAACTTGTTGTCTATCAGCATTTTCAGTCATTCCTCCAGCCAAGGAAATGGCTCGAAATAAATCAACATCGGATTCTGGAGAGATACTATACCGTCCGGGAGTGTTGACAGCACCCCCGACATAAATCTTATTTTCCTCCGAAATAACAGAAACCATTATAACAGGATTATTTACAAGTTTTTCAGTCTTTAGGAAGTCTTTAATGATTGTGTTTACCTGTTCGGTAGTTTTTTCTGACACATCAAAATCACCACCGAAATAACTAATTCTACCATCATCACGCACTTTGACAGAATGTGTAAACTCAGGTTGTCCGATTACAGCAATCAGGAGTGTATCCCCATTCCGTATGTGATATACATCAGCATGTGAAGAAGCGGTAAGAAGTAGTAATATAAAAAAGTAAAAAGTCTGCAAGAAACACAAAAGGGTTTTTGTATCTCGCAAACTTTGAAAGAATTGGATCATATTATTATCCTGACGGATTGTTTAGATAGGGTGTAATCAAAACTATTAGAATATGTAATACATGATGAAATGGAATCAGAATGTATTAAATAACCTTAACTGAGAATTTGATGTGGGATTGTTTGTACGGATACCAATTCTCTTCTTCGGTAATTTTCTCCAATACGGTTTGACATAAGTTCCTCCTGATCGACGGTATCCATTTACGTAAACTTTCCCGTTTGTGTCAATCTGCGTTTTAACTTCATCAAAAAGGTCAAACCGCTCCAGTTCCATTATTCTATCAGTGAATACTATTCTTCCTTTAATGAATCGAAGTATGATTTAATTGTTTCACGTGCGAACTGAACAGAAAAGCCTGGGACAAGGATATCACCCCATTCAGATTTTCCAGGATTCCCCTTAATCCCACCGTAAGCGGGAATCTCATTGCAGCGTAAATATACTTGGATACCTTCATCCTCTAAAACACTCTTGAGGATATATCCGGCAACATCATTTGGCACTGATTCAACTACCTGCCAATCTGCAGCTTCAGGAACTTGTGCAGGAATTAAACTTGGAAGAAGTTCCTCTTCACACTCAATACATTCAGTAATATCCTGTTCAAATTCAGTCTTACATTGTGGACAAAATGGCATAACCTATACGACCTTATGTATAGTTTGTAGTCCAATTATATACCAGATAGATAAAATAATCAAGATGAAGGAAATTATGATTGAAAATCCCACAGTTGTAATGCTGTTTTTCCGAGTACCCATTCTCTATCTTCAGGTGTGAAGAAATCCATTTCCTCTTTTACCACAGATAAGGTTTGTGCATAGGTTGCCTTACCTAAACATACTGGCCAATCTGTTCCCCACATAATTCGAGATCCACCAAAAGTATGATACACCTTTTTTACCATTTCATGGGTATCAGCCCACGGGTATTCTGTCTGTGATATTGACCATGTATGACTAATTTTAACATATACCCTTGGGAATCGAGCAAGATCTAACAATAGTTGTAGCTTATCTGTGTCTTCAGGTGAACAATCAGCCATATGATCAATAACAACATCAAGGTCTGGATGCTGTTCTAATAGTGGTAGAAGATCCGCCAAACGTTCTGCTCCTGTGAGTAATAGCAATGGCACACCAAGCTGTTCAGCCCGTTTAAAAATAGGAGGCATCAATGAACCCGTAAACCAGTCTCCATCTTCACCAACAGAAGGACTTAGTCTCACACCGTGAAAACCTTCCTCTTCTGTCCAATGACTTAAATGGTCTGGGGCATCTGGATCTTCAGGGTTGATTCTACAAACACCCATAAATTTATCCGGATACCTTTTCATTGCATCTGCGGCAAAACTATTATCCCATAAATAATGGATCACTTGAACCAGAACAGTTTTCTCTACACCATTCTCTTCCATTAATTCAAGCAGCATTTCAGGTGTTGCATCTTCTGTTGGACCATTCCTGTCTCGTGCCCAAGGAAACTTAGGGTCGTTTTTCCAAACATGTACGTGAGGGTCAATAATTCTCATTTCAGATCCTCCAATTACGTAGAGATATTTTGTGTTAGGTTAAGTATCATTTCTATATGCTTTTTTCATAATTACACCGTATACCCCTAAAGGTAGACAATAAAGTAAAATCAAAATATGTAGACTAAACCCAGTTACAGTTGCATTTTCAAGAGGCGTTCCAAAAAAGTGTAATAACCATGCAAACGGAAATTCAGTTGTACCAAAATTTCCAACTGATTGTATAGGTAATAGATTGAATCCATTGGTAAAAGCAAGTGCAAATAGAACTTCAGATAGTGGTATATCTACTCCCATCTCGGATACCAGATAACATTGGAAACCAAATCGTATTAGTAGACAAAGAAACGAATATATCCAGATCTTTAAAAAGTGTAAATTAAATCGGAATGATGTAATTTCAGAAACTATTGATAGAATTTTATTTACAGACCATGTAAGCCATTTATAATCGGTATTTAATAGCGGTTTTGTACATTTTTCTGCCACAGAAAAACAGAATTTAGGTGCTAAACATGCAAGAATCATAATGCCTACAACCGTACATCCAATGAGTAATGGCATGAGGTAAAGTAACGTCCACGATAACGTACCACTAATCTTGGAGTGCAACAATAGTGAGGTTGTTACCATTAACCCTATCAATAACATAAGATCAATAATACTCGCTACCATTAGAGATGCGATTCCCTGTGTTGCTTCAACCTTCTGGTGGCGTTGCATTAAATATACATAAGATACATCTCCTGTTCTCATGGGTAAGATATTACCCCAAAAAGTGTGTAAAGCAAGGATAGGTAAAAGGTGATATAGTTTCGTCTTGAGTCCTAATATGGTACGAAAACGGAGTGTTTTGGCAATGACAAGTAAACAATAACACCCAAACCCTATTATCAGTGCCTTTATTGAGATTCCACTTAATGTTTTTGGGATTTCGGAGATGTCAATCTCTCTTAACAATAGATAGGATACAAATATCGCCAAAACAGTTGGTAGCACATATCTGGCAATCCACGGGAGACGCATATAATCCTATCCTGAAGTGTATGAATCAAATTTATCAGAATAAGCTTTCACAAGATCCCCTTTTCGAAAACCAGGTACGGCAGTACCACATTCTCTCGCCAATAGTCCATAATCAAGATGCTGCAACCTAAAGAGAACGTCTTTATTGTTTGCCTTAAGGAGAATCCACTGTTTATTTCGTTCACACTCTTTTTCATCGGTAACTCTCCGTGAATAATCCTGCCATCCTTGACAAGGTACGGCAAAATCGAATGTGTTATCAAACACCTTTAGTGCGGCTTTTGTATTGTTATATTGCCATAGTAGAAAATCTTGATGTCGAATAGGAAGAGGTTTATGTTCCCGCATGTCCTCTAAGGTGTTGGGTACCCGAGTCCAAATCTGAAATTCAGTATTTACTGAGTATGTTTTACCTGAATTGAGTTGAAATGCATTTCTTGGAAGCGGTAACCTTCGGATAAACTGCATACTTTCATCAAGCTGTTTATGGACAATATACTTTCGGAAATTCACTGGAAGGATGAAAGCAATGATATCTGCTAATTTTGCTGCATGATTAAAAAAGGCAATTGCCAATTTACCACGTTTTCCAAATGGAGGATTTCCAACAATGATTGTCTTATCTGAGGAATAGGGAAGGTTAGTCAATTGAAAAAAGTCTTGTTTTAAGACCTGATCACACATTGGAGCAATATCAATACCTAATCTCCGCTGGATCGGTAGATTCTGAAAAAATGCACCAGTACCTGCAGATGGCTCTACAAAGAACATTTGCTGTACAGTACGATTGACAAATATTAATGTGTCTTTCAGGTAGTTCCAGCAGAGATCCGCAACGATTTGTTTTGTGTAAAAAGGATTTAATGATTTATCAACAACATATTTGTCCATAACAGATTGAAACATAATATCTGATTAGACAGAAATTGTCAATGTATTGTATATGAACTGCAGGGTTATTTAGTTTTTAGAATTACCTGTACATGTGTGTTACTAAGAGTTCATCCTGTAGGTTGCATTGGTGAGTGATGGGGTTTCTACACACCTTTCGCCCCTCCGAGGCTTGTGTATTGGTGAGTGATGGGTTTCTACACACCTTTCGCCCCTCCGGGGCTTAGGGTCTTAGTCAGTGATAGGGTTTCTACACACCTTTCGCCCCTCCGGGGCTTGTGTATTGGTGAGTGATGGGTTTTCTACACACCTTTCGCCCCTCCGGGGCTTAGGGTCTTAGTCAGTGATTTGGATTAAGTTCGATTAACCAATATGAACAATACATATCTGGTTTCGCTACGTTCCACTCCGACCTATAAAATAATTCACGAATGTGAACATTATAGAAGAAAATACCGAAAACTAAATAACCCTG